>JAVBLS010000080.1:0-20174 GCA_031553235.1 Desulfovibrio sp.
AGGCAGACTAGGCCGATGTTGCCGATAAAATCGAAGAAAGTGTAGCTCATGGGGTTCTCCGGCCCGGCCGGGGAGGGCGCTCCGGCGGCGGGGGGGGGGCGGGGGGGGGGCCCCGCCCCCCCCCCCCCCCCCCCCGCCGGAGCGCCCTCCCCGGCCGGGCCGGAGAACCCCATGAGCTACACTTTCTTCGATTTTATCGGCAACATCGGCCTAGTCTGCCTGCTGGGCACCTACCTGCTGCTGCAGATGGGCAAAATCGCCGGCACCTCGCTCCTCTACTCCGGCCTCAATGCCCTGGCCTCAACGCTGATCGGCATTTCCCTGCTGGTGGATTTCAACCTCTCCGCCTTTCTGGTGGAAGCCTTCTGGCTGGCCATCAGCCTGTACGGTGTGGCCAAATATCTGCTGCGGCGCGCTAGAGCATTTCACATTTGAAATGCTTGCAAGGATTTGTCGGCAAATCCTTGCCGCCGAATAGGCGTAGGCGGGCTTTGCTCGCCGTTAAGCGACTATTTGAAGCGTAAACTGCTCCAGGGGAACCTAGCGGTTGAACAGCGGGATGCAGCAAAAAAGGTACCAACGCCTGCGGGCATGGGCAATTTTTCTGGCCTTGAGTACCGGCAGGCCGAACAGGCGATAAATGGTTTTCACCTTGTCGAATCGTTCTTCGACGGTGAACAATGCATATTTGCCCAAGGGCAGAATGGTGCGAATCACGCGCCGACCGCTGTATTTTTTCTCAAGTTCTTTGGCGGCAACCAGTTCGGCGACGGAAAAGTGCGTTTGCAGCATTCCGGCCATTTCCGCATCCTGCCTTTCTTTGTAGCTTCTATTGGCAGACATGCCGCCTTTTTTGAAAATAGAGACCACCATTTCCAGATGCCGAAACATGCAGCCACGCGCGGCAAAAACAATCCATTTTTCCCAGTCTCCGGCTATATTGTAGTTTTCATCATACGGACCACAGCGATCAAACAGCTCGCGCCGGATAAATGCCGACTGGTGAGGTATGGTGTGGCAGGCGAAGAAAAGCTTGTCGAACGGGCAACCGCGCGGCACCGAAACATAGCCGGAAGTTTTTTTCTTGCCCTCCCGGATCTCGTCTCCGAACAGAACATCTTCGCCATACTCCTGCCGGAAGACCTCGGCCAGAGTGGAATCGGCCGCCAGCCGGTCGCCGCCGTTGAGAAAAAGAACCCAGCGCCCGGAAGCGCGCCGCAATCCCTTGTTCATGGCATTGTAGACGCCGGTATCCGGCTCGGAAACGTAGGCCGTCATGCTGTCTCGCCAACGCGAAAGAACCTCCTGCGTGCCGTCGCCGGATGCACCGTCAACGACGATCCACTCGAAATCCTTCCAGGTTTGGCCGGCGACGCTTGCACAGGTCAAAGCGATGTCCTCGGCCTGATTTTTACAGACCGTGATAATGGAGAGGGTCACCGGTGCGGCGCAGCTCACGTTGCATTCCTTATTGAACTCGTGCGGCGGATAAAAATTCGGGGTGTTGTGCCGGTCGCTTGCCGGGCTGAAAAGTATCACAGGAAGAGTACGATGCAAAGCGGTCCAAGTTGTCGCCCGCAGGTGAGGCCTGTTGTGCATGGCCAGGGAGGCTTGCAGAACCGCCTATGCCTGTCGGAAAATTTTACACGACTGTCGAAAAAAATCCGCAGGCATGCCCCACTGCAGTCGTGAATGGATCCGATCGAGTGAAACGGCCCCTGAGAGATCCCGGAACGAGAATATTTCGAGCTGTCGGACATGTTTACATGCGGTCAAAAGGCTTACAATAAAAGTCAATTTTAACAGCATATTATATTGACATGCTCTTTGCTTGCGATTTGGATGAACATGTATCACGGCTCGAGGGGGAGCCGGGTCATGATTCAAATACCAAGGGGGAGCCTCCCATGAAACGCGCCATCTCTATCTTCTGCCTCACCGCAGTACTCCTGTTCGCCTCTCTTCCCGCGCAGGCCGACGTGATTGCCAATGCCGCCCCGTCCTACAGCGGCACCCTCATGTTTATTTACCATGGCAATGACAATCCCAAGGGCCTGGCCGCCATGCTGCCCATGATCAACGACTGGTTCCGGACCAACAAGAGCTACGACGGGAATTATCTGGACAGCCTGGAGATCTTCGGCAAGTTTACCAGCTCGCCGAGCGAAAAGTCCATCGTGGATCTCTCCTTTGCCGGCAAAAAGAGCGGCACCTGGACTTCGGAGACGCCCATTGAATTTTATGCGGTGAAGGGCGGCAACCACGTCGCCATGTACTGGCTTGAAGGCGGCGCGTCCTCCGGCTTCTGGTCGACCGAGCATATTATCAACGACGGCGGCAATCAGCCCAACCTCAGCCACCTGTCGGTCTACAATCCGCTGGGCCACTTCAGCGGGAGCGAAGACCCCGTGCCCACGCCGGAACCCGCTTCCCTGCTGCTGGTCGGCGGCGGACTCCTGGGCCTGGCCATGCTGCGCCGCAGAATCCGGCGCTAGAGCATTTCACGCTTGAAATGCTCGCAAGGATTTGTCGGCAAATCCTTGCCGCCAAATAGCCGAACACTGCGGTATAAAAGTTCGGCCGGCTTTTCCCTTCTTCGGGAAAAGTCGGCCGATTCTTTATCTTGCTCCATGTCCCGAACAAATCCACAGCATTTTGCATGCTTTCAAAGACAGGCACGGCAAAGGAGCGACGAGCCTGAGCCGCTCCCGCCACCCGCCTGCAGGCGCCCTCGCCGAACTCTCCGGAAGGGGCCCGGTCACCCCCGACAACCTTCGGCATCTGATTGACACCGCGCCGATATAAGGGCATAAAATAATACTTGTATCAACAATATCATAGAGGAAACGCATGAATCATACCGACGTCCAGGCCGCCGCGCCGGGCTCTCTTGCCGCGCAGACCACGGCCCTGCCCGGCTTTGCTCTATTCTTTCTGGTCGGCCTGTACGCCTGGCTGCCCGGCTTTCTCCTGGCGCAAATCGGCCTGACCCACGTCGCCCGCGAAGAAAACCTGGAAGCCCTCTTCTGGAGTTTCGCGGCCGCCGCCGGCGTGGTCGGCTGCGTGATCTGCATGGTGGGTCTGCATACGCGGGCCGCCTGGGCACGCGAAGCCTGCCGCGTCTTTTGCCTGGGCCTGGGCATCATGCAGGTGGCCGTTCTGCTGCGCTTTCTGGTGCTGCTGGGCGGCACCGGCCACAGCCGCCACTACGACATGGAAGCGTTACTACCCCTGAGCCTGCCGGGGCTGCTGCTCGCCGGACTCCCCCTGCTCTGCGCCTGGCACGGCTACTTTACGCATTCGCCCCGCCTGGCCGCCGCCTTTGGCCAATATGCGGACGGGCGCCGCGGCCTGCCTGCCGGGCCGGCGCTGTGCAAAGTGTTGGCCTGGATATATATCTGCCATCTCGCCGGGCTCTTTCTGGGCATGCTCTGCTCCGGCGTTTTTTTATCCGACGGAAGCCCGACCCTCATTTTCCTGGCGCAACTGCCCATGGTGGCCTTTGCCGCAGCCGTGATTGTCGCGGCCGGCAGGCCGACCCCGCGCAAGGGAGTGCTCTTGGCCTGCCTGGCCGCCTGGCTGGGCTTCTGCGCCCTCTGGAATTGCTACTCTTTCCTGCGCCTTTTCTCTCCACCGGATTGCAACACTTCGGAATTTCTCAGTATGATCACCGTGTTGACCTGCCTGCCCCTGCCACAGGCCTTGCTGTCCCTGCTGCTCGGCCTGCTGCTATGGCGCCTGGCGGTTTCCCGGGAGGACGCCGCCTGGTTTGGCATGCCCCCGGAGGCAATCCGGCGCAAACCGACGGGCATTGCGGGCGGCGTGCTGCTGCTGGGCTTCACCGCCTGTAAGCTGATCCAGAGCCTGGGCTATGGCCTGGAGCCCCTGGTCGCGGCGCTCGGCAGAGAAAACACGGACGCCGCGCCGCTGCTCCACCTCCTTGTACCGCTGCTGAACCTGCCCCTGTTGGCCCTGGTCTGCGCCGCCCTGTACCGCTGGTGCAAAAAGCTGCCGGGCGCGGCCCTTCTGGGCTGCCTGAGCTGCGGACTGGTGTTGCTCTATCTCCTGGCCGTCACCGGCTTTTCCTTGATCGATGTTTTTGGGGAAACAGCCCGGCAGGACGACGGCATCATGCAGGTCTTTTACAGTCTCAAATACCTTTGCCCGGAACTGTTTATCCTCGTCCTGGGGCTGCTCTACTTTGTGCGCCGTTGGAAAGGGGCAGCCCAAGAGCCGGGACCGGACCGGGCCGCGCCGTCGGCCACGACGGATCATGCCCCGGGACATGTTCCTGAAACCAACAGGGAAAACGCGAAAGAGGCAAAACCGCAGGAGACCCCCTTTACCCGGCGCCCTCTGCCCGTGCCCGCCCAGGCCTTCATGGCGGTCTGCGGCCTCTGCCTGGCCGCGCAGATTCTGCCGCGCATCATCACGGCCGTTGTCGGCCTGTTCAAAATCCAGGATCTCAAGGCCGCACTGTCCCTGCTTTTCGGCGGCCTGCCGTACAGCGTCATTGACATTTCCGTGAGCCTGCCCGCCCTGGATTACCTGGCCGCCTACATCCTGCTGCCCATCCTGTGCCTCCGTGCGTCGGCCGCCCGCAGACCCGGCCGGACGCGCCTATACTGCCTCATCGCCCTCTGGAACGTCTGCCTGTTTTCCGGCTCCTGCACCGAACTGGTCGGCACCTTTTCCGGCTATGGTTACCAAAACCTCCTGGGCTCGATGCTCAGCCTGGAAAATACCTACCCGCTGATCGGCGGCCTGGCCTTTATCTGGTATTTGCATCGCTCCAAAGAGGCCCGGGAGTGGCTGGATGAGACAATGCCGGAGCCCGGCCGTGCGCATGGTCACAGCCCGGCGTTCCAATCATCCGGCCGGGTGGACGCTTTTGATGGGACGGGGGGGACGGATTACTTCCGGCAAGAATAATAATTTTCTCTTCTATACGTGAAACAAAAAGGGCCCATATGCTGAGCGAAACGTTTTATGAGGTCATTGCCCAAGAAGGTATTGTTGCCATTGTCTCCTGGGGGACCGGCGAGCCGCATGTCGTCAACACCTGGAACAGCTATCTGATCATCCAGGACGGCAACAAAATACTCATCCCCGCCGCCGGCATGCGTAAAACGCAGGCAAACACCGAAGTGAACAACAAGGTGAAGCTGACCGTGGGCAGCAAGGAAGCGCAGGGAAAAAAGATGGGCAGGGGGTTCCTGCTCGAAGGCACCGCCGAATTCCTGAAATCCGGCCCGGAATATGACCAGATGAAAGCAAAATGCCCCTTCACCAACCGTGTGCTAGTGGTGACCGTCACCTCCATCGAGAAAACGCTTTAGAGCAGTTTACGCTTCAAATAGTCGCTTAACGGCGGGCAAAGCCCGCCTACGCCTATTTGGCGGCAAGGATTTGCCGACAAATCCTTGCGAGCATTTCAAGTGTGAAATGCTCTAATAGCCGAGGTTGGATTCGGGCCCTTTGACTCCGGTCAAAGGCTCGGCCACGGCGGTGCCGGCCTCGCCGAAGCGCACCAGGATCATACCGGCAAAGGCGTTGCCTTTGTATATTTCCACCCGGTAGGTGGTGGCTTTGTTGTCCACGGAAAAACAGTCTTCAAAATCCTTTTTGTGGAGATGTATCCCGGCTTCGGTGCCGTTGACCTCGCGCCGGGCGCCGATGGCGTTGACCCGATAACCCGGCATGGGGTCCACCCGGAAGGTGTCGCGGATCTCGATCAACTCGCCCAGGCCGGCCGACAGGGGCACGCCGTCAACGGTCAGGCCCACGGTGCTCACGGAGTCGTCAAAGTCCACGAGTTCGGGCCTCAGCCTGGTCAGGGTGCGGTTGCCGTAGGCCACGCGCCAGCCGTCCTTTTCCTGCACCAAAGCGAGCAGGGGGCGGGTGGCCACGCTGTCGGGCGCGCCGGCCTTTTTGAAGGGCACGCGGCTGATGCTCGGGCGCACGTCGTCCAGGGGCAGAATGATCTTTTTGTCCCAGGCGGCCAGAAAGAGGTCGGAGTTCAGGGCGGCCGAGACCCCCCGAGGCGACAACTCAAAGCGGCGCTCAAAGCCGATGCACATCTGCTCCAGGAAAGATTCGATCACCCGCAGATGATAGAAGGCACGGTACTCCGTGCCCAACTCTTTGCCGGCCTCGACCCCGAAGGCGGGCTTGCCGTTGCGTACGGCAAACCAAGTCAGGGCCTTTGCCATTTCCTTGTCGCCCGCGGCCGTGCGGGTGTTGCGGATGTGGTAGCGGTGTTCTTCGTCCAGTAGGCTGGTGTTCACATCCAGGCAGGCGGTGCGGGCCATGGCGTTGAGGTCGCCGAAGCGGGCGTCGGCCATGCGGGCCTGGTCGATGATCACGCACTGGCCCCAGCGCTTGGGGTTGTGCAGTTCATCCCGGTATTCCGGGCGATACCAGCCGCTGCCGTCGTGCAGGTTGAGGATCAGGTCCACCTGAGGATCGAGCAGTACCCCTTTGAGGCGGACAATCAGACCGTATTCCGGGTCCGAGGGCGAGAGGGCGGCGAACTTGCGGTTCATGTCGCCGTTGGGCCCCCGGCTGCGCTGCAGGATGCCGGCAAAGTTCAGGTCGGGCACCACCCAGACCTGGCCATGGGTGATCTCATAGTGCGAGGCCAGCAGCGCGGCGGCGGAAAAGCCGCCTGGCTCGTCGCCCTGGATGCCGCCCACCACCAGCAGGGTGGGGCCGTTGCCGGGGCCGATCTTGTGCAGGGAAAAGGACGAGGTAGAAGAGGAAAAGCGCAGGGGCGGCGGCCCGACCGCTCGCGGCCCGACCTCGGCCTTGACCGTGGGGGCATGTGTGGGCGGGGTCGGGGTTTCCGGCAGGGGTTCGGGACCGTCGCCCGGTTCGGGCGGCAGAGCGGCGGCATTCCCGGCCGCCGAAGGCGCGATCGTCACGGCCGATTGTTCGGCGCGCCGCCAGAAACCCACTGTGCACAAGGCCGCGACAACGGCCGCGCAGAACAGGCCCAGGCAAAGCATCCGCCTTCCTGAATGCATGGAGACCCTCCGAACCGGCTACGCCAATTTCCGTTATTTTTTCATAGTCGCTGAAAAAAACCAAGGTATTTATGCGTGGACGGCCGGGTTTTCGGGCGCGGACGGCAGAGGCGCCGGCTTGCCGGGCCGACAAAGCCGCCAAGAAGGCGGAAAGGCATGGGGCCTCCCGGAAATGTTGCGGCGAAGCCCTGCGCTGCAAGGCTTCGCCGTGTCTGAATGGGTCTAGGGGGGCGAGCCCCAGTTTAGTTCAGCTTCTGCTGCAGGTTCCAGACCCGCTTGGTTTCAGGCAGAGGCTTCAGATACTTCAGCCAGACGTGGGTTTCCAGGTTGGCCGGGTTCATCTGCATTTCGCGGCTCCACTCCAGGATGGGCGGCACCAGTTCCTTGATGGGCTTGGAATCCATTTCGGCCGCAAAGCCGTAATGGGAAGCCTGGTAGGCCAGCTCCACCGCCTTCTGGCTGCACTGCTGCGACAGGGCCAAAGTGTTCAGGGCCTTGGTCGGGTTGTGGAAGCCCATGGAGTTCTCGGCCGAGATGTAGTCCCAGAAGAACTGGCCCTTGCGGGTGTTTTCGCGGGCTTCGGCCATGAGAGCGTCGTAGTTCGGGGCGCGCTCGCCGCTCCATTCGGAGGCGCGGCGCACAGCCTCGTGGGCCTTGACCGAGAGGTCCTGGGCGATCATCAGTTGATCGTACACCTTGTACTGGGTGGTGTGCACACGCTCGCGCAGGTATTCGACGGTCTTATCGGTGTGGCACTGCCGGCAGGCGTTGTCGATGCGATCATCGGTGCGCAGGGGCGAGGTCCACTGATGCTGCGAGACCTTTTTCTTGCCGTCAAGCCGCTGGTAGGGCATGTGGCAGTCGGCGCAGGTCACGCCGGCCGCGCCGTGGGGACCATTGTACCAAGCTTCGAACTCGGGATGCTGGGCCTTGAGCAGGCGGACCTTGGACACCGGGTGGGTCCAGTCGGCGAAGGAGGCGTAGGTGCCGTCATCCTTTTTTGGCCCCTTGTCCTGGTAGTATTCGTAGATCTGTTCGGGGTCCATGCCGTTGCCCCAGATCTTCTGGATGGGCGTGCCGACCTGGTCCGGGGCCTGGGTGTCGTGATCCCAGGGGAACACGGGCTTCTTGTTGGGGCCGTGGTCCGGCTCGGAGAAGTAGTATTCCACGTGGCACTGGCCGCAGACCAGAGCGCGTTTGTCGTTGCGGCTCAGTGTTTTCCAGTCCACACCCTTGCGCTGCAGGGCGTCGTTCAGCGGAATACTGGTGATCTTCAGGGTCATGTCTTCGGGTTCATGACAGTTGGCACAACCGATGGTGTTGTTCTTCATGTCGATTTTGTCGGTGGTGCGGAAGTCGTGGAAGTTCATGGACCAGAATTTGTCGTCGCCGTACTGGGCCACCCAGTCGGGAATGGTCGGGACCTTGCAGTTCCAGCAGGTGGCGGGCAGGCCGGCCTGTTCGCTGTAGTTGTTGATCCGGTCGATGCGCAGGATGTCTTCCACTGCGTAGGTGTGGCCCCGGGCCTCATTATACTCGTACATGAAGGGATAGCCTTCCCAGAGGTTCTTCAGGTAGGGCTGCGAAGCGTTGGGTTTGCCGGTGGGCGGATTGTTTTTGTCGTCGTTCTTGCGGAACGGGAAAGCCGCTTTGAATCGGGTTTCGGTCTCCAGCCCGGTTTCGTTGTTTTTCAGATAGCTGTTGTACTGTTGAGGGAAGACCTTGCCGAATTCCGCGTTACTGCGTTCGGAAGCCTTGAGCCCCGTTTTATAGGTTGGGGTGACGGGTTCTTCCGCCTGGTCGGAGCAGCCGGCGGTGAGGCCGAGTGCGCACAGGGCGGCCAGAATCAGGATGGATCTAGACATCGGCAGCCTTCCTCTTGCTGATGGGCAATTTCGTGTTGTGCGGCACACTGCGGTGGCAGTCGGTGCAGTAGGGCTTCACATCCATGGCGACGTCCATGGTCGTCGGATAGTGGCAACGGCGACAGTTCGCCTGGATGACGTCCTTGGTGCTCTGCGAGGCGTGAATGACGTGGGCGATGTCCTCGAAGGTGTTCACCCGGATGTCGTGAAGCCCGATGGCCGTTTTGAACGGTAATTTTTCCGCCAGGTTGTAAGGGGTGTGGCATTCGTTGCAATCGAGCTTGGCATGGATGCTGTTCTTATGCGTCCATACGACCTCCGACATGGCATGGCAGTTTGAACAGAAGGCGGCCTGATCTGTCGTCTTCACGGCAAAACCCGTGCCCGCCATCACGGCCAAGCCGATGACGAAGGCCAGGAACAAGGCCCCCCAACTCCGTTTGGTTTTGCTACTGTTTCCCAGCATAGGCTCTCCATAAATTCTTCGTAAACCGGATTATACGGTCATTTCGGGGCATTCGCCCCGTCCTCCGGCATGATGGCTCCCTTCCTTCTCCTCCTTTGTAGTATAATGCTGCTATTGCTGATGTTATTCTTACCTGCCCTGTTTGTCCACAAAAAACAAGGGATGTCGTAGTAGGGAATTAATTTTAGTTGATACTACACAGAAGAATAAAGAGGCGCAACGGTTTCGTTGCGCCTTACGAAAATCGGCCTCCCTCGCGAGTTCGGGGGAGGCCTTAAAAGAGATAAGATTAGTCTTGTTTTAATTTTTTCCGGCCAACAACTGCACACCGGCCAGGTGCTCCAATTCTTCGGCCAGGGCCAGGCAAGTCCAGGGGTCGAGCCCGTGCACGCACAGACCATGGCGCTCCAGCCAGAGGGCGGGCCGACCGGCGGCCTCGGCCGCGGCTTTGGCCAGGTCTTCGGTGCCCGGGGGGATATCCGGCACCCAGGCCAATTTTTCCCGGTAGCCGGCCGCCTCGAACAGGGGCAGGCGCAGGCGCCGCTCCGGCGGCAGAATCAGGCCGAGGGCGGTCAGGCGCGGGGGGTGGGTGTGCAGCACAGCCCGGCTTTTGGGGTTGGCCCGATAGAGCCGCAGGTGCAGGGCGGCTTCGCTGGAAGGCTTGCCGCCCCGGATCAGGGTGCCGTCGGCCAAGTCGAGCAGAGCGAAATCGTCTGTGCCGAGCCTGCCCTTGGCCGCGCCGGAACGGGTGATCAGACAGGCCTCGCGGCCGTCGGCCAAGGTCAGGCGCAGGGAGGCGTTGCCGGAAAAGCCTGGAAAGAGCCCGGCCCGATGGCTCCGCCGGCAGAGCCGGACCAGGGTGCGGGCCGCCTCGTTGATGCCGTCCCCCGGCCCGACTGCTTTGGCACTGCCGGCCAGGTGGTCGAAACCGACCAGATGCAAGGGCCGGCCACGCAGGGTCAGGCCGGGCTCGGCCCGGACCGTTCCCAGGCGCACCGTCTGCGGCAGGAGCGCACGCAGGCCGGCAAAAGATTGCGGCGCGCAGGTGCCAATCAGGGCGTAGTCTTCGCCTCCGAGCAAAAACAGGCTTTCGGCCGGCAAGTTGTCCGCTGCGGCATAGGCCTGAATTTCCGGATGGATCGCTTCCTGCGCCGGGTCCAGGTCTGCGCCGAGGCCGGCCAGGAGCCGGGGGAGATCCCGCACCGGGCCGTCGGACAGGTCCATGAGGCCCAGGCGGTGCTCCGGCGCGGTGAACTGCCGGGCCAGGGTCGCGCCTGCGGTGGTCAAAGGCTGGGGCGAGAGATGGGCGGCGCAGGCCGCCGGGTAAAGCTCCACGGCCGTTCGCCCCAGCGCTTCCAGGCTGCGCAGCCCGACCCCGGCCAGGCCCGAGGCGCCGATCAGAAAAATGCCGTCGCCCGGCTGGGCCTGGCCCCGGCGCAGGAACACGTCCCGGCCTTCCAGAGCGCTTTTGCCCCAGACCGTCAGGCAAAACCCCAGGGTCTCGGCCCGGGCGATGTCCCCGCCGGAGAGAAAGATCGCCTGGCGCCCGGCAACCTCGGCCATGCCCGCCAGCACTTCGGCCAGTACGCTCTTGGGGGTGCCCGCCGGCAGCAGCAGGCCCAGGGAAAGGCCCAGGGGCACGGCCCCGGCGCCGGCCAGGTCGCTGATGGCCGTGGCCAGGGCCTTGGCCCCGACCTCGCGCGGGGTGAAGTAGGCGCGGCGAAAGTGCGCGCCTTCCAGAAAGATGTCGTTGGAAAGAGCCACGATGCCGGGCATGCGCAGTTCGGCGCAGTCGTCGCCCCGGCCCAGGGCCGCGTGTCCGTCGCGGGCCGGAAAAAATCGGTCGATCAAGGCCAGGCAGTCGTCCTCGGAGCGCAGGGCATCGTCCGGCAGGCCGGTGCCCGCCCACAGGGCGGCAATGTCGGACGGGGAAACCGGGGAGTCGGCGGGCATGTCATTCCTCCATGCTCAGGTAGGCGGCCAGAATGACCTTCAGGCCGACGCCGGGAAAGTTCACCCGGTATTTGTCCGGAGGCAGGAACTGGACGATCTTGCCCCGGCCGAAAATCTTGTGCCGGCAAAAGCCGCAAGCTTCGGGCGGCAGGGCCGGGCCGCCAGTGCGGCTGAAGGGCGAGGCTTTGCCGTCCCCCGCTTCCTTGGGTGGCTGTTCGGCGCCGGCCTGCGCAACGCGCAGGCGCTCCAGGGCCTCGGCCGCCAGGGTGGCCGCGCCTGCATTCCGGACGGGCGGTACGGCCGGCGCCACAGCCCGGCCGTTGTCGCGCCGGGATTCCAGCAGGGCGCCGCTGAAGCTTTCCTGCACTTCCATATACAGGGCCGGGGGAATTTCGCGCACAAAGGGACTGGGCACGGCCGGGATGGCCCCGCCGCCGGAGCGGTCGTAGATGTTGGCCGGCACGAAAAGGTCCAGATGCTCGGCGGCCCGGGTGCAAGCCACGTACATGAGCCGGCGCTCTTCCTCGAAGTCTTCGGGCCGGGACATGGCGTGGCGCGAGGGAAAGCGGTCCTCGACCAGGTCGAGCACGAGCACGGCCTTCCACTCCAGGCCCTTGGCCGAGTGGATGGTCGAGAGCACGATGCCCTCGCCTTCATCCTCCTTGTGCAGGGGCTCGTCCAGGGAAAGGTCGGCGGTGAACAGATCCATTTCGGAGTAGGCGGCGGCAATGCCGATGAGCTGTTCCAGGCCCTGCAGGCGCCGGGGGTGGTCGTCGGGAAAGCGTTCTTCCAGGCGCGGCTGATAGTGGCGCACCACCATGTCCAGGATTCGCGCCGGGCTGTCGGTCGAGACACGCAGTTCGTCGAGAAAGGCCAGGTCGGCGGCCAGGGAGGGAAAGCGCTTGAGCCCGGCGGCCAGGCCCTTGGCGTCGCCGGCCGCCAGCAGGTTGTAGAGCTTCAGGCAGGTTTTTGAGCCCACGCCGTCGGTGAGCTCGGCCACGCGGGCAAAGGCCGGAAAGTCTAGGGGGTTGCGGCCGAGGCGCAGAAAGCTGACCACGTCCTTGACGTGGGCGGCCTCGGCGTAGCGGATGCCGCCGTACTTGCGGAAGCGCAGGCCCATTTTGTTCAGTTCCAGTTCCAGATGATAAGAGTGGAAGCCGGAGCGGAAAAGCACGGCAATTTCGCGAGCCGGGTAACGGCCGAGCAGCTTGGCAATGCGCCCGGCCGCGATGCGGGCCTGGGAACGGTCGGACATGGGCCGGATGATCGTCGGTTTGGCCCCGCCTTCGCGCCGGGTGAACAGGTGTTTTTTGAAGCCTTCGGCCGCGTGTTCCAGCACGGAGTTGGAAAGATCCAGCACCGGCTGGGTGGAACGGTAGTTTTCTTCCAGCCGGATAATCTCCGTGCCGGGGAAAGTATCCGGAAAGAGCAGAATGTTGCGCACGTCCGCGCCGCGAAAGGCATAGATGGACTGGGCGTCGTCGCCCACGGCCAGGATGTTGGGGTTTTCGGCCCCGGCAACCAGGGCGGCGATGCGGGCCTGCACCGGGTTGGTGTCCTGGTACTCGTCCACCATCAGGTAGCGGGCGCGTTCGCGGCACCAGGCCGCGACCTCGGGCCGCTCGGCCAGACCGCGTTCCAGTTCGAAGAGCAGGTCGTCGTAATCAAGCAGGCCCTTTTCCTTCTTGAAGGCCGCATAGGCAAGGCCCAACTCGCGCATGGCCTCGAGGTGGGGGATGAGATGATAGGCTTCGCGGGACAGGATTTCTTCCAGAGCCGTTTCCTTGTTACGGCTTTTGCCGAGCAGGCCGAGGATGGTCTGGTTTTTCGGAAAGCTTTTGTCCCTCTTGCCGAGGCCCAGGGCCTCGCGGCACTGTTGCAGGGCCGCGGGCATGTCCGGACCGTCCATGATCGTGGGCGGGCGGATGAAGCCCTCGGGCGGGAAGACCCGCAGCACGGAATAGGCAAAGGCGTGAAAGGTGCCGCCGACCACGCCGTGCACGCCCACGCTGTTGTCGTGCCGGCCCAGAAGCAGGCCGGCGCGTTCGAGCATTTCCTGCGCGGCCTTGCGGGTGAAGGTCAGCAGTAAGATGGAGCGGGCCGGCACGCCGGCTTCCAAAAGCCGGGCCAGGCGGTAAACAATGGTGCGGGTTTTGCCGGAGCCGGCGCCGGCCACCACCAGCACCGGGCCTTCCAGGCGCTTCACGGCCGTGAGTTGGGCTGGGTTCAGCTCGCGGGAATATTCGATCATTAAAACGTCCGTTATAGCCGAAGGCGTTGTCGTGGAAGCGGCGACGATACTTCGGCCGACCGGCCCTGTCCACCCTTTTGACGGAGCCGCAGACTATGGGCTATACTTAATCTTTGAAGTACAGTAGGGAGCGATTATGGCCCAGCATACCTGCGAAATATTCGTGCATATCGTCTACAGCCCGGAGCTCAGCTATTATGAGCTCATGGACCGCGAAGAGGCGCTCAAGACCTTGGTGGATTCCATCCTTTTTGAAGCGGGTGGTGAATACATCCACTTTGAACCCAGCGGCGACACGCTGCGGGCTCAGTGCTCTTTGCCCGCCTTTGCCGAAGACGTCTTCCACTCCGTCTGCGACAAGCTGTTGCCGGGCCTGGACGAACACTTGGAAGCCAAGCTGCTGTTCGTTTCCAAAAATCTCGAAAGCCTTTTTCTCTACACCATAAGCCGGGGTAAGGTGCAGGAGGCCTGCATCGATCTGCCGCCGGCCGGTCCCCTGGGCCACCTGCTGCGCCTGAACGGCAACAAATAGGGCCGCATGGGTTGCGGGCCTTCACGCGTTGCCGGCTTCTGCAAAAGACGCTGCACCTTCCCTTATCGGCTCCGGGCCGAGAATTCTCCGACGCCGCAATTGCGCCGCAGCCCGAGCCTTGGTATACCAACCCCGGCACGACCGATCTTCGGTCGCCTCCATCCGCCCGGGTGGTGGAATTGGTAGACACAAGGGACTTAAAATCCCTCGGCGGTAACGCTGTACGGGTTCAAGTCCCGTCCCGGGCACCAAGAGAGAGAACGAAATTGCCGGATTTTCCAAAATGGAAAATCCGGCAATTTGACTTTTTGCTCCAAATTTGCTCCACTCACTTACAAGATTATGTCACGGAGGTAGCCATGCAAATCGAGCTTGCCCACTTCTTTTTTCCTGAACCACCTTTGACGCTTTATCACTATTGCCCGGCAGATACTTTTATGAAGATTCTTGAGAGCCGGAGCTTATGGCTAACTGATTTTTCAAAAATGAACGATTATGCTGAGGAATCTTGGGCAGCCAAAATAGTATACAGCTCCCATAAGAAGCTTTCTCGCGAAGAAGGTGCTACTCCTTGTTTTTGCCAGCATTATCATCGTGAGTATGAAAGCCGTAGGATAACATCACGCAAATTTCTTTGCTGTTTCTCAGAAAACGGTGACGTTTTGAGCCAATGGAGGGCATACGCCGCAAATGGTTCAGGCTTTGCTATCGGCTTCAGCACACATCGACTAAAAGCTATAAAAAGTATTCCCATCCCAGACATGCCAGATGATAGACGTAAATTTTTGATGAAAATTTGCTATGATGCTAAAAAACAATCAGAATTTATTGAACAATGCTTGGCTCTAAATAAAAATGCAGAAGAAGTAGAAAGCCTGACAACGGCATATCATTTAGCATTTTTATCAATAGCGATGAAGAACCCTGGATTCGCTGAAGAAAAAGAATGGAGAATAGTTTATTCGCCCCTTGACCCAAGACTCAACATACATGCTCCAAGAAATCCAATCGCATTCCGAAATACCAGTCGAGGCATTGCTCCTTATTTTGTACATAAATTTGATCATGATGCCGTTTCAGAGATAATTATTGGACCGACAAATCAAACGACTGACGAGGATTTGGATTTGTTTCTGAAAAATAATGGGTTCGACGGTCTAAATGTCGCGAGAGCAAACGCCACCTATAGAGGGTAAATGTTATGGCAACCTTCCGTAAGCGCGGCCCCTATCAGTGGGAAGCCAGAATCCGCAAGCGCGGCTATCCAACCACCTGTAAGACTTTTGAAACTAAACTTGAGGCCGAAGCTTGGGCCAAGGATGTTGAAACCAAGATGAACAAAAGCATCTTCGTTTCCAGCAAAGAAGCCGAGCAGTATACCCTGAGTGAATGCCTTGACCGCTACATTGAAGAATATATCCCCAAGCTGAAGCACGCCAAGCGCGAGGAAGACCGCGCCAGGGCCATCCAGCGCCGCGCCATTGCCCACCGGGTTATGGCGACAATACGCGCCAGGGACATTGCCGACTTTCGGCGTGAGCGTGAGGCCGAAGGTGTGAGCGGCAATACTATACGGCTGGACTTTGCCTTGCTATCTAAGCTCTTCAACTACGCCCGCTCAGATTGGGGCATGGAAAGCCTGCAAAACCCCGTGGAACTGGCAGCCAAGCCCAAAGTTGAGAAAGGCCGTGAAAGACGCCTTGAGGACGACGAAGAGGAAAAGCTGCTGAATGCCGCTTCCCCCATTTTCAAGCCTCTAATCCTTTTCGCCCTGGAAACAGCCATGCGCCGGGAGGAAATCGCCAGCTTGAAGTGGAGCAACGTAAATTTCAAAAAGCCCTCAGTCTTTCTGCCCGAAACCAAAAATACTGAACCCCGGACAGTTCCGCTATCTCCCGCCGCTTTGGAAATACTTAAAAACCTCCCAAGGCAAGAGGGCGTTGAACTCGTTTTCGGTGTAAGCGCGGATTTTATCACCGACAACATGAAGCAAATCCGGCCCAAGGCAGGGATTGAGAACTTGCGCTTTCACGACTTACGCCATGAAGCCACTAGCCGCTTCTTTGAAAGAACCGACCTGGATGTGATGGAGATTAAAGGCATAACCGGACATAAGACCCTGCAAATGCTGGCCCGATATACCCATTTGCGGACAGCACGTCTTGCGGGCAGGCTGGCTGGTAAGGCCAGGATGGAGAAATAATCCCCAAAAACTTTTGATAGTCTTATGGTGACAATGAAAGATGTATTAGTTCGTCTTTTTGTTGAGATTTATGTTTACCTGGGCGCAACTACAGCGAAGAGCTTGCTTCGTTCCTCTGTCTGGAACAACATACAGCATTCCGTTGCAATTTTTACATCTAAAGTGACTTATCAGTTCACAGAATGAGGTAACAACTGGCTCAAAATCATTTTTATGAAAATTTGCCCATTCATTATAATGAATAGCTTTATTTGTTTGCCATTTTTCAATTTCTGATTTCACATTTGCTTGTGCAAGTTCCTTGCGGCGATTTTCAATGTCCATAGCAACTGCTGTATTTCCCCAGCTGTCTTCAGCCGTTTTGCCCTCTGACAATAGCTTTGAGAGCCTGCTCACGGCATTTGGCAAAAGATCCCCTAAAGTATATTCGCCATCACCGCGGAACACTACTGGCGCGTGTAGTCTATGGCAAAATTCTTTTGATATATATTCTAAATAATTTCGCAATAACGATGCAGCAGACCGAACATCGCTCTTTTTTAACTCGCCGGAAATTTCATTCCAAACATCTCTGTCATCCCATTCTGTCGGACCACAATCAACGTTCCAGGATTTAAAAAAGATAAATCCATGTTTACGGTCTATTAGACCTTCAGTTTGCATACTCTTCAACCAAACTTCATCGTGTGTTGTCATAATAAATTGGACAGTTGGGAAATGCTTTTTAAACAACCTGCTGACATCACGTCTATGTCCTGCATCGACAGACATGAGAACGTCGTCCAGAACGGCGAAAGTAAAGCTTTGGTCAAAAATATATTTCATTAATGCAAGATACAGGCAAAGTCCCATGCCGTCTTGATGTCCTTCGCTATGATATGCTCCTGGTGGAAAATATCCCCGTCCGTAAAAATCGACATCAAAACCGAGCTTGCCAATAGACGGTGCTAACCTTGCGAGAAATGTATTTTCATCTTCATGATGTATATCTCTATATAGTTCAACAAAAGAATTTTCCACTTGCTTGTATATTGATTCAAGTTCTTGTGTGACAACGGTCCCATATAATTCATAAATATGCTTCGATATTTCCGCTTGTCGTTGTGCCTTAGCAAGATTACGGGCCGCTTGCCGATATTTTTCAAGACGCTCTTGAGCTAATATCAAATAATCGCGAGCACCATCTTGCTTGCTTGGATCTGGTAAAGCGGTAATGGCTTTTTCTAAATCATTTAGCAGGGCAGTTACATCGCTTGGGCAACAATAAATGGAGTCCAGAGCAGTTGACATCCCCACAATATCTGCTGAATTTCTCAATCTCGACATATCGTGCTGTATATTTTGAAGATATGCTGTAAAGGCTAGCGGCTGAACCGGTGGGGTAAGCAATAAAGCATAGGCGCTAATTCTTGGAAAAGAATTTTGTACAGATTCAAGTAGATCTATTATTGGCTTAATCGCTTGCACAATCGTAGAGCGTTTTTTCTTCGCTTCTTCAAGGCGCTTTGTTTTTGAAAGTAATAGCGTTCTGAATTTTTCAGGCTCCCATGGCGTATCGCAAACAGGACATTGTTTTTCATCGAATTCTGCAAGAGAAATATTGAATAAATTTTCTTTTGTTATATTACGTATAGCTTCTGTATCGGCTACTATGGCGGATATTTCTGCTTTAATGCTTTTGCAAGTTGCCTCTATAGTTTCATTACATAGAGATGATATATTATCATAAGATATTTTAATGTCGGCTAATGCCTGTGCCTTGGGGATTTTTGATGTAATTCCACCGTGTGGTAGACTTACAATACCATCCTTTATGGAAGTATTGGCGTCAAAGATTTCTATTGCTTGTAGTCCCAATATTGCTCTTCGGATATTCACTGCTTCAAGTATATTTGCTGATGAAAACTCTGTTATATCTAAAGCCTCAAGCAGTTCATTACGAGATGCTATTTTTAATTTTTCTAATGCAGGTATAGATCTTTCAGTTGTATTTGAAATTTTATTTAATGTAGTTCGAAGTTTTTCTATTTTATCCAAACGCAGAAGAGATTGAACTTCTTCTGCCCGCTTGCCTGGGGCAGACAAAACGTATTTCATCAATTCGCGCCGAGTAAGCGCAAATTCTGGATGTGATGCAATGCCTGCGAGAGCAGAGACTATATCGTCGTCATTTGGTAATATTTGTGGGGAGTTTATACCCTTAACTGTTCTGATTATCTTTGCACTCTTATTGAGTGAAGGGATAAAAACAGTTAATTCTACAGATGATTTGGCTGGATTACTGCGCGAATCGACATGCGGAGCATGTTCTTTTGTGGAAACATTCCCCATTCCTTCGCCACTTAGGCGTGATATTGAGCCTGTAAGGGCAAATTCTATCGCATCGATAACACCGCTCTTGCCTGTTCCATTCGGCCCACATATGGCAAAATTATTCTTGCCCATATCCAGCGTTAAATTTTTAATGCCTCGAAATTCATTGATACATATAGATTCTATTTGAATCATGATGCGTCATCTCCAAAAAGAGCTTTTTTTATCACAGCCTCAGAAGTATTTCCCTTGCCGATGACCTCTTCACGGAGCCGCTCTGCAATATCACGATACTCTGTTTCATTGGCTAGCAAATCTAAAAATTTGCCAATAGTCGTGTCTAGAACACTTTGCAAATGAGTATCACTGGTCGAGCAATCGTTTTGAGACATGAGTGGAGCCTTTGCATTCTGCCGTTAAATCAATCCACCTGTTATAGGCTATCTTTACCCTATACTACTACCACCTACTTTGCCTACTGCCAAGCCCACCTGTTAGAGTGAATCCGAAAAGGCAAATGTGGACTCACTCCACATTTTGCTCCGCAAAAATGTCCGTTCGCCTTTCAGTGCAATCCCTGCCGGGTTGCTGAAAGGAAAAAGGCTGGCCTGTATGCGTAGATGAGTCCTCATCGTGACGCATCGGGCAGGGAAAGGCAACCTGTAGGAAAAGGAGAAAAGGGATGCGTGCTTACAGCTACCGTGATGCCGTGGACTCAGGGCTTGAGCCGGAACGCTATGTTTTTTTGAAAGAGGCCGCTGATATTCGGGCATATCTCGATTTTCGGATTTGGGGCAAAATTCAAAACCTGCAATGCTATTTCACCGATGCCGATACCGGGAATGCGTTCATTGTCAGTGCCTTTTCCCAGAACACCACCCATTACACCCCGCAGGACAAAGGCATAGATTTTGGAGCGCATGACCTGGAAGACGGTCTGTACCGGATTATCACCGGCCCGAACCGTAAAGGGCGCATCACATGGCTTTCTGCCGAACTCCTCTCCACCCCGGAAGCCGTCAGGGCGGAAGCATTCCGGCATACCCCAACTCTTGAGAACGGAAACTGATGCCCTACGCCGTCTTGCGCATCAAAAAACTGAAGTCCTGGGGAGACATCGCCGGTTCGGACGCGCATAACTTCAGGGAACGCGAAACACCTAATGCGGACGCAGAACGTACCCCGGACAACGCCACTTTTGTCGGCGATGCCGCGCAGGATTCCGTGGAAGCTATCAAAGCCGCCATAGGCGACCAGAATATCCGTAAAAACGCCGTATTGGCCGTTGAAATACTCTTGAGCGCCAGCCCTGAATATTTTCGCCCCAACGAGACAGACAAGGCGGGCAGCTACAATCCGGCCCGTGCCTGGGAGTGGGGCGAGACTTCCGCGCAGTGGCTCCGGGAGCGTTACGGCGACAGGGTTATCAAAGCCGTCATGCACCTGGATGAAGCTACCCCACATATACACGCAACCCTTGTTCCCCTGGATGACAAAGGCAAGCTTAATTGCCGCGCCATGTTCGGTGGCAGCCGTCATACTCTGACAGAACTACAGACCGATTAC
>JAVBLS010000045.1:0-56611 GCA_031553235.1 Desulfovibrio sp.
CCCCCCCCCGCCCAGGCGGACCCGGGCCGCACTGGTACGCAACTGCAGGGGCAGGTGCTGGAGCAGGATCAATGGTTCGTCGCCCGAGGCCAGGGCGGCGTGCTCCACTGCGTGCAGCAGTTCGCGCACGTTGCCGGGCCAGGAATAGAAGCGCAGGGCCTGCATGGCCTCGGGGGAAAAGAGCTTGTCGGGAAGGCCGCCGCGCCGCACGGCCCCGGCCAGGCCGTATTCGGCCAAAAGCTCGATATCCTCGCCCCGGCTGCGTAGGGGTGGCAGGGTCACAGCGCAGCCCTGCAGGCGGTAGAGAAAGTCGGTGCGAAAAACTTCGGAGGCGGCCATTTCTTCCAGGTTGCGGTTGGTGGCCGCCACCACTCGAAAGTCGCTGCTGATTTCTCCGGACGCGCCCAGTGGGCGGAAGGTGCGTTCCTGCAGCACCCGCAAGAAAACCTTCTGCTGCTCGGGGGTGAGTTCGCCCACTTCGTCCAGAAACAGGGTGCCCCCGTCGGCCTGCAGCACCAGGCCCTGGCGCGACTGGGCCGCTCCGGTAAAGGCTCCGCGCACGTTGCCGAACAGTTCGCTTTCCAGCAGTGTGGGTGAGATGGCGCCACAGTCGACCACCACGAAGGGGCCTTTGGCGCGCCGGCTGTTCAGGTGCAGGGCGCGGGCCACCAGCTCCTTGCCGGTGCCTGTCTCGCCGGTAATTAAAACCGGCGAGTCGGTTTGGGCGGCCTCGAAAATTTGCAGCAGGCACAAGCGCATGGGTAGACTCTCGCCCACAATGCCCGCCACGCCCATGCGGTGCAGGCGCGACTGCCTGCGCTCGCGTGCGGCCAGGGCGCGGCGGACCATAAGGAGAATTTCCGCCATGTCCGCGGGCTTTTGCAGGTAGTCCCAGGCGCCGCCGGCAATGGCCGTGGCCGCGCCTTCGGGGTCGCCCAAGGCCGTGACCACAATGGCCTCGGGGGGGTCGGGAAGCAGAGCCAGACCGGAGAGGAGGTCAATGCCGTTGCCGTCCGGCAGGTAAACGTCGATGAAGGCCACGGCGAAAATCTTGGTCGTCAGCAACTCGCGGGCCTGTTGCAGGCTCTCCACGGCGTGCACCGAGAACCCCTCCACCTTGAGGGTGGCGTGCAGGGCTTCGCTAAAGACGAAGTCGTCGTCGACGATGAGAATCTCGGCCATGCGAAATCTCCGGGCGGCGTCGGATTGCGAAACGGTTTGCGAGGCAGGAAAAAATTTGGCGTGTCGGGGAAACTCGGGCCGGGGGTACGTGAAAAGCTCCGGCCCGAAAAGCCGACTCAGCGGAACAGGCCCTCCACGCCTTTAAGCACCTCTCCGGCCTTTTCCGGGGCTGTTTTGAGGGCTTCTCCCGCTTGGTCCGGCATTTCCAGCACACCTTTGGCGGTGTTCTTCAGAAAAGCTTCGGTATCCAAGCCGTAGCTCAGCGAGGAAAACGGTCCCTTCACCTGGAAGGGCACCGCCGGGGGCAGGCCGCCCACCAGGAAATCCAGGGAAAGGTCCGTTGCAGAACGGGCCAGATCGACACTGCCGCCGCCCTGTGCTTTGAGTACAGGGGAAAGCAAAAGAATGTCACGGGTTTGCAACACACCCTTGGTGATTACCCCGGAGGCGGACAGACGCTCCACCGGGAAATCTGCCGGAATAGGCTTGAGGCCCGGGAGATTGGCCGGGAGCAGGTCGAAGCCGTGTACCTCGGCCTGGGTGACGGCGACCTTGACCCTGCCGTTCAGGGTGGGAGCAAGTGCGTTCCAACTCAGCCCTTTGCCTTGAACATCCAGTTCCATGCCGGCTGTGCCGGCCAGGTTGTCTTTGCCCGCCAAGGCCTGAAGCAACGGCTTGATCGGCAGGTTTGAGACCACGGCGGCGGCGTGCACGGCCGGGGGAACGGCGCGCAGGTCGCAGCCGGCGTTGCCGCCGATGCTGCCCTCGAAAAGCTTTAAGCTGAAGGGAGCCACGGTAATCGTGCCTTTATCCGCCACCAGTCGGGCGGAAATATTCGTCAGGGGCAGCTTGCCGGCCACTACCTTTGCCGCATCAAGCTGGATGTCCGCATACAGCCCGTTGCCGGCGGATGCGGAATCCCCTTTGCCGGCCTGGGTGCCTTTGGCGAGCGGGGGCTTGGCGCCGCTCGTTTTGGCCGTATCGCCGGCCGGCGGCATCAGAACATCGAGCTTTCGCATCAGGGCATCAGCGTCAATGGTGCCCAAGCGCAGGGTGCCACGAACATCGTGGGTGATGCCCGGAGCCGGCCCGTCGGCGCCGGGGAGCAGGGCGGTACAGGTGCCTTCAAACGAGGCGTCGTCCAGGGAACCCTTGAGTCCCTCCAGGGTCACGGAATGCCCTTGGGCGCTGTAGTGGAGCGTGCCCTTGAGATGCAAGGTCGGGCCTTTGCCGCGAGGCCCCTGGGTGGCGATTTCCAGCTTATCGAGGGTCAGACCGGCGTTTCCCGTACTTTCCATACGGGCCGTGGCCGCCAAGCTGAGCACGGCCTTGGCGCCTGAAGTCGCGTCGGTCATGGAGCCGTTCAGGCGAATGGGAATATTTTTGTCCAGCCCCACATCCTTCAAGGAGAGGTCGTCGACATGCGCTTCATAAGAGGCCCCGGCGATCATGTCTCGATAAACAACGGTCAGGTTGCTGCACTTCACGGAATCCACCAGCAAGCTCAAGCCCGAACCGCCGCCGGATTCAGCCGGCGGGCGGGTATCCTGCAGGGCGGTTTCGCCTTCCCGCTCCGGCCTGGCCGTACCGAACTTCCAGTTTGCCCGACCGTCGGAGGCCCGGACCAAGTTGAGCGTCACACCGTCCAGGCGCACCTCTTCCACCTTGGCCCGGCCGGAAAAGAGCGGGGCCAGCGCCAGGCTGAAAGAGGCTCCGTCAACGGAGACAAAGGGCTCTTGCCCGAATCCGGGCGGGCCTTCAAGGCGCAGTCGGCCGGTTTTCAAGGCCAGGGAAGGGAAAAACGATGTTTTCAGATCTCCCTCAAAGACCAGTTCTCGGCCCGTGGCCTTGGTCACGGCGGCAGCGATCTCTTTTTTATAGTCGTTGGGGTTGAGAGTGGCGAGCAACACGCCGAGAACCACGACGGCGGCCAGTACGAGGCAGGCCAGACTTAAAAAGGCGATGACGAGGGCTCGTTTCATCTCGATTCTCCAGCACGGTCGGCGCGGCTTATCGGCGCAGATCCTTGGGCGGCTTTATGCCGCTCTTTTCCATTTCGGTATTGTGGGCAAAAGGCTCGGTGAGGTCGAACCAGTAGGTGCGCGGCACACGGGTAACCCGCGACTCCAGCGCCTTGCGCGCCGCGGTGTCTTGCGGGTCGACCTGCTCCACATCCTTGCTCAGCTTGGTGAAGTCCGGCACGGAAATGACCCGGGCCCTGCCCCGGATACGCTCGTAAACCTTGCCGTTTTCGCGAATGAGCTGCTGGTCTTCCACCTCAAAGCCCATGGCGATCATCTTGTGGGCCTCGGACTGCGCCCCGGCGAATTCCTCATAGTTGCGCAGATCCACCATGGCGAATTCCAGGGGCTCGGTGTCAAAATACTGCTTTTTGAGTTCCTGCGGAGTGGAGAGCACAATGGGGTCGGCCTGCTCATACCCCCAGCCGCCGGACAAGGAGAGGTAGAGCGGATCCTGGGGGAACATTTTCTGCAGCAACGCTCTGGGCGGCTGCATGGGCAGGCCCTGTTTGATCGGGTTGGTTCCGTCGGGGGCCAAGGCGGCCTGGATCTCGGTTGTGCAGAAGCAAAGGAGGGCGAAAAGAAGCGGAAATGTGGCTAAGGTACGGCGCATGGCTTTCACGTCGTCGGTTGGGTGTTGTCGCCGCTGAAAGCGCGGGTGATACTGGACTCGTAAGGAGCGGTCAGCACACCCCGCTCGGTGATGATCCCGGCAATCAGCGCCGCCGGGGTGACGTCAAAGGCGAAGTTGAACACCGGTACGCCCTCGGGGGTAATACGGCGCGCGCCGATCTCCGTCACTTCCGAGGCCGGGCGCTCCTCAATGGGAATGGCCCGACCGTCGGGGGTGGCGCGGTCGATGGTGGAAAGGGGCGCGGCCACATAAAAGGGGATGCCGTGGGCCTTGGCCAGCAGGGCCACCCCGTAGGTGCCGATTTTGTTGGCAGCGTCGCCGTTGGCCGCGATACGGTCGGCGCCGGTAATCACCACGTCCACCATGCCTCGGCTCATGAGCAGGGCGCAGGCGTTGTCGCAGACCACGGTCACGGGCACGCCGGCCTTGTGCAGTTCGTAGGCCGTCAGGCGTGCCCCCTGCAAAAAGGGCCGGGTTTCGTCGGCAATGACCCGAATATTCTTGCCCACCTCCACAGCCGAATAAACCACGCCCAAGGCAGTACCCCAGCCGGCCGTGGCCAGGGCGCCCGCGTTGCAGTGGGTGAGCACGGTGTCGCCGTCTTTGAGCAAGGCAGCCCCGTGGGCGCCCATGCGGCGATTGACGGCAACATCTTCGGCCTGCATGCGTTGGGCTTCGGTCAGCCAGAGGTCGTAGAGCTCGGCTGCGGTGGTCGGGGCGGCCGCCCGCCGGACGCTGCGCATCCGTTCCACGGCCCAGATCAGGTTCACGGCTGTGGGACGGGCCTGGGCCAGACGATCCAGGTCGGCTTCAAGGACGGCATTCCAGAGTTCCGGCCCCAAGGCCGCACCATGCCGGTCTTTGATCCCGGCGGCAATCAGGGCTGCGCCAAAGGCCGCCGTGACTCCGATGGCCGGCGCGCCGCGCACGACCATTTCTTTCAGAGCGAAAACGATGTCCTCAAGGTTTCTACAGGCAAAGGTTTCCTCCCGGGAAGGAAGCAGGCGCTGATCCAGCAGCAGCAGGGCGCGCTCTTCCGGTGAAAAGCGAATATGGTCTTCCATCCGGGGGATGCTCCTTTATTCTACCATGCGGGAATAGACAAGATTACCCTCAACCGGTGCCGGACGCAAGATGCCGAGCGTCGACGGAGTGGGTCGGTCTGGCCTGTTGGAGGGGCGGTGCGTTAAGCCGGGCCGCGACCGGCCTTGCGCAGGCGCGCGTCGAGTCGTCGATAGGGAGCAAGCAGAATATAAAAGGGGACGGAGTATAACGGGCAGATCAGCACTTCTTCGGCGCCGAAGAAGTGTGCGGCCATGATGGCCATGAGCACATCGTTCACGGCACAAAAGCCGACCACACCGGCCAGCCGGCGCTCGCCGTCGCGCCGGGCAAAGGTAGCCAGACCGGGAACAAAGAGCAGCACCGCCAGGCCTTGGGGGATCAGGCTCGGGTTTTGCCGCAACGGCTCGGCAAAGCGGGAGAAAATTACCAACATGGAGCCGGCCGCGCAGACCACCGAAATGCCGTAGTGGTGCCGCAGCATGCCTTTGGCCAGCCCGGACCGGATTTCCCAGGCGGCTTTCGCCGCTGCAAAAGGCAGGAGCAGGCAAAGGGCCAGAAACAGCAGTTGTGCGGAAAGGCTGTGAGCAGGCTGGCGGTGGAACCGCCCAGGATCAGGGAGGGGCAGGCCGACCACCGGGGGAATGGTGGGCAGAAGCAGGAAGGAGGCGATAAAGGCCGCAGCGGTGAAGGTTTCGTCGGCCCGGAGCAGGAACATGAAAAACGGGGCCAGCACGCCGACGGCCGCGCCGCCGATCAGCAACGCCCCTTTGGCGTAAGCCGGGAACACGACCGGAAATGCCCCCGGCAAAGCAACGGCAGAACAAGCATTTTCAGGGCCGGAAACGAATCGAGGCCCCGTAGCGACTCACGCTTGAAGGACGTGCCCGGGTTGGTGCCGTCCAGAAAGCAGAGCAGAATTTGCGCAACGATGAAAAGCGTGGGCAGGTGCCGGAACGATTCGCCGACCCCGGCAGAAGTACTCCGGCAAACATGCCGGAAAAGGTGGCGGCAAGGAAAACGATGTCACGGAGTCGCGTGGGAAGCCCCGTAAAGTAAGAAGCCGCCCGAAGGCGGCCGGGTTACTTCATGCGGTAGGTGATCCGCCCTCTGGTCAGGTCGTAGGGAGAGAGCTCCACCTTCACCCGGTCGCCCGGCAGAATGCGGATGTAAAACTTGCGCATTTTGCCCGAAATATGGGCCAGCACTTCGTGGCCGTTTTCCAGTTCCACGCGGAACATGGCGTTGGGCAGGGCTTCCTGCACAATCCCGTCAATTTCCAAGGCTTCTTCTTTGGCCATGCATCCTCCAAATCTCGCCGGCATTTCAGCCGGAACGGGTATCTATTTCATCCTTCGCTGCGATTGTCAATGCAACCCGGCAGTTGGTGCGCGGATGGAGCAATCCGCCGGGCGGGTGCCGGCCCGAGGGTTTTGCCGCACGGCACCCCGGAGAAGCCGTATCTCCGGTGCCGGAAAAACCCTCGGGGCAACAAGAAAAAATAATGCGTCTTCTTACTTCAGGGCAACGGCTTCAATTTCGATCAGCACGTCCTTGGGCAGGCGGGCCACTTCAATGCAGCTGCGGGCCGGGAAGGGGGCCTTGAAGTAGGTGGTGTAGACTTCGTTGATGGCGGCGAAGTGGTTCATGTCTTTGATGAAGACCGTAGCCTTGACCACCTTGTCCAGGCCGGAACCGGATGCCTCCAGCAGGCCCTTGAGGTTTTCCAGGCTCTGTTTGGCCTGAGCGGCGGGGCCTTCGGGGATGTTGCCGGTGGCCGGTTCGACGGGGATCATCCCGGCGGTGTAGACCGTGTTGCCGGCGATGATGGCTTGGGAATAGGGACCGATGGCGGCCGGGGCCTTGGTGGTGGAAACGGGCGTGATGGACATGGGATCTCCTTGAAGTGAAACAGGATAAAGTTCTGATCCAAAGGCCGATTAAAGACCGCGCTGTGGCGACTCAACCTCAAGCGGTACAGGAGTTTCAGGGTACGGTCAAGCCGCCCCGAGGTTTTCACGACAAAATTGCCGCTTGGCGTTCCGCACTTAGACAATTAGGAACAGCCTCTACCCGCCGATGGAGGACATCCCCCGGGCGATAACCGCCGATTGTTCCCGACGATTCTGCAGAAGCTTGTAGCCCAGGGGTTTGTCTGCCAGAGCCGAGGTGATCAGCCCGCTCACCGCCACAATGCCTTGGGCCGGGTCGCGCAGCATGTCGCGGAAGGGGTATTCAACGTCGGAGAACAGGCAGGTGCGCAGCCGGCCGTCGGAAGTCACCCGCAGACGGTTGCACGAGCCGCAAAAGTGGTTGGATAAAGGCGTGATCACTCCAAAGCGCCCCTGGGCCCCCTCCACCTCGTAGAGTCTGGCCGGGCCGCCGTGTCCGTCCTGACCGGCCGGGACCGGGGTCAGGCGGGCCAGCCTGCCCACTGCCTCAAGCACCCGCGGTGCGGACCAGAAGTTTCCTTCGGTCCAGCGGCCTCGGCCGCCCAAGGGCATGTATTCGATGAAGCGCACATCCACCGGGTGGAGGCTCAACAGCTCCAGAAAGGCGGGCAGTTCGCCGTCGTTCACACCCTTGAGGGCCACGGCGTTGATTTTTACCCTGATGCCCGATGCCAGGGCCGCCTGCAGTCCTTTTTCCGCCTCGTGGTACAAGCTGCTTCCGGTAATTTGCCGGAAAGTTTCCTGTCGAAAGGTGTCGAAGGAAATGTTCAGGGCGTTCACGCCGATATCCCGCAGCAGCTGCAAGTGCGGAGTCAGCAGGGTGGCATTGGTGGTGATGCGCAGGTCGAGCTCCGGGTGGGCGGCGCGCAGGCGCTCTAAAAAACCGGAAAACCCCTTGCGGGCAAATGGTTCGCCCCCGGTGAGCCGGACCTTGTCGATGCCCAGATCCACAGCCGCTGCGACCAGTTGCAGCATTTCTTCGTAGCTTAAGATGTTCTCGTGTGGAATGAAGGTCATGCCCAGGGCATGGGCGCAGTACAGGCAACGCAGATTGCAACGGTCGGTCACCGACAGGCGCAGGTAGCGCACGGTGCGTCCGTGTGGATCCACAAGACGGGAAACGCTCCGGATCATAGCCACTCCGTGACGGCGCGCACCAGTTCCTGCCCGTCCGACGCGCGGTACAGCCCGTGGCCGAGGCAAAGAGAGGGTTCCGGAAGGAGAGTGGTGCGGCACAGGATGAGATCATCCTGCCGGCCTTCGGCTCGAAAGACAAGATCCAGTCGGCGCAGGCGTTTTTTTTCGCCCCGGTGGGTCTGGCCCGCTTCAAGAACAAACCCGGCCAGGCGCACGTTGTTCACGTGCCGGTTTTGATCGATGTCGTCCAGGCGCACGGCAAAGTGCGGCCCGGGCAGACCTTCGGCCGGGTCCGGGGGGCGTATCTCCGCGTCCTCCAGAGCCGGGTCGGGGGTATCGGGAATCAGGGCGCAAAGATTGGCCGGCATACGCTCCAGACGGCGTGTCTCCAGGTTCATGACCACCCACCAGGTCACGGCCCGGGCCGCGATATGATCGCCCACGAACACGGTGAAGTCACGGCGAAAACGGGTGCGTTCCACGCCCACCGGGCGGGTGTGCACCCGGGCATCGTCATCCTGGCCGGGCAGAAATTCCAGGACCAGACGCATTTTGGCCAACACCCAGGTCATACCCAGCCTGCCGAGATCGGCCACGCCCACGCCGAGAGAGTCCGCATGTGCGCCGGCTGCGTCTTCCAGATAGTTGCACAGAGCGGTTGGCCGCAGTCGGCCGTCGCTGCCCAGCTCAAATCGGCGCACCCGATAGATTTCGGTATGGGACGGATTCATGAGATCTCCTTGGAGCAATTTCGGCGCCGTTTTCAAACGGCCTGTAGCGGCCGGCCGCGCGGTTCGGCACCGGGGCGTGTTCCTGCGCGGTCAACGGCCGCCCGTCGGAGATGTGCCGTTCGTGTCGGCCGGCGGAGCAGGGGAGGGCTTGATCATGTAGGTGCCGGGGGGCGCGGGCGGCTCCGGACCGCCCAGGGCGGAGAGGAAGAAGGACGCCAGAAAGGTGTCTCGGGTTTCGGCCAGTTCGCTACGCGCGTTGCCGATGACTCTGCCGCACTCCACCCCGGCGATTTTGTCCAAGTCGCAGGGAGCAAAGAGTGAATAGTGGTCGGCATTTTTCAGACGCAGGGTCTCGGGCGGCGAGGGCAGACCGGAAAAATAGGGCTGGGCGTGCCGTTCCGGCGGATAGACTTCGTCTTTTCCGGCTTCCACCAGAGCCACGGGCACGATCACGCGGTGCAGATCTTCGGGGCTGAACAACATGCCCCCGGCTGGTGCCAGCAGCGCGGCCGCCCGGATGGCCCTGTTGTTTGGAAGGCGGCGCAGGGCTTGCTGGGCGTGCGCGCCCACAGGTTGGGCCTGCGGGGCTTCGGGCGATTTTTCTTTGGCCATGATCGGCAGCGGGTTGAAGGCATCCGGCGGATCAATATACACGAACTGGGATCCGGAGAGGGTGCCGTAGCGGGGGCCGCCTTGAAAATCCAGGGCCACGGCATAGCCCAGGCGCTCTTCTTCGGCCGTGGCGGCCACTGCGGCCAGCTTTGCAGCCGCCGTCGCTCCGGGCGAGAGCTTGCCGGACGGATCTTCCTGGCCTGCTTTGCTTTCGGGGGCCGGTTCAAGCTCCGGAGCGTACATGGCTAGGGATGGGGTGAGCAGACCGTCTCCCTCGCGCTTGGTCGCGGCACGCAGTTGCGGGCCCAGAGCGGCCATACTCCGGCCGGACCAACCGGTGCAAAAGATATCGGCATACTCCACCTTGGGGCAGAATGTGGTCAAGCGATCCGGATCGGGGCGTGCCCCAAGCATCTGCATGGCGGTGATCGCACCGTAGCCAACGCCGATAAGCCCGATGCGCGATTCATCGGCCAGGGGGCCAAGATCCGGCGAGTTCAGCACCGTTTCAAGGGAAAGCAGCAGCAGGCGCGGTCGGTCGATGAGGTTCTGCAGGGAGTAGATGCCCGATTCCTCCCGGCTGTTGTCGCCCACCTGGGTGGGCGCGATGACCATGAAGCCGCGCGAGGCCAGGGATGCGGCCAGATCGCCGCAGTCGAAGCGGTTGCCTGCCGCGTCGTGGGAAATCAGAATGATTGGATAGAACCCGGGATGCGGCCTGCCTGTTCCGGCTTCAAAGTGCCTGCCTTCCATGTTGGAGGAGGCGCCGGAACTGCCGCCCGGATACCAGACGGCCAGATCGAAGCGAATGCGCCGGCTTTCATCCCAGACCCCGAGAGAGCGGAAAGCCGCCGAGCCGATTTTGGGTCCGGAACCCATGGCCCCGGCCGGGCCGGCCGGCAGTGCGACCGACAGAAAAAGCGCCGGGAGCAATATCCCGGCCCAGAGCCGCAGGGTACGGATCATTTGGCTGCCGGCCCCTTGGCCCAGATGCCCGGCTTGGGGTGATACACCGTCAAGGCGGACAGGGGAATGTCCACGCGCAGCGTACCGAGTTCGGCGTCGGCCACCTGACTGGGGGCGAAAAACAGGCTGAGGCCTTGCGGGGTCAGGGCAAAGCAGGAAAAATTCAACATGTCCGGCGCAGTGCCCCGGTGCAACAGGGCCTGATCGTCCACATCTCCGTCCGCGACAAGCTCGCGCCGGCTGTAGAAGGAGAGGAAGGACGGCAGCCCGCTCGGGGCTTCAAGTACATCGTTCAGACCGAGAGCGCGGCCGGTGCTCAAGTCGAAGGTAAAGGAGGTCACGGCCGCCTGACCGGGCTGAAAATCGCCGGTACTCGTGGCAATGGTGAAGACGACCGAAACCGTCAGAGGCGACGCCTGAAACAACTGATAGCCGATGGTCAGAGTGAAGTGGCCGGGGTCGTCCGACGGCAGAGCGTCAAGGCCCCGGATGAAGGCATCCATACGTTCGCGGCACCATACGGCCACGGTTTGATCCACGGCCTGCACGCCCCAAGAGGGGTATTCCACCTGCACGGTATAGCGCGCGCTGCGGGTACGGATGCTGTGGCGTTCCTCCTGAGCCCGAATGGGGACCGAAGGCGGAATGACCTGCGGTTCGATCGCCCTGGGCGAAGCCTGCCCATGCCCGCGCAGGCCGGCGGGTTCACTCAACGCTCCGGACGCCCCGGTCTGGGCGGCGCAGGTCAAAAGCAGGGCCAGACCCAAGGTGGCCGGACAAAAAAGCCCCCGGCAGAAAAGGGGCCCGCCGGCCCAAGAAAAAGATATGGATTTCATGCGGCCGAAACGGCGCATCATGTCTGCTCCCGAAAAAAGCTCATGCCTCCAGCGGGCATGACACTCCTTTTTACGGCTTTTATTTCGGTTGCGCAAGGGCAACACCGGGTTTTGGCGTGATACTTCGTCGGGCTTCATTCTTCAGGCGAGACCCGGGGGTTGAAGTAGCCGAGGCGCAGGCCGGGGCACTCTTTCTTCAGGCGCTTGCGGAAATTGACGAAGCCGAGGTTCGGGCCGGTGTCGATGCCGTCCATGAGCTCCAGATACAGCTCCGGGTCGATATTCAGGTTGCGCAGCTGGATGCAATCCACCTTGGTTTCATTGATCAGCTGGACCAGAGCGGCGGTTTCTTCCTCGCCGTCGGTGAAGCCGGGAAAAAAGAGCAGATTCAGAGAAACGAACACGCCGCCGCCCTTGGCCGCTTCGATGCTTTTACGCACGTCGGCGAAATCGTAGCCTTGGGGCCTGTAGTAGCGGGCGTAGCTTTCAGGCCGTACGCCGTTGCAGCTCACCCGCAGGGAGGTGAGCCCGGCCTGGGCCAGACGGGCCACAGCCTCGGGCAGGGAGGCATTGGAGTTCAGGTTGACCGTGCCCTGGCCGCCCCCCGCCCGGAAGCGGGTTACGGCCTCGACCAGCAGGTCGGCTTCGGTCAGAGGTTCACCCTCGCAGCCCTGGCCAAAGGAGAAGATCGGTTCCGGTTCGTTGCCGGCATGATGCCGCATGACTTCAAGAATTTCGTCGGCCGTGGGCCGAAAGCCCATGCGGTTTTGGGGCGTGGCGCAAATGCGCGACCCTTTTTCCTGCTGCGAGATGCAACCCACGCAGCGGGCGTTGCAGACCCGTGAGACCGGCAGAGGCGCTTCATAGCGGCCCAGGCAGAGGTTGCGGGCTGCCGGGCAGCTGTACGTCAGGGCGCATTTGGCCACCAGGTGCTGCATCAGGCGGTTGTCCGGATAAAGCTTGAGCAGGGCCTCGGCCTTCTTGCGCAGAGCAGCGGGCGGAATGCCGCGGAATACCTGGCGCGGGTCTTCGTCCACCTTTTTGGCGCAGACGTAAAAGCGTCCATTGGCAAAGCCGACGGCTCCGTAGGCGAACAGGGGCAACACCGGGGCGTCCTTTTGGGTGGCGTAGGCCGGGTGGCCGGTCAGGGTATGGGCCGGAGCCACAAAGGCGGCCACGGCCTGCTCTTCGATTTCCTCCACTTGCCCGGTTTCCTGGTCCAGGCCCAGGGCGCGGCGGCCGGGCAGAAGAAAGAGCTCGCTCTCCTCGGGCAGGGGCATGAGTTCGTCCGGACGAGGCAGGCCGAATTCTCGGCCGCGCCGGTAGATCAGCAGCAGATCCGGATGGTCGTATATGTTCCCTTCGGCATCGGCAAAGAGCAGATGGGGTCGGATGGACGAAGAAGCCATGGCGGACGCTCCGATAACGGCCGCGCCGGGCGGCCGGCAGTGGGCCTGCGGCGTTGTTTCCCCCAAGGGTCTGTGCTATCCTTGAGAGTCTGCCGGGAGGGCCTTCCCGCCCGGAGCCGTATGCTTACGCCGAGACGGTCCCCTCAGGCAAGGAAAAATCGGTAATCTGGAGAGACCCATGTTTTCCAACCCGGCCTCCGGCCTCATGTTGATGCTCCTGCTGGGCTTTGTCGGCCTGCTGGTGATGTTTGTTTTTCTCATGCGGACCCTGGCCGCCCAGCAGAGCCTGATGCAGGAGCGCTTCTCCCGGCTTGAAACGCAACTGGCCCTGATTGAGGCCCGGCTGACCGAAGCCGCGCGTCGCTCCAATGAACCGGGCAAAGCCGCGCCGCCGGTCGGAGATCTGGCCGCCCTGCTGGAGGGAGCGGCCACGCTGCCGCCTCCGAGAGCTTCTTCGGGCCTCGGCCGGACGAGTGCCGACCCTTCCCGCAACGGTCGTCCCCTGGACATAAGGCTGGATTCTTGATGTCGATTACCGGAGAACTCTCGTCCGTAGCCCTGGTGATCAAGGACGGCAACGCCGAGGCCGAGGCCGAAGCCGAAGCCGTGCGCCGGCTGCTCGAAGCCCACGGCGCGGCCGTGCATTGTTCGATCCACGGAGTTTCGGCCGAATCGCTGCCTGAGGTGGATCTGGTCCTGGCCCTGGGCGGCGACGGAACCATTGTTTCCATTGCCCGCTCCCTGCTGGGGCGGTGCATTCCTCTGGCCGGAATCAACTTCGGCCGGGTGGGTTTTTTGGCGGAACTTTCGCGCGAGAACTGGCGCGAGGGTCTGGAACACGCCCTTGCGCACGGCTTTGATGTGGAAGAGCGCATGTCCCTGGGCTGGCACCTGGAACGCGACGGGCGGGAGATTTTGCAGGGCGAGGTGATCAACGACGTGGTGGTCACCCGCGGCAAGCTGGCCCGGTTGGTGCGCCTGGAGTTGAGCGTGGGCGAGAAGCCCTTCATGATCCTGCGCTCCGACGGCCTGATTTTTTCTTCGCCCACGGGGGCTTCCGGCTATTCCTGCTCGGCCGGAGGGCCGTTGCTGCACCCCGGTCTGAATGCCTATGTGGTTTCGGCCATTTGCCCCTTTCTGGGCAGTTTTCCACCCCTGGTCCTGGCCCCGCAGACCGGTTTTGCGGTCACCGTCGGCGAAGCCGGCACCGATCTCTACCTGACCCTGGACGGGCAGGAGACCCACCTTCTGGAAGTGGGCGACACCCTGCGGGTCTGCGGCCTGCCCGGTCGCTTTCCCGTGGCCCGCCTGGGCATGGTTGGTTATTTCGAGCGCCTGCGCAGCGTGGGCTTTGTGCAGGAAGCACCGCCCACCCAGCCGGCGGGCAGAGCGTAACGCAAGCGGACCTGGTTCACCCGGCCCCGTTTGTATCTCAAGGAGAAAATCATGTCGAAGCTCCCCGCGGTCGAGCGCGTCAGCGACATCCGCATGGGCAAGAACCCGGCCTTGGAAGCCTGGCTGTATCATTTCCTCACGGAAAACAACCTGGAGTATCTGCTCAATCCTTCCTACGTCGCCTCGCCTGAGCAATTGCGCTTTATGGCGGCCCTGCGCGACGATCAAATTTACCTGCCCTGCGCCGACGCAACCTTTCAGGAACTTTACGACAGCTCGGCAGGCCGGCCCTACGTGCGCGAGTATCGCAGGGCTTGGCTGTTCATCGTCAAGCTGGTGAGAAGCTACAACGTCGGCCGCAACGACGAACGCCGGGTGCTCGGCTTTTGCCGCTACCGCTTCCGCATGTATCTGGAGTCGGGCATGGTGTTGCCCTCGCGCCTGATCAAGCGTTTGGTGGGCATTGTCCTGACCCAGTGCGGCGACAACGATCCTTTTCGCGACAAAAAGCGCCTGGCCAACCAGCGGGCGGCCGAGCGCCTGCGCGATTCGGCCGTGCAGCGGGCTCTGTTGCACTGCGCGCCCGACTTCGGCACGGCCTGTCAAGACATTCCTTCGTTGCGCTGGGAGATGGATCTGGCCGAGATTGCCCGGCTGATGCTCATTTCTTCCCAGGAAGGCATGTGGGAAAGCAACATGTCGGTTTTCGACCTGGAGCAGGATATCAAGAGCGCCCGCAAGCGTTGCGATTGCCTGCGCCGGGTCTTTGGGCCGGAAAGCGACGAACGCCGTAAAATCCTGTTCATTCCAGACGTGGCCGGCGGCTTTATTTTTGATCTGGCCTTGATCCGTGCCCTGTTGCGCCAGGGGCACCAGGTGATCCTGGCCATGAAGGACGCCTTTTATTTCAATTCGCCCACCATCGGCGACCTGGAGTACGATACGTTGCTCAAGGAACTTTTGGGCGACGCCCATGTGGTCCGGCGCGACGGCGTGTCCAAGAACGATCTGCTCCAGTTGCTGCGCGAGCGGCGGTTTTTGATTGTTTCCGACGGCACCTCCGAACAGCTCAATCTCTACCGCACGGGCGTGACCTTCGCCAGGGCCTGGAAGGAATGCGACGTGGTGCTGGCCAAAGGCTTTCGCAACAAGCAGGTGCTCATCGATTCCAGCCACGAGTTCACCCGCGACGTCATCGCCTGGTGGCGCGATAAGGACGGCGGTTTCCGCATCCAGGCCAAGCCCAAGGCGGTCTGGATCCGCAAGTTTGCGGAAAAAGATCTGCTGGCCAAGGCCAAAAGCCTTATTCAGGAAATGCGCCGGGCCAGGGCCGCCGGCAAGACGATCATGTTTTACAGCGCCGTGATCGGCTCCATTCCCGGCCAGACCAAGACGGCCATTTCTCTGGTCAACGCCTTTGTGGCCCGACTGCGGGAAAAAATGGACGCCACCTTCATCATCAACCCGGCCGAGCACTTTGAGGAAGGCATGGATGGCGACGACCTGATGTACATGTGGGAACATGTGCAGCGCAGCGGTCTGCTGGATGTCTGGCGCTTCCAGACCGTTGAGGATATTGAAGTCGGCTTTGCCCTGCTGGAGCGCAAGGTGCCCTCGGTCTGGACCGGCAAAGACGCCACCTTTTCCACCGGCTGCACCAAAGAGATGCGCATCGCTCTGGATGTGCAGCAAAAGCAGCCGGAACTGCAAATCATCGGCCCGGCAGCCGAGAAGTTTTTCCGCCGGCGCGATTATGGCGTGGGCAAGTATTTTGACGCCACGCTGAGGGCCTGAAGCATTCATTCGTGAATTGCGTAACGGCACGTCGGCCTTCTCCTTGCATATTGGAGCGGAGGATCGTACCATTGAGCCGGACAAAACCATGCCCGTACAAAAGGATGCCGTCATGAGCGATTTTCCCGTTTCCGATTTCGACGCCCTGACTCCCACTCAGGTTTCGGCTTTTCTGGACGCCGTGGATGAGGGGCGGGTCGACGAAGATCACCCTTTGCTGGCCCATATCGAGGGCCGGGTGCGGCATTTTTCCGCTGTAGCCGGTGAGGCCCTGGAGGCCGGCGGCGACTATCTGCCGGTACTGACGCCCACGGCTTCGGCCACGGCTGTGGACGCCGTGGCCATGGATCTGGTTTTGACCGCCCTGGAAGAGGCCATGGAGGACGCAGAGTAAATTTTTGGCCGCGCGGCCGAAGGTTTTTTGTTTTGCCGCGTCACGGCGGCGGTATGTAAAGAGGCTCCCGGCGCATTGCCGGGAGCCTCTGTTTTCTTAACGGAGTCACCCACTCCGGCGCTATACGGCAACGGTGAATGCCGCCTGCGTCTGCGTGGTGGACCGCCGCCGTCCCAAAGTATTTACTCCCGATAGAGGGTGAAGGCCGCCCCGAGGTTGCGCAAACGGGTTGCGGCAATTGCCGCGGCCGCCGGCCCGGCGTCGCAGGCCAGCCACTGCCGGCCGGTCTTGTGGGCCACGGCCGCCGTAGTGCCGCTGCCACAGAAATAGTCTTCCACCAGATCTCCCGGTTCGGTCAGGGCTGCAATCAACCGTTCAAGCAGGCGCTCGGGCTTCTGTACCGCATAACCGGTGCGTTCGGACGACAGGGGATTGAGCATGGGGATGTCCCAGACGTCGTCCACGGGCGTGCCCAGGGGGTTGGGCAAATAGTGCTTGCCCGAGCGGGCGGTGATGCCGGCGGCGGCGTAGCCGCTGCCCGGCTTGTAGGGCACGCGCACGGCATCGGCGTTGAAGTGCCGGCGGCCGGATTTGGCGTACAGCAACAGGGTATCGTGTTTTTGGGAAAAGCGGCTTTTGGAACGTCCACCGCCGGTATAGTGCCAGATGATTTCGTTGATGAAGCGGCTTTTACCGAAACACTCGTCCAGGAGCAGCCGGGCCGGGGCCACGGTGCGCCGGTCGCAGTGCAGGCACAGGCAGCCGTCGTCGGCCAGGCGCTCGCGCATCAGCTTGAGGCGCGGCCGCAGCATGTTCAGCCAGCCGGCCAGATTTTCCCATTTATCGCTGAAGGCCGGCACCTTTTCTCCGTCCCGGCCGGCGAAAAAATCGGCGCCCACGGCAAAGGGCGGGTCCAGGTAAATCAGCCGGGGTCGTTGCTTCGGCATTTGCGGCAGAGAGACGGGCGCATGGACCAAAGTATACAGCAGGGCCAAGTTGTCGCAATGAAAGAGCAGGTTGTGCGCTCCTTCCGGATCAATGGCGGCGTTGCGCGGCACGGAAGCGGCATCGCGGCGCAGGCAAAGATGCGGGGGAGCAGGGTCCGGCGCGGTCTTGCCGGGCCAGAGAAACTCGCCCTCGTCGGGCAGAGCAAGCAGGGGTTCGAGCAGGGCGCGGGGCACGGGTTTGTCTGCCGCAATCAGGGCCAGAAGCTCGGCCTTGTCCCGCGCCGAAAGGCTCATACCGAGCCCCCCCCCGCCGGTGGGTAGGCCGTGAAACCGCGCAGGGCCGATATGGCCCGTCCCACATCCAGGCCCAGAGCTTTGGCCAGGATGGGCAGGTTTTCCTCGGCATCCGAAGGGCGGACATACAGGGGCACGGGCGGTTCCGAGCCGAACGTGGCCGCCTCTGCCTCGGCCACGAGCACGGCCGGAGAGGGGTGATCGTGTTCCGGGCCGAGCAGGCGTGCTTCGCTTCCGGCCACAGCCGCCTCGATGGCGCCACGGTTACGGCCGAGGCCGCTCCCCAGCAGAGTGCAGCCGGAGTCGTGGGCCAGGGTGGCGCGCGCGGCCGCTTCCGGGCTGAGGACAAGAATTTCGGTTGCCGCTTCAAGTTCTGCGCTTTTCAGGCGGAACACCTGGAGATGCACCAGGTTGCGTCGGGCATGGGTGATCACCCCGAACAGGCCGGCCGCAGTCCCCAACCGCTTGGCGGCGCTTCGGGCCAGCAAGGGCAACAGGGGCAGGCCCGCCTGCAGCGCGCCCACGGCCGCGGCCAGACCGGCGGCAGTGGCACAGGCTAGGCGCAGGCCGGTGAAGCTCCCCGGGCCGACCACACAGGTGATGCGTCGAATATCTTTGGGCTTTGCTCCCAGCGTTTCCAGCCCCCGGGCCAGGGCCGGGGTGAGCAGTTCCGCCCCCTGCGAGGCGGCCGGCAGCGACTCGCTCCAGAGTACAGACCCTTCCCGCGCCAGGACGATCTGCAGCACCCCCTCGGCCGTGTTCATGACCAGGAGCGAGCCGGATTGGGCTTTTCTTCCTATGCCGACGGGGTAGGTCATCTTACGGTGCGCCGATCATCCGCCCCACATCAAACCAAGTGGCCGCAAGCATCAGGGAGACGAGAAAGACCAGCCCGCCGACCATGGCGTAGTTTTGCAGACGTACGGGCAGGGGCCTGCGGAAGATCATTTCCAGAAGTAGAAAGAGCAGATGGCCGCCGTCGAGCACCGGGATGGGCAGCAGGTTGACCACGCCCAGGTTGGCGCTCAAAGCCGCGGCCAGCAGCAGCGTGGCCGTAAGGTTGGTGGAGAAATCGTAGATGGTGGTCACGATACCTACGGGGCCGGAGATGTCGCTCACCGGTACGGTCTGCACAAACAGACCGCGCAGGAACTTGCCGATGAGCAGCACCATATTGCCGGTGTTGTGCAGGCCTTCGAGCGCCGCCTGGCCGAAGGAAAGGGGCACCATGTGTATATCGGGGGCCGGGGTCACGCCCAGGGTCCAGCGATCCAACTCTTCGCCCCACAAGGTTTTCTGGGCCTGCTTGCGCGGCACGACCTCCAGACGCAGGCGCGAGCCGGCCCGGTCGATGTCCAACTGCACCGGAGCGCCGGCATTGTGCTGCACCAGTCTGGGCAGATCCTCCCAAACGCGTGGCGTCTTGCCGTCAACAGCCAGGATCAGGTCGCCGGGCTGCACCCCGGCCGCTTCGGCCGGACTGCCGGCAATGACCGTACCCACCCGGGCGGGCAGTTCGGCCTTGCCCTGGACCGCGGCCACGCCCCAGCAGATCAGCCAGGCCAGGATCAGGTTGAAAACCGCGCCGGCCGCGATGACCAAAAAACGCTGCCAGGCCGGGCGCAGGGCAAAGCTTTGCTTTTCCGTGAACGGTTCGGGAATCTCGGCGTCCGGGGTCTCGCCCACGATGGAAACAAAGCCGCCCAGAGGCAGCGCGGCCACCTGGTATTTGGTGGCGCCGATTTGCCGCGAGGCCAGCACCGGGCCGAAGCCCAGGGAAAAGGTCTTGACCCCGATGCCGAAGAGCCGGGCCAAAAGAAAGTGCCCGAGTTCGTGAAAAAAGATCAGGCCGCCGAAAACAAGAACAACGGTGATGGTACCGATCATGTCCGCTCAATGGTTGCGATGAAGGACCGGGCCGCGGCGCGGGCCGCTTCGTCCAGCCCCAAAATGTCTTCCATACTATAGGGATTAAAATTGGCATGGGGAAGGCCGGAATGCAGACAATGTTCCAGGCAGGCCGGAATGTCCAAAAAGCCGATGCGCCGGGCCAGGAAGGCGCGCACCGCCTCTTCGTCGGCCGCGTTCAGAATGATGCCCCCGCCGGGCATGCCCTGGGCCTCGCGGGCCAGAGCCAGGGCGGGAAATGTTTCGAGATCCGGGGCAACAAAGGTCAGGGCCCGCAGGCGGAAGATATCCAGGGGCTTGACCACGGCCGGAGCGCGTCGGGGGTAAAACAGGCAGTGAGCAATGGCCAGGCGCATGTCCGGCGGCCCCAGGTGGGCCAGCACGGAGCCGTCGGTATATTCCACCAGGGAGTGCACCAGAGACTGCTGGTGCACCACGGCGCGCACCCGCTCCGGCGGTAGGCCGAACAGGGCACAGGCCTCAATGATCTCCAGGCCTTTGTTCAACAAGGTGGCGGAGTCGATGCTGATGCGTGCGCCCATATTCCAGGTGGGGTGGTTCAGGGCCTGTTCCGGGGTGATTGCGGCCAGATCCGTCTTGCCGTGTCCGAAAAAAGGGCCGCCCGAGGCCGTGAGGATCAGTCGTTCGACCTCGTCCAGGCGGTTGCCGTGCAGACACTGAAACAAGGCGTTATGTTCGGAGTCCACCGGCAGAAGCGCTGCGCCGGTTTCGGCGCAGAGTTTGCGCAACAGGGCTCCGGCCATAACCAGCGATTCTTTGTTGGCCAGGGCCACGATTTTGCCGGCCCGTACGGCCGCCTCGGTGCCCGGCAGGCCGGCCGCGCCGCTCTGGGCCGCCAGTACGTGGGAGACGCCGGGCAGAGCGGCCAGTTCGCGGAATCCTTCGGAACCAAAAAGAATGTGCAGACGGCTGCGGGCGGGCAGCAGGGCGCGCAGTCGACGGGCCGCGTCTTCATCGCACACGGCCGCATGGCTTGGGGAGAACTCCTGGATTTGTTCAGCCAGCAACTCGATGTTGTTGCCGCCGGCCAGGGCCTTGACCCGGAAGACCCCGGGCGCGGCCCGCACCACAGCCAGAGTGGAGCGGCCGATGGAACCGGTGGCCCCAAGCAGGCAGATGCCGCGCAGCCGTTTGCCGGAGAAGGCCCTGCCGGGCAGACGGGAGATATAGCCTTGCAATGCTTACCCCAGCAACTGTCGCACCAGCAGAAAGGCGGGCAGCACGAACAGCAGGCTGTCGATGCGGTCCAGCACGCCGCCGTGGCCCGGCAGGATGGTGCCGGAATCTTTGATGTTCAGGGTACGCTTCAGGGCGGATTCAAAGAAGTCGCCGAACTGGGCCGCCAGGTTGAGCAAGATGCCTATGGGAACCCAGGCGGGCAGGGGCAGAGCCGGTAGACCGATGCCAACGTTTTCTTGAAGCAGGCCGAAGATCACGCAGAGCAGCGCGCAAAGCAGCAGCCCGCCAATGGCGCCTTCCCAGCTTTTTTTCGGGCTGACCGAGGGCCAGATCTTGTGCTTGCCGAAACGGCAGCCCACATAGTAGCCGCCGATATCCGTACCGATGGCCGCGAGCACGCACAGGGCCTGTTCGGCCGGGCCGAAGCCCAGGCCCATCTGCAGGGTCAGGGGAATGTAGATGCCGCCGAAGATCAGCGGCACATAGTCGCCCAGGCGAACCTCTTCTCCCCGGCCGTAGGAGAAAAGAAAGAACAGGGCGGCCAGAAGGCAGGGCAGGGTCAGGAACATGATCAGCCACATGGGGTCATAGCCGTGGGCGAGCACTACGCCCGCGCCCAGAGCCAGACCGATACCCTTGGCGATGGGGCACTTTTTGCCCGGCCAGAACATGGCGTAAAACTCAAACAAGCCCATCAGGGCAACGGCCAGGGCAAGAAACTGCAGCGGCCTGCCCCCCACGACCACGCAGGCGGCCAGAAGCGCGGCCAAGGCGCAGCCGGTGATCAGACGCAGACGGTGTTCGCCGGAAATCATGCATCCTCCGTGGGGGCCGATACCCCCCCAAAGCGCCGCGTCCGGCCGACATATTCCGCCAAGGCCTTGCGCAGTTCCTTCGGGGTGAAGTCCGGCCACAGGGTCGGGGTAAAATACAGTTCGCTGTATGCCGTCTGAAACAGCAGAAAATTGCTCAGGCGGAACTCGCCGCTGGTGCGGATGATCAGGTCCGGGTCCGGCTGGCCGGCGGTGTAGAGATGCCCGGCCAGGGCTTCGGCCGTCAGGTCGCGGGGCTTGCCCCCGGATTCCATATACAGCCGGGCCGCGCGGGCCAGTTCCTCCCGGCCGGAGTAGTTCAGGGCCAGGTTGAGAATCATCCGGTTGCCGTGGGCCGTGCGCGACATGGCCAGTTCCAGGGCCTTGCGTGTGGCGAAAGGCAGCTCCTTCAGCTCGCCGAGCACGCGCAGGCGCACTCCTTTTTGTTCCAGAGCAGGCAGTTCGCGGGTGATGAAATCCACCAGAAGATCGAAGAGAAAAGCCACTTCGGCGGCAGGTCGGCGCCAGTTTTCGCGTGAGAAGGTATACAGGGTAAGGTGGCCGATGCCTTCGTCCAGGCAGGCCTCAACAATGCGCCGCGCCGCTTCGGTGCCCGCCCGATGTCCGTCGCTGCGCGACAGGCCGCGCATGGCGGCCCAGCGGCCGTTGCCGTCCATGATCACCGCCACGTGCCGGGGCGGCGCCGGTTTTCCGGGAACCTCGTTCATTGTGCCACCTGATAAAATGATAAACGCCAATCGACAACTCTAGCCGCTGGCTGTGGATCTTGTCAATGAAGGCGCGCTCCGGCCCCATTTCCCCGTCCGCTTGCCGGGTATCGGCGGTATTGGTAAGGTATGACAATATCTACGGGAACACGGGAACGACATGGACAAGATCCTTCTGGTGGACGATGACGATCGCCTGCGCGACAGCTTTTACAACATCCTTTCCATGGAAGGGCATGAGGTGATCACCGGAGCCTCGGGCGAAGCCGCCCTGCGTCTGGCCGAGGAACACGCGCCCGACGCGGTGATCATGGATGTACGCATGCCCGGCATGGACGGGCTGGCCGCCCTGCGCCTGCTGCACGAGCGTGAGCCGCGCCTGCCGGTGATTATCATGACCGCCTACAGCACCACCGAGTCGGCCATCGAAGCCACCAAGTGCGGAGCCTTTGACTATATTCTCAAGCCCTTTGAGATCCCCGATGTCCTGGCCCTGGTGGACAAAGCCCTGGAAGCCGGCCGGCTGATGCGGGCACGGGTGGTCTTTTCGCCCGAAGAAGAGGATGACGGTGAAGAAGAAGCAATTGTCGGCGCAAGCCGGGCCATGCATCAAGTGTACAAGGCCATCGGCCGGGTGGCTCCCACCGACGCCCTGGTGCTGCTGCGCGGTGAGTCGGGCACCGGCAAGGAGCTGGTGGCCCGCGCCCTCTATCAGCACAGCGACCGCAGCAAGCAGCCTTTTCTGGCCGTGAACTGTGTGGCCATTCCTGAAACCTTGCTGGAAAGCGAATTGTTCGGCTTTGAGCGCGGGGCATTTACCGGCGCGCTTAACCGGCGCATCGGCAAGATCGAGCAGGCTGCCGGCGGTACGGTATTTTTGGATGAAATCGGCGACATGCCCATGTCGATCCAGGCCAAGCTCTTGCGCCTGCTGCAGGAAAATCAGATCGAGCGGCTTGGCGGGGCGGGGCCCATCCCTGTGGACGTGCGGATCATCGCGGCCACCAACCGCGATCTGGAAGCGGCCGTGGCCGATGGGCGTTTTCGCCGGGATCTTTATTATCGCCTCAACGTGGTCGCTCTGCATCTGCCCCCGCTTCGGGAGCGCAAGGAAGATATCCCCTTGCTGGTGCGGCATTTTTCCCGGCGCATTGCCCGCGAGGTGGGACATGCCCCGGCCGGAATCGAAGACGCCGCCCTGGCCCGCCTGGCTGCCCATTCCTGGCCCGGCAACGTGCGTGAGCTGGAAAACCTGCTGCGCAAAATTTTTATCCTCGGCAGGAGCGCGGCCATCAAGGCCGAGGATATAGAGCGGGCCCTTTCCGGCGCGGCGCCCGAGGCCGAGCAGGCGGCCCCGCCGCCCGAGGGTCTGCGCGAGCAAATTCGCCGTGCCTTGCGCGACGGCGACGGAGGCAACGTGTTTGACGAACTCATGGACAAGATGGGCGCTTTGATTATCGGCGAGGCTCTGGATCTCTGCGCCGGCAACAGGTCGCGCACGGCGCGGATGCTGGGACTTTCGCGGCCTACGTTGCTCGCCCGGATTGAGAAGTATAGACTTTAGAGTATTTCACCCTTGAAATGCTCGCAAGGATTCGTCGGCAAATCCTTGCCGCCAAATAGGCGTAGGCGGGCTTTGCCCGCCGTTAAGCGACTATTTGAAGCGTAAACTGCTCTAGCTATTGGCCGGCCTAGGCATAGTCCGGGGCCAGGCAGTCAAAAGCGCCGCCCATGGAGGCGCGGAATTTCTCGGCAGGCTGCACCAACGGCGCCTCGTCGGATGTGCAGGTGGCCCGCAGCAGTTCCAGATGCCGTAGTTCGTCCGTAGCGGCATATTCCACAGCTCCACAATGCCGGCAGACAAAATAGGTGGCCCGGCGCTCGCACTTGCAGTCGCTTTTGATGAACTGGTGCTTGCGCATCCTTACTCCTTACCTTTTTGGCGCGACTGCTGCCCGTTCGCCCTTTGCCCTTGGGCAAAAGCTTCGACGGCGCGGCAAAAGGCTTCGACCGCCCGGCCGAGTTCCGCTGGAGCTCGTTGCGCGGCAATGGTGTCATCCAGGCGTAAGGCCTTTTCCATGGCCTCGGCGGCGGCCCGCAGCCGCTCGGCGCCCAGGTTGGCCGCTCCGCCCTTAAGGGTATGGGCCGCCAAAATGGCTTTTTCTTTTTTGCCTTCAGAGATGTTGGCCAGAATGTCCGCGACCTTGCCCGGGCTCTCGGCCGCCAAACGCCGCAGCAGCTGCAGATACAATTCGGACTTGCCGCCGATACGGCGCAGACCCGCCTCGGTATCCAACTCGCCGCCGGTCGCGGCCGGCGGCGCGGGGCAGTCCTTGCGGCCGCGCGGCCGCGCGGCGGGAGTCGCATCGGTCGAGGCAGGCGCCGGGAGCAACTGGGCCGCCGTGCGGCCGAGTTCTTCCTCGTCCAGCGGTTTGGTTATGTGGGCGCTCATGCCGGCGGCCAGGCTTTTTTCTTTGTCGCCGACCATGGCGTGCGCCGTCATGGCGACGATGGGCAGGTTTTTCTGCCCCCTGAGCCGGCGAATGGCCGCAGTGGCGGCAAAGCCGTCCAGACGCGGCATCTGGATATCCATGAACACTGCGGCATAGGTGTTTTTCCGGACCATGTTCACGGCCTCGACCCCGTCGGCTGCTTCGTCCACCACAAAGCCGAGGCGCCTGAGCATATTTCTGGCAATGATTCGGTTGATCTCGTTGTCTTCGGCCAGAAGCACCCGACTGCCCTTCAGATGGGCCACCAGAGAGGCTGGGTCGGAGCGGACCGCGGGCTGAACGGATTTGCGCGACGGTCGTTTGCGTACCACGGGCAAGGAGACGCGGAAAATGAACTCCGAACCGCGCCCCGGGGGGGAAGTGCAGGTCAGCGAGCCGCCCATAAGCTCGGCCAGCCGGCGGGAGATGGCCAGGCCGAGGCCGGTGCCGCCGTATCGACGGGTGGTGGAGGAATCTGCCTGGGTGAAGGCGGAAAAAAGCTTTTCGATTTGATCGGCATCCATGCCGATGCCTGTGTCGCGTACGGTATAGATTAGTTCCGCGGTCTTTTTTTCAGTCTTTCCCAAGGTGAACAGAACATCCACGCTGCCCGTATGGGTGAACTTGACCGCGTTGCCGATCAGGTTGGTCAGAATCTGATTGATACGCAGAGCGTCGCCGCTGACCACGGCGGGCAGGCCGGCATCCACGTGCAGTTGCAGGAGCAAGCCTTTTTCGGCTGCGGCCGGCTCGGACATGCCGAGCACCCCTTCAAGCTCGCGTCGGGGGTCGAACTCGAGGCACTCCATTTCCATCTTGCCTGCCTCAATTTTGGAAAAATCGAGAATTTCGTTGATAATGCGCAAAAGCGACCGGGCCGACTGTTCCACTTTTTCCAGATTGTCGCGTCGCCCTTTGGGCAGGCTGGTGTCCAGCACCAACCGGGTCATGCCGAGAATGGCGTTCATCGGGGTGCGGATTTCGTGACTCATGTTGGCCAGAAAAGTGCTTTTGGCCCTGGCGCTTTCTTCGGCCTGGTCCCGGGCCAGGGAAAGCTCCCGCTCTTTGTGGCGCATTTCGGTGACGTCCTGCAGCCAGGACATCAGACAGGGTTCGCCGTAGTAATCGGCGGCAAAGGCGTTGACCAGCATGTCGCGGGGCATGCCGTCGGCGGCGCGCACAGTGATCGGCCGCCAGTTGACCGTGCCCTTGTCACGCACGTCGGCCACAAGGCGGGCATGCTCGGCCGGGTCGACAACATAATCCGCCATGCGGTCGCCCAGGCTCATGCCGAGAAAAAGCAGGGCGTGCGGCGTGGCAAAGCGCACAATCTCGTCCGTTACGATAATGAAGCAGACCGGGCTGGATTCGACCACGTCGCGCAGCAGCCGGCGTTCCTGGTCCAGCTCGGCTTCCTTGGCCTGAATTACCCGTAGGTCTTCGGTGTAGCCCACCACCATGTTGCCGCCGGGGGTCTGCACCCGGCGCAGGGTGATCTTGGTCGGCAGGCGCTTGCCGGAATAGCTGATGTGTTCCCAGTGGAAGATCTCTTCGCCGTGCTCAAAGGCCAGACGCAGATGTTTTTCCGCCGCTTCGCGGCTGGGGGTGCCGTCAGGCTGAAATACCGGGGAAAAGCTATAAAAGTTGCTGAGATATGTTTCTTTATCCGGCAGTTCGAAAAGGGCCAGGGCGGCCTTGTTGCAATCCAGGGTATTGAGGTTTTCGTCCCAGAAGCTGCAGGCCTGGGGCATGGCGTCGAGCATCATTCGCACACGCTCGTTGGCAGCTTGGGTCTCGGTGATGTCCTGCATGATCTCGATGGCGCCGCTGCGTGTTCCGGCCGGATCGTACAGGAACGAGTTGGTCACCCGGAAGGCCCGTTGCAGCCGCGGGTGATAAAATTCAAAAGGCTGCAGGGTGTTGCGGTTCCAACCACGTTGTTCCGGAGAGATGCCGCAGGTGTTGTCCGGCCACTGGTCGCAGGCTTTGCCCAGCACCTCGGAGGGATCTTTGGCGCCGACACTTTCCAGGCCCGCCGGGTTCATGTAGGTACAACATCCGGCATTGTCGGTGACGATGATTGGGGTGGGGATGCTTTCAAGAATGCACCTGAACCACCACATGATTCCGGTGATCGTATCAAAGGCTTCATTGAGATTCAGCTCAAAGGCGCCATTGCCCAAGGCCTCTCCCTCGGTGGGGAAAATATCGAACCCGGCGGAGGGAAAGCCTTGGGCAAGCAAGGCGTTCAAGCGGCTGTGCACGCCCTCGAGAAGGCGGGTACGCACGGCCATGATCTGTTCCAATGCGTTTTTTTGCCGGGCGATGGTTTCCAGTGCCTCGCGTTCTTTGCGCGACTGTTCCTTGACCGCCTGGATATTGAAATTCCCGCCGATTATCCGGGAGATTCGGCCCTCGGAATCCCATTCCACGGCATGCCCACGGGTGAAATACCAGACCCAGCCCCCACCCTTTGCTTTGGCCCGCCATTCACTACTGAAACTGGTAATCTTGCCTTCCAGGTAGTCGTTGCGCATCTTGCAGTGTCGCTCAAGATCCTCGGGGTGTATCAGGGCCAGCAGGCCCCCGTGGGTACGAGGACTTTCGTTTTCCTCATACCCCAGGACGGAGAGAAACGAGGCGCTGTAATACGTGGCCTCGCCGTCTACCATCCAGTCCCACAGGTCGATGCCCAGTTCGTCGATGATCAGTTCAAGCTGGAGCTTGCTGCGGGTCAGCTCGTCCTGGATGTTTTTCAGGGCGGTGATGTCCTGCACGCCGCCCATGAAGCGGCTGAAGCGGTGATCCGGCCCTTTGATCAGGCGTCCATAATCTTGCAGGTGGACCACGGTGCCGTCTCGGCGCACCACCCGGTAGCGGGCTTCGTAGAAGGGGGACAGGCCGCTGATGTGGGCGGTGACGGCCGACATGATCGCAGGCTTGTCTTCCGGGTGGACGTATTTCTCCCAAAAAGCGGGCGAGCCGTGGATTTCGTCCGGTGATACCCCGTAGAGGTCGGCCCAGCGCCGGTTGTAGACCATGGTATCCATCTCGGCGTCATAGTCCCAGGTACCCAGGCGGGCCGCATCGATCAGAGTGTCCAGCCGCACCCGCTCCAGGCGCAGGGCTTCTTCGGTTTTACGGTATTCGGTGAGATCCGAAAACTGGCAGACCAGGCACCTGCCCCCGGCAAAGGGGGCGGAGCCGGCCAGACATCGATACCAGCCGATGGAGCCGTCGGCCCTTTCCAGGCGCCGTTCCAGCATGCCCGTGCCTGCCTGCAGCACTTCGGCGACGAACTCGCTGTAGAGTTCCTCATTGCCCGAAAACAGCATTTCGATGCCGCTCAGTCTTCCGGCAAAGCGGAAGGTGCGGGAAAACAGTTCATTGTAGTGCAGAAGCCTGCCCTGTGGATCCAGTACCAGATACAGGCATGGCAGGCCGTTGAGCACGGCCGCTTCCAACTCGGAATCATCGGGAGCCGGTTGGCCGTGGGAGGGGCGGTCCAGGCTGCGGCATACGCCGGCTATGTGCAGAACCTCGGGGGAAGTGCCTCGTTCCACGTCGCAGACGGCCTGGTGGCGGGCCCAGTGCCCGTCGTTGGCCAACAGGCGGAAGCCGAGGTGCAGGGAACCGGGAGACTTGCGAAGCTTGTCGATGGCCTCAAGAAGCAAGGGGATGTCGTCGGGGTGCACGGAGGAATTCAAAAATTCCGCCCACTCCCACGGCGTCGGGCTTTTTGCGTCCCCGCCGCCGCCAATGTACAGCGTACCTTCGGTCTGGGTCAGAGTCAGGGCGAAGGGTAGAAAGCCGGCGGCGCCGAGTCGGCGCAAGAGGGAGCCTTCGGAAAGATTGGCTCGGCCGTCCGGCGACTTGAAGAAGGAGGCCATGATGCACGCCCCTTTAGCTCCCGGCATTGGTCTGCGGAGAGCGGCTGAACCGGGCCCGAAAGCCCGGCGGCTGGAGAGGCCGGTCGGGAGAACGGCTCACGCGCGTCCGGCCTGTGCCGGCTGCCTCCGTCGGCTGAAGCACCCTTTTTCCGGCGCTGCCGGCAGTGCTTGGGACCGCCCTGCGGCCGATTTGTAATCCAATATACAAATCACCGGCAATGTTCAACCTGCGCGGGGCCCCGCTAAGCAAGGCTTATGGCCGGCGGAAAACCGTGACGGCCCGAGCGGCCCGGAATACCGGGCCGCTCGGGCCGTCGTCGATTGTTCAGGTGCGGCTTATAATATTTTGCGCGCGTTCAGCTTTATTGCCCGTCGTGGTGGGTGCCGTCGCTGTTGTCCATTGAACCGTCATGCGGGCCACCGTGGCCGCCCATCATGCCGTGGCCGCCCATCATGCCGCCGCAACCGTCCATGCCGTGCATCATCCCGGCGCAGGGCATGTCGATGCCGGCCTTGGCCAGGGCTTCCTGCATGGTTTTACGCTCGGCGCGCATCTTGGCCTTCAGATCTGTGATGTCCTGCACCAGCTTGACGATGTCGTCTTTGGTCACACCCTGCACGCCCTTAAATGCGCGCAGTTCCATGAACTTGCCTTCCATTTCATCATGCATGGGAGCAATCTTGTCGATGAAGTCACCATAGATTTTTTTGAATTGATCCCGTTGCTCGGGGGTAAGCATATTTTGCTGCGATGCGGGGGCCTTTGTGTCTGCCGGTTTGGGCGCCGCAGCATATGCGGCCCCGGTAAGGGCCAAGACCAGAAGGAAAGCGGGGATAAAAATTTTCACGCGAGACATAACGTTCTCCTTGTCGATGGATGCGGACTGCCCGGTATAGGTGCATTCATTTGCACAAAACAGGCATCACAGTATTTTACTTGCGAAAGCCGTGCCGGCCCTGCCGACGCCGGCGACGGCTTCGCCCGGAAGCAAAGAACGAGAGACCAGCTGCATATTTAGGAGAATTTTGTGCAGTTTTTTGCATATTGCATTGCACATGCTGCGCCGCGGCCGGCCGGCCTCACGCCCCCTTCGATTATAGGGCTCCTTGCAGGCCTGTGCCGGAGCAACGGCCGACACCGGTGTCGAACCAGGCGAAATACCTTGACAGTGAATGTCGGGCGGTCTATAAGACGCGCTCGCGGGGCGTAGTGCGTGCCGCATGGAGAGGTGGCCGAGCTGGCCGAAGGCGCTCCCCTGCTAAGGGAGTATACTGGCAAAACCGGTATCCTGGGTTCAAATCCCAGCCTCTCCGCCAGAATTTAGTTTCAGTATGAATAAGAAAGACCGGAAATCCTTATACGGAGAGGATTTTCGGTCTTTCGTTTGTCCGTGAAGGTGAGTATAAAACAGTAGAAACCATCTCTTGCCTGGGTGGAATTACGGGTATATTGCTGAAATCAGGTTCGGTGAAAAAGTTACCCAGACAAACGGGAGGTGGGCGCCATGGCTCTGACCATCAAGGGAATTGAGGCGGCGAAGCCGAAAGCCGACAAAGCCAAGGGCAAGGCCAAGTCGGTGCGCCTTTCGGACGGTGGCGGGCTGTTTCTGAAAGTCACGGAGAAAAGCAAGCACTGGCGGACGCGCTATTTTTTTGAGGGCAAGGAGCAGATGCTTTTCCTTGGCAAGTTCCCGGTGGTGGGCCTAAAAGAAGCGGGGGAGAAAAATTCCCTCCTGCGCCGGCGGCTTGACCAGGGCATCAACCCGGCTCTGGAGCGCAAGAAGGAAAAAGCCAGATCAAAAAAGCCATCCAGGAGGAAAAGCGCTTCTCCACCAGAAACAAAGAAAACCGTCCGGTTACAGTAGTGTGGCCGGGCGGTTTTGCTTTGGCCCAGGGGGAGTTGGAATAGGCCTTTTTCTCCCCGGTCAGCGCGTTCGGGCTTTATCCAGCGGCCGCAGATCCGGCAGAAAGACCGTCAGAAGCCCGATCAACGGCAAAAACGAGCACACAGAGTAAACGAAATCAATGCCATAGGAGTCGGCCAACTTGCCCAGCACGGCCGCGCCCACGCCGCCCATGCCGAAGGACAGCCCGAAAAACAGGCCGGCAACGGTTCCCACCCGCCCGGGCAGCAGTTCCTGGGCAAAGACCACGATGGCAGAAAAGGCCGAGGCCAAGATCAGACCGATGACAAAAATCAACACACTGGTCCAGAAAAGGTTCACGTACGGCAAAAGAAGGGTGAAGGGGCTCACGCCCAGAATGGACACCCAGATGACCAGTTTGCGGCCCACGCGGTCGCCCACCGGCCCGCCGACGATGGTGCCGAGGGCCACAGCAAAGAGGAACAGGAACAGGTGCAACTGCCCTGATTCGGTGGAAAGTCCGAATTTGTGCTGCAGATAAAAAATGAAATAGCTGTTGATGCTGGCCAGATAAAAATATTTAGAAAAAATGAGCAGCAGCAAGACCGCGAGGGTGCGGAACACCACAGATCGCGGGAAGCCGGAAATCGGAGACTGAGCGCCCGCCCGGACCGTCGGCCGGAGCAGGCGCGTTTTGGACCATGTCCCTATGCGGAACAAAACCGTAATGGCCAGCAACGGCACCAGGGCAAACCAGGCCAAGCTGCCTTGCCCATAGGGCATGACCAGGGCCATACCCAAAAGTGGCCCGGCCGAAGAGCCCATGTTGCCCCCGACCTGAAACAGCGATTGGGCCAAACCATAACTGCCGCCGGAGGCCACGCGCGCAACGCGCGAAGACTCCGGGTGAAACACGGAAGAGCCGGTGCCCACCATGGCCGCGGCCAGCAGTAGAAAATGATAAGTATTGGCCATGGACATCAGCAACAGGCCGCACAGAGTAAAGCCCATGCCTATGGGCAGCGAGTAGGGCTTGGGATGCCTGTCGGTGTAAAGCCCGATAAACGGCTGCAGCAGAGAGGCGGTCGCCTGGTAGGTCAGGGTGATCAGGCCGATCTGTAAGAAATTCAAGGAAAAATTGCTCTTGAACAGCGGATAGATGGAAAGGATAAGCGACTGGGTGGTGTCGTTGAGAAAGTGTGAGAGGCTGATGGCTCCCAGCACTTTTATTTGGGGGCGTTCCGGAATGATCGTCGTTGGTATGGCCTCTGTTGCCTGCATAATGGTATCCTTAGCATTGCCGACGATGCTCATCCGGAACATGTGCTTATGCGCATGCGGTAATTTCGGAATAAGCCGTCATGGAAATTCATTTCGGGCGGAAAGATAGATAGTCCTGCATCAGGGGTCGGTCAAGCTTTTTGCCTGTCCCGCTGCGCATCTTGGCAGCAACAATACACGCCGTCCACGAGAATGACGGCACGCTGCAGTCCCACCCGTCAAGCCGTGGTTATGGCTCGCCGCAGTTCGCTTATTTTTTCCTCCGCGGGTTCGGGGTGGTCAAGGCGGGGAGTGGTGGGTAGCGGGAAAGCGTCACGTTGTTTTTGAATTATGCTTCTCTTGCGTCTGAGTATTATATTTATTGTTGCAAAATATATTGTGTTATTGTTCGTATATAGTCATATGACCTAAAGTGGACACTGTTTTTACTGTATAAACTATGATTTTATATATATGTTAACATATATACTGTAATTTACAATAGTTGTAATTTGTATGTTGCATGGAATGCTTCTTGCTGATTACCAAAAACACTGCAACATCCGGAGTGATTATGAAAGATCATCCTCGATCCGGCTACAGAGCATGGATTGTTTTTTTGCTTTTCTCGGGAACGCTGATCAATGCGATCGATAGAGCCGGTCTCTCCATCGCCGCCCCCGCAATGATCAAGGATCTTGGATTAAATGCCGCTGAAATGGGCGTTGTGCTTTCATCCTTCTTTTGGCCGTATCTTTTCTGCAACATCTTCGCCGGCGGACTTGTCGACAGGTTCGGCGCCAAAACGGTCATGGGGTGGGCGGCGCTCATCTGGTCGCTCTTTTCCGCCCTGACCGGCGCGGTGCATACCCGATTGCATCTGATTCTGGCCAGAATAGGCGTAGGTGTGGGGGAGTCCGCCAGTTTTCCGGTCAATGCCAAGGTGGTCAACAGCAACTTTCCTTCCGAGCAACGCGGCACCGTTACCGGCTGGTATACCGCCGGGCTGCGCTTGGGCTTTACCGTCTGCCCTTTGATCATGGCGTATCTGCAAAGCCTCTGGGGCTGGCGCTCGGCCTTTTATATCACCGGCGTCTGCAGTCTCGGCTGGGCTGTTCTCTGGTTTTTCACCTACACGGAGCACAAGGATGTCGAGCTCATCCCGGCGGCTCCCCATCCCGCTGTGCCGTGGAAGGCCCTATTGACCGACCGGGGGCTGTACGGGCTGCTGTTGGCCAAATTTTTTCAAGACTACCTGTTTTACTTCTTTGTCACCTGGCTGCCCGGTTATCTGGTCATGGCGCATGGTTTTTCTTTGGCCCAGATGGCCACCTACGGTTCACTCATGTGGCTGGCGGGCTTCTGTAGCCAACCCCTGGTGGGGTGGTTCTCCGACTTTTTGGTGTCGCGCGGTTTCAGTATGACGCAGGCCCGCAAAGGGTGCATCGTCACCATGATGCTCTGCTCTTCGGTGGTGATTGCCGTCGGATTCACCAAGAGCTTTACGATCTGCGTCACCTTGCTGGTTCTGGCTGTGGCCTGCGAGTCGGCAGCCACCACCATGCTCTGGACGATTTGCACCGAACTGGCTCCCCAACAACAAGCAGGGAGCATCGCCGGCGTCATGAACGCGGCGGGCGCTGTTGCCGGCATACTCGCCCCGAGCATCACAGGACTGCTTCTCTATGTGACCGGCAATTTCAAAGGCGCGCTTGTCCTGGCAGGGATCATGGTGCTTATGGCCGCAAGTTCGGTGGTTTTTATTATACCGCCGTTGTGCCCCGTGAGTCTGAACGAGGCCGTGTGACAACTCGCTTTACATTGGAGTCGAAGCCGCCCGACCGCAGCAAAGAGGCCGGGCGGCTTTGTCGTGTTTTTACGGTTGCAAGAGGTTTGGCGTTACGGAAGAGTAACGGAACCGCGTTGTGGACGGGAGGGAAAGCGCAGGCCCGCGTAAAACGCCGAAAATCCGCAGGCGTAATGCATGATGTACCGAAGGCATACGTAACCCACTATGAGTGTGGCCACGAACATTTCCACCACCGCCATGAAGGCGATCTGGCGGGCGTGCTCGGCCGCGTCCGGGTAGCGGGCAAGAACCCCGGCGGCTTTGTAAAGAGCGGTCGCGCTCACCGCCATGGGGAAGGTATAGGCGGCGAAAGTCCGCACAAGCCATGGCGCGGACGGCATATTTTTTTTACCCGACGATAAAAAAAGAGACCACCCGCGCGGTCTCTTTCGGTTGTTCATTTGCAGAAAACGGCAGGCGACTGCTAGCCCCAGATGTCGCCGCAGGTATAGCCGTTTTGCCAGGGGTCTTCGGGGTCCACAACGTAGGTGTGGAAACCGGTGATCCAGGCCGAACCGGTAATTGTGGGCACCACGGCCTTGTATGGGCCGACCGTGGTTTCTTCCAGCAACTCGCCGGTGAAGACGTTGCCCAAGATGCCGCCGTGCCGGAATTTTTTGCCCAGCGGCAACTGTCCCTTGGCGTGGAGCACTGCCATCTTGGCGCAGGTGCCGGTGCCGCAGGGGCTGCGATCGATGGCCCCGGTCCAGGTGGCCGGCTTGTTCCAGTCCACCGCGCCTGAAGGCATGGTGACCACGTTCTTCCAGTCCATGTTCGACGCGTCGGGCGGGCCGCTCAACTGCGAAATGCTGATGCCTACGCCGGGGAAGTTCGGGTGCGCTGTGGGCAGTTGTTCCAGGGTGGCGTGGCGCACCATGGAGCAGATTTTGGCCAGCTCGGCGCCGTTTTCCGGCTTGATCTCCAGGCCGTCGAACTGGCGCACGTCGGCAATGGCATAGAACATGCCTCCCCAGGCCACGTCCACCACCACTTTGCCCAGGTGCGGCACTTCAATGGTAGCGTCTAGGTGCACGGCAAAAGCGGGTACGTTTTTGAAGGTGACTTCCTTGACCTTGCCGTTCTCACAACGGGCCTTGATGCCGATGAGCCCGGCCGGGGCTTCGAGAATCATTTCGGTGTAGGGCTCGGTCATGGGCAGCATGCCGGTTTCCAGCAGGGCCGTGGAGACGCACAAGGTATTGCTGCCCGACATCAATGGGTATTCGGTCTGTTCCATGATAATATAGCCGGCCTGGGCCCCGGGGTCTTTGGCCGGAACGATCAGGTTGCAGCACATGGCCGGGTAACCGCGCGGTTCGCGCAGGAGCAGCAGGCGGATCTGGTCGTCGTTTTTCTCCAGCCAGCGCATCTGCTCGTACACGGAATTGCCGGGCACGGTGGGCACGCCTCCGGTGATTACCCGTCCCGGAATGCCGCACTGCAAGTCGACGACATTGAACATACGTTTGAAAGACATGTGCGACTCCTGTTGGCCGCGGGCGGTTGCGCCGCCGCACGGGTTGTTTCCGTCCGAAATCCCCTGCAATGATTTTATCCTTGAAGACCCCGCCGGGACAAGTGAAAAACGATACGTGGTCGCTGTTTTTCGCTCGGCCTTGGGCCGCTTGGCCTTGGCCCTGGGTCACCTGAATAAAGAATCTTCCGCCGGATATTGACCTTTGCCCCAAGGTGGACCACAACCGAACGGACAAAGGAGCTTCCACGTGCGGGCCATTTTTTACGGACTTCTCGGCGCCTTCTTTTTCGCCTTCACCTTCATCTGCAACCGTTCCATGGACCTGGGCGGCGGGCACTGGGCCTGGAGCGCCTGTCTGCGCTTTTTTTTCATGTTGCCGCTTTTGGCCGCCATTCTTGGCCCCCGGCGCCTGCATCAGGCCCTGGCGCACCTGCGCGCCCACATCCTGGAATACCTTGTCTGGAGCTGTGTGGGCTTTGGCCTGTTCTATTCTCTGGTCTGCTTCGCTTCGGCCCACGGCGAAGGCTGGCTGGTGGCCGCCACCTGGCAGGTGACCATCATTGCCGGGCCGCTGCTGGTGCCCTTTCTCTACCGCGATCGTGACGGGCGGCCCGCCCGTATCCCTTTTGCCGGCATGCGCTGGTCTCTGCTGATCCTTGTGGGCGTGGCGTTGATGCAGTGGGAGAACGCCGGTCGGGTATCCTTCACGGCCATGCTGCTGTGCGTGTTGCCCCTGGCCGCCGCGGCCTTTGCCTATCCCCTGGGCAACCGCAAGATGATGTGGGTTTGCGGCGATTCTGTGGATACCGTGCAACGGGTCTTCAACATGACCCTGGCTTCCATGCCGTTTTGGCTGCTCATCGCCCTGTGGGGGCTGGCGGCCCAGGGGCTGCCGGCTGCAGGGCAGGTGGGACAGTCCGCTCTGGTGGGGCTGTTTTCCGGGGTTTTGGGCACGCTCTTGTTTTTCGGCGCCACCAGCCGGGTGCGGCGCAGCCCGGAGCGCCTGGCTGCCGTAGAGGCCACCCAGTCGGGTGAGGTGATTTTTGCCCTGGTGGGGGAGGTGGCCGTGTTGGGCGCGCCTGTGCCGTCGCCGCTTTCTCTGGCTGGCATGGGCCTGGTGTGCTTCGGCATGATCGTGCACAGCCTACGCTCGGGTAAGTAGAGCAAAGTAACTTTGAAAAGTTACTTTGCTCCAACAGCCGCGCCGAGGACACTTGCGGGCTCGTTCAGAAGCTCGCCGGCAACATGGTTGCATGGGCAATTTCAAAATGAAATTGCCCTCGGGGCATAAATCGGGAGAGAAACAATGGAAAACGACATACTCTGGTTCATCTTTCATGAAGGTCGGTTGCTTTTGCGTTCCGGCGAGAGCGGGCCGACGGCCCTGCCCGTGGCGGCCGAGGCGCCTGTTCCTTCCGCCTCGATCAAGCACAGCCTCGGTATGTTCCGGGGGATGCCCTGTCTGGCCTATGCCGTGGATGCCTTGCCCGAAGACTCCGGTCTGGTGCCGGTTGATTTGCGCGCTTCCTACACCATTCTGGGCGAAGAGCCGTACCTCGTGGCGGGCAAGGGCGCCGGGCTGCTCAACTGGGAAGTCTATTCCCGTTGGTGCCCGGGCTGCGGTGTGCCCACCGTGCCCGCCACACCCATTTCCAAACGTTGCCCAAGCTGCAACCGCGAGATGTTCCCCCAGGTGGCCACGGCCATTCTCGCCCTGATCCGCAAGGAAGAAACCACCCTGCTGGTACGGGCGCACAATTTTCGCGGCCCGTTTTACGGCTTGGTGGCAGGTTTTCTTGAAGTGGGCGAGAGCCTGGAGGACTGCGTGCGCCGTGAGGTCATGGAAGAAACCGGCTTGAGCATCGGCAACGTGACCTATTTCGGTTCCCAGCCCTGGCCCTTCCCCAGCGGCCTGATGGTCGGCTTCATTTCCGACTGGGTGGCCGGCGAACTGCGCATCGAACCCAACGAGCTCAAAGAAGCCGCCTTCTATACCCGCGACCGGCTGCCCGAACTCCCCCACCCGATCAGTCTGACCCGTCGGATGATCGACTGGTGGAGGGGCGCAGGTGTTGAGGGGGGGCCACCCCCCCAAACTCCCCCGGCAGGGCGCTGAACCCTCTGCTTCCTAGATGTCCGAAAGCCTGCGCTCCCTCACACCAGCTGCAGCCGGGGGCCGCCGGCGGGCGGCAGAACGCGGCCGATGGCGGCGGCGGCGTCCCCGGCTTCGGTCAGACGCTGCACGGCCTGCCTGAGTTTTTCTTCCGGCAGGGCTAGGATCATCCCGCCGGAGGTCTGGGCGTCAAAGACGATGTCCACCAGCAGGGGGTCGACGCCGGAGGCGATGCAGGTATCGGCGGCGCGGAAAGCGCGGTTGGCGTGGCTGCCCACGGGCACCAGGCCGAGGCCGGCCAGTTCGCGGGCTCGGGGCAGCAGGGGCAGGGCGGCGCAGTTGATTTCCACATCCACGTTGGAAGCGCAGGCCATTTCCAGAACATGGCCGCCCAGGCCGAAGCCGGTGACGTCGGTGGCCGCGGCCAGGCGCAGATCGCGGATCAACTCCCCGGGCACCATGTTGAGCCGGGCGGCGGTGCGAACGATCGCGGCCTCCATTTCTTCGTGACCCTCCCAGGCGGCCTTGACGGCCGTGGCCAGAATGCCGGTGCCCAGGGGCTTGGTCAGCACCAGAAGGTCGCCGGGGCGAAGCCCGGCGTTGGAGGCAAAGTTGTCCGGGTCCACCAGGCCGGAAACGGCCATGCCGTATTTGATCTCGGCATCTTCGACGCTGTGCCCGCCGGCCATGACCGCCCCGGCCTCGGCCAGGGCCTGGGCGCCGCCGCGCAGAATTTCGGCGAGAATGTCGGCCGACAGATCCTTCAAGGGGAAGCAGACGATGTTCATGGCGCACCATGGCTCGCCGCCCATGGCGTAGATGTCGGACAGGGCATTGGCCGCGGCGATGCGGCCGAACTCGAAGGGGTTGTTTACGATGGGAGTGAAAAAGTCCACGGTCTGTACCAGGGCCTTGCCGTTCGGCAGGCGCACCACGGCGGCGTCTTCGTTGACCGAGGTCGAGGTCAAAAGACGGGAACCCGCCCGGGGGTCAACGGGCAGATTACGTAAAATGTTCTCCAGAGCCTCTGGAGGAATTTTGGCCGCTCACCCTGCGGCGCGGCTTTTATCAATCAATCGTTGGCTGGTCATAGGCATCCGCTTCCGGTTCAAAGCCGGGCACAAGGGAGAGAAGGTGATCCACAAAGGCCGAGGCCGCGGGGAAGGGCACCCGGCGGGAGTTCAACAGGCAGTAAAAGCGTCGGGCCGCTCTGACCCCGTCCAGGCGGAAAGCCAGTACCGTGCCCCGCTCCAGGGCCTCGCGGGCGCCCAGAAGGGTGGTCACGGCCACGCCCAGGCCGGCTTCCACATACTGCACTGCGGTGTTGGAACTGTCCACCGTGAGCCGGACGTTGAGAATGCGCGGGTCGTGCCCGGCTCCGCGCAGGGCGTCTTCAAAGGCCACCCGGGTGGTGGAACTGGGCTCGCGCAAAATCCAGTCCAGAAAACAGGCCTGCTCAAAGGGCAGGGAGGGCAGATCGCCCTTGAGGTCCGGCGGGATGAAGCCTTCCGGCCGGGGTGAGACGGCCGGCATGATCAGGATGATCTCGTCTTCCAGCAATGGGGCAAAGGTCAGATCCGGGTCCGGGGCGCCGGCCCAGCCGACGATGCCGGCCATGATCTCGCCGCTGCGCACCTGGTGCAGGATGCGCTGCGAAGAAGAAACCATCACCGTGGGCCGCACCTTGGGGTGCAGACAGAGAAAGCCGGAGATGACCTCCGGCAGAAAGTGGTGCGCCGGAATGGCGCTGCTGCCGATCAACAGATCGCCCGAAACCTCGCTGGCCAGGGCGCGAATTTCCGCCTTGGCCGCCTCCAGGCCGTGGAACGCCTGGCGGGCATAGCGATAGAGCACTGCCCCGGCCGGCGTGGGCAGCACCGTGCGGCCCATGCGGTCGAGCAGTTGGACCTCCAACTCCTTTTCCAGGCTCTGCACGTGCGCGCTCACCGTGGGTTGGGAAAGGAACAGGGCCTCCCCGGCCTTGGAAAAGCTGCGCAGCTCGCAAACCTTGCAAAAGGCTTCTATTTTACGAAAGTCGACCATAGGGTGATCAGCTGTTTTCCTTCTCCATTTCCTGGCCCCGGCGCATGGCCGAAAGCACCGCGTCGATGATGTGGCCGCGCATGCCGGTGCGGTCCAGATGGTTGGAGCCGGCAATGGTCTGGCCGCCGGGTGAGGTCACCTGTTCGCGCAATACGGCCGGGTGCAGACCGCTTTCTTCGGCCAGCACGGCGCAACCCGCGAACAGCCCGAAGACCAGGCCGGTCGCCTCGGGCCTGGGCAGCCCCATGGTTACCCCGGCCTCAATGAAGGCATCGGCAATCTGGAATATATACGAGGGCCCGCAGCCGGCCAGAGCGGAAAAGATGTTGATCTTGCTTTCCGGCAACAGCAGCACCTGGCCCAAGGACGAGAACAGGCCGTACAGATCTTGCTTGTGGGCTTCGCCGAGCTTTTCGTCGTCCAGGCACAGGCCGAACTGCCCCCGGCCCACGGTGACCAGGGTGTTCGGCATGACCCGGGCCACCGGGCAGACCCCGCCGGAGGCTTCGCGCATCTTGGCCAGGGAATAGCCCGCGGCCATGGAGACCAGTACCTTTTGCGGCGTCAGGGCCGGGGCGATCTCGCGAATGATCGCCCCCATCTGGTAGGGCTTGACCGCCGGCAGGATATAGTCCGAAAAGGCGGCCAGTTCTTTGGCGTCCGTACAGACCACGGCGCCCATGGCTTCCAGGGGGCTGGCCTTGGCGATGTTGCGGGCGTATACGTACAGGGCGCCTCCGCCGGCCGGCAAGGCCCGGGTCAGAATGCCTCTGGCCAGGCCGCCGCCCATGTTGCCGCAACCGATGATGCCGATGCGCGCGTTCATTCCGTCAGCTCCAGTCTGCTGAAGAAGTAAGGAATTTCCGCGGCGGCCGTGTCTTCGCCGTCCGAACCGTGCACGGAGTTGGCTTCAAGACTCACGGCAAAGCGCTTGCGGATGCTGCCTTCCTCGGCCTGGGCCGGGTTGGTTGCGCCCATGAGCCTGCGGTAGCGGGCAATGGCGTCGTCGCCCTGAAGCACGGCGGCCACGATGGGGCCGGAGGCCATATAGGTGCACAGGCTGTCGAAAAAGGGACGCGCCCGATGGACTGCGTAAAAGCCTTCGGCCTGGGCCTTGCTGAGGTGCAGCATCTTCAGGCCCACGACCTCCAGGCCGCTTTCCCGGATCATTTCCAGAATGGCTCCGGTCAGGCCGCGCTCCACGGCATCGGGCTTGATCAGGCAGAGGGTGCGCAGACTCATGGGCAGTGCTCCTTGTTGGTGGTGTCGGAAACGGCTATTTCTAGCCTGTGTGCGCCTGGAGCGCAAGCCACCGCTTGCCTTTGCCTGCAATTTGTGCAATTTCTTGCAGGAAATTTGGGCGGACACATGGATATTGCAGGCAAGAAACGCGAGCGCAATGCTTTGATCTGGGCCGTGGTCACATTGCTGATCATCGGCACGACCCTTTCTGTGACCACCTGGCAGAGTCTGCGCCGTCAGACCGAAGTGGAAGAGGCGCACCTCTTTTACACCGCACGGGCGGTGTTTCTGGCTGTGGAAAGTTCGTTGCGGCGCGGCCCGGTGCGCCAGGGGCGCGATCACCTCACACCGCGCACCGTGGATCTTTTCAAAGACCTGGAGCAGGGCGGCGACGTGCTCTTTGTGGGCATTATCGAGCCGTCGGGCGGTGGGTTGCTGACCTCGCACAGCGGTGCGTCCATACGCCTGCCGGCGGGGATGATCCAAACCCTGTTCGACACCGGCTCATGGACCGGCCGGGTGGACGTGGGCGGCCGCATCGCCTATGTCTACGGCAAAGAACTGGCCCCGGCCCGGCCCATGCACATGGGCATGGAAGATCCCGGCCCGGTTTTTCTGGTGGTGGGCATCGATCAGGAAAAGCAACTCGGCGCCTATCGCGGCTTTCGCTACAACACCATGCTTCAGGCCATCTACATGCCGGCCGCGGCTCTGTTCGTCTGGGGCTTGGCCGTCAACTTTCTTTCGCGCCGGGAGCAGGCCCGCAAGGCGGTCGGTCTGGAACGCTTCCAGGCCAAGCTTTTGGACAACCTGCCCGACGGCCTGCTGACTCTGGACGCCGGGGGGGTGATTCGCGCAGCCAACCCGGCCGCCCTGGACATATTGCGCCGCACTCCGGAAGAACTGCTCGGCCGGACGGCCGAGGCCCTGCCCGCGCCTGTGGCCGCCTGCCTGGCGTCGCCGGTGGGGTCTTCCATCGGTCGGCGGGAAACCCGCCTGGACGATCTGTTTTTGGAGATCCTCTGCCTGTCGCTGAACGATGAGCCGGACAACGCCCTGCTGGTGCTGATCCGCGACCGAACCCATGTGCGCCGGCTGGAAGCCGGCCTGGCCGAGGCGGAAAAGCTGGCCGCCGTGGGCGCTCTGGCCGCGGGTGTGGCCCATGAGGTGCGCAATCCCTTGAGCTCCCTGCGCGGTTTTGCCCAGTACTTTGTGAAAAAACTTTCCGGCAGGCAGCCGGAGGAAGAATACGCCAAGACCATGGTGCGCGAGGCCGACCGCCTGAACCGGGTGATCACCGATCTTTTGTTCCTGTCCCGGCCCAAAACTCTTGAATGCACCGAGGCCTCTCTGGTCCGCGTGCTTGACGAGCTGGGAGGCCTGCTCAAGCTGGAGCTCGATCGCAAAGGGGTGGCCCTGGAGCGCCGTCTTGAGGCCGAAGCCGTATACGCCGACCCCGAATCACTCAAGCAAGTGCTGCTCAACCTGCTGCTCAACAGCCTGGATGCCTTGCCGGACAACGGACCGCCTGTGATCGTGGCTTCCGGCCGGGCGTCCGGCGGTGTCTGGATTGAGGTTCGAGATCAGGGCTGCGGCATGGATTCGGAACAGTCCGGCAAAGCCTTTGAGCCCTTCTTTACGGCCAAAGTCGGCGGTACTGGGCTGGGCTTGGCTCTGGTTAAACGCTTCATGTTGGATCACGGCGGGGGAGCCTCGCTTGTTTCGGAGCCCGGCAGAGGCTGCACCGTGCGTCTGGTGTTTCCGCCGCCGCCGGGCGCCTGCTGATTCGGCTACACCCATCGGAGCGGATGAAGTATCAGAGCAGATTAACATTGGAAATGTTTATCCGCTCTGGTGGACGCGCAAGCGGACACCCGTTTGCGGGCTCGTTTGGAAGTCCGTCGGCAATATGCTTTCATAGACAATTTAAAAATTACATTGCTCTAAGATCATGAAAACACTCCTTCTCATTGATGACGAACCCTCCTTGCGCCTGCTGCTGCGGGCGGTCATGGAAGATTCCGGCTGGCGGGTGTTCGAGGCCGGCTCGGGCGAGGAAGGCCTGGCGGCATTCGACGCGGCCGAAGGCGCCGTGGACGTGGTTCTGGTGGATATGAAAATGCCCGGCATGGATGGCCGGGCCACCCTGGCCGCGTTGCACGAGCGCGACCCCGACCTGCCCGTGGTGTTGCTCACGGCATACGGCACCGTGGGATCGGCTGTGGAAGCCATGAAGGCCGGGGCTTTTGATTACCTGACCAAGCCGGCCGACAACGACGAATTGGCCCTGACCCTGAACCGGGCCTGGGAATACCGCCGCGTGCTGCGCGAGAATGAGCGTCTGCGTACGGAACTGGCCGGTGAAGACGCCCTCTCGGCCTTGGCGGGAGAAGGGACGGCCATGCGCCGGATGCGCGATTTCATCCGCCAGGCCGGGCCCAGCGAGGCAACGGTACTGATCACCGGTGAGTCCGGCACCGGTAAGGAACTTGTGGCCGAGGCCCTGCACGCTTCCAGTCCCCGGCGTAAGGAGCCGCTGGTGAAAGTCAATTGCGCGGCCCTGCCCGCCAACCTGCTGGAAAGCGAACTGTTCGGCTATGAGCGCGGAGCCTTTACCGGCGCCGTCAAGGACAAGCCCGGCCGGTTTCTTCTGGCCCATGGCGGCACGCTTTTTCTCGACGAAATAGGCGAACTGCCCCAATCTCTGCAGGCCAAACTGTTGCGTGTTCTCCAGGAGCGGGTGGTCGAGCCCTTGGGTTCGGTACGCTCCCGCTCCGTGGACGTCCGCATTCTTGCCGCCACCAACCGTGATTTGCGCAAAGCCGTGGCCGACGGCGAATTCCGCGAGGATCTCTTCTTCCGTCTGAACGTCCTTGAATTGGAGTCGCCGCCCCTGCGCGAGCGCTTGGAAGATCTGCCTTTGCTCGTGGCCAGGCTTCTGGCCCGACTGTCGGAAAAGAACCGCAAGAACATCCGCGGCGTCGGTCCGGCATTTCTCCGCGCTCTGGCTGCCTATTGCTGGCCCGGCAACGTGCGCGAACTGGAAAACGTCCTTGAGCGCTCCCTGATCCTCAGCCGTTCCGACATCCTTGAGCCGGATTCCCTGCCCGCCCATATCGTTGCGGCCGGGCCGGGTTCCGTCGCTTCAACCTATCCTTTGCCCACCTCGGACCATTCTTCTGCCTTCCCGGCCGAAAACGTACCCGCTTCTGAAGCCGCCTCGCCCCTCGAAGAAGCCGAACGCGCGGCCCTGATCCGCACCCTCAACGAGCACGGCGGACACCGTGAAAAAACCGCCGACGCCCTGGGCATCAGTCGCCGTACCCTGCAGTACAAGTTGAAGAAATTCGGTCTCAGCCGCCGGGGGTGATACTCAAGTATATCCAGGGGGGCCGCATATGAACATCCTGCTGGTGGACGTGTTCCCGGAATTGGAGGAGCATTGGCGGAGCCTGAGCCACCGGGTGGAAGCGTGCGGCCTCCGGCCGGGCTGGTGTACTTGAGCATTTCACATTTGAAATGCTCGCAAGGATTTGTCGGCAAATCCTTGCCGCCAAATAGGCGTAGGCGGGCTTTGCCCGCTGTTAAGCGACTACTTGAATCGTAAACTGCTCTAATAGTTGACGACGGTCGAGCGAACTTCCGGCCGATGGAAGTGGAATTCGACGCGAGCGTTTTTGGCGGCCGCGCCGGGTACGTCGGGTGGCACCAAGGGAGTGGTGTCGGCGTAAGCCACGCTGCGGATCAGGGCCGGGTCGACGCCTTTGGACACCAGGTAACGGACGCAGGCGTTGGCCCGGGCGGAGGAGAGTTCCCACTTGGAAGGGAAGTTCGGGGCGCCGGTTTCGGATCTGTCGGCATGACCCCGGATCACGAGGAAAACCTTGTATTTCTGCATGACCTCGACAACCTTGTCGAGGGCCTGGGCGCCTTCGGCGGAGAGCACTTCGGAGTTGGGGTGGAACATGGCGTCGGAGGTGATGTGCAGCATCACGCCCACGTCGTCGGAGGAAATGCCGCTGGACGAAGCGGGCACGGCGTCGGCCAGCAGGTAGTCCTTGAGCAGCTTGGCGATGGCGTACTGGGATTTTTCGGTCTCGTCCAGCTTGAACTCGCGCTGGTCGAGCTTGTCGACATATTGCACCAGGGGGTTGTTGGCCGTGCCCACCGGTGAGATCACGTTGGTCGCCTTGGAGGCGTCGGCCTGAAAGTAGCCGGCCAGACCCTCAAGGGTCTCCTTGGGGGCCATGTTGATGAGCCACATCAGGAGAAAGAAGGCCATCATGGCCGTAACAAAGTCGGCGTAGGCGACTTTCCAGGATCCTCCGGCCATGTATACCTCCCGCGGCGCCGAAAAGCCGGCGGCGCGATCTGCTGCGCACATTTTTTCCGCCGTCCGGACGGCGGGAAACGTCCGCCGTGCGGGGCGGGCGGATTGTTTGTAATGACGTCCCGGCGAACCTGTTTACCGAAAGCCGAGCGTCCCGGGCTCAGCTTCCCTTGAGCTTCTGTTCCATTTCCAGAAAGGTCGGGCGGAAGGTCAGGGGAATGGCCCGCCGGCCGTATTCCAGGGCCACGATGGGCGAAGAGCCGCGCACGGCCGCGCCTACGGCCTCTTTGATGGCCCGGAAGAACAGGTGCCGTTCGTGGGCCAGGTTTTCCAGCTTGGCGCCGATGGGGCCGATGAAGCCGTAACAGAGCAGAATGCCCAAAAAAGTACCGATAAGGGCCGCGCCGATGTGCCCGCCCAGTTCTTTGGGCGGAGCGTCGATGTAGCCCATGGTGATGACCACCCCGAGCACGGCGGCCACAATGCCCATGCCGGGCATTGACTCGGCCATGTGCGAGATGCCGTGGGCAGGCATGCTTTCTTCGTCGTGCATGGCGGCCATGTCCACGTTCATGAGTTTGTCCAGTTCGTTGCCGTTGCCCGTGGTCAGGTAGATGCGCAGGGTGTCGCCGATGAAGTAGCAGGCGGCCTTGTCTTTGGCCATGAGCGGGTAGCGGGTGAACAGGGCGCTGTTTTCCGGCTGCTCAATGTCCTTTTCCACGGCGATGATGCCTTCGCGCTGCATCTTGGAAAACAGGCCGTAAAGCAGAGCGAGCATTTCAAGGTAATGGTTTTTGCTTGGCCCGTTGCCCATGGCGTGGCCGAAGCCCTTGAGGCCCAGCTTCAGGGTAAAGGACGAGTTGGAGGCGATGTAGGCCCCGAAGGCGGCCCCGAAAATAATCAGAAATTCGAAGGGTTGGAACAAAAGAGCCAGGTTGCCGTGAGACAGGATATACCCCACGATGACCGAGGCAGTGACGATGATGTAGCCGACGATGATGAACATGTATGGACCGCTCTCACCCCGTGCCGGACGCACCCGAAGCGCCTGCGCCTGCCGTGTGTTGTGGTTTGGAGGCCGTTTCCCGGTGACCGGGCACAGTACAATCGTTTCTCCAATACATGAATTCTCAACATATGGGAAGGGCCGGCCGGGCAATCCGTCCGCTATGCCCGGTCTTTTTCCACCAACTCGCGCATACGTTGATATATACTATCGGCGTCCAGTCCCAAAAGTTTACGGAGCTCTTCGGGTTTTCCGTGTTCCACAAATTCGTCCGGCAGGCCCATACGCTGCAGCCGCAGTCCGTGAAGCAGCCCGGTGTCGTTGTAAAACTCCAGAACAGCCGAAGAAAAGCCGCCGGCCAGACAGCCTTCTTCCAGAACCAGAATGCTCTTGTGGCGGCCGGCGATTTCGCGGAGTTCGGCTTTGGGCAGCGGTTTGACCCAACGGGCGTTGAGCAGGGTGACCTCTATGCCTTCTTCTTCCAGGCGGGCGGCGGCGGCCAGGGCGGGATGCACCTGGTTGCCCAGGGCGACGACGGCCAAACCGCCTTCGGCCCGGCGCAGAAATTCCCCTTGGCCGATGGGCAGAGCCTTCAGGGTTTCGGGCAGAGCCGCGCCCACTCCCAGACCGCGCGGCCAGCGCAGGGCAAAGGGGCCGTTCTGGGCCAGGGCCGTGGCTAGGCCGTGCATCAGCTCGGCTTCGTCTTTGGGGGCAAAGAGTACGAGGTTGGGAATATGACGCAAAAAGGCCAGGTCGAAGGCTCCCTGATGGGTGGCGCCGTCTTCGCCGACCAGGCCGGCCCGGTCGATGCAAAAAGTCACGGGCAGTTTCTGCAGGCAGACGTCGTGAATCACCTGGTCATAGGCGCGCTGCATGAAGGTGGAGTAGATGGCGGTCACCGGGCGCAGGCCCTGGGTGGCCAGGCCTGCCGCAAAGGTCACGGCATGCGGCTCGCAGATGCCCACGTCAAAGAAGCGGGAGGGGAATCGCTTGGCAAAGCCGGTCAGGCCGGTGCCTTCAGGCATGGCCGCAGTAATGGCCACAACGCGCTCGTCCTTTTCTGCCAGCTTGCCCAGGGCATAGGCAAAGGCCTCGGTATACGAGAGCGAGCCGGAACATTCCGCGGCCGGGCAGCCGGTTTCAGGCTCGAAGCGGCCCACGCCGTGGAAACCCACGGGGTTGGCTTCGGCCGGGGCATAGCCCCTGCCTTTTTGGGTAAGCACGTGGATCAGCACGGGCTTGTCCAAATTTGTGGCCAGCCGCAGCACCCTTTGCAGTTCTTCGATGTTGTGCCCGTCCACGGCGCCGATGTAGTTGAAGCGCAAGGCTTCAAACAGGATGCCGGGGGTGAAGAAGTTTTTGAAACTGTGCTTGCTGCGCCGGGCGATTTCCAGCAGATCATCGCCGATGCCGGGGATGTTTTGCAGAAAACCCTCAACCTCGCGCTTGACCCGCCGCACCCAGCGGGCCGAAAGGTTGCGGCTCATGAACAGCGACAATGCCCCCACGTTTTTGGAAATGGACATCTCATTGTCGTTGAGAATGACGATGAAGCGCCGGTTGAGCGCTCCGGCCTGGTTCATGCCCTCGTAAGCCAGGCCGCCGGTCAGCGAGCCATCGCCGATGATCGAGACCACATGGTGGTTCTGCCCGGCCACATCGCGAGCCACGGCCATGCCCAGGGCGGCCGAGATGGAGGTGGAGGCATGGCCCACGCCGAAATGATCGTACGGACTTTCTTCGATGCGCGGGAAGCCGCTGATGCCTCCCAGGGTACGCAGGGTGTTGAAACGTTCCCGCCTGCCGGTGAGCAGCTTGTAGGGGTAGGTCTGGTGGCCCACGTCCCAGACCAGCTTGTCTTCGGCCGGACTAAAGACCGAGAGCAGGGCCAGGGTCAACTCAACCACGCCCAGAGAGGGGGCCAGATGCCCGCCGGTGGCGGCCACAGAGGATACCAGTTCGGCCCGGATTTCTGCGGCCAGTTGGCTGAGTTGGGCCTGATCCAGGCACCCCACCATGGCCGGATGGGTGATGGAGGGCAAAATGGCTTCGCCCGCTCCGGCCGCCGGCACGGCGTCCATGGCCGAGGCGCAGAGGCCCGGCAGGCCCGCGGCGACAGGGGCCGTCCCGGCGGAGTATTCGGGATGGGCAGCCAGCCAGGCCGCCTGGTCAAAGGGCTTGGGGGTGTTCACGAAAGTCCTTCGCGGGTGATTGTGCTCGGCAGATGACGTCATTGCTCAGTTTACCCTGTTGACGACATGATCGGCAAGTCCCCGCAACAGCGCGGCCTCGGGCCCGGCCAGGTTTTCCAGGGCGGTCACGGCTTCGGCGGCCTTGGTTTGTGCCGCAAGACGACTCTTTTCCAGGCCGATCAGTGTCGGGTAGGTGGGCTTGCCTTTTTCGGCATCGCTGCCCACAGGCTTGCCCATGATTTTTTCGTCGCCGGCCACGTTCAGCACGTCGTCGGCAATCTGGAAGGCAGCGCCCACGGCCGTGCCATAGCGGCCCATGCGTTCCACCTCGGGCTCGGGCGCCCCGGCCAGCACAGCCCCGATCATGCAGGGCGCGCGCAGCAGAGCCCCGGTCTTCATGGCTTGCATGGTCGCGACTTGGGCCAGATTTTTGGCCCCCCGGGCCGTATATTGCATGTCCAGAAACTGCCCGCCGACCATACCGGCCCCGCCGGCGGCGGCCGCAACCAGGCCCACGGCCCGGAACGCGCGTTCCGCCGGAATTTCCCGGGCCTCGGCCATGAGTGCAAAGGCGTCGGTCAGCAGCGAGTCACCGGCCAGAATGGCCGTGGCTTCATCAAATTGCTTGTGGCATGAGGGCCGGCCCCGGCGCAGGTCGTCGTCGTCCATGGCCGGCAGGTCGTCGTGGATCAGTGAGTAGGTGTGGATACACTCCAGGGCTGCGGCAAAGGGCAGGGCCGCGTTGTCCTCCAGGCCATACAGCCGGGCGCAGATCAGGCAGAGGGCCGGGCGGATGCGCTTGCCCCCGGCCATGAGGCTGTATTCCATGGCCGCCCACAGCCCTTCCGGCGTGCCGGCACGGCGCAAGGCCCGGCTCAGGAAGGCCTCCAGCCGTTCGGCTTCGGCTTTGATAACCAGCTTGACCGCGTCGGCCGGGGCGACATCAGCGCGCATCGTCGTCCTCCCCCTCATCTTCGCCGCCCGCTTCATTGCCGGACAGGAACTCCCGTTTGCCTTCCTCGTCGCAGAGGAAAATCTCGTGTTTGGCCTCGTCCAGCAGCCTGCGGCAGGAATCGGCTAGGGTGCGGCCCTCCTTGTACAAGGCCACATTGCGTTCCAAGGTTACTTCACCATGTTCCAATTCCCGGACAATGGCCTCCAGGCGCTGCATCTGCTTCTCAAAATCAGGTTTTTTGGCCATGTGTATCTCTTTTTGTTCGTTCCGGCTTTTGGGGGGACCTGGCCCTTAAAAGCCGTCACATCTTCAGCAACGGAGCGGCGTCGACGGAGTCGCCGGCCACGTACATGGAAAGATGCAGGTGCGGCCCGGTGACGCGTCCGGTGGCGCCGATGAGGCCCACTGTTTCACCTCGGGAAATTTTCTGACCCACGGCGACGTTGATGTGCGAGAGGTGCAGGTACATGGAGAAGACGCCGAGGCCATGGTCGACGATCACGGTATTGCCGCCATAATAATGCGCATCGGACAGAACCACAATGCCTGTGTCCACGGCTTCAACGGGTTCGCCGGTGTGGCCGTCGAAGTCGACGCCGCGGTGCCGGCCGCGCTCTTCGCCGTTGAAGACGCGGCGCAGGCCGTAAACGCTGGTGACCACGCCGGGCACGGGCCGGAGCATGGGCACCTGCCAGTAGCGCTCGGCGCTGACCTGGGTGACGGCTTCGCGCACGGCCTGCTGTTCGAGCTTGATTCGTTCAAGCTCGGATTTGGGCGGGTTGACGAATTTGGGATTCACCTTGAGCCGCTGCACCGGGTAGGCGGGGTCGCGCACCGGGATTTCCGCCCGCAAGGTTTCGGTCTTGCCGGAGGCCATCAAGGTCAGGGATAGGGGTAGTTCCCGGCTTTTCTCGGTCAGGGGCACGGCCAGCAACGCCTCGCAGACTCCACGCGCATCAGGGGCGAGTTCCAGGGTCCGGCCGCGCCACTCGACGCGGGCCCGCTCAAGACCGACGTAGCCGACCCGGATGAGAAAAGGCTTGCCCGTGTCCGCCGTGTCCGGGGCTTCAAGGACAAACCCGGCTTCTGGCTGGGGCGCGTTGGGGTTGCGGCCCGCTCCGGAGAGCAGGGAACGCACGGTGGAAAACCGTTCGGCCTTGATCTGCGTGGGCGCCGGGGCCTTGGCGGGCGGGGCCGAAGCCCAGGTATCGTCGTGAGGCGCGGGTGCGCCCGGCCCGGGGGCGGTTTGCGGAGGAACCGCCGTTTCCGGCGGCTTTTGGGCGCAGCCGACCGGCAGGATCAGGAACATCAGAACGAGTGCGGCCAAAACCCGCGTCAGGCACAAACGCATCAGTTGCCTCCTTCCACGCGCACGGGAATATCCCCGTCGCGAACGGTTATGGTCAGGGGCTCGCCCGGGACGGTCTGAGCGGGTGAGCGCACGTAGCTTCCGTCGGTCTTGCGGGCCAGCGCGTACCCCCGCTCCAGCGGGGCCAGCGGGTTGAGCCCTTGCAGACGGACAGTGGCCAGGTCGAGGCCTTGGCCGGCGCGAACAAACAGCGCACGACCGCCCCGGAACAGGCGATCTTCCAGAAAACCCAGGTTGCGTCCCAGGCGTTCCGGTAGGCCGGGCACGCGCTCCAGGCCGAGCCGAAGGACCCGCAGGACCGATTCTTTTGCTTCCAGACTGCGCGGCACGGCAGCTTGCAGGCGGTCCAGGGTCAGGGCCAGGCGTTCCTCCTGGCCGGCCAGGCGACGTTGCGGCGTGTGCCAAGCCAGAGCCCGATCAAAAAGATTCAGGGCTTCGCCCTTCTGCGCAATTGTGCGGCCGCCTTCACGCTGCAGCAGCCGGCGCAACGAGTCCAGGCAGGCTTCGTCGCGCTCCAGGCGCACGGCCTTGCCCCGTTCCAGAGCCCGGGCCAGGGTTGCCAAGCTGCGGCGCAGTTCGGCCCGCTCGGGCCAGAGCAATTGGGCCGCGTGCGAGGGCGTGGCCGCGCGCGCATCGGCGGTCATGTCGACCAGGCTCACGTCCACCTCGTGCCCGATACCCGCGAGCACGGGAATCTGCGAGGAAAACACGGCTTGGGCCGCCTCCGGGCTGTTGAAGGCCCAGAGGTCTTCCAGAGAGCCTCCGCCGCGAATCAGCACAATGACCTCGGCCCAGGCCTCGGCGTTGATTTTTTGCACTGCCCCGGCAATCTGCCCGGGCGCTGCCGCGCCCTGCACCAGCACGGGATGCAGGCGGATTTCCGAGCCGTAGCCCCGGCCGGCGGCCACGCGGAGAAAGTCATGCACGGCCGCGCCCGTGGGCGCCGTGACCAGGGCCAGGCGCGTGGGCCGGCCGGGCAGGGGGCGCTTGCGCTCCAGGGCGAAATAGCCTTTGGCCGCGAGCTCTTTTTTGAGGCGCTCGAATTCCTCGTGCAGCCGGCCCAGGCCGGCTTCCTGGGCCAGTTCCACCACCAGTTGATAGACGCCGCGCGCGGCATAGACCGAGAGTCGGCCGGCACAGACAATCTCCAGGCCGTTTTTCAGGCTTGTGGCCAGACTCGGCTTGTGGCCGTCTTCAAAAACTTCGCCGGTCAGGGGGTCGAAGCGCTCCCCGGCCCGTTGCGCGCCCTTGAACCAGACCGCCGCCAGGCTCGCGCCCTCGTCGCAGAGGGAAAAATAGACATGCCCCGAGGAGGGCCGGGAAAGGTTGGTCACCTGGCCGCGCACCCAGACAAAGGGGAAGGTTCCCTCCAGGGCGCCCTTGACCGCCCGGGTCAGGGCGGAAACGCTGAGGACGCGCGCCTCTTGCATCAGACGGGTTCTCCGTGTCCCGGCGCCCCACCGGGTGTCTTTTTTTGTTCCGTTCGGCTCCGGCGTTCGGCCAGAAAACAATCGACTTCCGCCATCAGGGCGTTGAGCAAGGCCGTGTGCCCACCAGTGACCGAGCCGACCACCTGCCCTTTGCGGAAGAGCACTCCCTTGCCCCGGCCGCCGGCAATACCCAGGTCGGCCTCGCGGGCTTCACCCGGTCCGTTGACCACGCAGCCCATGACCGCCACGGTGAAGTGCTCGGAGATCTCTTGCAGGCGTTCTTCCACGGCTTCGGCCAGGGCGATGAGCCCGATTTCCGTGCGGCCGCAGGTGGGGCATGAGACGACCTCCGGCCCGCGCCGGCGCAGGTTCAGGGCGGAAAGAACGCGGTAGGCCACCTCCACTTCCTTGACCGGGTCGTGGGTCAAGGAAACCCGCAGGGTGTCGCCCAGGCCCTCGGCCAGGAGCAGGCCCAGACCCACGGACGAAAGCACCGTGCCGCGTCCCAGTGTGCCGGCCTCGGTGATGCCGATGTGCAGAGGATACCCGCAACGCTTGGCCAGCAGGCGGTAGGCGGCCAGGGTGGGCAAGACGGCTGAGGCTTTCAGGGAAATCTTGATTTCCTGGAAGCCGCGCCGTTCAAGCAGACGGACATGAGACAGGGCGCTTTCCACGAGGGCTTCGGGCGTGGGACCGCCGAATTGTTCCAGCAGGCGTTTTTCCAACGATCCGGCGTTGACTCCCACCCGGATGGGCGCACCGTGAGCCTTGGCCGCGTCCACCACCCGGTCCACCTTGTCCGGCCCGCCGATGTTGCCGGGGTTGATGCGCAGGGCGGCCACGCCGTTTTCCAGGGCGGCCACGGCCAAAGCGGCGTCGAAGTGAATGTCGGCGATGACCGGCAGGGGCGAGGCCGCGCAGATTTCTTTCAAGGCCGAAGCAGCCTTGGCGTCGGGCACGGCCGCGCGGACGATCTCGCAGCCGGCCTTGGTGAGTCGGCGGATCTGTTCCAGGGTGGCGCCGGCGTCGCGGGTATCGGTATTGGTCATGCTCTGCACGACCACGGGTGCTTCGCCGCCCACAGCCACTGTGCCGATATGGATTTGCCGGGTCTTGTGCCGGGGGGTGAGCAGAGGATCGCGCATATTTCAACCTTGCCTGCATTGCTCGAAAAAGCCTTTGAGCAGGCGTGAGCATTCACTTTCCAGAATGCCGCCCAGGTGCCAGGGGCGGTGATTGAAAAAGGGCAGTTCCGGACCGTCCATCTGCGAAGCAATGACCCCGGCGACCGGGTCGGCCGCGCCGTAAACCAGCCCGGCGACGCGAGCGTGGATCAGAGCTCCCAGGCACATCAGGCAGGGCTCCAGGGTCACGGCCAGCACGCAGCCTTCCAGGCGGTGGTTGCCGGCCCGTTCGGCCGCTTGGCGCAAGGCGACAATTTCCGCATGAGCCGTGGGGTCGTGCCGGGTTTCCGAGAGATTGCGCCCCCGGCCGAAAATCTCTCCGTGGCCGGAAACCAGAATCGCGCCCACGGGCACCTCGCAGGCCGCGCGGGCCGCCTCGGCCTCAGCCAGGGCTTCGCGCATCAGGGTTTCCCAGTCGGCCCAGCCGGGCGGCGGTGGCGGGATGATGCGCATACGGCCCGCCTAAAACACCACGTTGTTGCGAATATGCTCCACCACTTCGTCCGGGGTGTCGAGGATGGTCATCAGGTTAAGCTCTTCAGCCCGGATATAGCCGCGCTGCACCATGACCTTTTGGGCCCAGTCCACAAAACCGGCCCAGAAGGAGCTGTCGTAGAGAATAATCGGGAACGGCTTGATCCGGCCGGTCTGGGCCAGGACAAAGGCTTCCGAAAACTCGTCGATGGTGCCCATGCCGCCGGGCATGACGACATAGGCCATGGCGTATTTGACGAACATCAGCTTGCGGATAAAGAAATATTTGAAATTGCAGCGGGTTTTTACCCATGGGTTGCACCCCTGCTCGTGCGGCAGCATGATGTGCAGCCCTATGGAGGCGCCGTCGGCTTCGGCCGCGCCCTTGTTGCCGGCCTCCATCAGGCCGGGGCCGCCGCCGGTGATCACGCCGTAGCCCTGTTCGACCAGTTTGCGGGCGATGGTTTCGGTGTCTTTATATACCTGCGAGTCACGCGGCGCTCGGGCCGAGCCGAAAATGGACACGCAACGCCGGGTGTGGCTGAGGGCGTCAAAGCCTTCGACCACCTCGGAGATGATTTTGAAAAGTCGCCAGGAATCCTTGGTGGTCAGAGACTCCAAAACATATTCGTTGTTCAAGACAAATGCTCCTTCGAGCAATTTCATTTGAAATTGCCCATGTAACCATATTGCCGGCGGACTTCCGAACGAGCCCGCAAGGAAACAGAATTGCGGAGGCTGTTCGGCCGCCGCACCGACGGAAAAACGAAACCATGCTCACGCAGACGCGAGCCGCAGTCCGCCTGCGCGGCCGTCGGAGCAAAGTAACTTTTCAAAGTTACTTTGCTCTAATAAATCCACATCATTTCCCGATACTTCGGCAACGGCCAAAGGGCATCGTCCACCAGCCGCTCCAGGGCGTCGCCTTCGGCCCGGCAGGCGGCCATGACCGGCACCAGGAGATCCCGGCAGAACTGGGCTTTTTTCTGGGCCGACCCCTTGATCTCCAGGCAGCGGGGCAGTTCCTCGTCCAGGCGGTCCAGAGCGATCATGAAGTCGCGTACGTGGCGATTGACCTTCTCCAGGAACATTTCCTGGGTTTCGGTCTGATCCGGGCCAAGGCCGGTTTCGCGCAGGGTCAGGATGTTCTTGGCCAGCTTGCGCTGCCACTCCAGGGCCGCCGGCAGGATGATGGTCCGGCCCATTTCCAGGGCCACCTGGGCTTCAATGGCCAGCGAGCCGGAGTATTCACCGAAGAGGATGTCCTGGCGGGCCTTGACCTCGCGCGGTGAGAGCACGCCGTAGCGGGCCAGAACGGCCACGTTTTTATCGTCGGAAAAGCGCTCAAGGGCGGAAACCGCGTCACGCAGGTTGGGCAGGCCCCGGCGCTCGGCCTCTTTGGGCCAGGAAGCGCTGTAGCTGTCGCCGGAGAAGAGCACCGGCGCGTGGGCGTTGAATTCCTCGCGCAACAGGGTGTGGACCGCGTCCATGAACGGGGTGCCTTCGGCCGTCGTCGCTTCAAGGATGTTGGCGTAGGTGTCCAGGGCCTCGGTCACGGCGGTGTTGATCAAAAAGACCGTAGGCGAGGGAGACTGTGACGAACCCACGGCCCGGAATTCGAATTTGTTGCCGGTAAAGGCCACCGGGGATGTGCGGTTGCGGTCGGTGGCGTCGCGGGGCAGGGCGGGCAGGGCGGAAACCCCGATACGCATATATTCCCGCTTGCGGCCTTCAATGTCCATGCCGGTGCGCACGGCCTCGACCACTTCCATCAGTTCGTTGCCCAGGAACATGGAAAGAATGGCAGGCGGGGCCTCGTGGGCGCCCAGACGGTGGTCGTTGCCGGCCGTGGCTGTGCCCACGCGGATCAGCGTGGCGTGGGTGTGCACGGCGCGCATCACGGCACAGAGAAAGACCAGGAACTGGGCGTTCTCGTGCGGGGTGTCGCCTGGGTCGAGCAGGTTGTTGCCGTCGGAGTCGGCCAGGGACCAGTTGTTGTGCTTGCCGCTGCCGTTGACGCCTTTGAAGGGCTTTTCGTGCAGCAGGCAGACAAAGCCGTGGTCGCGGGCCACGCCGCGCAGAATCTCCATGATCAGCATGTTGTGATCTGTGGCGATGTTGGCTTCTTCAAAGAGCGGAGCCAACTCGAACTGGGCCGGGGCGGCCTCATTGTGTCGGGTTTTCAGGGGCACACCCAGGCGGTAGAGGCGTTTTTCCACCTCCATCATGAAGGCCAGCACCCGGCCGCGGATGCTGCCGTAGTAGTGGTCGCCCATCTCCTGCCCTTTGGGCGGGCGGGCGCCGTACAAGGTCCGGCCGGTGTTCATCAGGTCGGGCCGGAGCATGAACAGGTGGCGATCCACCAGGAAGTATTCCTGCTCGATGCCCAGGTTGACGTTGACGTGCGTGGCCGTGGTGTTGCCGAACAGGCGCAGCATGCGCAGGGCATGGGTGGACAAGGCCTGGATGGAGCGCAGGAGCGGAGTTTTACGGTCCAGGCACTCGCCGGTATAGGAGCAGAAGGCCGTGGGAATGCACAGGGTCAGGCCGTTCAGGCTTTCTTGCAGAAAGACCGGAGAGCGCGGATCCCAGGCGGTGTAGCCCCGGGCCTCAAAGGTGGAGCGGATGCCGCCCGAAGGGAAGGAAGAAGCGTCCGACTCGCCCTTGATCAGCATCTTGCCGGAAAACTCGTTGATCACCCGGCCACCGCCGGCAGGCGACAGGAAGGAGTCGTGCTTTTCGGCCGTGTTGCCGGTCATGGGCTGGAACCAGTGAGTATAGTGGGTGGCCCCGTTTTCCACGGCCCAGTCTTTCATGGAGTTGGCCACCACGTCGGCAATGTCCGGGGCCAGGGGAAGGCCTCGGCGAATGGTGGCGATCATCCGCTCGAATACATCTTTGGGCAGGCGGGCGCGCATGGCCGCTTCATCAAAGACCAGGGAGCCGAAAATTTCGTGCAGAGGCTCGCGTCGGTAGTCGATGCCCCGGTCCAGGGGCCGGGTTTCTGCCACGTGGGAAACGGCGGCGAGGCGGGCGTTGTTGCGGCTGCTCATATTTTCTCCGGCGTCCGCGGAAGCGGACTGCGGCTCGCGTCTGCGCGAGGCATGGTTTCGTTTTTCCGTCGGTGCGGCGATCGAACAACCTCCGCAATTCTGTTTTCTTGCGGGCTCGTTCGGAAGTTCGCCGGCAATATGGTTTCATCGGCAATTTCAAAATGAAAGTGTTCTGCTGAACAAACGGCAATATTAGAACGGCCCGGCTTGAAGGTCAATGTGATGGGAAATGATTGTTGCCGGATGAAGGTTTGTCGGCAATTCGGCCGGCCGCGCAGGAGCATTTTTTACGCCAGAGCCCCGCATAAAGACAAAAGCCGCCCCCAGGGCGGCCGTTGTGTTGATGAGGGGCTCTGGCGGAAGGCAAGCCGAA
>JAVBLS010000035.1:0-11519 GCA_031553235.1 Desulfovibrio sp.
TATTGCGAGGCATAAAATCCAGAACCCATGAAGACCTCTTTGCAGGAGTTGGAAAAGCCCTGGACCGCGTTTCTGCAAGCGATGCCCAAGGCTGGTTCAAGTCTTCTGGTTATATACAATTTTAAAGTTGAAATGCTCTAGAAAATGTTTAGTGAAAAATGCGGATATCAGTAAAGGCGGCAGCGGCCAGGAAGCCGCTGCGCAGCATGGCCTTCTCCCGTTGGGTCGCCGTCGTTGTCGCAGTCCTGTTTTTTATGCCGCTCCGGGGGGCAATTGCTCGTAAAGCACGCGCTTGAGTTCGCTCACGTCGATGGGTTTGGCCACATGCCCGTTCATGCCGGCCTCTTTGCCCGCCTCGCGGTCTTCGCGCATGGCGTTGGCGGTCATGGCAACGATGGGCACTGTGGCGGCATCGTGCTTGCTTGAGGCCCTGATGCGCCGGGTGGCTTCCAGGCCGTCCATGATCGGCATGCGCACGTCCATGAAAATAAGCGAATAGTCGTGGCGCAAAAAGGCCTGGACGCCCTCTTCTCCATTGTCGGCCACGTCCGCGGCCGCGCCCAGATCCTCAAGCACGGCCAAGGCAATTTCCTGATTGATGGCATTGTCTTCCACCAGCAGGAACCTGTGCCCGTCCCAACGGGCCGTTTCCCAAGGCTGGTCTTCCTGCCCGCCGTGCGCGGCCGGGCCGTCGGCGGGCGCAAGCTCCACGTAAAAGGAAAACTCGCTGCCGTGGCCTTCTTGGCTGTACACGAAGATCTCTCCATGCATGAGCTCCACCAGGGCCTTGCTGATGGAAAGGCCGAGCCCGGTGCCGCCGAAGCGGCGCGAAGTAGAGACATCGGCCTGGGAAAAGGGCTTGAACAGGGCTTCTTGCTGTTCCCGGTTCATGCCGATGCCCGAGTCGCCGACCAGGCAGTGCAGCCGCAGAGCCCCGGAAGCCACGGACTCGGCCTTCATGACCAGGGAGACAAAACCTTCAATGGTGAACTTGGCGGCGTTGCCCAGCAGGTTCAAGAGCACTTGCGACAGACGCAGGCCGTCGCCCAAGCAGTATTCCGGCACCGACGCATCCACCTCGATGCGCAACTCCAGGTTTTGTTCCCGGGTGCGCGGCAGGATCAGTTCCCGGATGTTGTCGACCATTTCGCGTGGACTGAAAACGTGATTTTCAACCGTCAGCTTGCCCGCCTCGATGCGTGAAAAATCCAGGATATCGTTGATGATGCCCAGAAGCAGGGCTGCCGAGGACTGGATTTTTTTCAGGTATTCGAGTTGGGAGGCCGGCGGGTCGGCCTGCATGGCCAGGTGGACCATGCCGAGCACCCCGTTCATGGGTGTGCGCAGTTCGTGGCTCATGCGGGCCAGAAACTCCCTGCGGCTCTGGTTGGCCGCCTCGGCCACGGCCAGGGCCTTGCGCTCGGTGATGTCCGTGCCCACCTCCATGTGCAGCAGCCGGCCGTCATGCCAGGTGATCAGCCGGTCGGTGACCAGAAAATCGCGGTTGATCAGCTGGTTGTGGGTTTCCCAGCGTACAGTGCTGAACAGGGGATTGCCCTGTTCGTCAAAGAACGATTTCTGCGGGCAGAAAGGGCAAGGCTCGGAGCGCCCCTGCAGGGCCTCATAACAACGCTTGCCCTGGAGATCCCGGCCGCCCAGGAGATTGCGCAGGTATTCGTTGGCATAGACCAGGGTTTTGGTGTGAGGATCGCAGACGTAGACCGTGGCGTCCACGTTGCCGAGCACGGTCTGCAGCACGGCAATGGCCCGCCGGCTCTCCTCACCGGCCTTGGCAATATCTTCGGCCATGGCGTTGATGTTTTTGGCCACCTCGCCCAGCTCGCCCTCGGTGCCTTCAATGCGTTTGCCCAGGTCATCCCGCATGGACCGCACGCCGGCGATGATCCGGTCCACGTCGCGCACGGTGCGCTTCGAAAGCAGAAAGAGCAGGCAGGCCGTCAGAGCGGCGCATAAAAGAATGATGAAAAAGATGTTCCGGGCCGTCTGGTCGAGTTGGGCGACCACGTCCGTGGTCAGCTCATTGGCCCAGATGTAGCCGATGACTTCACCTCCGCGGATGATCGGGAGCATCGCGTTCAGAATGTCGCCGCGCACCATGGAGCCGAATTTCGCCAGAGGGAGACCGGTGCGCATGACGACGTGGCCGGGGTGCTCCGGTGGAATGCTCCGGCCCACGGCATCACCGAAAGAGGCGGCCGGGCCGTAAGTGACGATGGCGTCAAGCGCGCGCGAATAATACCCCACCCCAAGGCCGGGGGAAGAAGCGCCCACCTCGTCGGTGATTTCGGACAAAGCCCGGTTCAGAGCCTGAAGCCGTTTTTCGCGTGGGGCGTTTTCAACGCCGGCTTGGCGCAACAGGGCCACGAAACCGCCCGGCCCCAGACGGACGTCCAGGATGCGGGCAAAGGCCAGAAGCTTGTTTTCCTTTTCTCTCAGAACGGTGTTCTGCGTCAGGTTCTTCGCCATATAGCCGGTGAGAATGAGCGGCACGCTCATCAAAATGAGCAGGGCCAGGAAGACTTTATGTCGGAAAGAAAGGGAAAACAGTTTCCGCATGGGGAATACCCGTATCTCAAGTGATTACATTATATCGATAGGCGATTTTTCCATCCGCCGCAAGGGTCGTGCGGCGAAATATGCGCGACTCGGCCGGATTGGTCGGTTGTCCTGCATGGGTGAATTTGCATACATTCTCGCCGGCGGGGAAAGGAACTTCGAAAAAGTCCTGTACAAAATAAAGTCGCCAAAGGAGAAAAGCTGTGAAACGTTTGTTGCTGATGAGCAGTTCCCGCAGGGGCGATATGGGCTACCTCGAGCATGCCGGCGGGCAAATACGGCTGTTGTTCCAGGACGAAATTCGGCAGGTGCTTTTTATCCCTTACGCGGCCGTGGCCTGCAGCTTCGACACGTATGAAGATACGGTGCGGCGGGTGTTCGCGGCGCTGGGGGTGGAGGCTGTTTCCGTCCACCGCTTTCCCAATGCCCGCAAAGCCCTGGAAAAGGCTGCGGGCCTCGTTGTGGGCGGGGGAAATACCTTTGCCCTGCTCTACCGGCTTTACGGGAACGGGCTGGTGGAGGCGGTGCGCGAGCGGGTGGAGGCAGGCATGCCTTATCTGGGCTGGAGCGCCGGGACCAACGTGGCCTGCCCGACCATTCGCACCACCAATGATATGCCCGTGCTCTGGCCGCCCTCCCCGGCAGCTTTCGATCTCGTGCCGTTCCAGATCAACCCGCACTTCATTTTCGGTAAACCGGCCGGGCACAACGGCGAAAGTCGGGAAGAGCGTCTGGCGGAATACCTGGCCGCCAATCCCGGTGAAAGTGTTCTGGCTCTGTGCGAGGGGTCGGCCCTGCATGTGGAGGGAGACACGGCCATACTCCTGGGCGGCGTGGCTGCGCCCCTCTTCCGCCCCGGAGGGGTGGTGGAAACGATAGCCGACAACGAAAACTTTCGCCTGGACCGGATCAACGGTCCTAAAAGCGGAAGCGCTCCAGAAGTATAAAATCTCCCCGCTCATCCTGCCGGCAGACGCAGATGTCCGCAATGCGTATGGGCTCGTCCAGGGCCGGCTGCAGATATTCCTGCATAGCCAAGCGCAGCGCGCGGGCCTCTTCGGCGTCGTGCGCCCGGCCCGCCAGGGTGATGTGAAAGCGAAACTCCTCGAAAACAAAGGGGTATCCCCATTGGGCCAATAATTCGCGCCTGCGCGGGGTGAGTTCCTCCGGCTTGCGCCGGCGAATTTCTTCCGGCGTGGGCGGAGCCCGAAAGCCGTCGAAGAAAAGCACCACGTTATCGGCAAAGGCGTTCAGACGGTGTAGTGCCTGACGTTCGGCATCGGTTTCGCCGGCCGGGGCCAAGGCGGAAAACGAGGCGTCGCCGGTGACCAGCAACCGGTGCACCAGGATGGGCGGTCTGCCCGGGGCGAAGCGCGCGGCCGCGCCCAAAAGTTCGGCCTCGGCCATTCCCGGTTTGAGGTAAAAGGGCGCTTTGATGGTGGCGTGCAGGCCATAGCGCCGGGCATCGGCAGTCAGCTCGGCCAGATGCTCCGGCGAAAAGTCCGGCAGACGGGGCTGCGCCACAGGCGCGCCTGTTTCGGAGTCACGCCCGAGCAAGGCGGAGCCGAGTTCGGCCAGAGGGGTTCCGGGTTCGGGGACGGCATAAACGGCATAGCGTGCGGGCATGGTCCTTCCGTGGTTGCTCTGGTTGCGGGAGATTTCCTTATGGAGCTTTTTCACCAAATGCGCAACCGCCGACGCGGCCGGGTGAGCCGATTGACGCCGCCGTCACAAAAATATCTTTCGGGCCGGATCTGTTGACGGAATTGCTTTTCAGGTTCATGCTCTATTCACTTCTCAGGGCGGGGTGCAAGTCCCCACCGGCGGTGACTCCTGCGGGAGAAGTCCGCGAGCGCCTTTCGGCGGCGAAAGGGTCAGCAGATCCGGTGCGATTCCGGAACCGACGGTGACAGTCCGGATGGAAGAGAATGCAAAGCACCGGAAAACACGATTTTCCGGCGGCCGGGGTATTTGCTCCCCGGCCGGCTTACGCCCTGATTTCGGCCGACCGAGGAGGTATTCATGAGCCGAAATCTTTCTTTTTTCGGGGCCACGTTTCTGGAGCGCGTCGAAAGCGGGCTGAAAGCCCTGCGCGCGGGCCGGGGCGTCATTGTGGTGGATGACGGCGACAGGGAAAACGAGGGGGACCTAATCTTTTCAGCCCCAACCCTGACCGAGGCCCAGATGGCCCAGCTGATTCGCCACTGCAGCGGCATCGTCTGCCTCTGCCTGACGCCGGAAAAGGCCGACGCCCTCGATTTACCGCCCATGGTGGGGCAGAACAGCAGCCGCTACGGCACGGCCTTCACCGTGAGCATTGATGCGGCAAGCGGCGTCGGCACCGGCGTTTCGGCCAAGGATCGGGTCACCACGGTCAAGGCGGCCGTGGCCGAAGGGGCCGTGCCGGCCGACCTGCACCGGCCCGGGCATGTCTTTCCCCTGGTGGCCAAAGCCGGTGGTGTGCTTGAGCGGCATGGCCATACCGAGGCCACGGTGGATTTGATGCAATTGAGCGGCCTGCCCCCGGCCGGGGTGTTGTGCGAACTGACCAACGACGACGGCAGCATGGCCCGCATGTCCGAGATCGAGCGCTTTGCCGCCAATCACCACATGCCCGTGCTCTCAGTGGAAGATATTGCAACGTATCGGCGGATGGTGGCGGCGGTCGGCCATAAGTAGGGGACGTCACGAGGGTCTTTTTGTCCTCGTGGCGAGATCCCCCCCAGTATGAACAAAACGGTCTTTCCGTGAGACGCGGAAGGACCGTTTTTGCGTCGGCTCTTTTGATTGGTCCGCTACTACGGGGCATAGGGCGCAAACAGCCCCATGATCTCGTGGACCAGCCGGGCGGCTGTGTAGGTGGGCGCGTGCAGGCCCGGAATCGGGGCCAGTTCGGTGACATCGAAGCCCAGGCAGACCCGGCCGGACAAGGCTCGCTCCATCAGGTGCAGGGCGTCCCACCAAAACAGCCCACCCGGCTCGGGCGTGCCCGTGGCCGGCATTAGTGAGGCGTCAAAGGCGTCCACGTCAAAGGTCAGAAAAACCTTGCCCGGAAAACCGGCCGGCAGCAGCGGCGGCAAAGGGCGGCCCGTCCGGCCGGGGCAGCCGTTGCCGCTTGCGCTTTCTCCCTGTTCGTGCCGGCGGTCGTTGATTCCGCCCAGGTCCGGCCAGGGCCGGGGAAAGCGTACCAAGCGGGCGTCCAGCCGGGGGATGCGGCGTTCCGAACGAAAAGCGACTTCCTCCGGCGACAAACTGCGCACCCCAATCTGGAACAGTTCCAGGCCCAGGTCGTCCACGGCCCGGCGCATGACGCAGGCGTGGCTGTATGGCGTGCCCTCATAGGTATCGCGCAGGTCGGCGTGGGCGTCGAACTGGATGACCCCGAAATGTCCGTATCGTTTTTGCAACGCCCGCAACACCCCCAGGGTGACGCTGTGCTCGCCGCCCAGGATCACCGGCAGCACGGCCGCGCCCAGGCAGGGCGGCGGCGTGAACGTGGGTAGGAGTGCGGCGGCCGCTTTGGGCAAAGGCCCCCGCGGCCCGGCCGCCAGGGCCGCTTCCGTGGCCACCTCGATGCAGCCGAGCACCGTTTCGGCATCGCCTTGGCAATCCACAGCCGGCCAGGTGAAAATGCCCTGCTTTGAAGGCACGCTCCGCCCGGTCCAGACCTCCAACTGGCTTGATGCCTGCAAAATCGCTTCCGGCCCCTTGGCCGTGCCGCCGCCATACGACACCGTGGCCTCGTAGGGCACCGGGAGCACCTGAAAACGGCACGCGGCCGCCGGCTGCTCCGCCAGCTCGGACTCCAAAAATCGAACGCTCACATCGTACTCCTTGTCTGTGTGTTCTGCCGGTTACCGATTTGGGTTTCCCCCCCAAACCCCGCCGGGAGGACTGAGTCCTCCCGGCGGGGTTTGGGGGACGGCGTCCCCCAATGCACTATCCGGATACAGGCATCATGACAGGCGGTTCTTGAAGTCTTCGTAGCCGAAGCGGCGCACCAGGCGCAGTGCGCCGTTGTTTTGGCCGGCCAGATACATGTCGGGCAGAGCCAGGCCGTTGAAGGTGTTGGTTTTGACCATGCTGTAATGGGCCATGTCAAGCAGGAGCAGGCGGTCGCCGGGGGCGAGGGAGGCAGGGAAGGAATATTCGCCGATGACGTCGCCGGCCAGGCAGGATTTGCCGGCCAGGCGGCAGGTGAAGGCTTTTTCGCCCGGTTCGCCCGCGCCGAGCACGCCGGGGCGGTAGGGCATTTCCAAAACATCGGGCATATGGGCGGCGGCCGAGGTGTCGAGCACGGCAATGGGCATGTCGGCCTCGGTGACGTCAAGGACTGTGGAAACCAGAACGCCGGCGTTCAGGGCCACGGCCTCGCCCGGCTCAAGATAGACTTGGACGTTGTAACGTTCGCAGAAGTGGTCGATGCAGCGGCAGAGCAGGTCCAGGTCGTAGCCCGGCCTGGTGATGTGGTGGCCGCCGCCGAAATTCAGCCATTTCAGGCCGGGCAGGAAGGCCCCGAATTTAGCTTCGACCGCTTTCAGGGTCCGGGCCAGGGGCGCGGCGTCCTGCTCGCACAGGGTGTGGAAATGCAGGCCGTCGACACCTTCCAGGCTGCGGCCGGCAAAGGCGGCGCGACGAATGCCCAGGCGCGAGCCGGGCGCGCAGGGGTCGTAAATGGGCACGGTGCCCTCGGAATGTTCGGGATTGAGGCGCAGGCCGCACTCGATAGGCCGGCCGGAGGCCGCAAGCAGAGGCCGGAAGTGATCGAACTGGGCAAAGGAGTTGAAGATCACGTGATCGGCAAGACCGGCGATCTCGCGCATGTCCGATTCGCTGTACGCGGCGGCAAAGACGTGCACCTCGCGGCCGAATTCCTCGAGGGCCAGACGGGCCTCGTGGGGCGAGCTGGCGCAGGCCCCGTCGAGCACCTGCCGCAGCAGAGGGAAGGTGCTGAACATGGCAAAGCCCTTGAGGGCCAGGAGCACCCTGGCCCCGGTGCGCCGGCGCACGGTATCAAGCACGGCCAAGTTGGCGGCCAGGCGCGCTTCGTCCACCACAAAGCAGGGCGTGGGCAGATCGCCGGTCCTGGCCGGAGAAAGCAGCTCCTCCCAAGGCAGGGGGGCGGGTTGGATCATTTTTTGTTCCCCGGCCGCCTGTAGCGCCGCCGGTCACAGCGCCACGGGCGGTGTTGCCGTTACTGCTTCAGAAACTCCTCGACCCAGGGCAGCCCGTGTTGGGGCAGGGCCGACATGAAGGGATCGGGGTCGAACTCTTCCATGTTCCAGACGCCGGGCTTTTTCCATTGTCCGGTCAGGATCATCTTGGCGCCGATCATCGCGGGCACGCCGGTGGTGTAGCTGATGGCCTGGGACTTGACCTCGCGGTAGGAATCTTCGTGGTCGCAGATGTTGTAGATGTAGTAGGTGCGCGGCTTGCCTTCCTTGATGCCCTTGATCAGGCAGCCGATGCAGGTCTTGCCTTTGGTCAGGGGGCCGAGGGAGGCCGGGTCGGGCAGGAGTGCCTTGAGGAATTGGATGGGCACAATCTCCTGGCCGTTGTAACGCACCGGGTCGATGCGGGTCATGCCGACGTTTTCCAGTACCTTCAGGTGGTTCAGGTAATTGTCCGAGAAGGTCATCCAGAAACGAGCCCGCTTGATGCCGCGCAGGTTCTGCACCAGCGACTCCAGCTCTTCATGGTACATCAGGAAGCACTTTTTTTTGCCGATGTCGCCGGGGAAGTCGTAGGTCATGGACCAGGACAGGGGGTCGGTTTCGACCCATTCGCCGCGTTCCCAGTAGCGACCCGGGGCCGTGACCTCGCGGATGTTGATTTCCGGGTTGAAATTGGTGGCAAAGGGCTTGCCGTGGTCGCCGGCGTTGCAGTCGATGATGTCGAGCTGGTGGATCTCGTCGAAGTGGTGCTTCATGGCGTGGGCGCAGAAAACGTTGGTCACGCCGGGGTCGAAGCCGGAGCCGAGCAGGGCGGTCAGACCCTTTTCGCGGAAGCGCTCGCGATAGGCCCACTGCCACTTGTACTCGAACTTGGCCTCGTCCAGGGGTTCGTAGTTGGCCGTGTCCAGATAGTCCACGCCGGTCTCCAGGCAGGCGTCCATAATGTGTAGATCCTGGTAAGGCAGGGCCACGTTGAGCACGAGATCCGGCTTGAAGGAACGGATCAGGGCGACCAGTTCCGGCACGTTGTCCGCGTCCACGGCTGCGGTCCGGATCGGCCGGGGCAGTTGGGCGGCCACGGCGTCGCAGCGCGACTTGGTGCGGCTGGCCAGCATGATGTTGCCGAAAACTTCGGGCACCTGGGTGCATTTGTGGGTCACCACAGCACCGACGCCGCCGGCGCCGATGATCAGTATATTTTTCATATTTTTTCTCCTTCCCCCAGATTCATCGTTCAAAATAAGTGTAGCCGCGCAACCCATCCTCAAACGCCTGCATGATGTCCCGTCGCTCGGCCGGGCAGATACGCCCGGCGCGCACGGCGTTTTCGGCCACCTTGCGCAGCCCTTCAAGGATGCGGCGCGGGTCGTATTCCACGTAGGAAAGGATGTCGGCCACGGAATCGCCCCGGATCTCGCGCATGAACTCAAAGCCGCCGTCTTCGGTGATGCGGACGGAAACCACGTTGGTGTCGCCAAGCAGGTTGTGCAGGTCGCCGAGGGTTTCCTGATAGGCGCCCACCAGGAACACTCCCAGGTAGTATTCCTCGCCCTCGTTCAGAGCGTGAAGATCCAGGGTGTGCTTGATGCCCTGGGAGGAATCGATGAAGCGGGCGATGCGGCCGTCGCTGTCGCAGGTGATGTCTGAGAGGATGGCCTGGCGCGTGGGCACCTCATGCAGGCGCTGCACCGGCATAACCGGGAAGAGCTGGCCGATGGCCCAGGAGTCCGGCAGGGACTGGAACACACTGAAGTTGCCGTAATAGATGTCGGCCAGGGCCAGATCGATTTCGTCCAAGTCTTTGGGCGGCGTGGGCAGCTTGCCCTTTTCCCGGGCGATACGCCGGATGATGTTCCAGAACAGGCGCTCGGCCATGGTGCGCTCGCGCAACGAAACTGTGCCGTGCAGGAACTGCCGGCGGATTTCGTCGCGGTAGTAGAGGGCGTCGTTGTAACATTCCTGCAGGTTGCGCAGATTCAAACCGCGCAAGGTCTGCTGCAGGTTGCGGGTGGCTTCGGGCGCGTCTTCGGGGAGTTCAATCGCGGCGGCCGGCTCTTCCGCCCCGTCGTGATCCATGCGGCCGACGTCGAGAATGTTGAACAGGAGCAGGGAATAGTAGGCCACCGTGGCCCGGCCCGACTCGGTGATGATGTTCGGGTGGGGCACGTCGGCTTCGTCCATGACGACCATGACCCCCTCGACCACGTCGGCGCAATATTCGTCCAGGGTGTAGTTGCGGCTGGAGACGAAGTTGGTGCGCGAGCCGTCGTAGTCCACGGCCAGGCCGCCGCCGAGATCCAGGTAGCCCATGGCGGCGCCTTCTTTGGCTAGGCCGGCATAGAGGCGCGAGGCCTCCATGACCGCGCCCCGGATGTCGCGAATGTTCGGCACCTGCGAGCCCAGGTGGTAGTGCAGCAACTGCAGGCAGTCGAGCATGTCCCGCTCACGCAGGGTGTCGGCCACATTGAGAATCTGGGTGGCTGTGAGTCCGAAGGTGGAGCGCTCGCCGCCGGAATCGGTCCAGTGGCCGCCGGCCCGGGCGGCCAGCTTGGCCCGCAAACCGATGTAGGGGCGAATGCCCAGGGCCTCGGAACGTTCCAGAATGAGTTGCAGCTCGCCGGGCATCTCGATCACGAAAAAGCATTTGAAGCCCATGCGCACGGCGTACAGGCCGAGGTTGATGAATTCCTCGTCCTTGTAACCGTTGCAGACCAGACAGGCTTCTTCGTCGCGCAGTTGCGAAAGGGCGGCAAACAGCTCGGCCTTGCTGCCCACCTCAAGGCCATGGTGGTAGCGCGCGCCGAAGCGGGCAATGGTTTCGACCACCTGCTGCTGCTGGTTGACCTTGATCGGGAACACTCCTCGGTAGGCCCCGTTGTAGCCCAGATCTTTGATGGCTTTGCGAAAGGATTCGTGGAGAAGAGAGATTTGGGAATCGAGAATGTTCTCGATCCGGAGCAGGACAGGCATGTCCAGGCCGCGATCGCGGATGCCTCGGATGATCTCGGGAATGGCGACGGTGACGGGATTTTTCCGCCCAAAGGGACGGACTACCACATCCCCCTGTTCGGAGACGTCGAAATAGCCGGCGCCCCAGTTGCGAATACCATAGAGATCGGCGGAGTCTTCGCTGCTCCACCGCTGTAGCGTGCGTTTTTTGGCCAACTCGGCAACCTCATAAAAACTCCGTACAGAGGCGACCGGAACGTCCGGACGACGCCCGCGCCAAGGGACCGTGCCCTGGCGAGGGAGACGGAACGCCGAAAAATTGGCGCCGTCGGCCAGATGCCGTACCGTTCCCGGCGGTTGCCCGCCATGGCCGTCCACTCCGGGGAAAACCCGTGCTGACGGACGGATGGAAACGGCCGCCCCCGAAGATACACTGCGAATTTCCGGAGGTGAAAGGTGCTTTTAGATATCTGCCGGCGTTATGTCAAGAAAGAATCACACGGTCGGAAGAAAACCCTGCCGGGGAAGGAGGGGGGGATGGAAGCCCGGGCCGCTCCGGCCACGTGGCGGGATGGGCCGCGACGTCGGCGGAAGAATCTCCACCCCCGGGAGCCGTCTCCCTGGAGCGAGGATTTTGTCCAACCGTCGGGTCAAACAGGCGGTGAAGCCCGGCCCGAACCAGGGCAAGAGCATTATAAGCCCCGGCCGAAAATGAGTTTTTCCCTAAAAGAGTCGTCCCATCCAGCCTTCTTCAACTTTTTGGGATTACTATCGCCGTTGGCGTAGCGTTTACAGATATTGAGAGCCAGACGGCGCAGG
>JAVBLS010000021.1:0-3607 GCA_031553235.1 Desulfovibrio sp.
GGCACCCTCCGGGCCATTTGCCTGAACCTGATCAAACGTATCCCCGGAAAGCTGAGCATGAAAACCAAGCGATTCCAAGCCTCGCTCAATGACGAGTACCTGTTTAAGGCCCTGAAAATTTAGATGCGTCTGCCCTGTTGCCCGGGGTGGGCGGGCTTGGCAAGCGTCCGGCTCTGGTGTACAAGGCCGGCACTTTTATCATTGCGAGGAACACGCCTATGTCTCTTTTTTCGGCGGTGAATTTTCCCGGCCAGGGTTCGCAAGAGCCCGGCATGGGCCGTGATGCGGCCGAGGCCGAAGTCGAAGTCATGGCCCTGTGGAAGAAGGCCGAAGCCGCAAGCCGGCTGCCTTTGCGCGAAATTTACTGGGATTCCGAAGACGCGGCCGCCCAGGCCGACACCCGGGCCCTGCAACCGGCCCTGACCGTGGTCAACCTGTCCCTGTGGCGGCCCCTGTCCAAGCGCCTCACTCCTGCGGCCGTCGCCGGGCACAGTCTGGGCGAATACAGCGCTCTGGCCGCGGCAGGCGTGCTGCCCGAAGCGGCGGTGATCGAACTGGTGGCCCTGCGCGGCAGGCTGATGCACGAGGCCGATCCCAATGGCGTCGGGGCCATGGCCGCGGTGCTCAAGCTCGGCCCGGCCGAGGTCGAAGCTTGTGTGCGCAAAGCCGGCGAGGCAACGGGCGAAATGATCGTGGCCGCCAACTACAACACCCCCGGCCAGACCGTGATCAGCGGCACCAAGGCCGCCGTGGCCAAAGCCCAGGAACTGGTCAAGGAAGCCAAGGGCCGCGCCGTGCCCCTGCCCGTGTCCGGGGCTTTCCACAGCCCCCTGATGCAGGAGGCGGCCGGCGAATTGGCCAAAGCCGTGGACGCCCTGGGCAAGGGCACCTGGAACAAGGCCCGCTTCCCGGTCTATGCCAACGCCACGGGCCGGCCTGCTGTAGATGCCGAGGCAATCCGCGACCGGCTCAAACGCCAGATGACCTCCTCGGTCCACTGGGTGGACACCATCCGCCGGCAATGGGACGACGGGGCGCGCCTGTTTGTGGAGTGCGGCCCCAAAGGCGTGCTGACCAAAATGGTCGAGCCCATTTTGCGGGACCATGCGCCGGCCGTGGCCGCGCATTCCGAGTCGGCTCCGGCCTGGAATGCCATGGGCGCGGGCTCTTTGGCGAATATCGCCGCCCTGCCCTTGTAATAATTTTTTAGGAGAACGCATGGCTCTGAGCATAGGTATTGTGGGCCTGCCCAACGTCGGCAAATCCACGCTTTTCAACGCCCTGACCAAGGCCCAGAACGCCGAGGCCGCCAATTATCCTTTTTGCACCATCGAGCCGAACAAGGCCGCCGTGCCCGTGCCCGACCGCCGGCTGGCCGAACTGGCCCGGCTGGTCAAGCCGCAGAAGGTTGTGCACGCCCTGGTGGATTTCGTGGACATTGCCGGTCTGGTGCGCGGCGCCGGGCGCGGCGAGGGACTGGGCAACCAGTTTCTGGCCAACATCCGGGAATGCGCGGCCATCCTCCAGGTGGTTCGCTGTTTTGAAGACGAGAACATCACTCACGTGGACGGCCGCATCGATGCCGTGGCCGACATCGAGACCATCGAGACCGAACTGCTCTTCGCCGACATTCAGAGCCTGGAAAAGCGCCTGGAGCGAACCCGCAAGGCGGCCAAGGGCGACAAGGCCATGGCCGCCTTGGCGTGTGAACTTAAAGCGCTGCTTGAATATTTAAATTCGGGTAAAATCGCCGCCTCGTTCACGGGCGGCGGCAGCGAAGCTTTTGCCTCGGCCATGCGTGAACTCGGCCTGCTCACGGCCAAGAAGATCATTTATTGCGCCAACGTGGACGAGGCCGGCTTGGCCGACCCCGACGCCCTGCCCCAAGTACAGCGGGTCAAGGCCTTGGCCGCCGAGCGCGGGGCCGAGGCGGTCACGGTCTGCGCCAAGATCGAAGAGGAACTGCAGGGCCTGGACGAAGCGGAACAGGCGGAGATTCTTTCCTCATACGGCATTACCGAAAGCAGTCTGGAAGCGGTCATCCGCACCGGCTACCGCACCCTGAATCTGGCCGTGTACTTCACGGCCGGGGAAAAAGAAGTCCGGGCCTGGACCATCCCTGTTGGCTGCAAGGCGCCGCAGGCAGCCGGGGTGATCCATACCGATTTCGAGCGCGGCTTTATCCGGGCCGAAGTCATCGGCTACGACGATTACATCCGCCTGGGCTCCGAAGCGGCGGCCCGCAACGTCGGGCAGCTCCGGGTCGAAGGAAAGGAGTACGTAGTCAAAGACGGGGACGTGGTACACTTCCTGTTCAACGTCTAGACTTGGAGCGCGCGGCAGGCGCAGCACGCGTGGGTGGGGAGATCGCAGGCCGACGTTGGGCCGCTCCGAGTAAACGCAAAAAAACACGCAGCCAAAGACGGCTGCCGGGTTCATTTCTTGTTCAACCTGTGATATTTTGCCGGGCACACGGCGGAGCCCCGGCCGAAGCTCTGCCGTTTCGGCATTCGGCCTGTTGTTTTTCCGGCGCGTCGAACGCCAAAGGCATACAATTATGCCGCCTCTTTCTCCCGGCCGCAAAGGCGTCGCCCTGCTTCTTCTCGGGGCCGCGATCATGAGTTTCGCGCCTCTTTTGGCAAAAACCGACGTCGTCGGCCCGAGCGCCGTGGCCATGTACAGGCAGCTCTGGGGCGGCATCGCCCTCGTAATCTTTGCCGCAGTGCGCGGCGAGCGCCTGGTGCCCCGGTTGCCGCTTTTCCTGATGTTGACGCTCTGCTCCCTGTTCTTCACCGAACCTGATCACCTGGCATCTGTCCATCGCCTACATCGGGCCGGGGCTTTCCTCGATCATTGCAAATTTTCAGGTGTTTTTTCTTCTGGTGATCGGCGTATTTTTTTATAAGGAGCGGGTGGGGGGCACACGCGTTTTTGCCGTTCCTCTGGCCCTGTTCGGGCTGTGGCTGGTGCTGGGAGCGGACGCATCCGGACCTGTCCGACGGCGTCGTGCAGGGGCTGCTCGCCGGTCTGGCCTCGGCCGTGTTCTATACCTTTTTCCTGCTTCTGCTGCGCCGGTCACAGATGGTGGCGGATCGCCTTTCGCCCGCAGCGGGCATGGCCGTCGTCTCCCTGACCGGAGTCGTTTTTTCGGCCGTCTGCGGCCTGTCCGCAGACGAAATCATGCTAAGCACGGACTTCGGCACCCATCTGCAGCTTTTTGTCTACGGCCTGCTCTCCCAGTGCCTGACCTGGGCCATCGTCTCCAAAGCCCTGCCCCTGCTCACGCCTTCGCAGGTGGGCCTGCTCTTCATGGTGCAGCCCACCCTGGCCTTTGTCTGGGACGTGTTGTTGCTGGGCAGGGAAACCGGGGGCTTGGGCTGGACGGGCGTTGCCGTCACCCTGGTCGCCGTTGCCGTCGGAGGGCTGCCCGGCAGGACACCGGAACGGAAAACCGTCGAGGTATAATCCAGGGCAAGAGCATTATAAGCCCCGGCCGAAAATGAGTTTTTCCCTAAAAGAGTCGTCCCATCCAGCCTTCTTCAACTTTTTGGGATTACTATCGCCGTTGGCGTAGCGTTTACAGATATTGAGAGCCAGACGGCGCAGG
>JAVBLS010000032.1:0-12476 GCA_031553235.1 Desulfovibrio sp.
AAAAAGCGCCGGCGCCGAATTTATTCTGCCTTGGGCGGTCGATACTTTTTTTCGCGCCATAGGCGCCATAAAGAACCAGTTTTCCCCGGCGGAGCTGAAAACTATTGTGGAAGCGCACAAAGACGTGCGCCTTTTGCCGGACACCACTCGCCTTTCGTATCTTTTGCTGCGCGTTATGGACGCCTGCGAAACTTCCAACCTGCACACGGTTCACGGAGCCGGAAAAAGCGCCCTTGAAGCCAAGTTGAAGCGCCTGGACGACACCCAGGCCGCCGCCGTCATGGTGTGGGCCGCCGCTTTCTGGGTAAGCCGCAATTGCACCGCCGAAAGCCTGGACGAATATATTCGGACGTATTAAGCCCGTTCGCTTTGCGGGTCATTCCCGCCGGCGTTTTTTGAGAGATACGGATTTTTTCCACGACGCGAAACGCCCGGCAAAGCCGGGCGTTTCGCATTTGAAATGTTCGCAAGGATTTGACGATAAATAGGCGTAGGCGGGCTTGGCCCGCCGTTAAGCTACTATTTGAAGCGTAAACTGCTCTAGACCCGAGAATGACAAGAATACACATACCCATGAAAAAACGCCTCCTGCCTTGGGCTCTGGCCCTGCTCTGCGTTGTTTCGGCCCTGGTGGCCCGCCGTCACGCCTCCCCTCCGTTTGCCTGGGCCTTTCTGCTCTTCGGGGTTGCCTGCATGTGCGCGGCTTCGGCCTTTCGTTCCGGCCCGGCCCAATATGCGGGCATCAGCCTGCTTTCGATCTGCCTGGCTCTTTCAGCCGGCGAGTTTTACCTGAGCGTTTCCCTACCGGCACCCGCAACCGGGACGGGGGAAAATTCCAAGACCTACACTGAAGACGGGCGGTCGGTGCGCTGGACGCACGAGACGCCGATCACCGGTTACGGCCCGAAAAGACCGGCCCATGTTCGGGCCAGATTTGTCAAAGACGGCAACGTGATCTACGATGTGCTCTATACCATCAACGCTGCGGGCAGGCGCGTCACCCCCGAGCAGCCGGCCGCCCCGAATCTGGTGGCCTTTTTCGGCTGCTCTTACACCTTCGGCGAAGGCCTGAACGACGGTGAGACCTTTGCCTGGAAAACAGCCGAGGCCTTGGGGCCGCGGTACCAAGTGGTCAATTTCGGCTTTTCCGGCTACGGGCCGCATCAGTTTCTCGCCCAGTTGCAGGCCGGGGAGCTGCGCAAAGATGCTGTCGGCAAGCAAAAAACCCACGTGTTTTTCCTCAGCCTGGCCGGGCATGAACTGCGTTCGGCCGGCTATTCCGAGTGGGATCACAACGGGCCGTGGTATGAGGTGGAAAACGGCCGGGCGGTTTACAAAGGCACCTTCAAGGACCGCACCGGGCACGTCCGGGCCGCTCTGGATAATTTCTTCCGCAAATCCCGTGTCTACACCCTGCTCTTCCACAGCGCGCAAAAGTCGGATCAAAACCCGCGCATCCTGCAGGCCGCCATTCTGCGCGAGGCCGCCGAAGAGGTGGCCGCCACGCCCGACGCGGATCTGACCATTCTGCTCTGGCCGGGCAATGAGCGCACAGCCGAGGATCTGGCCGGGATTCCGGCCCGGATCGTGCCGCTCGCGCCGTTCTTGCCCGGCTATGCCCAAGACTCGTCGCGCTATACCATCGCCCACGAAGGCCACCCCAACGCGTACAGCGACACCCTGGTTGCGGCCGAGATCGTCCGCCTGATCAAGCAAATGGATCAATAAGGCGGCCGCCCCGCGGCCGGTCCGCCGGGTAGGAAATCTCGGGAGCCGGTCCTGCTTGCCGTCAGGCGGGGAGGGTGAGCTTTTTGCTGTGGAGCCGGGCTCTTCGGGCCGCCTCATGAGAAAAAACGGAGCCCGGCACCGCATCACGCAAGCCACACCCGTTCCCGGCCTTGACGTGATACGGCGGACACAGTATGTGACTGGCCTTTGCCCCGTCTTTGGGTCGGCGGGGAGTTTTTGGGGAGTCGCATTGTTCAAGAAATACCATATCGTCATCCTCAAAGACCGCGAAGGCGGCATCAGCAACCTGCGGCTGCCCGGCTGGATGGCCCCGGCGCTGTTTTTGCTGGTGGCGGGCCTGGCCGGGCTGAACATGTACCTGTGGGGTTTCTACACCCGATCCACGGCTCTGGAATACGAATTGTCCGAGACCCGGCGGACCCTGCAGGCCTCGGACACCCGGCTGCTGCACCTGACCGGCCGGGTGGCCGAGCTGCAAGAGGCCCTGAACCGGGTCATGCGCTTTGACGCCAAGCTGCGGGTGCTGATGAACATCGGCGGCACCGATACGGCCGAGGCGGGCGACGAGGCGCGGGCGTCCCACGGCGCCGAGGCCGGCCCGCTGCTGGCCCGGCACCGCGAGCTGTTCACCCGGCGTTCTTTCTCACTGGTGGAAGAACTGATGGAACAGGCCCTGCTGGAAGAGGTCAAGCAGCAATCCCTGGTGCTGTTCATGCGCGAAAACAAGGAACTGCTCCTGGCCACCCCTTCCATCTGGCCCTGCCGGGGCTTTGTCACCTCGGGCTTTGGCCGGCGCTCGTCGCCCTTTACCGGGCAGTCCCGGATGCATACGGGTATCGACATTTCCAACCGCCCCGGCACGCCGGTCATGGCCCCGGCCCGGGGCACGGTGACCTTTTCCGGCTCGGACGGGGCTTACGGCATCAGCATCGTAATCAATCACGGCAACAATCTGGTCACCAAATATGCCCACCTGCAGCGGACCCTGGTGCGCGAGGGGCAGCAGGTGCAGCGTGAAGACGTCATCGGTACCCTGGGCAACACCGGGCGCAGCACCGGGCCGCACCTGCACTACGAAGTCCGGGTGGGCGGCATGCCCGTGGACCCGACCCGCTACATCCTGAACTGAAGGCCGAGAGCGGCGTTGCGCCATACCTTTATATTCCAAACTGAGGGCCGAACATGCCGGCGTTGCTCCACACCCTGGATCTGCAGGGGTTTCGTCTGTTCAACGCCCAGTGGCGTACCGAATTGTTCGACGATCTCGCGCTGATGCTCTCGCGCGATCCTCTGTTCTGGGGCATGGTCGTCGGCGCCCTGGCCACCTACATGGTCATGCGCGGCCGTAGCGGCCTGCGCCGCCTGCCCCTGCCCCTGCTCTTTCTGCTCCTGAGCCTGGGCACCTCGGATCTGGCCGCCACGGGCGCCAAAAACATGGTGGATCGCCCCAGGCCGCACAACGTGCTGCCGGGAGTGCACTATTTCAGCGACGGACAGTGGCGGGCCACACCCGAAGATTTCATCCCCAAGCGCCACGGCGGCTCGTCCTTCTACTCGGGCCATGCAACCAATTCCATGGCCGTTGCCGCCATGTTCGCTTCCGTGGTGCCCCAGGCCTCGCCCTGGGTCTACCTCCTGCCCGTGAGCGTGGGCTGGTCGCGCCTGTACCTGGGCAAACACTACCCCTTTGATGTGCTGTGCGGCTGGCTGGCCGGTCTGCTGATCGGCAAGTTTTACGGCAAACTCTACCGCCTGACGGCCGCGAGTTTACGCAGGCGCATACGCCGGGCGCGGAACGGCGGGGCGCCGCCGCAGGCTGATGAGGGACCGACTGTCCCCTAGAGCAGTTTACGCTTCAAATAGTCGCTTAACGGCGGGCAAAGCCCGCCTACGCCTATTTGGCGGCAAGGATTTGCCGACAAATCCTTGCGAGCATTTCAAGTGTGAAATGCTCTAGTGACCGGAGTAGTCCAAGACATGGTTCAACGGCCTCTCGGCGCTGTGCAGGCCGTCGGCCTCCAGGCTATGCCGGATCAGGGTCCAGGCGTCCAGATCCAGAACGTCGAGCTTGCCCCGGGCCGCCGGGCCGAGATGGGCGCGCAGGGCTTCCAGAACCTCCTCGTGGGGGAACCAGAGCCCCTCAAACGAAATGCGCAAACAATCGCCTTCCTCCAAGAGCCAGGGTTCTTCCTGGCCCACGGCCCCGGCTCCGGCCAGGCGCACGGCCGCGAAAGCCGCTTGCGCCACCGGGGAAAAGGCGGCGTAAACCTTGATCTGGATGGGGATCATCGTACCCCGCCGGGCACGGTCTGTTCCGCCGGCTCGGGCCCGCGCGGGCACAGGCCGCTTTCGCCCGCCCAGCGCAGTTCGACGCAGTCGCCCAAGGCGCAGGCCGCGCTCAGGTCTTGGCACACGGCTTCTGTTTCGTTGAGCAGCAACCGGGCCGAGGCGCGGTGCAGCAGGTAGGCGGGGTTTTTCGGCCACAGGGCCGCGGCCCGGGTAAAGGAACCCACGGCCAAGGCGGGCAGGCCGCGCAGCAGCAGGGCTGTGCCCAGGGCGTCGTGGGCCGGGGCCAGACTCTCGTCCAGGTTTAGGGCGGCCTGGGCGTCGTCCATGGCCTTGTCGGCCTTGTCCAGTTTCAGAAAAACCTCGGCCCGCAGGGCATAGGCCGGGGCCAGACCGGGGTCCATATTCAGGGCCGCGTTCAGGCGTTCCAAAGCTCGGGCCGGTTCCGGCCAGAGATCCCGATAGGCGGGCAGAAGATCGCGCATGATATCCAGGGCCTTCAAGGCGGCGACGATCTTTTCCACCTCCAGCAGGCCGAGAATCTCGCCCTGCCCGGCCGGGGTGCGCAGCAGATTTTGCGCGGCCGGGTCATAGGCGTCGAGCAGAACCTCCCGCCGGGCGGCCAGACGCGCGGCCAGATCGAGCACATCGGGCCGGGCCAGAGCCTGGGCCACAGCGGCTCCGGGGTTGCCCGGCCCGACAACGGCCAGACGGACTTCCATGTGCATGCGCGGCGGCAGGCCTTCCATGCGGGTCTGGATCTTTTGCCCCGAATAAAGCAGCAGGGCCAGGGCGGCCAGATCCGGGGGTCGGGGGTTTTCCGGGGTGACCTGACCCGCGAAGCGCACCTCGGGCAGGGCGGCCAGGCGACGCATGGCCTCATGCGCCAGTTGGCGCTCGGCCTCGGCCTGGGCGGCGTATCCTGCGACTTCGGCCCGCAACGGGCCGCCAAAAGACTTGGCGGCGGCGAATTCTTCAGACGTCGCCGCCCACCCCGCGCCCGGCCGGGCGCAGACGAGCAGCAGCAGGCACAGCAGCGCCCGCGGCATCAAGGCTGCAGCTTCTCCTTGACCGCCTTGGCCATGGCACCGGTCAGGTCGTTCAGGGTTTCGGAAAGCATTTCCTCCGGCACCGAAGAGAAAGGCACCACGGTGCGCGCCAGGGAGGAAGAGAAAGTGTTTTTCCAGACCTGTCCCTTGGGTGTCTGCAGGTGCAGCACCACCCGCATGGAGCAGTCATAGGAGGTCATGGACTTCTCCTGTAAATTGATCTGCTGGATCTCCCCGGTCAGGATGTTGGTGCAGCCGGCCGCGCGGGCCGCGGCCTCGCTCGGCGCGGTGTTGGCCTTGAGCCCCTGGCGGCTCAGGGCCACGGCCAGGGAGTGGGTCATCCAGTCCTGCACGTCCGAGTTGGGCAGAAACTCGCTGCCGTCCGAGCGCTCGCCCACGGCCCGGGTGCCGCCCCAGGCCTGGGCCAGGCGCACCACGCAGATCTGCCGGGCCGCCACCGGGGCGACCACGGCCGGATCGTCGGTCGGATAAAGCAGGCGGACGGTGTTTTTGGCGCAGCCTGCGCACAGGGCGAGGCAGAGCAGGAGCATTACGAGAGCTGTGCGTTTCATCATTTTCCTTGCGCGTCGTCATCGACCGGTTGCGGATCGCTGCCTTTTCACGTCAGAGTTGTGACGTTTCACCGATATGAGGCCACGGCAGCGTTTTGGAACAGGGGAAAATTTTCAGCCGAGAGCTGTTTTTCCATTCCCCGGCCTTGCCACACACCGTTGTTTCCTGATACACCAATTCAGTCCTGAAATCAAAGAACGTTTCTTCGCCTGGCTGGCGGAATTCGACGCGAAATGTGGAAGAGGCTTGACAAGCGGGGGCGCCTCTGTATATGCCGCCATAGCACGCACTTGCACCAACGTCCGGCCGGCCCCCCGCGCCGGCAAACATTAACCCCTCTATGGAGAGTGTGATGACCAAAGCCGAACTTGTTCAAAAAATTCATGCCAAGGCCGGCCTGCCCACCAAAGCCCAGGCCGAAGCGGCTCTTGACGCGCTTGTCGCCACCCTGACCGATGCCATGAAGGCCGGCGACTCCGTGACCTTCACCGGGTTCGGCAGCTTCAAAGTGACCGCCCGCGCCGCCCGCAAAGGCCGCAACCCCCGCACCGGCAAGGAAATCAACATCCCCGCCGGCAAGGCCGTGAAGTTCACCCCCGGCAAGGCTCTGAAAGAAAGCGTGAAATAGTGATCCCGCGACGGAACTCCGTCGTTGGTTTTCCGCGCCCCTGACGTTACCCCTCACGTCCGGGGCGTATTTTTTTAGAGCATTTCACACTTGAAATGCTCGCAAGGATTTGTCGGCAAATCCTTGCCGCCAAATAGGCGCAGGCGGGCTTTGCCCGCCGTTAAGCGACTATTTGAAGCGTAAACTGCTCTAGGAAGCCTCCGTAGCCCGCTGCAACCGACAAAAAACCCGCGCCGACCATCGGCGCGGGTTTTTTGTCGGTTGAGGATGAAGGGGCAGCGCCCCCTCAAGAGCATCAATACGAATGATCCGAGGCCAGATCCTCCTCGGTCAGCTTGTGGCTGAACATGGTATAGACCCAGAACTGGTAGCAGATGACGATGGGCACGCAGATGCCCGCGACGATCAGCATCAGGGTCAGGGTCAGGGGGGTGGAAGCGGCCATGGCCGTGGTGATCGAGGCGGCCGGGTCGAGGCTGGAGGGGATCAGTCGCGGGAACATGCCGAGCACGCCGAAGAAGGTGGTGCAGAGAATGAAGCCCGCGTGGATCAGGAAGGCCCGGATCGGGGTGGCGCCCGAGAGGAAGAAACGCAGCAGCAGCAGCAGGACTACGGCCAGGATCGGGAAAATCCAGAGCACGGGCAGGTGCGCGTAGTTGGCGTAGAGATCGGTGTAGTGGCCGGTGGCAAAGAGGAAAGCCACGGCCAGGGCCACGGTGAAGACCCAGGCCACCTTCGAGGCGGCCACGGCCCGGTCGTGCATCGCGCCGGAGGTCTTGATGCTCAGCCAGAGGGAGCCGTGCAGGGTGAAGAAACTCACGAACAGCAGGCCGCCCAGCAGGCCGTAGACGTTGAGCAGGGCAAAGAGGCTGCCGTGGTAGAAGCCCTCGGTGTCGATGGGAATGCCCTGGAAGAGGTTGGCGAAGGCCACGCCGAGCAGCAGAGCCGGCACGAAGTTGCCGAGAAACTGGAAGATGTCCCAGAGGCCGCGCCATTGCGGGTGGTTGATCTTGTTGCGAAACTCGAAGGACACGGCCCGGAAGATCAGGGCGAAGAGCAGCAGCAGCAGGGGCGCGTACAGGGCGCTGAACATCACCGCATAGGCCTTGGGAAAGGCCGCGAAGGTCACGCCGCCGGCGGTGATCAGCCAGACTTCGTTGCCGTCCCAGAAGGGACCGGCCGCGTTGACCATGATGCGGCGTTCGGTGTCGTTTTTGGCCAGAAACGGCAAGAGCGTGCCCGTGCCGAGATCAAAGCCGTCCAGAATGAAATACACGGCCCAGAGCAGGCCCCAGAGGACAAACCAGATGGTTTGCAGGGTCTCGTAGCTGAAGATGTCGGTCATTGCTTTATCCTCTTTATTAAGCGGCCGTCTTCGGGCCCATCACCGCATACTTGCGCAGGAGATAGATGTCGATGACCCCAAGCAGGGTATAGACCGCCACAAAGGCCGCCAGAGACAGGCCCACGTTGCCGGCGGGCACCGGCGAAACGGCCTGGTTGGTCATCATGACCTTGTAGACGATCCAGGGCTGCCGGCCGACCTCGGCGAGCATCCAGCCCGCCATGATCGCCAGGTAGGGCAAGGGAATGGCCCAGGTCAGGGCCCTGGCCAGGAGCGGCTTTTCCTCAATGCGCCCGCGGTAGAGCCAGGCGCCGAGGCTGAGCAGAATGAAGACCAGGCCCATGCCCGCCATGAAGCGGAAGGACAGGAAGGTCAACAACACCGGCGGAATGGCATCGGCCTTGGCCACAAGCTTGGGCTCATGGCCGGGGGCTGTGGCCCCGGGCACCGGGGCATCGGGGTCCAGGCCGCGCAGCTTGGCAAAGGCCTCAAAGTCGGCGGCGGCCGATTCCTTCAGGCCGGGCACGGGCTTGTTGAAGTCTCCGTAAGCCAGAAAGCTGAGCGCGCCGGGCAGGGGTATGGCTTGGAACAGGTTTGTCTTGTGGGCCTCATCCGGCCAGACCAGCAGGTACAGGGGGGTGCCGCCGGGCGTGGTGTCCCAGTGCGATTCCATGGCCGCCAGCTTGGCGGGCTGGGTCTTGGCCACTTCCATGCCGTGCTGGTGGCCTTGCAGGGCCAGAAGAACGGCCAGAACCAGGGTGAAGGTCGAGGCCAGCTTGAAGGAGCGGCGGAAAAATTCCACCTCATTCTTGCGCACCAGGTGCCAGGCGGAAATGCCCAGAATGAAGAAACCCGCCAGCATCCAGGAGGCGAAAATGGTGTGCAGAAACTGGCTCCAGGCAAAGGGGTTGGTCACGGCCGCCATGAAGCCGCCCACGCCGTCCAGCACAGCCCGGCCGTCGACGATCTTGAAGCCCACGGGGTTCTGCATCCAGCCGTTGGCAAGAATAATCCAGACCGCCGAGATGTTGCCGGCCGCGGCCACTGCCCAGATGGCAAACAGGTGCACCCTCTTGGAGACCCTTTCCCAGCCGAAGTGCCAGACCGCGATAAAGGTGGACTCCAGAAAAAAGGCCAGCTTGGCTTCAATAGCCAGGAGCGGCCCGAAAATATCCCCGACATATTCGGAATAGTTCGCCCAGTTCGTGCCGAACTGGAACTCCAGGGTGATGCCGGTGACCACGCCCAACGCGAAGTTGAGCAAAAACAGTTTGCCCCAGAATTTGGCCATGCGTTTGTATTGCTCGTTGCCGGTGCGCACATAGACAGTTTCCATGATTGCCAGCAGGACGGAAAGGCCGAGGGTCAGGGGGACGAAAATAAAGTGGAAAAATACCGTTACCGCAAATTGCAGGCGAGATAGAGTTATCAGATCCAGTTCCATAGACGAAACCTCATGGCAAAGCGGTTGATAACAAAGAGAACCGCTGAGCGCTTACGCGCGCAAAGGAAAAGCCCTCTCCCAAAAACAAGCACCCGAAAACCGTTTGCCGGGGGTGTTGTTTTAAACGCCCGGCCGGTTTTGGATGGTGTTACTATATCAATTTTTTGATTAAAAAAAAGCTAAAATACTTAATTAGTAACGGGTTGGTTTATTTTTGCGTTCGCGCTTATGAATTTAAGTTATTGCCTATTTTTTTGGGCGTCCTCCGGGCGGGGGCAAAAGGCATTTTGCTTTTACCGTAGTCAAATTCTATCTATTTTTATTTGCATGCCCTCCGGGCCGGGCAAAGGGCCGATGGGGCGTGCAGCCCCCAAGACCCTTGCCCCGCCGGGAGGGCGCCAAAGAAAAGAAAGGAATTACCCCTATTAATCAGCAAGATTCGGAAGATAAAGGCGAACCCCGATCGAGCGCTACCAGGCGCGGCCGGGCGCGGCCCGGTCGCTATGCGCCCCAGCGCCGGATTTCCGGGCCCTTTAAGCCGAGCTGATCCATGATCCGCACGGAAAAATGCCGGGCGGCTTCTTCAAGGGTGGACAAACCGGCGTAGAAAGCCGGAACCGGCGGCATGATCACCGCCCCGGCATCGGAAGCGGCCAGCATGTTCGCCAGGTGCACTCTGGACAGGGGAGTTTCGCGCACGGCCAGGATCAAGGGAAAGCGTTCCTTCAGGCAGACATCGGCGGCGCGGTGGATGAGGTTCGTGCCGCAGCCGTTCGCTATGGCCGCCAGGCTGGACATGGAGCAGGGGCAGACGACCATGCCGTCGTGCCGCCAGGAGCCTCCGGCCATGGGCGCGGCCAGATCCGCCGGGTCGTGCACGGCGTGCGCCAGGCTTTTTATCTCCTCAAGGGTTTCCAGGCCCGCTCCGCCCTCGTGCGCGGCCACGCGCCGCATGCCTTCGGAAATAATCAGGTGCAGCTCAAGAGGCTGCGCCTTCAAGGTTACGGACGAGGCCAGGCAGGCGACCAGGCTTTTGCCCAAAAGCAGGCCGCTTGCGCCGGACATGGCTACGATTATCTTTTTCATGGTTTTCCTTTGGCCGCTCGCGGCGCTTCAATGCATTAATAGTATTGACAGAGCGGCAAATCAAGAGATAAGGAATACCCCTTAAGCGCCCGTAGCTCAGTTGGATAGAGCGCTGCCCTCCGGAGGCAGAGGCCACAGGTTCGATTCCTGTCGGGCGCGCCATCAAAAAAAAAGCCCCTTCCGCCAAACAGTGGAAGGGGCTTTGGTTATACCGGGGGAAAAAAACACTCGTGACGGCACTGCCTAGAACTCGTACTTCAAGAACAAACTGCCGCCGCTGACGTTCACGGTGTTGCCGGTGGCGTTGGAGTTATCGATGGGCGGGAAGCCGTTAACCCCGCCAATGCCGGAAACCTCGCCGGGATTCAGCGGGTTGCCGACGACGCTGTCAAAGGTTCCGGCGCTGTAATCGACCGTGGCCGCGAGAGCGGTGGGCGGGGCGGCAAAGGGCCAGGGAAAGAAATAATACGGAAAAGGGACCGGCGCATGGGGCGCCTCCTGGGGCTTATGGTGGGTGGCTGTGGATGGCTTTTGTAAAAAGAAAAGACTCAGTTCATTTTATACAACAGCTTGTTTTTAATTGGCAATCACCGCCCAGGGTGTGTGCAGAGGGTGTGTTTTTTTCGCGCAAGCGTTTAAAAATTTGGAAAAATACCGGAAAAGACCGGAAAAAGGCCCGGGGAAAGGCAGAAAAAAAGTGCGGCAAGATTGGAGGGGAACAGCGGGATTTTAGGCCGCCCGAAAAAATCGGGCGCAAAAGCCCCGGCTCAGGCCGGGGCTTTTTTTGCGGCCAGCATGGCCTGAACGCGGGCCAGCTCTTCCTTGAGCGCGTCTTCGCCCAGGCAGATGAACGGACAGACCGGGCAGGAATACAAATCGCCGGAGCGGGTCACCGGGCGCCGCTGGTGTTGCTTCAGGCATTCCGGACAAAGTTCCGGGCCGGGTTCCGGGCAAGGTTCCGCAGTCATAATCAGTACCCCCCGGTTATAGCCCGGCCGAGATTGTCCGCCGCCGCGAACAGGGCGGCAAAAAGCAGGGCCTTAATACTGGAGATAGCCATGGCGGCACTCCTGGGGCGGCAGGGCGAAGCCGTTGTCCGGGTAAAATTCCCTGAGCATCCGGGCCACCAGGCAGGCTGTACCGGTTTCCTCGGTCACGTCGCGGGCGAAGTCCTCGGCCTCGGCCAGAACCGCAAAGCGCTCAATGCTCAGATCGCCGTCGATTTCCTGTATCACGATGTAGTACATAACGCATTCCTTTGTTTTTTCTCCCCCGCTCCGCTAGCGGGGGAGAGGAGGACAACCCACCCTTTCCCTTGGCCTCTCTCGCGTTCGCTCTCCCGTCGCTTCATCGGCGCACACGCCTCCGCTCTGTTCGGCTACTGGCAATTCGGCCAGGTACTTTCCGGGCCGCCGCCGACGCTTCCCCGTTTGGTACTTTGGCCCGTGGGCCGTGTTCCCTGGTTCCTCGTCGTTGGCAGATACAGAATATCAAAAGAGAGACTTTTGTCAACAAGAAATGTTTATAATATGAGACTTAGTTGATAAAAAAATCCCGGCTCAAGGACAGCCCCGAGCCGGGAGAAAAAAAAGAGAGATAAACGGAGGGTTACTTTCTGCTCAAGTCCGACCAGGCCCAGACCACCCGGCCGACCACGGCCCGGTCGATGTCGCCGTCAAAGTCCGCTTCCAGGAAGTAAGGCTCCGGCTCGTTTTCCTCGGTGTTCTCGCTGTAGTAATTGACAATCATGCGATCGCCCTTTCCGGACAGGGAAACGCGCTTGATTTTGCCGCCGCCCTCCTGTCCCGGCTCGCGCACCAGAAAGATGTTGCCGGGCGGGGTAAAGCCGTCCTGGCCCTTGTCGTCCAGGTCCACCAGGACGATGTCGCCGGGGTGCAGCAAAGGGACCATGGAACGTTGGTTTTTGCCCACTTCCACGGCGATGAGATTGGAGCGGCGGGAGATCGAGCGCAGGTTCCGGTAAACCAGCACCCAGCTTTTAATGGCCTCTTCCGGGATAATCCCCGGACCGGCCCCGGCTTCGCCCACCAGAGGAACCGCCACGTAATCCTCGGCCTCCGGACGGGCGCCGGCCGCGCCGGAAGGGACCACCCTGGCATCCACAAAGCAGACCTCGCGGGTGAGCTCCTGCTGCTGTTCCGGCGGGAGCAGTTTGAAGCCCAGGTTCTCCAGCCACTCGAACAGGGTTTCCGACCTTACGCCCTTGCCCTGGATTAGCTTGTACCACGAGGATTTCTGCGCGTTCGCCCGTCGCATCAGCTCGGCGGCGTCGCCATATTCCCCGGACTGGTCCTT
>JAVBLS010000062.1:0-35998 GCA_031553235.1 Desulfovibrio sp.
GGGGGGGTCCAAGGGGATTATCCCCTTGGCGGAGAGGTTTGGGGATGCCGCACCCATCACAGCAAGGCAGCTTTTTCACTTCACCGGACGTTGCGGCGGGTTGACCCCGGTAGCCCTGCTTTGAGCCTCCCCAAGGGTATATGCTTCACAACCCCGGCAGACGCAGGGTCTCTTTGGCGCGCTTGCGGCGCAGAGCCACACGCTTGAAGGTGGCGGGGGTGACGCCGAAACGGAAAGACCACAAGGGGCAGGTCTCTCTGGCGTCGCAGCGCCGCACTTCATCGCGCGAGCCGGCGCAGGCCAGGCAATGCCTGCGGATGCCGCGCAGGGGCCGGGCCTCGTCGGCTAAAGGAGTGACGGTGCATTGGCGGAAAGGATGCAGGGCGCAGGCCGCATCGCGGCACTCGGCCACAGCCGGGGGGTGATTCCCCTGGCAGTCCATGCAAAAACGACGCAAGGCGCGAAGCGCGGCGGCATCCATAGCTACAACACCTTAACACCTAAAGAAATTTAACTTTTAAATTGTCTAGAAACCATATTGCCGACGGACTCCCGAACGCGCCCGCAAGCGGGCGCCCGCTTACGCGTCCGTCAGAGCAGATGAACATTTTCAATATTAATCTGCTCTAAGGGGTATCAAAAACCGACCGGCAACGGCCCTGCTCCGAAGCAGGCACAGAGCCGGCGCAACCCAGGGGTATCCCTAAGCGCCGCAGCACTTCTTATGTTTCTTTCCGCTCCCGCACGGGCAAGGGTCGTTGCGGCCGACCTTGGGCGACTCGCGGCGGTATTGCTCCGCCCCGTGCACCCGGCCGTCGACGTAATACCAGGTCTCGCTCTCTTTCTTGAACTCGGCGTCTTCGCGCAGTTCCTGGGGCGTGTCCTTGACGGTGCAATGGGCGGTAAAGGAAACCTCGCCGGTGTCATCGGTAGGGCCGGGAACGGCGTTGTGCACCTCAAGGCCGGTCCATTCCACATGCTGGGCCCACTGGGCCACTTCGTCCTCGGAAACGCCCTCGCGGTGGTCCGGGTGGGTCGACTCCACCAGAAAGGAGTAATTGCGCATACAGTGGGCGCTGTAGCGGGCACGCATGAGTTCTTCGGGCGTGCGGGCCGCTTTCTTTCCATCTATGATCGGGCCGCAGCAACGCCCGAGGGTTTTGCCGGAGCCGCAATAGCACGTTTCAGCCATAAGTCCTCCCAATGGTGTCGGCCCCCTGTATGCCGCATGTACCGGGCTTTCGCAAGTGAAATCAGGATGCGCGGCAGGCTCGGGGCAGGGATGCAGGGCTTCTTCCGCCACCCGGCGGACATCGGCCGCGCATCACCCCCCGCCCGGATTGGTTTCGGCGCAACGGCAACCGCCGGCACGCTTGGCGGCCAGAATTGCCTCAAGAATCAGCGAGCGCCCGTGGCGCAGGGCATCGGCCCGGATATCCTCGTCGGTATGCCCGAAACACCGGCAAATGACCGCAGCCACAGGTCCGCCTTTTTGGTTTCAGCGTTCCAGCAGGGTAATGGATTCCGGCTCAATAAACAGGTTGGCCGAGCCGAACTTGGCGGTGAGCAGGCCCCGTTCGAGAACGTGCAGGGCACCGGGCTCGGACGAGGAATCGTGCAGGAAAATGGAATTGTCGACGACCTGGATGGCCGTTGTCCAATGCAGGACTATGGGCAGGGGCGAGCCGGGGATGAAGCGCAGAAAACGCAGCAACGCGGCCCTGGTCTGGCCGGTCTCCGGCCCCAGGTGCTCGTTCAGAACCTGAAAAATCCGATCCACGGTGCCGTCCGCCTCGGCACCACGCGGGCGCGGGTCGTGCAGATTGTCGCCGGGGCCGTCAATGCGGAACAGGGGCGGCTTGCTGTCGTCCAGGTTGTCCCAGTGGTCCGGGTCCGGGGCAAAAGGACGCATGGCCCGCAGACGCCACTTGCCCTGCCGGCACCAGCGGGCCAGACAGTAATCAATCAGCCAGTAGTGGTCGGTCTCATTGTGCAGAAAGGCCCGCCATAAGCAAGGATGCAGGGAAAGGTCATACAGGGTTTCGGCCAGAATCCGCCGGCCGCCGGCCAGATCCAGATTATGCACGGCGGAAAGGGCGTTGATCACCGCATAGACGGCGCAGGCATAATCCAAAGTCCCCTGCATGTAGCGTCGCATCTGGTCTGCTCTCTCTTTGTTCAACGCGCCGCAAGGCAAACCGGGCGTATTTTTTCACCCGGCAAGGCGCGAGGCCGTTTTTCCGATGGGAGTGTGCTCTTATGGTACTCGACCGGAGGAAAAACGGCCCCGCAACGCCGCCGGGCGGAAAAAGCCGCCCGGTTTACCCGCATTTGGTGTAGGCGCAGGCCGGGCACATCAAGCACCCTTCCTGGAAAACCATGGGCTCGTCGCATTCCGGGCAGTGGGGCGCACCCAAACCGTTGGTGTCGTGCACGGATGTTTTTGATTTCAGGTAGCGGTTTTCCAGCACCCAGGAAATGGCGTCGGGAATGGACTGGATCTGCCCCTGCTTGCCGGGCTGGAACATGGGCGCTTCGCCGCCGATGCCCTTGATCTGGGCGACAATCTTCTTGACCCCGATGCCCGAACGCAAGGCCAGAGAAACCAGCCGGCCGATGGCCTCGGCCTTGGCCGTGGTGGAACGGCCGGACTTGCCGATGGTGGCAAAGACCTCAAAGGGCTTGCCGTCCATCTCGTTGATGGTCACGTACATCAGGCCGTGGCCGGTGCGCACCTTCTGGGTGAAGCCGTAGACGATGTCCGGCCGATCGCGCACGGCCCGGCTTTCAGGCTTGGCCGGCTCATCTTTCTTTTCGCCGTCGCCGGTGCAGAGCACCTGCTCGGACTTGCAGCCGTCGCGGTACACAGTCACGCCCTTGCAGCCGAGTTCGTAGGCCATCCAGTAGATGCGCCGGATGTCGTCCACCGTGGCCGCGTTGGGCAGGTTCACGGTCTTGGACACGGCGTTGTCCGTGAACTCCTGGAAGGCGGCCTGCATCTTCAGGTGCCAAACCGGCTCGATATCCATGGAGGTGACAAAGACTTCGCGCAGATCTTCGGGCAGATGATCCATGGCGGCAATGCTGCCCTTGGCGGCAACGGCCTCCATGAGTTTGGGGCTGTAGCAGTCGGCCTGCTTCAGGGCCTCTTCGAACCAGGGATTGACCTCCACCAGCCTTTCGCCGTCCATGACGTTGCGCGAAAAACACAAGGCAAAGAGCGGCTCGATGCCCGAAGAGCAGCCGGCAATGATCGAAAGTGTGCCCGTGGGCGCGATGGTCGTGACCGTGGCGTTGCGGTAGGGCCCGAGGCCGCGCTGCTCGTATATGGAACCCTTGTAGGAAGGGAAGGCGCCGCGCTCGCCGGCCAGAATCTTGGAAGCGGCCCGGCCTTCTTCGCGCACGAATTCCATAACTTTTTCGGCCAGATTGATGGCTTCCTGGCTGTTGTAGGGAATGCGCAGGCGGTAGAGCAGGTCGGCCCAGCCCATGACCCCGAGACCAATCTTGCGGTTCTGATGCACGTTCTTGGTGATCTGCTCCAGGGGGAAGCGCGAGGCGTCGATGACGTTGTCCAGGAAGCGCACCGAAAGATGGATGGTGTTCTTCAGGTCTTCCCAGTCGATCTCGCCCGCCCCCGTGTCGTTGCGGCGGAAGAAGGCGGTCAGGTTGATCGAGCCCAGGTTGCAGGCCTCATAAGGCAGCAGGGGTTGCTCGCCGCAAGGGTTGGTCGATTCCATCTCGCCCAGTTGGGGAGTGGGGTTGTCGCGGTTGATCCGATCGAGAAAAACAATGCCGGGGTCGCCGCTCTCCCAGGCCTTTTGCACAAGAATCTCGAAGACTTCACGGGCTTTGAGCCGTCCGGTCTCCTGTTTGGAGGCCGGGTCGATCAGCGGATATTCCTCGTCCTTTTCCACGGCCTTCATAAAATTTTCGGTCAGGGCCACGGAAAGGTTGAAGTTGTTGAATTCGCCCTCGCGTTCCTTGGCCCGGATGAAGTCCATGATGTCCGGGTGGTCGACCCGGAGAATGCCCATGTTGGCCCCGCGCCGGGTGCCGCCCTGCTTGATCTGCTCGGTGGCGGTGTTGAAAATACGCAGGAAGGACAGGGGGCCGGAGGCCACGCCTCCGGTGGAGCCCACGCGGCTGTCTTTGGGACGCAGGCGGGAAAAGGAAAAGCCCGTGCCCCCACCGGATTTGTGAATCATCGCGGCATGCTTCACGGCGTCGAAAATTTCCTCGATGGAGTCGCCCACGGGCAGCACAAAGCAGGCCGAAAGCTGGCCCAGGTTCGTGCCGGCGTTCATCAGCGTGGGAGAGTTGGGCAGGAACTTCCAGGAAGTCATGATCCCGTAAAAGGCCCGGGCCAGATCCGCCTCTTTCCAGGAAGAGCCGGCGTATTTGGCTTCTTCGCCGGCAATGGCCTCGGCCACGCGGACAAACATTCCACGGGCATCTTCCTGGTTTTTTCCCTCAAGATCTTTGCGGTAATAACGCTTGCGGAGCACAACGGCGGCGTTGGCGTTGATCGACATTTCCGAATAGGCGGGGGTCTTTTTGGCGCTCATAGGTCTCTGGAGATTGTTGAGAGTTTTTCACGAAAAGCACGGGGCAGCCCATGCAGGAAGGGAAGGTATACCAGGGGGGGCAAAAAAACCAGACGCCGCAAACTTTGGCGTGGCAAGGAGGCCATATCGATTGCCGTAAAAAATCAATCGGTTGTCGGGCCGGAGGAAAAAGCGTTTTTCCGGAAAAAACGGCGCGGGCAGCTGTTTATCCTTGCTGGGCAAGGCATCTTGAGCATATTCCGGCCATTGATTCTGCGGGTCGGCTAAAAACGCGACATTTCGCGCTCGGCATCCCGCATGGCCGCGGCGTTTTTCAGATCGTCGCGCTGGTCGTGAAGTTTTTTACCCCGGCCCAGGGCGATTTCCACTTTGACCTTGCCCTGGGAGAAGTGCAGGTTCACGGGCACCACGCTCAGGCCTTTCTGATCCACCTTGGCGGCCAGGTTCGCGATTTCTTTGCTGTGCAGCAGCAGCTTGCGGTCGCGGTCCGGGTCCGGCCGGGTATAGCCGGCGTTGACGTATGGCGGAATGTGCAGGCCGATGAGCCAGGCCTCGCCTTCGCGGAAAGCGACGTAAGAATCGCGAAAATTGACGCCGTTGAGCCGGATACTCTTGATCTCCGGGCCGTTCAGGACGATGCCGGCCTCGAAATATTCGAGCAGCTCGAAATAGTGGCGGGCCTTCTTGTTCTGGGCGATGAGCCCGGCGGGGGTTTTCTTGCTCATGGGTCGAAAAACTACCGATCGCCGTCCAGTTGGGAAGCGAAGAAGGCCGTTTCCTCGGGAAAGCGGTTGTATACCGCGTGGCGCACGGCGTTGTTGATGGAGTGCACCGTGGGTGCGGCCAGAGCCTGACGCAACAGTTCGCGGCACTCTTCGGCGTTGCTGCGCCGCACCAGGTGCTTGATGCCGGGCATGTTCGCGGGCGCCACGGAAAGCTCGTCCACGGGCATGCCCAGAAGAATGGGCAGGCAGTAAGGGTCGCCGGCCATTTCACCGCACACGGCCACCTTGATGCCGGCCTTGTGGGCCATGTCGACCACATGCTTGACCGCCCGGACCACGGCCGGGTGCAGGGGCTGGTGCAGGTAGGAGACATGCCGGTTGCCCCGGTCCACGCCAAGGGAATACTGGATCAGGTCGTTGGTGCCGATGCTGAAAAAATCCACTTCCTTGGCCAGGGCGTCGGCAGTGAGCACGGCCGCGGGCAGCTCGATCATGATCCCCACGGGGATATCCGGGTCAAAGGGAATGCCCGAGGCATCCAGTTCCTGCCTGGCCTCGTTGAGCACCGAGCGGGCCTGCCGCAGTTCGGAAACGCCGGAGATCAGCGGGAACATGATCGCGGCCTTGCCCAGGGCCCCGGCCCGCAAAATGGCCCGCAGCTGCCGGCGGAACACGTCCTGGTGGCGCAGGCAATAGCGGATGGCCCGCAGACCCAGGGCCGGGTTGGGTTCTTCCAGGCGCACCCGTTCGGAAAAAATCTTGTCCGCGCCGACATCCAGGGTGCGGAAGGTCACCCGGTAGGGCGCGGCGGCCTGGACCATGCGGGCGTATTCTTCAAACAGATCGTCCTCGCGGGGCATTTCGGAGCGGGTGATGTAGTAGAATTCGGTACGCACCAGGCCCACTCCCTCACCGCCGAGATCCTGCATGGACTTGACCTCGTCCACTCCCTCGATGTTGGCCAGCACGGAAACGCGCAGCCCGTCCTCGGTTTCCGCCGGGAGGGAGGCGTTGTCGGCCGTGGATTTCTGGAAGTCGGCAAAACGCCGTTGCCGGCCGATGTATTCTTCCAACTCGGCTTCGGACGGAGAAACCAGAATTCTCCCGCTCAGGCCGTCGACAATCAGCAAGTCGCCTTCGACGGCTTCTTCTTCCAGACCGCCGACGCCGACCACGGCCGGAATGCGCAGGTTGCGGGCCAGAATGCCGGTGTGGGTGGTTTTGCCGCCCATCTCGGTGGCAAAGGCGCTGATCCGGTCCAGGCTCAGGCCCAGGGCGTCGGCCGGGGTGAGATCATGGGCCAGCAGCACCCCGCGCCCGGACTCCAGTCGGGACTTGTCCGGCGGGCCGGACAGATGCCGGCCGATGCGCCCGGCAACCACCCGCACGTCTTCGATACGGTCGCGGATATACGGCACATTCAGGCGGGCAAAGGCCAGGGCGATCTGCTCCAGGCTTTCCTCCAGGGCCCACTCCGCGTTCATCCGGCCTTCGCGGATGCGGCGCAGGGTCTCGTTTCTCAGCTTGGGGTCGCGGCACATCAGCAGGTGGGAATCAAGAATATCCAACTGCCCCTGCAAAACCTCGGGCATGGCCGCGCGGGCTTCGACAAACTCAGCGGCCACAGCCTCCACGGCCGCTTCCAGACGGGCGGCCTCGGCCTCCACCTGGTCAAGGGGCACAAGATCGTGGCGCCGGCTTCTGGGCCTGCGGTTGATGAAAAATGCCTTGCCGATGGCAATGCCGGATGAAACGGGGATACCGTGCAGAACAGCGCGGGCCATCAGGTTTGCCCCTGTATGAGCGGCGACTCGAAGAGCAGGCGCAGGGCTTCGGCCGCTTCTTGCGCATCTTCGCCGCGGCATTCCAGGGTCAGACGCGAGCCGAAGCCGGCGGCCAGGGAAAGGATATCCAGAATGCTTTTAGCGTCGGCCACGCCCTGCCCGCCATACAAAAGGATCTCCGACTCGAACCCCTGCGCGGCCTGGGCGAGCCGCGCGGCGGGCCGGGCATGCAGGCCCAGTTCGTCGCGGATCACCACGGGTATTGTGATATGCGGGCCGTCGCGGCCGACGTCTCGAGTCATGGCCTGTTCTCCGGGGTTTTCCATATCAGGGCGTGGTGAAAGCATCAAGGGTGGGGATAATGTCGAGTCGTGCAAGGTAAATCATAACCAGGATCAGGCAACAGGCAATTATAACACGCGGAATGCGCGTCAGCGCAAGCCGGCGGCAGATCAGCAACAGCAGCAGGCCAACAACCACCTGTACGACCGGGGCTCCACGCAGGCACAGGTGCAGAAAGATAGCAGCCGCAACGGCGCTGCCCATTTTGATCCGTTCGGCCCATTCCATGGGGTCGATGTCGCGAACCAAAACCAGCAGACGCAGCCCGCGGCGCAGGCCGAGAATGAAGCCGCCCAGCCGAAAGGCCTGCAGCAGCAGAAACAGAGCCAGGGTCAGGCCGGCGGCCGTGGCATAGGCGTGTTCCAGGATCAGGCAGGCACAGACCAGAGCCCAGAGCGCGGCCAACGAGCCGGAAAATAGGGAATCGCCGATGGCCGACAGCGAGTTGGCCGTGGCGTCGCGAATCTGGGTGATGGTCCGCGGGTTCAGGCGTTTTTGGGCCACGGCCGCTTCCAGGTGCAGAATAATCCCGGTCAGAACCGGCACCAGAAAGGGATGGCAGTTGGCGTGCCCGACATAGCGGGCTCGAGCCTCGCGCAGGGCCTCGCCCTCACCGTGGATCTTGGCCAGAACCGGGTCCAGGACATGAATCTGGCCGATGTTCTGCAAGCCGCGCGGGTTGAAGGCCGCAGTGACGAGATAGGTCCGGCCGAAGCAGCACAGCAGATCCCAGGCGGCCAGGCTCATGAGCGCTCCTTGGCCCACAGGGCATAGATTTCCTTGACCGTCCATCCCCGGACCAGGGCCCGGACTTTCGCGGCCGCCTCTTTGGCCCGCCGCCCGCCGCCCGTTTCCCGCTCCAGCAGGGCAAGCACCCGCTCTTCGGAATCACGCTCCGCCGTTGTCGGGGGACCTACAACCACGGTGATCTCCCCAAGCAGATCTTCGGGCAGACCGGCGTATTCCGGGAGAAAAAACAGCAGAAATTCTTCATAGGTTTTGGTCAGCTCCCTGGCAACGCAGGCTTCGCGCCGCCCCAGGAGTTCGGCGGCACAGGCCAGCGTGTCGCGCAGCCGGTCCTTGCGCTCGAAAAAAACCAGGGTCACGGGCAGATCGCTCCAGGGAGCGAAAAAGGCCCGGCGTTCGCCCGCCTTGCGCGGGGCGAAGCCCAAAAAAACATGCGGCAGAGGCGCGATGCCGCAGGCCGAAAGGGCCGCGGCCGGAGCACTGGGGCCGGGCACGGGCGAAACCGGCAGCCCGGCTTCGCGGCAAGCCCGTACCAGTCGGTAACCGGGGTCGGAAAGCAGGGGAGTGCCGGCATCGGATACCAGGGCCAGATCATGACCGGCGCGCAACAAATCCAATATTGGAACGGCGCGCTCGGCCTCGTTGTGGTCATGCAGGCTGATGAAGCCCGGGGCCGTAACGCCGCACTCGGCCAGCAGCCGGCCGGTGCGCCGGGTGTCTTCGGCCAAAATCCGGTGGACCGAGCCAAGCACCTCGCGCGCCCTGGGCGACAGATCACCAGGGTTGCCAAGGGGCGTTGCGACCACCCAGAGTTTGCCCAAGTTCGACGACATTGCGATAATGCTCCAGATCAAAGGCTCCGCCCACCCCAAGCCGCGCGCAGACCAGATCGAAACGGCAGGGCGAGGCCCAGAGCCCATGGGCAGCCAACCAGTGTCGGGCGGCGCGCACAAAGCGGGCCTGCTTGGCCCGGGTAAAGGCCCCGAGGGCCGGGCGTCCGTCGTCCGCTCCTCTGGTCTTCACCTCGACAAAGACGATGGTGTCTTCCTCCCGCAAGACAATGTCAAGCTCAAGACCGCGCGCCGGCCCTGCAGGCCGCCAGTTGCGGGCCAGCAGCCGCCGGCCGCCGCGCAGCAGGGCCGTGAGCGCAGCTTCCTCGCCGGCCGCGCCCAGACGCAGGTGCGGCGCCCGAGGGGCGGCGCTCATGTCTGCCACGGGGTGCGCTCCCCGAGAGCGGCTTTTTTCTCGTACTCCCTGCGGGCCTCATCCATGGCCGGGGCATTGTCCGTAGCCCAGTCGGCCAGACCTTTAATCGGGCCGCAGAGTGAGTCGCCGAGTTCGGTCAGGGCATAGCGCACCTCCGGCGGATGCGTGCCCAGCACCGTGCGCCGAACCAGGCCGTCGGATTCCAAATTTTGCAGGGTGGCCGAAAGCATACGCTTGGAAATGCCCACAATGGCGCGCTGCAACTCGGAAAAACGCATGCCGGCGCGGCCGCCCAGGTTGAAGATCACCAAGGCGCTCCACTTGTCGCCGATGCGCGAAAACACCCGCTGCACCGGGCAGGGAGACGACACGACACGTTTGAGCACTGCGCCTCTGTTGTTGGAGGTTACCTTTTGGTTACAAGGAAATGCCTTGTTCCCTTCTTTGCATCCGGGTGAAAAAAAGTTACCCGGCAAGAAAAAGTAACCCCAGATGGGGGAACCCGGCAAGAATAAATCGGATCCCCCGCAAACCAAAGGAGAACCCCATGTCCAACGCCGTCGTGTCCAGCCTCAAGAGTGCTTTTGACCGCTCCTGCGGCATGCTGGAACAATTCATCGACGTCTGCCCCGACGAAATCTGGAACAAAAAATTCGGCGGTTGGCCCATTTGGCGCCAAATCTATCATGCCGTAGGCACGATAGACTTTTTCGTCGCCCAGTCTGCCGCCGACTTCGGCTCCAAACCCCTGGCCCCCGAAGCCGGCAACCTCTCGGCCGACTATTCCGGCCCGGCCGCGACCAAAGCCCAGGTCAAAACCCTGATGACCGCCATGCAGGCCAAAGCCGAGGCCTATTTCGCCGGCCTGACCGACGCCTCCCTGGCCGGCAAAAACGAAGGCCTTTCCTCCCGACTGAACATGGATTTCAGCCACGCCACAACCTGCTCCATGTTGGCCGGGCACGCCCTGTACCACCTCGGTTCCGGCGATGCCGCCCTGCGCGAAGCAGGACTCAAAGGCATTTTTTAAAGCAAATCGGCTTTTCAAAGTTCATTTGCTTCAACAGTAATACGCCGGGATCGTCTCTGCGATGATCCCGGCGTGCGGCGTATGCAGGGCGGAACCGCCGGGTTCAGGCATCCTTGCCGGGCCTGCGGCGTTCCAGACGTTCCGGCCGGCCTGCCGGGACTCCAGTTCACGGCGGGCAGCCTCTCTCCGCCTCTCTTTGTCCTCATGCATGGCCTCTGATGGAAAGTCCGCAAGTTCAGGCCCGTTCACCGAGGCCGACACCAGCGCCCCGCCCTCATCAGGGCCGGCGACGAAAAACGGCAACGCCCGGAGCAGAACGCCGAGGTCCGACGGTCGTCGCTACACAGCCGGTGTGGAAAGAGTGCCGGTGTGCCTCCGATGTCTGGTGCATATGCCTCACCACGCTCCCACGGAGCACATAAAATACTCGTTACAACATTATATAATTCTTATTAAAATACGATCTCATATTCTCTATTTATATTATTTTTTAAATACTTCCTTAAAAAGCGGCCAAACCGTACTGCCCCATGGCACGGCAGATGATTTTTACAAATTTTCCCTTAAATGAAATCGTTTACATAATAATGCCACAAAATTCTCCCAGGCTGACGGCTGGTTGCGGGCATTTTGTGAAAATCAACACAACCACCTCTTGCCAACACCAAACAATCTGGATAATGTGACATGCACTTTAGTGAAAAAAACCGCCATACCGGCGGTTTCGCGGCGGGCATCATTGACGTCAAATGATGTAGCCGCTTACATTTTTGTCAACTCCCGCATTTGAGGAGCCGCCAATGCAGAGTTCTCCGGCCTCCCTCTGGTCCCCGACCCTCTTTGCCGTGGGCGCGCTTCTGGCGCTCATCGCTCTGGTCGGCCTTTACCGCAACAAACACAGCTTGCCGCACTGTCTTCGCCTGATGTGCCTGAGCGACTTGGGCTGCATCCTGCTCGGCTTTGCCGGCGGCGGTCAGTCCGAAGCCGGGGCCCTGCTGACCCTGGCTTACACCGGAGCGGCCCGTCTTTTGGCCTGGTTCGCCCTCTCCCGCCTCTGTCGGCGCGCCGGGGCCGAAGACCTCGACGGGTTGCGCGGCATCGGCCGGGCCGACCCGGCAGGCGCCGCCTTTTTCGCCCTTGCCATGTTCGCGGCCCTGGGTATCAGCTTTTTCTTCACCCCGGACTCCCGGCCGCTGCTCCAGTACGCCGCCCTGGCCGAAGGCCGCGTGGTGGCCGCGGGCCTGATGACCTTGGGCACGGCCGCGGTCTTCTTCCTGACCGCCCGCTTCGTCCATGCCCTGTGCCTTGAACCCGGCGCCCACGTCGCTCCGGCCGGCCACTCGACCGGCGGCTCGCTCGGCATGTGGCTGCTCGGCGCGTTCCTGGCCCTGCTCGGCATTTTCGGGCATGAAGTCGGGAGCTGGGCGGCCCAGATTGTCGGCGCGGCCGGCTTGCCGGATCTTGCCCCCAGCCTGTCGCCCGTGGTGCTGCTGCCCTTTGCCGGCGGCATTTTGGCCTGGATCTTCGTGCGCAAAAACGCCCAGGTCCACGGGCTGATCGTCTGCGCCCTGCTGGGCATTTCTTTTTGCATCGCCCTGTTCGCCCCGGCGCCCACCCCCCTGGGCGGGCTCTTCGCCACCGTGGCCACGGGCACGGGCTTTCTCGTGGCCCTGTATTCCATCGCCTACATCCACCAGCCCGAGGGGGCTCCGGCCGGAACCGACGGCCTGTACCGGCTTTTCCTGCCCCTGACCTTCGCCTCCCTGGCCGGTCTGGCCCTCTCGGACAATCTTGGCGGCCTGTTTACCTACTGGGAGCTGATGACCTTGAGCTCCTATGTGCTGGTGGCCCACGAACGCGACCGCAAGGCCCTGGACGCGGCCCGGCTCTACCTGATCATGTGCGGCCTGGGCGCGGTGGTGCTGCTGCCCGGTCTGATGCTGCTCGGCGCGGCGGCCGGGACCACGGACATCTCCGGCATCGCGGCCGCGGCCCCGGCCTTTTCCGGCGCCCTGGGCTTCACGGCCGGGCTGCTCTGCCTGATCGGCTTCGGCGTCAAGGCCGGTCTCGTGCCCGGGCACCTCTGGCTGCCCGTCGCCCACCCGGCCGCGCCCTCGTCCATTTCCGCCCCCCTGTCCGGCGTGCTGACCAAGGCCGGGGTCTTCGGCCTGGCCTTTGTGCTCATCGGCGTTCTCGGCCTGGGCCTGCCCGGCGCCAAAGGGCCTTCTGCCCTGGGGGCGATCGTTTCGGCTTTGGGCCTGCTCACCATGCTCTACGGAGAACTACGCGCCCTGCGCCAGAGAGACATCAAGCGCCTGCTCGCCTATTCGACCATCGCCCAGATAGGGGAAATTACCCTGACCCTCGGGCTGTGCACCCTGCCCGCCCTGGCCGGCTCGCTGCTGCACCTGGTCAACCATGCGATCATGAAGGATCTGCTCTTTCTTTGTTCCGGCGCACTGCTCCTGCGAGCCGGGGGCAGGAACCTGGAAGACCTGCGCGGCCTTGGCCGAGCCATGCCCTTCACGGGTTGCTGCATGGTCGTCGGCCTGCTCTCCATCCTCGGCCTGCCGCCCTTTGCCGGGTTCATGAGCAAATACCTGATGGTTTACGCTCTGGCCTCCGAGAGCCCGCTGCTGGCCGGGGTCTTCCTGATCGGTTCCCTGGCGGGCTGCGTCTACTACGTGCGGGTCATCCGCACCCTGATCTTCGAGCCCTATGAAGGCCCCCCCGTGGCCGAAGCGCCCCTGGCCATGCGCATCCCCCTGGGCATCCTGGCCTTTGGCTGCGTGCTCTTCGGGCTCTTCCCGGAGCTCGGTCTGGCCCTGGTCCACCCGGTTCTGGAGGCCTGGACCGCCTCGGGCAAGCTGGCCGTCACGGCCCTGCCTTCCTTAAGCTGGCACATGCCTCCCTTTACCCTGCTGCTGATGGTCGCGGCCGCTTTGCCGGTTTACTTCCGCAAAGATCCGGCGGCGGCCGGCCGGGCCACGGCCCTGGCCCTGGCGGCCGCTGCCGTGCTGGTGGTCATTTTCGGGCGCGGCCTGGACACCCTGAGCTTCTGGTTCGCCCTGCTGGTGCCGATCATGGGCGGCCTGAACATCTGGTACAGCATCGGCTACATGAACCACAGCCACACCCAGTGGCGCTTCTACGCCTTCTTCCTGTTCATGTGCGCCGGCCTGACCGGCGTGGCCGCCGCCCCGGATCTCTTCAGCTTCTTCCTGTTCTGGGAAGTGATGAGCTCCTGGAGCCTGTACTTCGTTATTGTGCATGAAGAGAACCCGGCGGCCCTGCGCGAGGGCTTCAAGTACTTCTTCTTCAACGTGCTCGGCGCGGCCTTCCTGTTCCTGGCCGTGGCCCTGGCCACCCTGTGGTGCGGCGGAGCCGAGTTCTCCCGCGTGGCCGCGGCCGTACCCGGCCTTCCGGCCGAGCGGACGGGCCTGCTGGCCGTGCTGGCGGCCATCGGTCTGGTCATGAAGGCGGCGCAGCTGCCCTTCCGCATCGACATCCAGATGCACCCGGCCACAGCGCCCACGCCGGTTTCCGGCTACATCTCCTCGGTGCTTTTGAAAAGCGCCCTGTTCGGTCTGGTCAAGCTCTTCCTGGTGCTCGGCGGCGGCGCGGCCCTGGCCCGAGGCCTGGATGCCGGTTCCAGCCTGCCCGCGCTGATGAACGGGGTGGTCTGGGTCGGCGCCCTGACCATCGTCATGGCCGCCGGCTTTGCCGTGTTCCAGAAGGATCTCAAACTGGTGCTGATCTACTCCACGGTCAGCCAGCTCGGCTACATGGTCTGCGGCGTCGGCCTGGGCACGTCCCTGGGCATTGCCGGCGGGCTGCTGCACCTGGTCAACCACATGTTCTTCAAAGACCTGCTCTTCCTCACGGCCGGGGCGATCATCGTCCAGACCCATCGCCAGAACATGGATCAACTGGGCGGCCTGGCCCGGAACATGCCGGTGACCCTGACCCTGTTCCTGATCGGCGCGGTCTGCGTCATCGGCATTCCGCCGAGCAACGGCTTTACCTCCAAATGGATTCTCTACCACGCCCTGATGGAAAAGGGCCACGTGCTCCCGGCCGTGCTCTCCCTGGCCGGCAGCGTGATCACCCTGGCTTACTTCGCCAAGGCCCTGCACTCGGCCTTCCTGGGCCGGCCCGTGCCGGAACTGGCTGAGGTCGCCGAAGCGCCCAAGGTCATGCTCCGGCCGATGATCGTGCTGGCCGGGCTGTGCCTGGTCACCAGCCTCTTCCCCGGGCTGATCCTTCATCCGCTGAACGGGCTCCTGGCCGAGTACGGCCTGCCCAAGCTGGACGTGGCCGTTTATGGCCTGGCCTCCGGGCGGGGGGCCTGGAACTCGATCATGGCCTTCTGCCTGTTCGGCGCGGCCCTGGCCGTGGGCTACTTTGGCCTGCGCGCGCTGATTCGTTCCTCCCGGACCACCCCGGTGCATACCTGCGGGGTTGACCCGGCCGATCTGCAGCTGCGCACGGCCACACGCGACGTATACTCCGCCCCGGCCGGCGCCTTGGCCCGGATCGGCGTCCTCATTTCCCGGCGCGGCCGCAAGTAGGAGCTCATGATGAACGAAACGTCCCTGCTCATGCAAATCCTTCAGGGTTTGTTCCACCTCTTCGTCTTCCCCGGCGGGGTCTTTGCCCTGCTTCTGGGCCTGTCCCTGAAAGGGGTGGACCGCAAGCTGGAGGCCCGGCTGCAACGCCGTATCGGCCCGCCGCTGACCCAGCCCTTCATCGATCTGGCCAAGCTCTGCACCAAGGAAACCCTGATTCCCGACTCGGCCCGGCCCGCCGTTTTTCTGGCCGCGCCGCTGATCGGCTTCACCGGCATGGCCGTGTGCGCCGCCCTGATGCCGGTGCCCGGCGTTACGGCCGGCCTGACCAACATGGGCGACCTTTTGGTCTACTTCTACCTGCTGCCCCTGCCGGCCATCGCCCTGATGGTGGGCGGCTCGGCCTCGGGCTCGCCCTTCGGCGGCCTGGGCTTTTCCCGCGAAATGACCGTCATGTTCGCCTATGAAATTCCCCTGCTCATGGTCATTCTGGCCGTGGCTTTGAAAGTCGGGCAGGGCGGCGCGGAATTCTCCCTGGGCGCCGTGGCCTCCTATCAGGCCGCACACGGCTCGTTCGCCTTCAACCCGACGATGATCCCGGCCTTTCTGGCCTATCTTATGGTCCTGCCCGGCACCATGGGCATCGTGCCCTTTGACGTGCCCGAGGCCGAAACCGAAATCATTGAAGGCCCCCTGCTGGAATATTCCGGCCCGGCCCTAGCCTTCTTTCACCTTGCCGGCGCCTTGAAGACCGTGGTGGTGCTCGGCCTGGGCGTGCTGCTCTTTTTCCCCGGCGGCCCGGCCGACGGCCCGGTGAGCGGCATCCTCTGGTTCGCGATCAAGTGCCTGGGCCTGATGGTTGTGGCCCTGACTCTGGTGAAATCGGCCACCGGCCGCTTCCGGGTGGATCAGGCCATGACCTTTTACCTCAAATACCCGGCGGGTCTGGCTTTCTGCAGCTTGGTCCTGGCCTGGCTCTGGCCTTAAGGAGGCGCGTTGTGAACTTTCTGCAAAAACTTTCCATACGCTCGCCCTGGCTGTATCGGATCAACGCCGGCTCCTGCAACGGTTGCGACGTGGAGTTGGCCACCACGGCCTGCATCGCCCGCTATGACGTGGAGCGCCTGGGCTGTAAATACTGCGGCAGCCCGCGCCACGCCGACGTCGTGCTGATCACCGGCCCCCTGACCTTGCGCGTGCGCGACAAGGTCTTGCGGGTCTGGGACGAAATCCCCGAGCCCAAAGTCACCGTGGCCGTGGGCATCTGTCCGGTCAGCGGCGGGGTCTTCAGGGGCGGGCATTCCATTCAGGGCCCCATCGACAAATACATCCCCGTGGACGTCAACGTGCCCGGTTGCCCGCCCCGTCCCCAATCGATTATGGAAGGGGTGCTGCTGGCCGCCAAAATCTGGCGCGACCGCCTCGAAGGCGTTGACCCAAACGAGTCCGTGCGCCGCGAACTTCAGGAGGCCCGCCATGCTGCGCTTTCTTAAGGTTCTGGCCCGGAACCTGGCCCAGGGCCCTGCCACGGATCCCTTTCCGGCCCGCGAGGCCTACACCCCGGACCGTTTTCGCGGCCGGGTGACCATGAACCCGGAAAAGTGCGTGGGCTGCGGCATCTGCCGGCACGTCTGCGCCGGCCGGGCCATCCGCATCCAGCCCACCGAGGACGGCACGGGCTACAACTTCACCATCTGGCACAATACCTGTTGTCTGTGCGGCATGTGCCGGCACTTCTGCCCCACCCGGGCCATCACCATGACCACGGATTGGCACAACGCCCACCCCCAGGACCAAAAATACGACTGGGCCGAACACCGCTTCGTGCCCTACCTGCGCTGCTCCGGCTGTTACGCGCCCATGCGCATTCTGCCGCCGGACCTGGCCGCGCGGGTCTATGCCCACAGCCCTGTGGACATGAACCAGATCCTCACCCTCTGCCCGGACTGCCGGCGCAACGCGGCCGCCGCCCGCCTGATGGCCGAAGAAAAGGCCCTGCAGAGCGCTGAAGACGCGGTGGAGCAAGCCGAGCCGGCCAAAGTCGCGGACCGGGCAACACCCCCTTCGGCTGGAGACGCCAAGGTTGCGGCCACCGAGGGGACGACCCCGGAAGCACAACCGGCAGCGGCCGAAGCAGCGCCCGCCGAAGCAACCGGGCCGACGGCGCAACCGGCCCCGACGGCATCCGCCGAAGCAGCGCCGGCTCTTGCCGGGGCGGCTGAAGCGGCCGAGGCTCCGACCGCCGTCCCGGCCAAAGCTCCCAAGGCTTCGGCCAAGGACGTGAAAAAGAAGGAATCCAACCATGAGCAATAATAAAGAAATGATCGACGCCGCCCTACTGGAACGCCTGAATGTCGTGCCGGAGTGGAAGGACGACGCTTACGGCAACCCCATGGGCCGGCTGCGTCTGGAACGCCCGGAACTTCTGGCCGATGCCGCGCAGGCTTTGGCCGGCAAGGTGCGTCTGTGCACCATCACGGTCTACCCTGAACAGCGCGACGACCCGGGCAAACGCCGGGCCGCGGCCTACCACTTTGCCCGGGGCGATGCCCTGCTGACCCTGACTGTGCCGCTGTACGACACCGACACCCAGGAAAAGCGGCCCGTGCCCTCGATCACTCCCTGGTTCCGCAACGCCGACTGGAACGAACGGGAGTTCACCGAGATGTTCGACATCGAGGTCACCGGCCACCCCAACCCCAAGCGTCTGTTCCTGGACGAGCGCCTGGACGCGGGCATCATGTCCCAACTCATCCCCTTTTCGGCCATGGCCGCCGGAGCCGCCAGCAGTACTTTGTGGGAGCGAATCATGGAGGCCAAATGCGCGGTACCGGACGCCAAGCGTCCTTCGCAGCGCCCCGATGAACTCCCGGCGGCGGCCGACGCCGACGCCCAAACGGCCGGAGGTGCCCGATGAGCACAGCCCCACACACCAGCACTATGGAACGCAAAGATTTCACTCTGCCCATCGGCCCACTGCACGTGGCTCTGGAAGAACCCATGTACTTCAGGGTTTCCGTCGCGGGCGAGCGGGTCACGGAGGTGGGCATCACCGCCGGCCACGTGCACCGGGGCATGGAGGCCCTGGCCTGCAAGCGCAACTTTTTCCAGAACATTGTGCTCACCGAGCGCGTCTGTTCCTTGTGCTCCAACAGCCACCCCTTCACCTACTGCATGGCCGTGGAGAATCTGGCCGGCATCGCGGTGCCCGAACGAGCCCAATACCTGCGGGTCATGGCCGAAGAGATCAAGCGCATTGCCTCGCATATCTTCAACGTCTCGGTTATGGCCCACGTCATCGGCTACAAATCCTTGTTCCTGCACGGCATGGAAGTGCGCGAACTGATGCAGGACATTAAGGAAGGCATCTACGGCAACCGCATGGATCTCGCCGCCAACTGCATCGGCGGGGTCAAGTACGACGTGGATGTCTCGCTTCTGTCCTTCATGGGCAAAAACCTGGATCAGGTGGCCACACAACTGGACGAACTCATCGAGATTTATCGCAACGATCCGCTGATCACCGCCCGCACCAAGGGCGTGGGGGTTCTGCCGGCCGAAGAGGCTGTGCGCTTCGGCCTGGTGGGCCCGGTGGCCCGGGGCAGCGGCATCGCCTCGGACCTGCGCCGCGAAGCTCCCTACTCGGTCTATCCGAACCTGGATTTCGCCGTCATCACCGAAGACGGCTGCGACGTGCGCGCCCGCGCCCTGGTGCGCCTGCGCGAGGCCCGCGAATCCATCGGCATCGTGCGCCAGATCGCCAAAGCCCTGCCTGCCGGCCCGACCATGGCCCGCCTGCCGGAAATCAAGGCCGGCGAAGCCTGCGCCCGCTCCGAGGCGCCGCGCGGCGAGCTTTTCTATTACATCCGCACCGACGGCTCACAGTACCCGGCCCGTCTGAAATGGCGCGTGCCCTCCTACAACAATTGGGATGCCCTGCCGGTGATGATGCAGAACTGCGCCGTGGCCGACGTTTCGTTGATCGTCAACAGCATCGACCCCTGCGTCTCCTGCACCGAAAGGTAGATTGCCGTGCACGAAGCCGCCCTTGCCGCGCCGCTGCTGCGCCTGGTTCTGGAAGAGCACGCCGGGCTCGCCGACCCCCAATTGCGGGTCAAGCGGGTGCTGGTGCGCGCCGGAATCCTGCTCGGTATCGAACCGGCCCAACTTGAAGGCATCTTTGAACTCATGGCCGAGAGCACCCCGGCCGAGGGCGCCGCTCTGATCGTGGAATACGAACCGCTACGCGCCCGCTGCCGCGCCTGCGGCAAAAGCGTTGCCGTCACCTCCCGGCGCATTGTCTGTCCCGAGTGTGCCTGCTCCGATCTGGAGCCGCGCGGCGGTCGGGAACTTTACATCGCCTCCATCACGGTCGGCCCGGCAGGCGACCACGACGCCCCGCCGTCCCCGGCTTTGCCCCTTCAACAGGAAGCCAAACCACTATGAGCGCCAACCAAGCCTATGTCATCTATGCCGATGCCGACAAATGCCGGGCCTGCCGCAAGTGCGAACTGGCCTGCATCGCCTCCCACAACCACCTGACCATCAAAGAAGCGGTCAAGCAACGCAACGAACTGGAACCGCGCGTGCACGTGGTCAAGACCGAGACGCTAAAAATGCCCGTGCAGTGCCGGCAGTGCGAGCACGCCGCCTGCGCCTCCGTGTGCCCCACCGGCGCTCTGGTCCAGGAGGGCACCGGCCCCATCCTGATGCGCTCGCAGTACTGTGCCGGCTGCGGCCTGTGCGAAATGGCCTGCCCCTACGGGGCCATCACCCGCTCCTTCATCAAGCTGAGCGAAGAAGAGAAGTCGCGCTTTGAACGTTCCGAGCCGCGCTGTATTGCCGTGCGTTGCGACCTGTGCAAGGAATGGCGCAAAGAGGAAGGCAAGGAAACCAGCGCCTGCGTCGAAGCCTGCCCGGCCAAGGCCCTACGCATGATCCCCCTGGAAGAATACCGCGCCCTCACGGCCGGAGAAGGCATCGGCCAAGAGTTGCTGGAAGCCTTCGGCAAAAACCGCGGCAAAGCCAACGGAAAAAACGGCGCCAAATAAAAGCGCTTTGCTGCCCCGGTTTCTCGACCGAAAGAAACCGGGCGGATTCACATCCGCCCGGTTTCTTTTTGCATCTTGCAAAGCAGCTGACTACTTGTCTTCCATTTCAACGACCAGCGTGTTGCGGTCGATGTCGAAGTTGGCCAACAACGCGCCGCCCAGGGTGAGCAGGCGGTACTTGGCCGCGATGACGTTCTGCTGGGCGGTCACCAACTGAATGGAAGAGCTGAACAGTTCGTTTTCGGAGTCGAGCACGTCCAGCAGGGAGCGCTGGCCCACGTTGAACTGCTGCAGGTACATGTCACGGGTCTGGGTGCTGTACTTCACCGCGTTGGCGAAATACTTGGCCTGCTCCTGGGCCGAGAGAAGCTGGCTCCAGGTGCTCGTGGTTTCGTCGGCCAGAGAGTCATACAGGGCCAGGAGCTCCTGCTTGGTCTGGCGGGCACGGGCCTTGCTGCCCTTCATATTGTACCAGTCATAACCGCCGTTGAACAGGTTCCAGTTGGCCCGGAGCATAATGGCCATGCCGCCGTTGTCGTCCCAGGCGTCCTGCACGTGGTTGGAATAGGCCGGGCCGGCTTCCAGGAAGATCTGCGGGTGGAAAGCCGACTTATCCAGTTCGGGCTGGGCTTCGGCCGTCTTGATGTCGGCCTGCATGGTCTTGACCTTGGGGTTGCCGGTCTGGGTGCGGGCCAAGGCTTCTTCAAGGCTCGGGTAGGCGTCGCGCGGCGAGATGGGCGCCTCCACCTGGGCCACGTCCACGCCGGTCAGACGCTTGTAGTTGGAAATGGCCACTTCGAGAGCGGAACGGCTTTCCGCCAGGGAGGCCTCGGTGCGGGCCAAGCGGCTCTGGGTCTGGGTCACGTCGGCCATGGTGGCGGCGCCGGAGCGCTGGCGCTCGTACTGCGAACCGAGAATGGCCTTGTGGTTTTTCACGTTGAGTTCGGCCAAGGCCACGATACGGCGCTGGCGGTAGATCTCGATATGCGCGAGCACGGCGTCGAGGGCCAGGCCTTCGGCGTTGTCGATCAGCCGGCTTTGGGCCGATTCGAGCCGGCTTTCACCCTGCTCGACCCGATACCAGGTGGCCATGCCGTCCCAAATGGTCTGGGAAATAACCAGACTGGCCTCGGATCGGTCATAGTAATCGCGGCTGCGGCCGGTGGCGCGCGAGGTGGCGCCGCTCCACTGGTCCACGCCGTAGCCGGCCCTGACATCCACCCGGGGAAACCAGCCGCTACGGGCGCGTTTCAGATCGTAGTCGGCGGCCTGCCGATATTCCTGAAACGCCCTGATGGTGGGGTGGTAGGCAACGGTGCTGTCCACCGTCTGTTTCATGGTGACCGCGTCCGCCGCAGGCACGGGCGCAGGGCGCGACGCCGCCGAAGCGGCGAAGGCCGGGACTCCGGCAAACACGAGAGCTGCCAGGACAAACCCGGCTGCGGCTTTTGCCGCAAACTTCCTTTTCATGTGATGCTCCTTCCTTTTGCTTGCTTTGCTTGCTTGCACAAAATTCAAAACAGAAATTCCGCCGAAAATGCTTCGGCCATACCCCGAAGATTCAACCCCCGGAAAATCTCCACTCACCCGAGAGGTCTTATCGGCCGATGCATGAACGGCCTCTCGCCTCGCCTTGAGTGGGTAATACAACATCACATAAAGCAATGACAACTACCGTGTCAAGAATCATAGTAAAAAACTATGGTTACGGCAAGATAATATTTCTACTCGATATAAAAATAATTCATATAAAATATTTATTTGTCGGACATCCGAGGAAAGGGCTCCCGATAATTTTTTTTCTTTTCCTTCCGCAGCTTCTTTGCGCCAAGGCAAACGGCGACCGACGGCGGGTTTGCAATTTTTGCCGAAATGGTTGACGCATATTGCGCAAAAGCATATTTTACAGTGATACGGCATGTTACGTATAGCTTCAAATATTTGAAGAAAAATTATTTTATACCTCCGAGCTGATGCCGGCACACCCTTTTCCAAGGACAACCCCCGTGGCCGATCCCCAGAAGCCCCAAGAAATACAGGCCCCCAACGCCCCGACCAATCCGTCGGTCGATGCGGCGGACCCGGGCGTCGAGACCCCGCTTCCCGGACAGCCCCAAGGCCAAGAAGACCTTGAACGCTTGAAGCGGGCCAATTCCGCCGTGCCCGACCCAGCCGACGTGGACTATGACCCGCCGCTCATCCAATGTCTGGCCGGGCTTTTCAAGCTGCACGGCAAACCGGTCTCCACCCGTCTGCTCATCGCCGGCCTACCCAAAACCTCCGGCCCTCTGCACCCTTCGGCCTGCATCCGGGCGGCCCAGGCCGCCGGCATGAAGGCCAAGACCGTCTACCGGCCGCTGCTCGCCAACATCTCGCCCCTCACGCTGCCCTGCGTGCTGCTGCTCCAGGGCGAGCGGGCCTGCGTGCTCACCCGGCTGACCGAGACCGAGGCCGAGGTGCTCTTTCCGGAAAACGGCATGGAACCCAAGGTCATCCCGCGCAAAGACCTGGAGAACGAATACCTGGGCTATGCCGTCTATGCCAAGCCCGAACCCAAGCTGGACAAGCGCGCCAGCGAGATCAAACTGCTCAAGGACAAACGCTGGTTCTGGGGCACGCTGTTCCACTTCTTTCCCATCTACAAGCATGTGTTCGGGGCCAGCATCGTAGTCAACTTGCTGGCCGTGTGCGGTCCTTTGTTTTTCATGAACGTGTACGACCGGGTGGTGCCCAACAAGGCCGTGGACACCCTCTGGATGCTGGCCATCGGCATCGCCGTGGCTTACCTCTTCGATTTTCTTCTGCGCAACCTGCGCAGCTACTTCACCGACGTGGCCGGCAGAAACGCCGACGTGGTTCTGGCCAGCCGACTGATGCAGCACCTCCTGGCCATGCGCATGGACGTCAAGCCCGACTCCACCGGCTCCTTGGCCAACAACTTGCGCGAGTTTGAATCTCTGCGCGATTTTTTCGGCTCCACCACGCTCATGGCCCTGGTGGACCTGCCGTTTCTGGTCTTCTTCGTGCTCCTGGTCTTTTTCATCGGCGGGCCCATCGGCTTCATTCCCCTGGTGGCCGTGCCCATCGTGGTCGGTGCGGGCATGTTCCTGCAGGTGCCCATGCAGCAGACCGCCGAAAAAGGCTTTAAGGAAAACATGCAGAAAAACGCCCTGTTGGTGGAGGTGATCAACGGGCTGGAAACCATCAAGACCACCATGGCCGAGGGTCGCATCCAGCACGCCTGGGAACGCGTGGTGGGCATGAGCGCCAAGTCCAACTGTCTGAGCAAGCGCATGTCCAACCTCTCGATCACCCTGACCATCGTGGTCACCCAACTGGTCAGCGTGGGCGTGATCATCTGGGGCGTCTACCTGATCGCCGACAACAAGCTGAGCATGGGCGGGCTGATCGCCTGCAACATGCTGGCGGGCCGGGCCATGGCCCCGCTCTCGCAGATCGCGGGCATGCTCAACCGCCTGCAACAATCGCGCATGGCCCTGAAATCTCTCGATCTGCTCATGAGCCTGGAAACCGAACAGCCCGAGAGCGGCAACTACGTGGATTTCGGCCATCTGGAGCACTCCCTGACCTTTGAGGAGGTCAGTTTCAAGTATCCCGGCACCGAGCGCTTCGCCATGGAGCGGGTGAACATCCACATCCGCCCGGGCGACAAGGTGGGCATCATCGGCCGCATGGGTTCGGGCAAGAGCACCTTCGGCCGGCTTTGCGTCGGCCTGTTCAAACCCACGGAGGGCGCGGTCAAGCTCGGCGGGGTGGACATCCGCCAGCTCGACATGGTCGATTTGCGCTCGCGCGTGGGCTATGTCTCGCAAGACAACTACCTGTTCTACGGCACCGTGCGCGAAAACATCTCCTTTGGCGCGGTCAATGCCGACGACCGGATGATTCTGCGGGCCGCCAACATCGCCGGGGTCACGGACTTCATCCGGGCCAACCCGGCGGGCTTCGGCATGCCCGTAGGCGAGCGGGGCATGTCCCTTTCGGGCGGGCAACGCCAGAGCGTGGCCATTGCCCGGGCGCTCTTGAACGACCCGGACATCCTCATTCTTGACGAGCCCAGCAGCAACATGGACAACAGTTCGGAACTGGCCCTCAAGCAGCGCCTGGCCGCCACCCTGGGCGACAAGACCCTGGTGCTGGTCACCCACCGCCTGAGCATGCTCGATCTGGTGGACCGGCTGGTGGTCATGGACGCCGGGCGCATTGTGGCCGACGGGCCCAAGAACGCGGTGCTCAACGCCCTGCGCAACCAGCAACTGCGCGCCGCGGGCGGGCAGCCCCAGTCTCCCCAACTTCATACCGCGCAGGCCTGAGTATGGCTGTGTTCGCCAAACAACCCCAGAACGACACCGACCTCGAGTTCATGCGCGACGTCGACGCGGCCCTGCGCATGCGCGGCGGCCGCTGGGCCTACATCTGCGTCACGGGCTTTGTGGCGACCTTTGTACTCTTTCTGATCTGGGCCTCGTTCGCCGAGCGGCCCGAACTCACCCGGGGCGAGGGCCAGCTCACGCCCTCCCTGGGCGTGCAGCCCATCCAGAGCCCGGAATCGGGCATTATCCTGAAAATTTTTGTCAAAGAAGGCCAGACCGTCAAAAAGGATCAGGAGCTGGCCACCCTCTCCAACGTGGAGGCCATGGCCGGCTACAATGAGCTTTCCAAGAAAAAGGTCGAATACGAATTTGCCCTGCGCCGGCTGCGGGCCGAACAGACCGGCACGGAGCCGGTGTATACCCCCGAGGAAAGCGCGAGCCATCCCGAGGTGGTGGAAGACCAGGTGCAACTGCACGCCGCGCGCGCGCGCAAGTTCCGCGCCGAGGAAGCCGAACTGCGGGCGACCCTGGCCGGGCGCAACCTGGAACTGGACGAATCTCAGGAAAAGCGCCGCAACCTTGAGCAGAGCCTGACCCTGCTGCGCCGACAGGAAGACATGGTCAAGCCCCTCCTGAGCCGGCGCATCTACCCGGAGATCAGCTACCTCAACCTGCAGCAGCGCATTGCCTCGCAAACCCAGGATCTGAACAGCCTGGCCCAGACCATCTCGCGCCTGCGCAGCGCCATCGACGAAACCGAGGCCAAGCTGGCCGCCCTGGAACCTGAGCGCCAGGCGACCATCGGCGGGGAAATTCAGGGCCTGACCTCCGAGCTGAACAGCGTCAATGAGCGCCTGACCTCAGGCGAATACAAGGTGCAGAGTCGCCGGCTGACGGCGCCCATGGACGGCACGATCAAACGCGTTCTGCTCAAGGAAGAGAGTGTGGCCAGGCAGGCCGATATGATCATGGAGCTGCTGCCGGCCAACGACACCCTTGAGGTCAACGCCAAATTCCGCCCGGCCGACCGCAGCCGGCTGGAGGTGGGGCGCAACGCCACCATCAAGGTCTCGGCCTTTGACTTTACCATCTACGGCACCCTGGAGGCGGTGGTCACTTCCATCAGTCCGGACACCATTGAAGACACCAAGGGCGAATCATGGTATCAGGTCAAGTTGCGCACCACCAGCGCCGCCCTACCCCATGCCGACAAGAATTTGCAGCTTGAATCGGGCATGACCGTGACCGTCGAGGTGCACTCGGGCGAAAAAAGCATCCTCAGCTACCTGCTGAAACCGCTGTTCAAAAGCAGGCAAGAGGTCCACACCGTGCCGGTCCACAAGGATGCCCCCGGCAGCGGAGAGAAGGCCATATGAGCGTTTTTACCCGCGACGACGACCCCCAGGACATGGAATACATGCACGAGGTGGACAAGGCCCTGCACCAGCGGGGCCACCCTCTGGCCTTTACCCTTTCCCTGGGCGTGCTGGGCTTTTTTGCCGTGTTCCTGCTCTGGGCCAATTTTGCCACCATCGACTCGGTCACCCGAGGCACGGGCAAGATCGCCCCGGCCCAGGGGGTTCGCCCCATCCAGACTGAGCGCGGCGGCACCATTTCGCACATTTTCGTCAAGCAAAACGACAAGGTCGAACCGGACCAGGAAGTGGCCCTGGTGGTCAACGTGCAGGAGGTTTCAGCTCTGCGCGAGCTCCAGTCCCGCGGCATTGAGCTGACCCTGGCCCTGAAACGCCTGGAGGCCGAGGCCGACGGCGGCCGGCCGGAATTTTCCGAAGCCGACCGCGGCGACCACCCGGCCGAGGTCCAAAGCCAGATGCGGCTCTTTGAAAACCGCCGGCAGCAGTTCCAGGGCGAAGACCAGCAGTTGCTGGCCCAGATTGAGCAGCGCCGGCGCGACGAGGCCGAGGCCCAGTCGCGCAACGAGCAGACCAAGGTCCGCCTGCAGTTGCTCGAACAGGAGGAGCGCACCGTGCGCCCCCTGGTGCCGCATTCCTATTCCGAAATCGACTACCTGGACCTGAAGGCCCGCCTCGTGGCCATGCAAGGCGAACTGCTTTCGGCCGGCTACGCCGGACGCAAGGCCGGCGAAGAAATCAAGGCCGCCGAGGCCCGCATGGAAATCCGCCGGGCAGACCGTATGGTTGCCATCGTCACCGAGGCCAACAAAGACCGTATGGAACTCGAAGCCATTGTCGAGCGGATCAAATCCTGGGATGAGCAGGTAACCCGTACCACCCTGCGTTCCCCGGTGCGCGGCACGGTCAAGAACATCATTCTCAAGGAAGGCAGCGTGGCCAAGCCGGCCGAAACCATTCTGGAAATTCTGCCCACCGAAGGCACTCTCGAAGTGGTGGCCCGTTTTCACCCGCAGGATCGCGGCTTTCTCTTCGTCGGCCAGGAAGGCATGGTCAAGTTCGACGCCTACGACTTTTCCATCTACGGCGGTCTGGAAGCAGTGGTCGACCGCATCGGCGACGACACCTACCAGGACCAACGCGGCGATTCCTGGTATGAAGTGCACCTGACCACCAAACGTAGAACCTTGAGTTATCAGGGCCAGGAATGGCCCATTCTGCCGGGCATGACGGCCTCCATCGATCTGCTGACCGACAAACGCACCGTTCTGGACGCCGTGCTCGGCCCGTTGCGCAAGGCCCGGCAGAACGCCATGACCGAACGCTGAGATCATGGGTCGGATGCGCTTGTCATATTTCCTGCGTACCGGGCTGTGCCTGGGGCTGCTGCTATGGCTTTCGGGAGCGGGTTTGCAGGTTTGGGCGGCCGCGCCGCTGGTTTTTGATCCGCCGCCCGTGGACCTGGACCACGAGTCTTCCCGCGAGACGGACGCCCGCGGCGACGATTCGCCGGCCCCGGATTCGGCCGATACGCCGCAGTACCAGCCGATAACCCCGGACGCGGACGACGAGTCGCCGGCCCCGCAGCCGCAACGCCCGCGCCCGGACATGAATACGCAGGAAAGCGCGCGGCCGGACGCCGCCGGAGCGGGTGCCGAAAAGGTCATCCGGCTGTTCGGCATGGTGGAGTTTCGCGCCCCGCTGAAAAACGTGCCCAAATGGGAGCGGGTCTACCGGTTGGAAAAAAGCACTCCGTCTTTCGGCGATAAGATCCGTGAGCGCATGCCCAAAGACGTGGCCGACCGCTGGCTGATCCTGAAGGCCGACCTGGAGGGCAAGCCGTTGATGGATCAGGCCAAGGCGGTGAACAAATTTTTCAACCAGTGGCCCTATAAAACCGACCGGATGAACTGGGGCGTGGAAGACTACTGGGAGACGCCGGCGGAGTTCGCACGCAAGTCCGGCGACTGCGAAGACTACGCCATCACCAAATATTACGCCATGCGTGATTTGGGCGTTCCGGCCGATACGTTGCGCATTGTGGCCCTGCGCGACAGCATCCGGGGCATCGGGCATGCCGTGCTGGTGGTGTTCATGAACAATGATGCCTATGTGCTTGACAACCTTTCAAATTTGATTTTGTCTCATAGCAAGCTTACACATTATATGCCGGCCTATTCCGTCAACGAGGAATATCGCTGGGCTCATGTGAAGCCGCTGCGGAAGAAATAACGGTTTTTCCGGCGGGGCCGCTTCCCGTCCGACCCGCGGCCCGGCCGCCAACAACAGCGCCACGAGCCTATTTGTGGAGACCAGTATGGCTGATACCGTCGTTTCCGGCAGCTCCCCCAAGGGAATGCAATCTACCGCCGGCAAGAGCAAAAAACTGTTGTGGTTTGGTATTTTCATCGCCGCCGTGCTCATCGGGGTGATCTTTGCCGTGGCCTTCCACAACTTGTCCAACAAGCAGACCGCCGCCGAGGCCGAGTTGATGAAGCGGCAAAAAACCATTGCCGATTCACGGGCGGGCATCGCCTCGGACTGGCTGAACTCGCTTGAGGAAGACACCAAACGCCTGGTCCAGGCCGACATTTTCAAGCTGTTCGCCTCCGAGGTGGACAAGCTGCCCGACGGCGTGCCGCTGCTCTTCGGTTCTCCCGGCTCCGCCGGCGACAATGACGGCGATGTCGGGCAATTGAAGTCGCAACTGCCGCTGATGAGCAACATGCTCTCGGAGTTCGTGGCCTATTCCCGCTTCTCAAGCGCACGCATCGTCAACAGCCGGGCCAAGACCTTCATAAGCACCGACCCGGCGGCCATGCCCCTGGACGAGCGCCAGACCAGCCTGGTCAAGCAGGTCATCGAGTCCGGCGGCTCGGTGTATGCGCCGATCAAAATCGGCGGCACCGGGTTGATCCTGGAAATGTACGTGCCGATCATGTCGCCGGAGTTTGAACGCCAGAGTTCGCGTCCGGTGGCCGTGACCCAATTCGTCATCCAGGTGGACACCAAAATCGCCGAACTGCTCAACCCCGGTGCCGTGTCCGACCCCGGCACTTCCCTGCACCTGGTGCAACGCGACGGCGACACCCACCAGGAAGTGATCGTCGGCACCTACGCCCTGCGTAAGCTTGCCGACTTTGCCCCGGACGAAATACACACCCTGCCCTTTGCCCGGCGCGCGGCCATGAGCGGCAGAGGCGAGGCCTATTCCTACGGTTCGCCGGTGCGCGTGGCCGGCTGGTGGATCGTCATGGAAAACGACGCCTCGTTCATCCAGGCCGGGTTCAACGCCGAGGCCAAAAACGTTTACAGTCTGGCCGCCCTGGTCTCCCTGGCCCTGGCCCTGATGGTCAGCGCCGTGTGGTGGCGCCTGGTGGGCCGCGAGCAATCGGCCATCAACGCCCAGATCCATGACTACCTCCAGGTCATCGACAGTCAGAAACGGCTGCTCGACGGCATCAACAACACCATCACCGACCCCATCTCTCTGACCGACGAGAAGGGCGTATACCGCTATGTCAACAAGGCCTTTGCCCAGTCCGTGGGCCGCAAAGAAGAAGAGGTCGTCGGCCTGGACGGCCCGGCCGTATTCGGCTTCGACACGGCCAAACGCCTGAACGCCTCGGACCAGCAGGTGCTCATGACCGGCGACGGCTTGTCGGTGAGCGAGGTGCTCTGGCTGCAGTCCAAGCGCTTCCACTTCCAGATCTCCAAGGCTCCCCTGCGCGACCCCAACAACCGCTCGGTCCAAGGCATTGTCTCGGTGTTCCGCGACATCACCCAGTTGGTGGAAACTGAAGAACACTCGCGGCGCATGGTCCAACAGACCATCTCCGCCCTGGTTTCGGCCATTGAAGAGGTCGACCCCTTCCTGGGCGGCCACTCGCGTATCATGGGCGGCGTCGCCTCGCTCATGGCCCGGCGCCTGCGTCTTTCCGACCTGGACATCGCCACCATCGAGGCCGCGGCCAACCTCTCGCAGATCGGCAAGATGTTCGTGCCCCGCGACGTGCTGCTCAAACCCGGCGCCCTGACCGCAGAAGAAAAGACGATCATGGAGCAGCACGTGGAATATGCCCGCAACGCCCTGAAGAACATTGAGTTCGACCTGCCGGTGGTCGACGCCATCTACCAGATGAACGAGCGCCTTGACGGCAAGGGCTATCCCAAGGGGCTTTCCGGTGAGCAGATCTCCATGCACGCCCGGGTGCTGGCCGTGGCCAACGCCTTTGCGGCCATGGCCAAGCCGCGTTCCTACCGCCCCGCCCTGCCCGTGAACGAGGTTCTGGCCATTCTGGAAAAGCAGGCCAGCAGCTACGATCCCGAAATCGTGACCACCCTGCGCGAAGTGTTGGCCACACCGGCCGGCGAGCGCTTGGTGGAGCAGGCTGCGCAGTCCAAAGCGGTGTAAAGGAAACGCGGATTGGAGCATTTCACACTTGAAATGCTCTAATCCTTGTGGATACCGGGAGGCTTTGAGCCCCGGCATCCTTCTTTTCAGAGAAATCATTTACGCCGACGCAACCACGATTTATTATTAATAAAGGCGGGCGTCGTCCTTTCGGCCCGAGCGCCCTTACCCCAACCGTCAACCGGCGGCACGCGCCGCCGTCCCGCTCTGGAGATTTCCATGGAACGTACCGGCATAATCACTTTTCTCGGCAACCCCCTGACCCTGACCGGCAACCCGGTGGAAAAAGGGCAGAAAGCTCCGGACTTCACCCTGTTGAACAACGATCTTGAGCCGCGCACTTTGGCCGACTACAAGGGCAAGACCCTGCTTGTTTCCGTCGTGCCTTCGCTCGACACCGGCGTCTGCGATCTCCAGACCCGGCGCTTCAACCATGAAGCCGCGGCTCTGGGCGAGCACGTGCGCATTTTGACCGTGTCCTGCGACCTGCCCTTTGCCCAGGCCCGCTGGTGCGGCGCCGCCGGGGCGGACAAACTGGAAACACTCTCGGATCACCGCGACCTCTCCTTCGGCACGGCTTACGGCGTGGTCATCAAGGAACTGCGCCTGCTGGCCCGCTCGATCTTCGTCATCGACAAGACCGGCACAGTCACCTACAGCCAAATCATCCCGGAAGTGACCCACGAGGTCGACTATGCCGCGGCTCTGGCGGCGGTCAAGGCGGCTCTTTAGAGCAATTTCACATTGAAAATGAGGGAACACCCGTGGTATGCGCGGATGTTCCCTCATTTTTTTGCTCCATGGGAGTTTCACCCACCGGCGCAGGCTTGCCAACCCGACCCGGCTGCCGGCTCACAGCGTCTCGGCATACAGCTCGACGACATGCTTGACCGGGACTGCATCACCGTTCTGCGAGAGCATGTCCATGATCTGCATCATGCAGGCCGGGCAGCCGGTGGCCACCAGGTCCGGCTTGACCGAAACAATGTTGTCGCGCTTGCGTTGGCCGATCTGTTTGGAGAGGTCGTAGTGCTTCAGGGTGAAGCTGCCGCCGCAGCCGCAGCAGCGGTCGGCCTCGGGCATTTCCACCAGTTGCTTGCCGGGCAGGCTGTTCAGGATCTTCCGGGGCTGCTCCGAGACGCCCAGAGATTTTTTCAAATGGCAGGAGTCGTGATAGGTCACCCGGGCTCCGGCCTGGCCCGGCGCGGGCAAATTCACCTTGAGCACATCAAGCAGGAAAGCGCTGATGTCGATGACCTTGGCCTGCAGCTCGTTGATCAGAGCGCCTTCGGCGGCGGCGAAGTCGTCGCGGAATTTTGGCCAGATCTCCTTGATCGTGGCCGCGCAGGTGGCGCAGGGGGTGATCAGCCAATCAAACGTGCCTGCCTTAAACAGCGCGAGGTTGCGTTTGACCAGGGCGTCAAAGGAGGGCTTGTCGCCCGAGGCCAGGGAGGGAATGCCGCAGCATGCCTGGGTCGGGGGCATGAAAATGCCCACACCGTGCTTTTGCAGCACCTTGATCGTGGCTTCGGCCACGCCCGGAAAGAGCTTGTCGGAGACGCAGCCGGGGAAAACGGCCACGCGCAGGCCCGAAGATCCGGCCGGGGTGTCCAGGGAAGCGACCTTGGAATGGAACGAGGCCTTGGCCAGGGGCGCGAAGTGGCGATCGCCGATAAAGGGCTTGAGCAGCGAGGAGCATGAGGTGCCGACCACCTTGCTCGCGTCTTTAATGAACAGGCCCTGGAACTTGCCGGAGATATCCAGCAGGGTGTTGAACAGGCCGGGCTTGGTCAGGAGACCCCGGAAGATCAGCTTCTGCGCCGGCGACAGGCCCATGTAGCCGGAAACAATGGTCCGGGCGCGCAGGAATATGTCCATGATCTTCACGCCCGAGGGACAGCCGGCCTGGCACGAGCCGCAGAGCAGGCAGCGGTTGAGCTTGTCGTTCACGCCCTCGGCATCGGCGATCATGCTGTGGGCCAGGTTTTCCAAAAGGGCGATCTTGCCCCGGGTGACGTCGGCCTCGCGCATGGTCGAGCCGTAGACCGGGCAGACCGACTGACACATGCCGCAGCGCATGCAGGAAACCAGCATGTCGTCCAGTTCCATGAGCATGGCCGCGAGCTTTGAGACGTTGCCCGATGCTTTGATGGTATTCTTGGCTGACTCCGGCATGGGGTTCTCCTAGAGCAGTTTACGCTTTAAATAGTCGCTTAACGGCGGGCAAATCCCGCCTACGCCTATTTGACGGCAATGATTTGCCGACAAATCCTTGCGAGCATTTCAAGTGTGAAATGCTCTAGATTATCATTTAGCCGGCGTTAAAAAGATATTTAGGGTCCAAAGCCCGTCGCAGATTTTTCGAAAACTCGATGGTGGCCCGGTTGGTCTCTTTTTCCATCCACTTGGCCTTGGCCATGCCGATGCCGTGTTCGCCCGAGAGCGTACCCTGCAGCTTCAGGGCCACGTCGAAGATCTCGTCCACCGCGGCTTCGACCCGGTGGAATTCCTCTTTGTTCCTGCGGTCGCAGAGAATGGTCGGGTGCAGGTTGCCGTCGCCGGCGTGGCCGAAGGTGCCGATTTCCAGCTTGTACTTGGCGGCGATGCGGTTGACCTCCGCGACCATGGCCGGGATCTTGGAACGCGGCACGGTGGCGTCTTCCAGCACCGTGGTCGGTTTGGCCCGTGCCAGGGCCGGCAGGGCGTTGCGCCGGGCTTCCCAGATCTTGAACTTCTCTTCGGCGCTTTGGGCGACGCGCAGATCCGTGGCCCCGGACTTCTTGCAGATCTCCATGACCTTGGCCGCGTCTTCCTCGACCAGTTGGGCGTGGCCGCCGTCCACCTCAATCAGCAGAACGGCCGCGGCCTCCACGGGCAGGCCGGCCTTGGTGTGGGCCTCGACGTACTTGAGGCACTGTTGGTCCATGATCTCCAGGGTGCAGGGCACGATGTGGGCGGCAATGATCCCGGCCACGGCTTCCGAGGCCTTGTTGATGTCGTCGAAGACCGCCATCATGGCCTTGGAGGCCCTGGGCGGCGGCACCAGCTTGAGGATGATCTTCGAGAACACCCCGAGGGTGCCTTCGGAACAGATCATCAGCCCGGCCATGTTGTAGCCGGTCACGCACTTGACCGTGCGCGAGCCGGTTTTGACCAGCTCGCCGCGATAATCAAAAATCTCCATGCCCATGACGTAGTCTTTGGTCACGCCGTATTTCAGGCCGCGCAGGCCGCCGGCGTTCATGGCCACGTTGCCGCCCAGGGTCGAGACGCCCTGCGAGCCCGGGTCGGGCGGGTAGAACAGGCCTTTGCCGGCCACGGTCGAGGCAAACTGGGCCGTGATCACCCCGGGTTGGACCACGGCGTAAAGATCCTGCTCGTTGATCTCCAGAATTTTGTTCAGGCCGTTGGTCAGAATGACAATGCCGTTGCCCGGCTCGGGAATGACCCCGCCGGAAAGATTGGTGCCCGAACCGCGCACCGTGATGGGCAAATCGTTGTCATAGGCCAGTCTGACCACTTTGCCGAGCTGTTCCTCCTCGGTGGGCCGCAGCACCAGGGCGGGCACCACCGGGGTGAGCACGGCCGCGTCGTAGGAGTAAGCTTGGCGGTCGGCCTCGTCGGTAAAAACGTTGTCTTTGCCTGCGATGTTGCGGAACTCTTGTATCAGTGCGGAGCTGAGGGTCATACTCTTCCTCTTGCGTTGTGTCCCGCCCAACGGTCTCCGGGCGGGGCCGGTGCTGTTCTTGAAAAAAAGCATACACGCCGACGGCAATAATCACTCCGGCCGCCACGTGATAATTATACAATGAAACAATTTCACGTTGGCATTGTCTATGCAACTATATTACCGACAGACTTCCGAACGAGCCCGCAAGCGGGTGCCCGCTTATGCGTTCACCAGAGCAGATGAACATTTTCAATGTTCATCTGCTCTAAGGAAGACTGTTTTCAGAATAACGTCCACCCGATTGAATGCCCAGCTACAGTGCACACACCCGTTTTCAGATCGTGACCCCGGCCGAGTCGAATGTGGCCATGTTGTTGAAAATGTCCGCCGCGGCTTTGAGCAGAAAAATGCCCAAGGCGGCACCTGTGCCTTCGCCCAGACGCAGGCCGAGGTCAAGGAGAGCCTTTTGGCCAAGCCGCTGCAAAACCAGACCGTGCCCCAATTCGGCCGAGCTGTGGCTGAAAAAGCAGAACCCGCTCACGGCCGGAGCGATCCGCGCCGCCGCCGCATAGGCCGCCGTGGCGATGAAGCCGTCGACCATCACGGCCATGCGCCGGCGGGCGGCGCCGATGATCAGCCCGGCCAGAGCGGCAATCTCGTACCCGCCCAGAGCGGCCAGAATCGCCGTCGGTTCGCCGGAGCGAACCGCTGCGGCATTGGCCTCCAGGCCTTCGACAATAACCTCGATCTTATGGGCCAAGCCCAGGGGCGGTGTGCCTGCGCCCATACCCGTGACCTCGTCCGGTGTCAGCCCCAGGTAGGCGCAAAGCAGGGCACTGGACGGCGTGGTATTGCCGATGCCCATCTCCCCCAGCCCGATGACCCGCATGCCGTCGGCCTCGGCCTTGGCCGCCAATGCCAGGCCCAGTTCCAGAGCGCGCAGGCATTCTTCCGGGCTCATGGCCGGCCCTTGGGAAAGATCCGCCGTGCCCCTGCCGATCTTGGCCCGGATCAGGCGTTCGTGCGGTTCGAAATCGGCAATCACCCCGGCATCCACCACCAGGTGGTCAATGCCCGCCGTGCCGCAGAGCGCGTTGATGCCCGCGCCGTTGTTCAGAAAGTTCAGGACCATCTGGGCGGTCACCGCCTGCGGGGCAAAGGCCACTCCTTGCTTGACCACGCCGTGGTCTCCGGCAATGGTGAGCATCCTGGCCGGGCCGGCCGCAATGGGCTTTGGGCCTCCCTGAATGCAATACAATTGGGCGGCTAGATCCTCCAGCCGCCCCAGACTGCCCCGAGGCTTGGTCAGGTTGTCCAGATGGGCACGGGCGGCCCGCTCCAGACTAAAATCCACAGGGACAAGAGCTGCGAACTCGGCGCTGCAATCCACATTCGGCAAAATAGACATAAGCATTTTCCGGTTGCTGGTTGTCGTATTTAGAAAGTTGTTTTGCTCTACATCCGCCGGCCCGCCGAGGCAAGATCGTGGACTTTACCCCGCCCTGCGGCTATATCCCCGATCACATCATTGCCATACGAGGATTTCCCATGAGCGCAGCCAAAACCGTTGCCCCCCAAAAAAAACTGAAAAAGTCCACCAAGGCCGAAACCGCCGGCCTGACCAAGCTCGGCAAGCCGGTCGCCTTTCGCTTCGACAACCCCTCGGCCGACATCCTTGAAGCCTTCCCCAATCGCTACCCCGACAGCAATTACGTGATCCGCTTCGAGCATCCCGAGTTCACCAGCCTCTGCCCCATGACCGGCCAGCCGGACTTCGGCCGCATCGCGGTCACCTACGCCCCGGCTGAAAAATGCGTCGAATCCAAAAGCTTCAAGCTCTACATGGGCGCCTTCCGCAACCACGGCTCCTTCATGGAAAGCCTGACCAACAAAATCGCCGAAGACCTGACCGGCCTGCTCCAACCCCGGCGCCTCACCGTCGAAGGCTTCTTCAACGTGCGCGGCGGCACCGCCATCTCGGTGCGCGTCGAATACCTCAACCCCAAGCTTTCCGCGGCCCAGAAAACCGAACTCCTCCGCCTCTGGTCCTGCTGAAACTTCGAGCCGGCGCAGCTGAACAATGTAAATGTTCAAGTGAGCCGGCTCGACAACGAGCGCGTAGGCGCCAGCCCGCCACGACGACCCCGGCGGCCGTCACTGCCGCCGGGAAGCTCCGGAGTGGGGGG
>JAVBLS010000040.1:0-46488 GCA_031553235.1 Desulfovibrio sp.
CGAAGAGATCAACCGGGCCATTGAGGAGATCAACCACGTCGTCGGCGAAACCACCGACGGCATGGTCCAGTCTTCCGCCGCCGTGCAGGAACTCGCCCGGATGTCCCAGGAGCTGAAGCGGGTCATGGAAGGATTGAAGTAAAACCGTTTCGCAGTGCAAACAGAGAATGCCCCGTCATACTCCGGCGGGGCATTTTTTGTGCGGAGGTCTCGCAAGCCTACAACATCTCGAGAAATGCCTCGATCCGCACCTTCAACTGCTCGGCGTCGCTTTCGGAATAGTCGGTTTCCAGTTGCAAAAAGGGCTTGCCCAGGTTTGCGGTCACATGCTTCTTGATTGACGAAGACTCCACGGCGTAGGTCTGGCACCCCTGCCAGGTCAGATCGACAACCGCGTCCACCGAAAAATCGCGGGCCATTTCGTTCAGGGCCTCAAAGCGCCGGGGGTTGGGCGACATGACCGCGCAGGGGATGTCCAGATAGCCCTTGGCCAGAGCGGTCAGGGGGTCGCCGCTTTCCTCCACCCGCACCCGGGTGCGCTTGTAGCCCGAGCAGTTGTCCAGACAGACCACAGAACCGCCGCATTCCTCGATCAGGCGCACGACCTTGTGCGAGCCCATGCCCACAGGCACGCCGGTGAGCAGAATGCGCGGCGCCTCCGGCGATACGGGCGACTTGCCCTCATCGCCCAGGCGGCCCATTTCTTCGGCCGCATCCAGAAGCATCTTGATGCCCACTTCCTTGTCCGGAAAAAAATTGGTTTTGAAGGCAATCTCCACCAACTCCATGCCGGTGATCGGCGAGGGCTTGCGTTGGGCCAGATCCATGAGGGCCTTTACGGCCAGACGCTCGCGGTTCATCAGGTTGACGGCGCGGCACAATTTCTCGTCGTCGATCTGCACCCCGAAGTCCTTTTCCATACGCTCGATCAGCAGTTCAAACTGCTTGCGCCAGTAATTCAGGGCATCTTCATTCTGGACCTGCGGCAACTGCAGGAGCATGACCGGGTGCTTCTCGGCCAGCAGTTCGTACATCTTCTTTTTGCCGTCGCAGGTGGTGTCGCCCACCACCAGGTCCGAGGCCGAGAGATAGGGGCAGGAGTCGTTCAGGGCAAAACCGTAGCTGCTTTTGATCAGCGGGCAGAGGGCCCGGGGCAGAACTTCTTCGGCGGCCGGAATAGAGTCGTTGCGCGTGCCGCACAGGGACACGGGAATGGCCCCGGCGGCCAGGGCGATTTCCGAGGGGGTATAGAGACAGTATTGGCCCACGACTTTTTTGCCCTGGTCCTTGGCGGCCAGAAGATTGGGGACGTTGTGCTCAAAAGCGGTGGTGATGCGGGAATACGAGTCACACTTCATGGAGGTCGATCCTTTCAAGGGTTGCGGGTTTCTGGGCCGTGGCTCCAGCGGCGGTTGCACAATGGAATTGCTTCATCTGCTCGGCGGCGCACAGGGCCGCGCCCAGGGCGCCGAGGGTTTGCGGGTATTCGGGAATGCGCACCGACGTGCCCAGTTCTTCTTCGAGCATGGCCACAAAAGAACCGCTCACGGCCGTGCCGCCGGAAAACACGCACAACCCGGCAAAGGGAATGCGCCGGGCCAGGCCCTTCATGCGCCGGGCAATGGAAAGGAACACCCCGGCGGCAATGTCTTCGGGCCTGGTTCCTTTGGCCAGCAGGCCGACGATTTCCGTTTCCGCGAACACGGCGCACATGCTGCTGATGGGCGCGGGCCTCCCCAGGCCGGCGGCCTCGTTGAACTCGGGCAGCGAGAGATTGAGAATGCCGGCCACCACCTGCAGAAACCTGCCGGTGCCGGCCGCGCACTTGTCGTTCATGACAAAGTCGGCGGGCGAGCCGTCGGCGTTCAAGCGGGTGACCTTGCTGTCCTGGCCGCCGATGTCCAGAACCACCCCGGCGCCGGGGAACAGATGGGCCGCGCCCTTGGCGTGGCAGGTGATTTCGGTGACCGTCTTCTGGGCAAAAGGCAGGGACACGCGGCCGTAGCCCGTGCCGACAATGCGCCCGAGATCGCCCCGGCCGGCCCCGGCCAGATTCAGAGCGGCATCCAGGACGGCGGCCCCGGCTTCCTTGGGGTTCCAGCCGGTGGGCGACACCGCCCGGCCGGCAACACGGCCTTCCGCGGGGTCGAAGATCACCGCCTTGGCGGCCACGGAACCGACGTCAATTCCGGCGACAAGCATGGGGTTTCCTCCTTGCACAATAAAAAAACCGCTTCACAGAAGCGGGCGGCGGCGCGGAACGGAATACCGGTGGATGACGGCGGAACGCGGGGGCTCAGGACAGCAGAAAGAGGCCGACGCCGCCGAAACCACGCGGGACAACCTGCCCCACGACGCGACAACGTCAGGTCATGCCGGAGCCGACAGCTCCGAGGCCATGCGCGGCCGTCCCCAAAGGGACGGCAAACGGCGTATGTTCGGAAAAATCGCGCATGAAATCCTTCCAGATGAAACTCGCCGTATGATGACGCAAAAATCATAGGGCGTCAACCGGCCGGCCGGCGCCGGCGAACATTGGAAATATTCATCCGCGCCGGCCAGGCCGGGCGCAGACGGCAGGGCATATGCTTGATTGACATCTGCCGCCGTGCCGGCTCATGGTCTCCCACGAGCATGAAACGCGTCTTGAACCCCCAGGCTTCACAGGAGACTGCATGAGCACCACATATATCGATTTCGCCGGCATCAGCGAGCTGTTGCGCGCGGCCGCCGACGAAGGACGGAACTTTCTCTTTGAATACGAGGTCTACACCTTCCTCTCCCTGCTCGGTGCGGAAACCCCGCCGCGGTGCTTTCTCATTCCGCGCGGCGCCCGGCCTTCCGAGGACGAAATGACCACCCTGCCGGGTGAAAAGGTGGTTTTGAAAATCGTCTCGCCGACGATCATCCATAAAACCGAGGTCGGCGGGGTCAGAATTGTGGCCAAAACCCCGGACAAGGTCCGCTCAAGCGTGCGCCGCATGCTCAGCGAAGTGCCGGAAAGGTATGCCGGCTGGATCCATGCCAACCCCGGGGCCGAACCCAAGGAATACCGGGGGCTTTCGGGCGAGGCCCTGGAGGCGGCCATCCGCAGGGATCTCAAGGGCGTGCTGCTGGTCCAGTTCATGCCGCCCGATTCCGCCGCCTTCGGCAACGAACTGATCGTGGGCCTGCGCAACACCCGCGAGTTCGGCATGGTCGTCAGCGCCGGCCTGGGCGGCACCGACACCGAACTCTATGCCGCCCGCTTCCGCGAGGGCCAGGCGATCATCGCGGCCTCGTGCGAACTGACCGACGGCGAGCAGTTCTTTGACCTGTTCCGCAAAACCATTGCCTACGGCATGCTGGCCGGCCTGACCCGCGGCCGGCAGCGCATCGTCACCGACGAGCAATTGGTGGAATGCTTCAGCGCCTTCATCGAGATCGGCCGCAACTATTCGCCGGCCAACCCCGACGCCGACTTCATCGTTGAAGAGCTGGAGATCAACCCCTTTGCCTTCACCGATTTCCTCATGGTCCCCCTGGACGGCATGTGCCGCTTCTCTCTGCCCGCAGCCCGTCCGGTGCCCAGGCCGGTGCGCAAAATCCACAGCCTGCTGCACCCGCAAAGCATCTCCCTGATCGGCGTTTCCACCAGGCGCAAGAACTTCGGCTCGATCATCCTGGACAATATCCTGGCTGCCGGCTTCCCCAAAGACAGGGTCAGCGTGATCCGCGAGGGCGAGTCCGAAATCAACGGAGTGCACTGCGCCCCAAGCCTCAAGGATCTGCCGGAAAAGCCGGACCTCTTCGTGGTGGCCGTGGGTGCCGAACAGGTGCCGCAACTGGTGGACGAGGTCATCGACCACGGCGCGGCCGAATCGGTCATGCTTATTCCCGGCGGCCTGGGCGAGACGGAAAAAAGCAAACAACGGGCCGAGGCGATCATCGCCAAGATCAACGAAGCCCACGCCACGGGCGACGGCGGGCCGGTGTTTCTGGGCGCCAACAGCATGGGCGTGGTCTCGCGCCCCGGCCGGTACGACACCTGGTTCATCCCCGAGCAAAAGCTGCCCAAAAACCGTTCCGACGCCTACCACCGTGCGGCCTTCGTCAGCCAGAGCGGGGCCTTCATGCTGCACCGGCTGAGCCGCTGCCCCGAACTCAACCCGGCCTACATGCTCTCCATCGGCAACCAGACCGACCTGACCCTGGGCGACATGGTCAAGTACTTCAAGGACAGCCCGGAAGTGGACGTGATTGCGGTCTATGCCGAGGGCTTCAAGGATCTGGACGGCCTGGAGTTCTGCCGGGCCGTGCGCGAAGCCGTGCTGGCAGGCAAGGAAGTGGTCTTTTACAAGGCCGGGCGCACCCCCGAGGGCAAAAGCGCCACCAGCGGGCACACCGCCTCCCTGGCCGGCGACTACGTGGTCTGCGAAAGTTGCGTGCGCGAAGCCGGGGCCATTGTGGCCGGCAACTTCACCGAGTTTCAGGATCTTTTCCTGCTGGCCATGAAGCTGCACGGCAAAAAGCTTAACGGCAACAGGCTGGCCGCGGTCAGCGCGGCCGGTTTCGAGGCCGTGGGCATGGCCGATTCGGTGCAGTCCGACGGCTACCAGATGCGCCTGGCCGCCTATTCCCAAAGCTCGCGCGCCGGCATCGCGGAGATTCTCAAGGCCAAAAAGCTGGACAACCTGGTCACCGTCAACAACCCCCTGGACATCACCCCCACGGCCGACGACGAGACCCACGCGGATATCGTCGAGATTCTCCTGCAGGATGAGGGCGTGGACGCCCTGGTGGTCAGCCTGGCGCCGCTCTCCCCTTCGGTGCACACCCTCGACGATCCGGCCCATCCGGAATTCGACATGAACACGGCCAACGGCGTCCTGCCACGGCTCGCGCAGATCGGCGCCCTGAGCCCCAAACCCCTGGTTGTGGTCATTGACGGCGGGCTGCTCTTTGAGCCGTTGCGCAACGCCTTTCTGGACAAGGGCCTGGCGGTCTTCCCGGTTTGCGACCGGGCCGTGGCGGCGCTGTCGCTGTATATCAAAGCAAGGCTGTATGCCGGCGGCATCCGGGCGGAGCGGAATTACTGAACATCCATGGCCTTACCCTGATCCCTGGCCGTCTTCACCGCCTCGATGATCTGGCCGCGCACGCCGGTGCGATCGAGCAGGTTGAGCCCGGCTATGGTCATACCGGCGGGCGAGGTGCCCTGCTCGCGCAAGAGGACCGGGTGCTTGCCGCTGACTTCGGCCAGGCGGGCGCAGCCGCCCATCAATTCAACGGCGATGATCCGCGAATTTTCCCGTGACAGGCCGACGCTGACCCCGGCCTCGCACAAGCTGTCCATGATGTGGAAGAGAAAACCGGGACCGCAACCGGCCAGCGAGGTAAAGGCGTTCATGGCTTCTTCGGACAAACGGATCACCTTGCCCAAGCCGCCGAACAGGGAGTCGATCAGTTCTTTTTGCTCGCCGGCAACCCCCGGCGCCAGGCAGACGCCAAACAGGCCCCGCCCCACCTCGACCAGGGTATTGGGCATGACTCTGGCCACGGCGAACTTCCCGCCGGCAATCGCGGACAAAAGCGCCAGGGGAACGCCGGCGGCAACGGATATGAGCAGTTTGGCCCGAGGTTGGGCGCCCGCCGGCAGACAGGCAACGATGTTGCGGGCAAGCTGTTCCACTTCTTCCGGCATCACCGCGACAAGAATCAGCGACGAGCGGTCCACAAGTTCTTGCAGGGAGTCGACGAACACGATGTCCCGCGCCTCCTCGGCCGCACGCTTTCTGTTGCTGCGGGCCAGAACACAGAGAGAGAAGTCGCGGCAAACCGGTTCTGTGCGGGCAATGGCTTTTGCCAGGGCCGAGCCCATGCTGCCGTAGCCGATGATGCCGACGCACGCCGGCAAGGATGCGGTGTTCATTGGTATTCCTCGTTCGTTTGTTCCGGCGGATGGGCCTTTTCGGCAAACTCCCGGGTCTTCTCGTCAAAGGTCGTGCAGATGACCACGCAGATACCTTGCAGCATGATTCTTCCCTGCCTTTTTTGAAAATACCCATCGGAGGGGCTTTGGTTTCCGACGATAATCAATTCCGAATTATGTTATTATATTCCACTTAAATGAAAAACTACGCCTCATTTTCTTTGCGGTCAAGGGATCGCCTCGTGCTCGGAACACTCCTCCCTAAGCGGCGCGGAACCGGATTACTCCCCCTCAATCGGCGCGGAACCGGCTTGCCCGCCGGCTCGGCCCGGGTCCGGATTACTCGCCCCAGTCGGCGCAAACCCGGACTTTTTGCCCGGCCTTGTTGGTAAAGAGCAGATAGCCGTTGTTGCGGCCAAAGAGAAAGAGGTCGCGGGTCAGGGCCACGTCCTGCCGGCAGTAGGCTTCGATCAGGTCAAGGCGCTGCTCTTTCCACCATTGCAGGGCCAGCAGCCCGTCAGCGCTTTTGGCCGCGTCCAGGGTGGCTGTGGCCAGGTTGTCGAGGGAGACGCGGTAGGAAAGCTGCGCGTGGACTTTCTGGAGCATGTCCAGGGTGGGCAGGCTTTTCAGATTGACCCCGGGGGCGTGAGGCGTGAGCACGGCGTAGTCGAAGCGGACGATGTTGAAGCCGACCACCAGGGGCGCGTCGGCCAGAAGCGCGGCCAGACGGGGAATCTCGGGCTGGGTGAAGACGCTGAAATCATCGGTGCGGGAGTCGTAGGCCACGGCAATGGAAACGCCCATGCGCTCGGCCCGGTGCCAGCCGCCGACATCGCCGGCGGAATGGCGGGTTTCAACGTCGACCACGACAAAATCTTTGGGCAGGGCGGGCACAGTTACCTCCACTGTTTGGGGTGCTGGCGCCGAAAAGCCGCCTGCCGGCGGCGGCGAGGAAATACAAATGGACGGCGGCCGCGGCACGGGCGCGCCGGCCGGGCGCAGCAACAGATCCGCCAGGGCCAGGGCTCCGGCCTTGTCGATGGGCCGGTTGCCCGAGCCGCACTTGGGCGAGTGCACGCAGGCCGGGCAGCCGAGATCGCAGGGACAGCCGGCCACGAGATCGCGGGTGCGGCGCAGCAGCCCCTCGATCTCCTCAAAGGCCGCCCGGGCCAGTCCGGCTCCGCCGGGCAGACCGTCGTAGACAAAGATCATGGGGTAGCCGGTCTGGGCGTGCATGGGCTTGGAGATGCCGCCCAGATCATTACGGTCGGCCATGACCATCAGGGGCAGAACAGCGATGGCCGCGTGTTCCAGGGCATGGATGGCGCCCATGAAATGCAGGCAGGCGGCCTCGACCGACTCCTGGGCAAAGGAGGGCACGCAAAACCACAGGCCCTCGGTCTCGAAAATCTGGGGCGGAAAATCCAGGGGCTGCACGCCGATCAGCCGGTTGGAGCCGGGCGAACGGCGCTCGTAGCCGACCACCTGCTCGGTGACCCGCAAGCGGCCGAACTGCACCGGGCAGGAACCCACCGAGCCCGAGCGCAGGGTTTCGAGAATCTCGGTGTCCTTGGCGGTGCGCGGCCGGGTGTACCAGGGCGGCTTGGCCGGACGGGCCTGGGCGCGGCCGGACGGAAGATCCAGCGCGGCGATTTCATAGTGGACGCCCCGGTGCAGATACAGGGCGCCGGGGTGGGCCTCGCGCATGGCCCGCATGGCGTCCAGGGTGCCGATCAGTTCGCCGTCGGGGGTCTCGATGCCCACAGTGGAGCCGGAGCCGCGTAACGAGACATGGCGTTGCGGCCGCTTGCGCGAGGCGTGCAGGCTCTCGCCGTCGGCGGCACGCAGGAGCAGGCCCGTGGCCTCAAGCGCGCGCGCCGTGGCCGCGTTTTCGGCCAGCCAGACGGCGTCGGTCGGGCGCTTGGCATTGAAGGGCAGTTCGGCCGCGGCGCATTCCAGGTGACGGGCAACAATCACCGGGTTGGTCGGGTTGACCACGGCCCGTTCGGCCGGGCGGGAGAAGAACTCCGCGCCGTGGCGCACGATGTAGTGGTCCAGGGCGTCCTCGCCGGCCAGCAAAACCACGGCCGAGGAACGGCCGCTGCGCCCCACCCGGCCGCCGCGCTGCAGGGTGGACATGACCGTGCCGGGGTAGCCTACCAGAATGCAGAGATCCAGGTCGCCGATGTCGATGCCCAGCTCCAGGGCGCTGGTGGAAATGACCGCCAGAAGATCGCCGCTGTGCATGCGGGCCTCGATCTCGCGCCGCTCCTCGGGCAGGTAGCCCGCCCGGTAGGCGCTGATCCGTTTTTTATATTCCCCGGCCTTTTCCGAGGCCCAGAGGGAGATCAGCTCGGTCATGCGCCGCGATTGGCAGTAGACTATGGTGCGCAGGTTGCGGGCCAGGGCCGCGCGCAACAGCTTGCAGGCCGTGCTTGAGGGGCTTTCGTCCGGCAGCATGAAGACATAGTGCCGCCGGCCCCTGGGCGCGCCGCTCTCGGTCACGGTCACGGTTTCCAGGCCGGTCAGGGCCCGGGCCAGCTCACCCGGATTGCCCACGGTGGCCGAGGTAAAGACAAAGGAGGGCCGGGCGCCGTACAGCCCGGCAATGCGCAGCAGCCGGCGGAAGACCTGGGCCATGTGCGTGCCGAGCAGGCCGCGGTAGGTATGCACCTCGTCCACGACAACCTGGGAAAGCCCGGCGAAAAACACGCTCCAGAGCGGATGGTGCGGCAACAGGGCCAGGTGGAGCATCTCGGGGTTGGTGAACAGGACGGCCGGCGGCTTTTCCCGAATCTTGCGGCGAAAATGGGCCGTGGTGTCGCCGTCGTACACGGCGGCCGTGGGCCGGGCTTCTTCGGTCCAGTGGGCGGTCATGGCCGTGAAGGCGGCCAGTTGGTCCTGAGCCAGGGCTTTCAAGGGGAAGAGATACAGGGCCGTGGCCTCGGGGTCGCGCAAGAAGCGCTCGACCACCGGCAGGTTGTAGACCAGCGACTTGCCGCCGGCCGTGGGCACGGCCACGGTCAGGTTCTTGCCCGCGCGCAGGGCGTCCAGGCCGACGGCCTGATGGCTGTAAAGCCGCTCGATGCCCATGCGCCCCAGCACCCCGGCCAGGGCGGCGGGCAGGGGCCGCACAGGTTCGCCGAAGCGGGCCGGTTCTTCGGGCAGCACGGCATGGTGGGTGACCTGGGTGGAAAGCGTCGGCGAAGCCAGAAGCGCCGCGACATATTCGTCCACCGGGCCGGCGGGAGCGGCCGCCCCGTCGCCCCGCGTCGACCTACCTGGGTCCGTCGTCATACCGGGGCCGGTAGCCGGCATAGGATTTTTGTTCCCTGCCAAGGCACGCGAGTCCCGGTTGGAGGGGGTGTATCTGGACATACATGACCTTCGGCCGGGACTCGCGTAACGCGGGCAGGGGGCAAAAAGACACGCCGGCGGCGGGCCCTAGGGCAGGCGCAGGGTATTGCCCACCTTCAGAGGAGTCTTGGGAGAGATATTGTTGGCCCGGCACAGGGCGTCCACGCTGGTGTTGTTCTTGCGGGCCAGGGAATACAGGGTATCTCCGGCGGAGACGCGCACATTGCCGGCCGAAGCGCTCTGCCGGGCCGCGGGCTTGTCGTCGGTGTCCGGGCCGGCGGCGAATTTTTCCGCCTCTTTTTCCGTCGGCCAGGCCTTGGCCGTGCCACGGACGGAACGCTCGACCGGGTCGGCCGAAGCCACGGTTGTGACGCCTTTGGCGGGCTTGGCCGATGCCGTGGTTTTGGGGGCTTTGGCGGGTTCGGCCGCGGCGGTCGCCTTGCCCGGCACCTTGATCGCGCGCCCGGCGCGCAAGGGAGATTTCTCGGTCATACTGTTGGCCGAGCAGAGTTCCGCCACGCTGACCCCGTAGGTCTGGGCAATGCCGGACAGGGTCTCGCCGGACTTGATCGTATGGCTGCCGGTGAAGGCCACGGCGCGTTCCGTCGAAGCGCGGCCGGAGGGGGCAGCCTCGGCCGTGCGAACTTCGCGCGGCGCGGCCTTGGCCCCGGCCGGAATGATCAGCCGGCGGCCCAGTTCAAGCCGATCCGAAGACATACGGTTGGTGCTGCGAATGGCCTCCACGCTGGTACCCCAGTCTTGAGCCAGGGAGAACAGGGTGTCGCCCGAGCGCACGGTGTACTTGCCGGAGCTGCCCCTGGTGGCGGCCGCGCCGTTGTCGTAGGCGGCGTATTCCGTGGCCGTGGCCCGGCCGGGAATGAGGATGCGCGTGCCGGCCGCGGGCAGCTTGGCCAGGTTGTTGGCGTCCTTCAAGGCGGCAATGCTGGTGCGGTGGCGCTTGGCAATGGAGCCCAGGGTATCGCCGCGTCTGACCGTGTATTCCTTCCAGTCGGCGTACAGGCGCGACTCGTTGCTTGCCAGCCAGGTCTGGGCCTGGGCGGTCATATTCGCGGGCAAATAGGCCGTGGTGCTTGTGGTGGGCGGCGAGGCCGTGCGGCGAAAGGCCGGGTTCATACCGGAAAACTCGTCCCAGGTCAGGCCGAGGTTCTGGGCCATGCCCGAAAGGTTGGTGCCTGCCGGCACGGTCACCGCCGTCAGATTATAGGCCGCATCGGGCGACGGCGTTTGAAAGCCCAACAGCTTCAGGTTGCGCATAATCTTGACCATGGCCAAAAAACGCGGCACATAGTTGCGGGTCTCGTCCTTGAGCTGCAGCCGGGCCTCCAGATTGCAGTCCAGCCGGCAGAGCTCGAAAAAGTCGTTGGCGCCCGTCCCTTCCACGGCCTTGCCGATCTTGCCTTCGCCGGCGTTGTAGGCGGCGATGGCCAGGTGCCAGTTGTTGAAGTCGCCGTAAAGTTTGAGCAGATAGTCCGAAGCCGCGTAGGTGGCCTTATAGGGGTCGCGGCGCTCGTCAATCCAGCGGTCCTGCTCCAGGCCGTACTTTTTGCCCGTATAGGGCATGAACTGCCACAGGCCCGTGGCCCCGGCCCGCGAAACCGCGTTGGGGTTGCCGCCGCTCTCGACCATACTCAGATAGACGATTTCATCGGGAATGCCCCGATCGGTAAAGGTCTTCTTCATGTAGGGCAGGTAGCGGGCCGTGCGGTCCACAAAACGCTGCAGGGTGTCGCGCCGCTCGTGCACGAAATACTTGAAGTGCGTTTCCACAATGGCCGTTTCTTCCTGCGAGAGGTTTCTGTCCAGTTCGCCCAAGCTGCGGAAAGCCTTGAGCTCGCTTGCGGTCAGGGGTTGGCCGTCGTCGCGGGGAATATAGTTCTGGTCAACCAGTTCTTCATCGTCCTGGTGGTACTTGGAGGAGATATCTTTGGAGGGAGTGCCGCGCCCGGCGCAGCCGGCGGCGAAAAGAAGGGGGATGAGCAACAACAGAACCAGGGGGCGGATAGGGAAGGGTCGGGCCATGCGTCCTCTTGGATATGGGAAGGCCCGGCGGTTGCCGGGCGAGAAAGTTTATCAAGAATGATCCTTCTTACCCCAAGTTGTCTTGCTCCGCAACCGGTGGTGGCGGGCCGGGGGGAGCGGGGCAGGGATGGTGTCAGACGAGCCGATATAGCGCCCGGTCACCCTGCCGCTTTCAAGCAACGGAAGTTTAGTTCCCGATGGATGTCGTCGGCAGGCGCGGCGGGGTCAGCCGCATGGCCGCGGCGCGCAATAAGGGCGTGTGGATGGCCGCGAATTTTGCCCATTTGGCCCGCAGGCGCAGGCCGGTGGAAAAGGTGCCCTGACGGTGGGCGGCCACGGCCGGCAGGTGCCGGCCGGCAACGCGGCTCAGGTCGGGGTGTTTCCGCACGGCGTCGGCCAGAATTTGCGCGGTCTTCAGGGCAAAGCTGACGCCTTCGGCCGAACTGGGGCTGACAAAACCGCCGGCTTCGCCTATCAGGGCGACCCGTCCCCGGCCGGGACAAATGCCGTCCATGAGGCCCGGCCGCAACAAGGCGCAGCTTTCATCGAGCAACATTTCGCCCGTGTGCCTGCCAAGGTGGAACAGCCGCTCGGTCAGAGCATCCATACGGGCGCGCGGTCCGGGCATGCGCCAGGGGGCGGCCAGACCCACCAGCAGGGTGTCTCCTTTGGGAATGGACCAGGCATAAAAGTCGGTCAACTCGGGCTGGAAAAAGACCTCAAAGGCGGCCGGGGCATCTTTGACCCGAAAGGTGCGCTGCATGGCCAAAAGCCTGCCCGGTTGCCCGAAGCCGGCCGGACCGGCGCCGGGAATATGCCGCGAGGCGCTGTACAGAGAATCGCCCAGCAGGCCGCGCACGGCCGACCCCGCCCCGTCGGCCCCCACCAGCAGACGGGCGCGAACCTGACCGCCGTCGTTGAGTCGGGCGGTCACGGCCTCGTCTTCCTCGCTGAAGCCGACGGCCCATTTGCCGGTCAAGGCAACGACATTGGAGGCCTGTGCGGCCTGGGAAAAAAGCATGCGGTCGAACAGGGGGCGGTGGATGTTCAGGTAGTGGCGCGGGTAGGCCCGGACCAGGCCGGTATCGAAATCGTGGGCCAGGACTCCAAAAATCTGCGGGCCGCAGAGTACTTCAGGCGGCAGGGACAGGCCGAGGTAAAAAAGCTGCTTCTGGGCGTCCGGGGCAATCAGTCCGCCGCAGGGCTTTTCCCCGGCGGCCGGGGGCGCGGCCAGATTGCGCCGTTCCAGCAGGATCACGGAAAGATGCGCCGGCAGCAACCGGGCCAGGGTGGAACCCGCCGGGCCCGCACCCGCAATCAGAACGTCGGCCTGCAGCGGCACTTATGCACCCTGCTCCATGATCAGCCGGACTTCATCAATGGAGAGACCGGTGGAGCGGGCCAGTTGCTCGGCGTTGCGCCCTTTTTTGGCTCCGGAAAGAATCAGTTCGCGCAAGAAGCGCGGGGAACGGCTGACCGCTTCGGCCTGGGCCAGGAGTTCGGAAATTTCCTGGGCCCGGTCTTCAAGCTTGGTGTTGAGGCTCTGCAGTTCTTCCTGGCGCTCGGAAAAGGAAAGCATCAGATCCTGCTCCAGTTCGGCGTTGAGGCGCAACTTGTCCAAGAGAGAATCCTGGCCGGCCTGAAGCTTGGTCAGCAGATCTTCGGAGCGGCGCAGGCGGTTGAAGAATTTCAGGAGCAGAAGAAAGAGGATCAGTTCCACCAGGCTGAGAAACAAAAGCATCCAGAATTGCATGGCTCACACTTTCAGGTTCAGGATATTGCCGGCCCAGGGATTGGGGGCGGCACCGGGCTCTTCGGGCTCCCCGTCGCGGGGGGCGGGCCGATCATGGTCGGGCCGGCCCTCTTTGGGCTTTTCTTCGCCGCGCTCGTTCACCCGCCGGCGCTTGCCTTTTTGCGACTCTTCGGCCGGGGGCACCTTGCTGTTCTGCTCGCGCAAAATGCGCTCGGCCTCGTTGTGCATCACCTGCTGCTGCACCGCAGGCTGGTTCTGCAGGTTTTCGGCCAGCTTTTCCACATGGCCCATCTGCACGACGGGCAGGGATTCGCCTATGCTCATCTCGTGCCTCCCCACCACCCGTTTCCGCTCCCCTCGGGGAGGGTCGCAACGAGGAGGATTTTTGTTCTCTACCAAGGAAAAAAGGCTTTTTATGGAAAAAGTGCACTCTTCCGGTACTCGACTGGAATAAAAAGCCTTTTTGACACAGGCAGAGGGCCGGAAGACCCTCGTGGCGGCCCTCCCGATCAGGGAGTAGTGACGAGGTACTCCTCAATGTACACATCCTTGATCGGCCGGCCCAGGTGCCCGTTGATCACACCCACGATGTCGGCCCGCAGGGCCTTGTTCTTTTCCTCGCTGGAAAGCAGTTCCGGCGGTCTGTTGCTGAGAAAATAATACACCGCGTCGCGCAAGACAACCTGCCGGTTCATCAGTTCCACATACTGGGCCTCGCTCTCGGCCGGAATGCTGATCTTGCAGGTGACAAAGCGCAGCCCGCCGTCCTCGCCCCGCGATTCGATATGGAAAGACCGCCAGTCGACCAGGTGGGCATAGGGCGGCTTGAGCCCTTCGCCCGGCGCCGCGGGCTTGGAGGGCACCACCTCGTAGACGGGCTTGGGCGGGGTTTCAATCTTTTTGCCGAAAAGAAAGACATTGACCACCACGCCTGCCACAATCAGCAGCACCGCCGCACCGCCGATCAGGACCAGGCGCTTCCTGTCGGCCAGAGGCGCGGCCAAGCGGCCGGCCAGAGCGGACTTTGCGGTTTTTGGCTTTTCAGACCTGTCGTCCCCCGGCACCGGCAGCGGGGCGTCGGCCTGCTGCGGCTCGGGTTGGGGTTCGGCCTCCGGCTCGGGCTCGCTCTCGTCCTGCAAAAAAGGAGCGTCGTCCAGGTCCAGCTCGACCTTCAGGCCGGCCGGGATTTCTGCGGGCTTGCCGCCTTCATCGGCAACGATAAAAAACATGCATGCCCCTCACACCTTGCCCCTTAGAGCATTTCACACTTGAAATGCTCGTAAGGATTTGTCGGCAAATCCTTGCCGCCAAATAGGCGTAGGCGGGCTTTGCCCGCCGTTAAGCGACTATTTGAAGCGTAAACTGCTTTAGGTCCAAAAGCCGGCCGACCGCCGACCCGGGAAGACAATCCCGCGCCGACGGCCGGCAAAACGACTTCGTCACCCGAAGCACAAAAGCCCTCGTGGCGAGATCATCTACGGGAAGATTTTATCAATCTTCTGCTTCATCACCTCGGCGGTGAAGGGCTTGACGATATAGTTGGAAACCTTGGCCTGTACCGCTTCGATGATGTTTTCCTGCTGGGCCTCGGCCGTAACCATGAGGAAGGGCAGGTCGGCAAATTCCTCGCTGCCGCGCACCTTGCGCAACAGTTCGATGCCGGTCATCTGGGGCATATTCCAGTCGGAGATGACAAATTCGATCTTGTCCTTGTTCAGGACGTCCCAGGCCGTGGTGCCGTCGTCGGCCTCGACCACGTTGTTGAAGCCGAGCTGGCGCAAGATGTTTTTGATGATCCTGCGCATGGTGGAAAAGTCGTCCACCACCAAAACCCGCATATTGGGATTGTAAGGCATGCATCTCTCCTTTTACGGAACGTGCGCTTCACCGTGCCGCGCGACAAACTCCCTGCGCAGACGCGCCAAAGCCTGGGAATGCAACTGGGAAACCCGCCCCTCGGTGATGCCCATGACTTCGGCCGCTTCACGCATGTTCAATTCGTCGGTATAGTACAGCGATAATACCATCTTCTCCCTGGGTGTCAATTGATCAATAAGCTCGGCGACCCTTTCAACCATCTGGCGCGAAGCGGCCTGGGAGTCGGGCGACTCTTCTTCCGAGACCTGCTCCAGGCCGAAAGATTCCTGGATCATGTCCAGGGAAAGGCAAAACTGGTTGCGCAGGGCTTCCAGGCCCTCGCGCACCTCTTTCAGCTCCAGGCCGGTCGCGCCGACCAGTTCTTCTTCGGTGGGCGCGCGGCCGTTGAGGCTTTCCAGGCGCAAGGCCGCCTCGTCCAGGGTGCGCACCCGCCGGCGCAGGGAGCGCGGGAACCAGTCCAGCCGGCGCAACTCGTCGATCATTGCCCCGCGGATACGGGTCTCCGCATAGGTATCGAAACGGATGCCCAGCTCCGGCCGGAACTTGCCGAACGATTCCATCAGGCCCAGGGTGCCGGCCGCGATCAATTCCGAAAGCTCGATGTTTTTGGGCAGCTTGCCCTTCATGCGCAGGGCCAGATATTTGACCTTGGGCGCATAGTGCCGCACGATGCGCTCTTGATCGGCAACAGCAAAGTCCTTCCAGGCAACGTGGCCGGCGTCGAAAGCCTCCCAGGGCTCCGGGGCTTGGGCGTCTTTCTTCCTATTGGTGGAAGAGGAGTCGCTTCCAGAAAAATTTGATGTTTCCATCAAGAGCTTCCGGCACTTCCCAGGTCAGAAGGATTTTGGCCAACTGGTCCACAGCCCGGCAGGCCGGACAGCCCTCGTCCTCGATGCAGAAGGGTTTTTGCTTGATCACCGCCTTGCGCACCGCCGAGTCGCGGGGAATCATCCCGGCGAAGTCGAGGGAAACGCCGCTGAGAAAGTGATCGCAGGCCTTGTACAGACGGACAAACATGTCCTTGGCCGTTTTCAGGTCCGGGGCCATGTTCACCACCACCCGGAAGTTGTTGACCTCGTGGTTCATCTGCATGACCTTGATCAGGGCGTAGGCGTCGGTCAGCGCGGTCGGCTCGGGGGTGAGCACCACCAGCCGCTCCTGGGCGGCCATGTTGAAATAGAGCACGTTGTCGTTGATGCCCGCGCCGGTGTCCACAATCAGGCAGTCCACCGACTCGTCCAGTTCGTCCAGGGCTTCCAGCAGGCTGAGCTTCTGCCCCGGCGAAAGCGAGAGCATTTCGCTGACGCCCGAGGAGGCAGGCAGAATGGAAAAGCCGAACGGGGTTTCCAGGAGCACGTCCTTCAAGCCGGCGCCCTCGTGGAACAGATGGAACAGGTTGTTTGTCGGGGTCAACCCCAGGATCACGTCCACGTTGGCCAGACCGAGGTCCGCGTCCAGCAGCACCACGCGTTTGCCGGCCTTGGCCAGGCAACAGGCGAGGTTGGCGGATATGTTGGTTTTGCCCACGCCTCCCTTGCCGGAGGTGACGGACACAACCAGGGGCAGCTCGGTTTTCATAAGTGTCTCCGCGTCTTGTCGATATGTGATACGTTGTCTTGATGCTTTAAGGCAAGGGGGTTTTTCCCGCCGTATGCATCGCTCTCTTTCGCGTTGTCCATATTTACTCCACCGCACCGTTTTCCGACGGCAAGAGCCGTTTGAACACCAGCTTCCAGATCAGTTTTTCCCTGGCCGGGGTGAAGGAATCTCCCAGGGACGGGCCGTAAGAAAGCCCTGAAATGGGCAGCCCGCCCGCGTACGAGGCGTTGATCAGGGCGCCGTAGCGCTCGGCCTCGTCCAGGCGGGTCCAGACCAGGGAACCGGGCAGACCCGTATGGTAGCGCTCGAGAAAGCGCCCCAGAACGTCGGGCGCGTAATGCGGCCCCAGCACCAGATGGGCGGCGGCCTCATCCGGTCCGAGACCCAGCGCCCCCGGCAGAGCGGCCAGCTTTCTGTCCTTGGGCAGGCCGGGCAGATCAATGAACACCCGGTCATAGCCTCCGGCCCTGGCCGCTTTCACGGCCGCGCCCGCCTCGACCGTCGAAGCGGCCTCTTTGCAGGCGAAGTCGGAAAGTTCGCAATAGTGGCGCAAAAGCATGCGCCCGTTGCCGCGCGAGGCGTCGGCATTGATGAAGGCAATGCGCAGATCCGGGTCCTCCTTCTTCAGGGCCAGAGCCATGCGCAGGCCCACCGTGGTCTTGCCCGCGCCAAAGGGGCCGCAAAGCAGGTGAAAACGCTGCGGCCAGCCGGCAAGCCCCCAGGGGCGGGCCGGAACCATGGCCGCCAGCGGCTCAAGCACGGAGCACTCGGGGTCTTCGCGCAGCACCCGGTACAGGGAGAGGATCACCTCGTCGCCGACGCCCTCGCCCTGCAGATATTCCAGGGCCAGACGCCGGCGCGGGTTGAGAGCCTCCAGTTGCAGGGCGGGCTTCATCAGGGCCAGCAGGTGGCCCTTGATCGAATCCCATTCGCGCATCCGGCCCCTGATTTCATCCCACTCCGGGGGAGCCCCGGCATGCCCGACCGGGCTTGCGGTGCGCTCTTCGGACCGCGGGGCGGCCGTTCGCTCCAAGGCGGCGGTCATGCGGACCAGGCCGTTTTCCTCGCGGGTTTCGAGAATGACCGCGTCGGTCCCGAATTCGGCCTTGATCTGCGCCAGCACCGCGCCGGCGGACGGACCGCTGAAGGTTTTCATCTGCATGAATCATTACCTGCCGTGCACACCACCCAACACCTGCCGTGTGGATTAATCGATGCCCGCCGTGCCGACGGAAGTAATGCGGATCTCCGCCGGAACCTCAGCCTGCGAGAGCACCGGCACTGTCGGCAAAAACCGCAAGATCAACTGGGCCAAGTGCGGGCGGGCCAGGGGCGAAACCAGCACCACCGGCCGGCCGTCGGTATGCACCGCGCGTTCCACGGCCTGGTTGATCTGCTGGATCAACTTCTGGGCCGTGCCCGGCGACAGGGCCAGATAAACCCCGTTTTCCGTCTGCCGCAGCGACTCCTGTAAGGCCTGTTCCGCCTTGGGATCAAGGCTTATTACCGGCAGAGAGCCCCGGCTGTCCAGATAGGGCCGCACGATGGTGCGGGAAAGGCGTTCGCGCGCGTACTCGGTGAGCATCTCGGCGCTCTTCACGCCTGTGCCGTAGTCGGCCAGGGTCTCGACGATGGTCAGCAGGTCGCGGATGGAGACGCTCTCGCGCACCAGGTTTTGCAACACCTTCTGGACCACGCCGAGGGACAGCACGCCGGGCACCAATTCTTCGACCACCTTGGGCGCGGTCTTGGCCAGGTTGTCGAGCAGGGTCTGGACCTCTTGCCGGCCCAGGAAGTCGGCCAGGTTGCGGCGGAAAACCTCGGTAAGGTGAGTGGCGATGACCGTGGAGGGATCGACCACGGTGTAGCCCGCCAGCATGGCCTCTTCTTTCTGGGCTTCGGGAATCCACACGGCCGGCAGGTTGAAGGCCGGTTCGCGGGTTTCCACCCCCTGGATGATGTGGCGGGCGTTACCCGGGTCCATGGCCAACAGGTGGTCGATGAGAATTTCCGCCGAAGCCGCCTCGTTGCCCTTGATCAGCAGGGAGTATTGGCCGGGTTTGAGCTGCAGGTTGTCGCGCAGGTGCAACGAGGGGATGATCACCCCGGCGTCCAGGGCGAACTGCCTGCGGATGGAGCGGATACGCGAGAGCAGGTTGCCGTTCTGGCCCTCGTCCACCAGGGGCACCAGGCCGTAGCCCACTTCCAGTTCCAGGGTATCGAGGGGCAGCAGCGCCTGGACCTCTTCGGGGCTGTCCAGCCCGCCGGCCTGGGCTCCGGCCGCGGCCGGGGACCCCGGAGGCAAAGCCCTCTGGGACAAGCCGCCGACCGACTTCGGACCGGCCGGGCCTTCTTCCTTGGCCGCCTCGCCCTTGTTCAGGCGCGACAGGCCGAACATCAGGGCCGAGAGGACGAAGAAGGGGAAAAACGGCATGCCCGGCACCAGGGCGAAAATCAGCAGCACACCGGAAACCATGGTCAGGGCCCGGGCGTTGTGGGTCAGCTGGCCCAGGAATTCTTCGCCCATCTTGGCTTCGGCCGCGGCCCGGGAAACGATGATGCCGGCCGCCGTGGAAGTGATGATCGAAGGGATGGTGGCCACCAGGCCGTCGCCGATGGTCAGCAGGGTGTAAGTTCTCATGGCGTCCTGCCAGGACATGTCCTTTTGCAGAACGCCCAGCAACACGCCGCCGATGACGTTGATCAGGATGATGAACATGCCGGCGTTGACGTCGCCCTGCACGAACTTGCCCGCGCCGTCCATGGCGCCGTAAAAGTCGGCTTCCTTGCGGATGATGCCCCGGCGCCTGGTGGCCTCGGGCTCGTCGATGAGCCCGGCGTTCAGATCGGCCTCAATGGCCATCTGCTTGCCGGGCATGGCGTCCAGGGTAAAGCGGGCGGCCACTTCGGCGATGCGCGTGGTGCCCGAGGTGATGACCATCTTGTTCAGGATGAACAGGATCATGAAAATGACCGCGCCGATGATGTAGCTGCCGCCGACCACAAACTCGCCGAAACTCTGGATCACGTGGCCCGCCGCGTCGGTGCCCTTGTCGCCGTGCATCAGGATGAGGCGGGTGGAGGCCACGTTCAGGGCCAGGCGCAACAGGGTGGTCACCAGGAGCAGGGACGGAAAAATGGAAAACTCCAGGGGCGAAAGCATGAACATGGAGGTGACCAGAATCAGCAGCGAGAGCGAGATGGACACGCAGAGCATCAGGTCCAGCACGATGGTGGGCAGGGGGATGAGCATGACCATGAGGATAACCACCACCCCGCCGGCCAGCATGAGATCGCCCTGCTTGGCGAAACGTTGGTAATTGATATTGGGAAGCGTTGTGCTCGACATATTCTTGACGCCTCTGATTTCCGGGTTTGTCGTAATGCCGACGGAACGGCCGGGTTAGTTCGCAATCTTTCTGTTCTTGGGCGGCTTGGTTTTCCAGATTTGGGCCAGGATCAGGGCCACCGCCTGGAAAAGATCCGCGGGGATCGTATCCCCGATTTCCGTCTGCTTATACAAAGCCCGTGCCAACGGCTTGTTTTCCCGGATGGGAACCTTGTGCTCCTTGGCGATTTCGCGAATCTTCAGGGCCACGTTGTCAGCGCCCATGGCCACCACCACCGGGGCCGGGGCCTCGCCCGGGTCATAGCGCAGGGCCACGGCGATGTGCGTCGGGTTGGTGATGACCACGTCGGCCTTGGGCACCTCCTGCATCATCCGGCGGGCGCCCATCTTCATCATCTGCTGCTTCATCTTGCTTTTGACCTGGGGGTCGCCTTCCTGCTGGCGGTGCTCGTCCTTGACCTCCTGCTTGGTCATCTTCAGGTTGTCCGCATATTCCCAGCGCGAATACCACGTGTCCAGGACCGCGATGATCACCATGGGCACCAGGGCGTACAGGGTCATGCGCAGGCCGATGGAAAGCAGGTACATGGCCACCCCGGCCGCGTCCTGGTCATACAGGGTCATCAGCGAATTCATCTCGCCCTTGATCACCATCCAGGGAGCCATACCGATGACCAGGGCCTGCAGCAGGCTGCGGCCCATGCGAATGAAGGTCTTGAGCGAAAAGAACATCCGCTTTAAGCCGTTGATCGGGTTGAACTTGGAAAGCTTGGGCTTGAAGACCTTGGTGGTCCAGAGCTTGCCCACCTGCACCCGCAGGCAGATAAAGGCGGCAATGGCGATGAACAGCATGATCGGCATGGTCATCTTGGCCACTTCGCCGGCCATCCAGATGCCCAGGGAGTTCAGATTGGAATCGGTCAGCTCGAATTTGAACGACTCAGACATGAAGTGCTTGAAAATGCCCATCATGTCCCGGCCGATGAAGGCGATCCACAAGTTCAGGCCGACGATGCCGGCAACGATCGTCACGGTCTTGGTCAGATCTTGCGATTTGGCGACATTGCCCTCGCTCCTGGCTTTATTCAGGCGTTTGGGTGTCGCTTTCTCTGTTCTGCTCGGATCTTTGGCCATGTGTCGCCCCTCCCGCTGGGGCAATTTCACTTTGAAATTGTCTCTGCAACCATATTACCGACAGACTTCCGAACGAGCCCATAAACGGACGCCCGCGCGGATGAACATTTCCAATGTCCATCCGCTCTTCTACCGCCCCATGCGCATCAGGTTCTTGAACATGGGCCCCAGGCCGATGATCGAGTCTTCCATCAGCATGGCCATAATCGAAAACAGCAGGCCGATGAAGAAAAAGCCCACGGCAATCTTGATCGGAAAGCCCATGGTCAGCAGGTTCATCTGCGGCGCGGCCCGGGCCATCAGAGCCAGAGCCAGTTCCACCATGAAGATGGCCGCCATGACCGGGGCCGCGATTTTCACCGCCAGACTGAACATGCCGCCCGAAAGGGCCAGAATCGTATCCAGCAGGTTGCCGTGCATGGTCAGGCCGCCGGGCGGCAACAGGGTGAACGAGTCGGCCAGGGCCCGCAGCAGGTGCAGGTGGCCGTCCAGACTCAGAAAAGTCAGCAGAGCCACCATGTACAAGAGGTGCGAGGTGATGGTGATTTGCGCGCCCGAGAGCGGGTCGGCCAGGGTGACCATTGAAAAGCCCATCTGGAAGCCCAGAATCTCCCCGCCGGTCTGGATGCCCGCGAAAATAAAATGCACGCACATGCCCAGCGTCATGCCCAGAATCAATTCCCCCAGCAACAGGGGCACCATGCCCAGCGGATGCGCCGGAAAGGCCGTGGCCGGGAACGACAGGTGCGGCCACAATGCCATGCTCAAGACTATGCACAAGGCCCCTTTCACAGCCGCGGGAATCGAATCGCCGCCGTAGAACGGCAGCAGAAACACCAACAGGCTCACCCGCATCAGGGTGAGCAGGAAGCTTATGAAGCTCTCGGGGCTGAAGGCGAAAATATCCATGCCCGCCCCTAGCAAAAATCATGCGCACCCCTGCCCCGACCTTGCCCCCCAAGCATCCCGGCCGGCAGGCGAACCATGCTGCGTCGGGATATTGAAAAGACCGGGGCGGGGCCCCCGAGCTTTCAACCCCTAATGTATGAGAGGTTCATCGCGGAGGGGCACGGGACCAAGATGGGAGCGGGCCAGTTCGAGGGTGCGGTCAAGTTCGCCGCGGTTGCAGAAGACCAGGAGTCGCGGCGTGGGAACGCCGGGCTCGACGCGTCCAAGCAGGGCAAAGACGCGGCGGTGCGGGTCCACGGCCAGGGCGGCGGTTTCGGCAAAAGCCATGTGGCTGATCTCGGGCCGCACGGCCGGGAAAAAGCGGCGCAGCAGGAACAGGGCGGCGCCGAAGCCCAGGCCGGTGAAGGCCAGGACTCTGAGGGGCAGGGAAAAGGCGATGACGATGAAAACCAGCAGGGCAAAGGCCGGGGGCAGAACGCGGTGCAGGTCGAAGGCGTCGCCGTAATATTCGGCGGCAAACACGCCGTGTTCGGTGATCCGATAGACAAAGCGGGTGCGGGGCAGGGCCAGAAAGATGAACACGGCCAGGCCGGCGGCCACCAGCAGGGCCTCGCCGGCCGGAATGGCGAAGAAGAGCCAAACAACCAGGCCAAAGGCCGCGGCCACGGCCAGAAAGAGCCACAGCACCCGCCTGCGGTGCTCGCGGGCAACGGTTATGTATTCCAGAAGCAGGTTTTCTTCGGAAAGTGGGGGAAAGAGCGGTCCGGCGGGCATGGCGCCTCCGATCAGGCCTGTTGGGCGGCGAGTTCGCGCCGCCGGGTGAGATAGAACACAGCCACGGCCCCGACCATCTTGCTCGCGGTCATCAGCAGAACCCCGGGGACGGAGAACATGCCCAGGAGGTACATGAACACGCAGCTGTCGATGGGCGTGCCCACGGCCGAGGAGATCAGCACGCGCTGGGAAAAAGGCTTGCGGGTGAAGGTATACACGGCCCAGTCGAGCAGCTCGCCGGCCAGAAAGGCGGCCATGCTGGCCAGGGCGATATCCTGGCCCGCCATGGCCCAGCTGATCATCCCGCCCACCAGCATGGCGGGCAACACCCAGTGGCCGATGGCGCGCTGGACGTAATCGCGGATGACAAAGGTGAAGCCCACAACCAGGGCCACGGGCGACCAGACATAGCCGCCGGGCAGGGTCAGGGGGCCGATGACCGCAAAGGCCAGGTTGACCAGCACCACCGAGGCCACATACAGGAAAGCGTATTTCATTCAAGGGTCCTTGTTTTTTGTCGGGACTTCATACCGTATAGGGATGCCGCCCGCAAGGTGGGAGGGGTATTTGACGGAAGCCCTCTTTTTTGAGATTATTTAAATAATAAAGCGCCCGCAAGGGCTTCATAGGGAATCTCGTGCAAAGCGAGAGCGGACCCGCCGCCGTAAACCAGATATATCTTCTTTTCCTTGTGCGCCACTGGGTTTTCTTGGGAAGGCCGAAAAGAAGCTGGGCAGCCGGAAGACCTGCTTTATGATTCGTCTGTGAGGACGAGCCGCCGGCAACGGGGCCTTTGCCGCGCGGTTCTTTCGGGGATAAATACGTTTCCTCCGCCCTCCCGGGGCGGAGTTTTTTATTCCCTTTCCGCCATGCCCCCAAATTTCAGGAGCCCGTATGTATTTTGCCGCCATCAAAAAGCGAGACGGCCGCGTTGTGGAGTTTGACGCCGCAAAAATCACCGCCGCCCTGCTCAAAGCCGGAAAAGCCACCGGAGAGTTTGAAGAACGCGAGGCGCGCCGCCTGACCATGCAGGTGCTTTCCCTGGCCGCGGCCGTGCACCTGCCGGAGACGCCCGATGTGGAAAGCGTTCAGGACGTGGTCGAACAGGTGCTGCTCGATTCTTCTTTCCGGGCCACGGCCAAGGCCTACATCCTGTATCGGGAGCAACGCGCCCAACTGCGCCGGATCAAAACCAAGGCCAATGTCGACCTCATGGAAGGCTATCTGAACAAGATGGACTGGCGGGTGCGCGAAAACAGCAACATGGGCTTTTCCCTGCAGGGTCTGAACAACCACATCGCCTCCGACATCACCTCCGAATACTGGCTGAACCGCATTTACACCCCGGCCATCCGCGAGGCCCACAGCGAAGGCGATTTTCACATCCACGATCTCAACCTGCTCTCGGTCTATTGCGTGGGCTGGGATCTCGCCGACCTGCTGCGCCAGGGCTTCAAGGGCATTGCCGGCAACGTGGAAAGCGCCCCGCCCAAACATCTGCGCACCGCGCTCGGCCAACTGGTCAACTTCTTCTACACCCTGCAGGGCGAGGCGGCAGGCGCCCAGGCCGTCTCGAGCTTCGACACCTATCTGGCCCCGTTCATTCGCTGCGATGGGCTGAGCTTCAAAGAAGTGAAGCAGGCCTTGCAGGAGTTTGTCTTCAACATCAACATCCCCACCCGGGTGGGCTTTCAGACCCCCTTCACCAACATCACCCTGGACATGGACGTGCCGGCCATGCTGCGCGACACGCCGGCAATCGTCGGCGGCGAAGATCAAGAGGCGGTCTACGGCGACTTTCAGGCCGAAATGGACATCCTGAACCAGGCCTTTGCCGAAGTGATGATGGAGGGCGACAACAAAGGCCGGGTCTTCACCTTTCCCATCCCCACCTACAACATCACCAAAGACTTTGACTGGCAGAGCGAACGCTTCGAGGCGGTCTGGAAAATGGCCGGGCGCTACGGCATTCCCTATTTCTCCAACTTCGTCAATTCCGACATGTCGCCGGACGATGCCCGCTCCATGTGCTGCCGGCTGCGCCTGGACAACCGCGAGCTGCGCAAGCGCGGCGGCGGCCTGTTCGGGGCCAACCCCCTGACCGGCTCCATCGGCGTGGTGACCGTCAACCTGCCCCGCTTGGGCCTGCAGGCGGAAAGCGAGCAGGATTTCTTCAGCCGCCTGGACAGGCTCATGGAACTGGCCAAGGACAGCCTGAACACCAAGCGCAAAGAGCTGGAGCGCTTCACCGACGGCGGGCTGTACCCCTACACCACCTTCTACCTGCGCGACGTCAAGGCCCGGACCGGCAGCTATTGGACCAACCATTTTTCCACCATCGGCCTGGTGGGCATGAACGAGGCCTGCCTGAACCTGCTGCATTGCGGCATCAACACGGATGAAGGCCAGGCCTTTGCCCTGCGCGCGCTCACCCGCATGCGCGAAAAACTGGAGGCCTTCCAGGGGGAAACCGGGCACTTCTTCAACCTCGAAGCCACCCCGGCCGAAGGCACCTCCTACCGTCTGGCCCTGCTGGACAAAAAGCGCTTCCCGGAAATGGTCTTCGCCAACGGCAACGCCGCCGGGAGCGCGCCTTACTACACCAACTCCACGCACCTGCCCGTCGGTTTTTCCACAGACATCTTCGATGTCCTGGATCTGCAGGACAACCTGCAGTCCGGCTACACCGGCGGCACCGTGCTGCACGGCTTTCTCGGCGAAGAGGTTGCAAGCACCGGCGCGGTGCGCAACCTGGTGCGAGCCATCACCAGCCAATACAAACTGCCCTACTTCACCCTGACCCCGACCTTCAGCATCTGCGCCGAACACGGCTACCTCAAGGGCGAACAGCCGCTCTGCCCGACCTGCGAGGCGGCCACGGAAGTCTATTCCAGAGTCGTGGGCTATCTGCGGCCGGTAAACCGCTGGAACGACGGCAAGCAGGCGGAGTATGCAGACCGCACTCCCTATCGGGTGGCCGGCTGAGCAACCCGGTCATCAAACCGAGGCGGCCCCGGAACACTCCGGGGCCGCCGTTCAGGAACAGGCATGCGCATAGGCGGTCTGCAAAAAACAACCCTGCTGGACTTTCCCGGCAAGGTCGGCGCCGTGGTCTTCACCCGGGGGTGCAACTTTCTCTGCCCCTATTGCCATAACCCCGATCTGGTCTTCGCCACGCGGGAACCCCTTGTCCCGGCCGAGGTCATGGCCTTTTTGGCCCGGCGCAGGAAGGTCCTTGAGGGCGTGGTCGTATCGGGCGGCGAGCCGACCCTGCAGGACGATTTGCCGGACTTTTGCGCCGAACTCAAAAGCCTTGGCTATGCGCTCAAGCTGGACACCAACGGCAGCCGGCCAAAAGTCCTGCAAGGCCTGCTGGAGAAAGGGCTGCTTGATTATGTGGCCATGGACGTCAAAGCCCTGCCAAGCGCTTACCCGCGCAGCATCTCGCCCCAAAACCCGGGCGGCGCCGTGGCCGAGAGCATGGAGCTGTTGCGGCAAAGCGGGGTGGAGCACGAGTTTCGCATTCCCTGCGCGGCCCCTTTCATCACCCCAAAAACATTTCAAAAAATTCTGGAAGCCTCGGGAAACAAGGCGCAGATCTTCCTGCAGACCATACGCCTGGAACAGGTGCTGGACCCGGAATTTTTTGTCTCAGAAGGCCGCGCCCTGCGGCAGGACGAAGTGGAGCGCCTGCGGCGGCGGGCCGAACGGGCCGGGAGGACTTGCTTCATTCGCTGACCGAGGGCGGATCGGCCCCCGCGGGCCGAAGACGTTCCGGTCCGCGACCGGTCGGTGCCCTCCGGGCGGGGCGGGGGTCGGTTCGCGGCGGTGCCGGCTCATCCTCCCCCCAAGCACCCACAAGCCAGTGCGGTGCCGAGCCGGGGACCGCGCTCCCCGGCGGCTCGCGGTCCAGGCAGAACGTTCCGGCGCGACGGCGAGTGCCCCCACAGGATGTGGGGCCGAGCGGTATATTTCTCTTGACAGCCGACAGGGCGGCAGCTATCCCAGACAAAAGGAACCGCTTCGGCGGTTTCATAATTGCTTGAAAAAACAAATGGGTATATGAAACCCCAAACCAGCGGAGGATAAAATGGCCTGGAATGTGACCGTTGATCACGACAAATGTACCGGCGACGGCGAATGCGTGGACGTGTGCCCCGTGGAAGTATACGAACTGCAGGACGGCAAAGCCGTTCCCGTGAACGCCGAAGAATGCCTCGGCTGCGAATCCTGCGTGGAAGTGTGCGAATCCGGCGCCATAACCGTGGAAGAAGCCTAAGCCTTTTTGCCTGACCCGCAAGGCCGCCGCCACCCATTCAGGGCGCCGGCGGCCTTGCCGTATGGACGGCCCGTTGCCGTCGTCTTGCCAAGGAACACCATGAGCGCTGTTGTACCCGATCTGTCCGAATTTTTTTCCCGCTATGAGGCCCAACGGGCCGAGGCCGACGCCCTGTTCGCGGCCGTGCGCGGCCGGCACTCCGACCTGGTGGTCTGCCGCGAAGGCTGCAGCAGTTGCTGCCACGCCCTGTTCGACCTCACCCTGGTCGAAGCCCTGTACCTGAACCGCGCCTTTTTGCGCCGCTTTACCGGCGCCGAGCGCTTTGGCCTGATCGACCGCGCCGCCGGGACGGACCGGCAAATCGCCAAGATCAAGCGCAAGGTTTTCAAGGAATCCCAGGCGGGCAAGGACAGCAACGAAATTTTGAGCGAGGTGGCGGCCGTGTCCGTGCGCTGCCCCCTGCTCGGCGACGACGAGCGCTGCCTGATGTACGAAGACCGGCCGATCACCTGCCGGCTCTATGGCGTGCCCACGGCCATCGGCGGCAAGGCCCACACCTGCGGCATGACCGGCTTCAAGGCGGGCGAGCCCTACCCCACCGTGGCCCTGGACAAGGTCCAGGCCAGGCTGGTCGCCTTGAGCGAAGAACTGGCCGCGACCCTGCACTCGGCCTATTCTCAGCTCGCCTCCATGTACGTGCCCGTGTCCACGGCCCTGATCACCGAATTCGACGCCGAATACCTGGGCGTGAACGGCCTGCGCCGTAAGGAGGACTGATGTCCCTGCCGTCCCGTTTTCTGGAAGACAAGGGGCCGCGCAGCTTCAGCCCCGAAGAGGAGGAACAGAAGCGCCTGTTCTACGAGCGCATGTCCCCTCGGCGGAAAAAGTTCATCGACCGCATCGGCTACGATGTCTGGGATCCCTTTGCCGCCCCCAAAGACCCCATGGACATCCGCACCGACGTCACCCGGCGCACCACCCAGCAACTGGTGCGCGAGTTTCTGCAAACCCACGGCAAAGACAAAGGCAACGACTACTCGCGCGGCGTTCTGGAATGCGCCCTCGGGCTGGTCAACAAAGAAGAGAAATACCTTGGCGTCCTCGATTTCTGCATCTGGTACGCCGCGCTTCTGGAAAAGGAAAAGGCTCAATGAAAGAACAGTACCAGGATCTCGACGAGTACATTGCCGACCTGCGCGCCACCATCGACAAATCCCCCGACTGCGCCAACCATCTCTACAACCTGGGCGTGGCCCTGCTCTCCAAACGTGACTTTGCCGGGGCCGAACGGGCCTTTCTCGACGCCGTGGACAAAAGCCCCCGCCTGGCCGAAGCCTATGTCCAGCTCGGCGGCATCTGCCTGCAGCGCGGCGACCTCGACGGCTGTCTGAACTACAACAAAGAAGCCGCCGAATGCCGGCCCCGCTTCGCCGTGGCCTGGGGCAACATCGGCTACGTGCACCTGCAGCGCGGCGAAGCCCTTGAAGCCGCCGCCGCCCTGGACAAAGCCGTCAAATGGGACCCCGAGTTCATCCAGGCCATCTGCTCCCTGGCCGCCGCCCGCTACATGCTCGGCAACCTCGATGAAAGCATCGCCCTCAGCGAACGCGCCGTCAAACTCCAGCCCTCCTTCGGACCGGCCCACAACAACCTCGCCCTGGCCTGGCTCGAAAAAGGCGACGTCGCCAGAGCACGGCACCACGCCAAACTGGCCGAAGAAAACGGCTTCGAGCTCAGCCCCAAATTCAAACAAGAACTCGCCGCCGCCGGCAAGTGACGATGTGGGGGCGCCACCCCCACACCCCCGGCGGGAGAGCGACTCCCCGACATCCCCAAATGACAGAACCCCCGTGCGCTGCACGGGGGTTCTGTCATTTGGGGAAGCCCGAGGGGAATGATTCCCCCCGGTGGGGTTTGGGGCGAAACCCCAAGCGCTTACTTCAGCGCGCGGGCGAGGGAGCAGAAGATGCGCACGCCGGTGCCGGTGCCGCCGGGCACGGGCGAGAGGGGTGTGGCTTTGGAGACGTAGCCTGGTCCGGCGATATCGAGATGCACCCAGCGGGTCTGTTCTTCGATGAAGCGGTTGAGGAACAGGGCGGCGTTGAGGGCGCCGCCTTCACGCGGCCCGACGTTGGCAAAATCGGCGGTGTCGCTCTTGAGCAGATCGTCGTATTCTTTCCACAGGGGCAGGGGCCAGTAGAGTTCGCCCGTGGCGTCGGCGGCGTCGAGGACCAGGGCGCGCAATTGGCGGTCGCGGGTAAAGACGCCGGCGCCGAGGTCGCCGAGGGCGACGACGCAGGCCCCGGTCAGGGTGGCTACGTCGACTATGGCTTTGGCTTTGTAATGCTTCTGGGCATAGGCCAGGGCGTCGCAGAGAATCAGCCGGCCTTCGGCGTCGGTGTTGAGAATCTCGACGGTCTTGCCGGACATGGTGGTGACCACGTCGCCGGGCCGGCCGGCGTTGCCGCCGGGCATGTTCTCGCAAGAGGGAATCAGGCCGATGACCCGAGGGAAGGCCTCTTTGTCGGGCATCCGGCCGAGGGCGGCGAAAAAGCCGAGAACAGCGGCCGCTCCGCCCATGTCTCCTTTCATCTCGTGCATTTTCAGGGGCGGTTTGAGGGAAATGCCGCCGGTGTCAAAGGTAATGCCTTTACCCACGAGAATCAGCGGCTCATCGTGCTCGGCCCCGGCCGGGCAATATTCCAGTTCGATGAAACGCGGTTCGCGGCGCGCCCCCTGGCCGACAAAGAGAAAGGCGCCCATGCCCAGGGCCTCGATGGCTTCAAGGCCGCGCACGGTCAGTTTGTAGCCGTGGCGCAGGGCCAGGGCGTCGGCCTCTTCGGCCAGGCGTTCGGGGGTGATCACGTTGGCCGGGCCGTTAACCAGGCCGCGTGCCAGAAGCACCCCGGCGGCCTCGGCTTCGGCCTGGCGCGCTGCCCGCAGCAGGTCGTCGTCCAGGCGCTTGGCCGTGGTCAGCAGGGTCAGCCGGCGCGGATCAGGGGCCAGGGCCGGGTCGGGCTTGCCTCGGTATTCCTCGCAACGATAGAGGCCGGCCAGAGCGGCAAAAACCACTTCCTTGAGCAAGGCGGGCAGGGAAAGATCGAAGAATCCGGCCAGCTCCCGCAGATTCTCTTCGGAGAGCCCAAGGGCGGCAAGGCGCAGGTCGCGGCAGTGCCGCAGGGCTTTGGCGACGGCGGCGCGCAGATCGTTCATCTCGGGCTTCTCGCCCAGGCCGCAGAGCAGCAGGCGCGGCAGGGGAATGTCCGGGTGGCCGTAGAGCATCACCCGCTCGTCCTTTTTGCCCTGAAAATCTTTGCGACCCGGGCTGATCTCGCTCCAGGGCGCGGCTTCGGCCAGGGCGGGGGCGACAACGGCGGGCTCTTGTCCCGGCCGCAGAAAGAGCAACGTGCAGTCGGCCTCCCAGGCGGCGCCCGAAGCCGTTAGAAAAGTGAAGTCCATATATGCCTCCTGTTGCCGGCAGCGTAAATCCGGCGTAAAGGGTGTCGAATATCGGGATCCTGCTCTACGATAGAACCGTGTCGGAGGCAAGGCCGGAGTCCGTGTTCCGGCCGGGAGGCCTTTCATGCCCAAGAGGCGCTTTGTCGCCCCCTTTGTTTTGCCTGTGGCGGCCTTTGCCCTGACCATTCTGATCGGAGCCTGTCTGCTCTGGCTGGACGTCAGCCATAAAGCCGGCCCGGTCGGCTTCGTGGATTCCCTGTTTATCTCCACTTCATCGGTCTGCGTCACCGGTCTGGCCTCGGTGGACCCCTCGACGGTCTTCAACCGTACCGGGCAGGCGGTGATGATGCTGCTCATCCAACTCGGCGGCCTGGGCATCACCACCTATTCCACCCTGATCATGTACATGTGGAGCAAGCGCATCTCGCTGAGCGACCGTCTGGCTGTGGGCCAGGCCCTGCTCAACGACACCTCTTTCCACCTGGGCCGGTTTCTGCAGCGGGTGGCATTGATCATCCTGTGCATTGAGGCCGCGGGCGCTGCCTGGCTCTATTTTTCCGAGCCGGAACGCATCGGCCTGTTCCACTCCTGTTTTTTGGCGGTCTCGGCCTTTTGCAACGCGGGCTTTGCCCTGTGGCCGGACAACCTGATCCGCTGGTCCGAAGATTGGAGCATCAACGGCACAATCATGTCGCTTATTTTTTTCGGCGGCATCGGCTTTTTCGTCATCGACGAACTCTTGCGCGTGGGCCGGTCCAGACTGGTCTCGCTCTTCCGTAAAACAAGCCCGAGGAATCACTTTCCGGCAAGGCCGAAACAGCGCCTGGGGTATCATACCCGTCTGGTACTCCAGACCAGCCTGGCTCTGATTTTCGGCGGCGCGGCGATCATCTATGCGGCCGGACTGTTCAACCCGGTCTGGCATGACAAAAGCACCCAGGAGTTGATCCTGCCGGCCCTGTTTCAGTCGGTCACGGCCCGCACGGCCGGCTTTTCTTCGGTGGATCTCGGCATGTGTACCGATCTGACCCTGCTGACCCTGATTATACTCATGTTTATCGGCGGCTCGCCCGGCTCCTGCGCCGGCGGCATCAAAACCACCACTTTCCGGGCCCTGCTCGGCTATGTCAAAGCCCAGTTGCGCGGCCACAAGCAGGTGGTTGTGGCGGGCAAAGCCCTGGAAGCGCCGGTGCTGAACAAGGTCATGCTGCTGTTCTTTTTCTCCTGTCTGACCGTCATGGGGGCCACCTGCCTGCTGACCCTGACCGAAAACGGAGCCTCGCGCCACGGCGGCGCCCCTTTCCAGATTCTGGATCTTCTTTTTGAGGTGGTCTCGGCCTTCGGCACCGTGGGGCTGTCGGTCAACGTCACCCCCCGGCTTTCGGACGCGGGCAAACTGATCATCTGCCTGGTCATGTTCATCGGCCGTCTCGGGCCCATCTGGCTGATCACCACCATCCGGCAGTTCCAGAGCGAACCCGCCTACCGCCTGCCGGAAACGGACATGGCTGTGGGGTAACCCTTACGGGGGAAGCATATGCGCAACAAACTCGAAGTCGGCGTCATCGGCCTGGGCAAGTTCGGCCTGCAGTTTGGCGGCACCCTGACCGAGCTCGGGCACCGGGTGGTGGGCGTGGATGCCGGCGAACAGCGGGTGCGTCTGGCCCAGGACGTCCTCTCCCAGGTCTACCAGGGCGACGCCTCGGACAAGCATCTGCTCGATCAACTGCGCTTTCAGGATCTCGACGCCGTGGCCGTGAGCGTGGGCGGCTCCATGGAAATCTCCGTCCTGGTCACCCTGAACCTCCAGGAACTGGGGGTGAAACGGATCATCGCCAAGGCGATCTCGGCAGCTCACAAGAAAGTTTTGCAACGCCTGGGCGCGCACCAGGTGATCCAGCCCGAGGCCGACGTGGCCGTGCAGACCGCCCAGCGCCTGAGCAACCCCGGCATGCTCGACCTGTTGCCTCTTGGCGGAGGCGTGCTCGTCCAGGAAATCACCGTGGACGTTTGGGCCGGGAAAAACCTGCTGGAACTCAACCTGATGAATACCTCCGGAGTGCTCGTGGCCGCGGTCAGACGTCTGCAAGACCCGGAATTCCGCTTCGTGCCCGACCCCGCAGCCCCCTTTGCCAAAGGCGATCAACTGGTTGTCCTGGGTCCGCAGGATGCCGTTCTGGGGTTAAGGCCTTGAAAATGATGCCGCAGGCCTTGTTAAACCGCCCGGCCCCCAGGGCAGTGCATCTTGCCGGCGGCAACAGGTTTGTGTAACTGTATCCGCTTGCATCCTGAACGCCAAAGGAATGGGACCATGTCTTTACCCTCTGATTTTCAACCGGATTTTGCCAAGGCCGGCGGCCTGCTGCCGGTGATCGCCCAGTGCGCGGACAGCGGCGAGGTGCTGATGCTGGCCTACATGAACGAGCAGGCTCTGGCCGAGACCTTGAAGACCGGCGAAATGCACTATTGGAGCCGCAGCAGAAAATGTTTGTGGCACAAGGGAGGCACTTCGGGCAACGTGCAGAAGCTGCGCTCCCTGCGCCTGGATTGCGACGCCGACACCCTGCTGGCCCTGGTGGAGCAGGCGGGCGGCGCGGCCTGCCACGACGGTTACAAGAGCTGCTTTTCGCGCGAGCTGGCGGAAAACGGCGTGCGTATTTGCAGTCCCAAAGTTTTCGACCCCAAGGAGGTATACAAATAATGTCGTCCGGTACGGTTTTGAAACTCGGCATTCCCAAGGGCTCCCTCGAAGAAGCCACCCTGAATCTCTTTGCCCGGGCCGGATGGAAAGTCTCCATGCGCCACCGCAACTATTTTCCCGAGGTTGACGACCCGGAGCTTTCCGTGCGCCTCTGCCGGCCCCAGGAAATGCCCCGCTACGTGGGCGACGGCGTGCTTGACGCGGGCCTGACCGGCAAGGACTGGATTCAGGAAAACAACGTCAACGTGCACTTGGTCACCGACCTGGTCTATTCCAAGCTGAGCAACCGCCCGGCCCGCTGGGTGCTGGCCGTGGCCGGCGATTCGCCCTACCGGAAGCCCGAAGACCTGGCCGGCAAGCGCGTGGCCACCGAAATCATGGGCCTGACCACCCGCTGGTTTGCCGAGCGCGGCATTCCGGTCAAGGTGGAATATTCCTGGGGTGCCACCGAGGCCAAGGTGGTCGAAGGCCTGGCCGACGCCATCGTCGAAGTGACCGAAACCGGCACCACCATCCGGGCCCACGGCCTGCGGGTCATTGCCGAGGTGCTGGTCACCAACACCCAGCTCATCGCCAACCCCGACGCCTGGGCCGACGAAGGCAAACGCCGCAAGATCGAACAGATCACCATGCTGCTGCAGGGAGCCTTGCGGGCCGAAGCCCTGGTGGGCCTGAAAATGAACGCGCCGGTGGCCGGGCTGGACAAGATTCTGGCCGCCCTGCCGGCCCTGACCTCGCCCACGGTGGCCCCTCTGCAGGACACCAACTGGGTCGCGCTTGAAGTCGTGGTGGGCACCGGCGTGGTGCGGGATCTCATCCCTGCCTTGGCCGTGGCCGGGGCCGAAGGTATTATTGAATACCCCCTGAACAAGGTGGTTTAGCGGTGCCCATTGAACCGCGCCGCTTCAACCGCCTTTACGGGGTACTTGGTTTTCCTCTGGGGCACAGCTTAAGCCCGGCCCTGCACAATTGGGGCTTTTCCCTGTGCAGGCTGCCCGGCGTCTACCTTGCTTTTGAGAAAACCGGGGAGGAACTGGCCGCCTTTGTCTCGGCCGTGCGCAGCCTGCCCATACACGGGGTCAGCGTCACCCTGCCGCACAAACAGACGATCATCCCTTTGCTGGACGGGATCACCGAGCGGGCCAAAGACATCGGCGCGGTCAACACCCTGTACTGGGAAGACGGCCGGCTCATGGGTGAAAACACCGACATCCTGGGCTTTCTTCAGCCCCTGCAGGGCCGGAGCATTCGCAAAGCCCTGGTGCTGGGCTGCGGTGGCGTGGCCCTGGCCGTGCTGGCCGCCCTGGCCGAACTTGGGGCCGAGGACGTGGCCGTGGCCGCACGCGACCCGGGCAAGGCCGCCAAACTGCTTCACGACCGAAACGTGCGGCTGATCCCCTGGAAAAAGCGGGCCACGGCCGTGGACCAAGACCTGGACTTGGTGGTCAACACCACGCCGCGGGGCATGGCCGGGCATGCCGAAGCGGAAAGCCCCATGCCGTCCGAGGCCTGGCAGCGGCTCAAGCCCGAGTGCACGGCCTTTGACGTGGTCTACAACCCGCTGCAGACCCGTTTTCTGCGCGAGGCGGCCGAGGCCGGGCTGCGCACCCAGGACGGCCTGGACTTTTTCGCGGCCCAGGGCCTGGCCCAATTTTTGGTCTGGACCGACCAGCCCCTGCCCTTTGGTGCGGCCAAAATCTTTTTGAAACAGGTGCTGTCGGAACGCGCCGGCAAGTCCGCGTAAAATTGCTCTGGTGAAGTTGCTCTGAGAGGGTGGCGTGAAAGCCAAAATGCGCCCCAGATTTCCCAACCGGAAACGACGCCTGCAACGGGCAATGCCCGCGCTGCTTGGCCTGTGCCTTGTGGGCTTTGTGGCCGGCTTTCTGACCTGGGCCCTGTGGAACGATTCTCCGGCGTCCGCTCCGGCCCCGGCGGCCCCACCCGCCGAACAGGTGGCCGTGCCCCCGGCCCCGCGTCCGGCCCCGGCCCCGACGAATTCCGCCGGTCGAGCGGCAACGCCGCCCCGGCAGACCGACCCGCCGGCGCAACGCTCCGCCGCACCGGCGCCCTCCTCGACTCCCACGGCGTCCACCCCCATTTCGTCCTCCCCGTCGCCCGCATCGCCCCCCTCCTCGACACAGACGCAGCCGGCCCAAGGGACCACTCCAGCCCCGCGGCAAACCCCGCCGGCCGACGCCAACGGACCGTCGCTCTGGAACCTGCCCTTTGCCGGGCACAGCTACAAGGAAATCGCCGCCGAAATGAGCCGCCGTTACCCGGGCAAGCCCAGACTTTGGGCGGAAAAGATGCCCGGGATCACCAGCCGGCTTGAGCCCGCGCCCACCGGCCCGGGGCCCGTGGTCGCCCTGACCCTGGACGCCTGTTCCGGAGCCTATGACGCCGGCCTGATCGATTTTTTGCGTGCCCGGCAAATTCCGGCCACCTTGTTCGTCACCGGGCGCTGGATCAAAGAAAACCCCGAAACCTTTCGTGACCTGGCCAAAGACCCGCTGTTTGAAATCGCCGATCACGGCATGCGCCACCGACCCTGTTCGGTGAACGGACGCGAGGCATACGGCATCAAGGGCACGGCCGACATGGAAGAACTCGTCGATGAAGTTGAAGGCGGGGCGCGTGAAATTCACCGCAACGGCGGCCCCCGCCCCCACTGGTTCCGTTCCGGCACGGCTTTTTATGACGATATCGCCGTGCGGGTGATCGCCGATCTGGGCATGGGCGTAGCCGGCTACAGCATTGCCGTGGATGAGGGCGCCACTTTGCCGGCCCATGCAGTGCGCGACAAAACCCTTAAGGCCAAAAACGGCGACATTCTTCTCGGTCACATGAACCACCCGACTTCGGGCACCCGCCAGGGGCTGATGGAAGCCCTGCCGAAGTTGCAGGAGAAAGGCTATCGTTTTGTCCGTCTTTCAGAGCGCTAGCGCATTTCAAGTGTGAAATGCCCGCAAGGATTTGTCGGCAAATCCTTGCCGCCAAATAGGCGTAGGCGGGCTTTGCCCGCCGTTAAGCGACTATTTGAAGCGTAAACTGCTCTAAAGCAAATGAACATTCTCGAAGTTCATTTGCGACGGTCGCGTGAGCGGACTGCGGCCCGCGCCTCATTGAGGCATGGTTTCGTTTTTTCGATAGTGTGGCGGCGAGACAACCTTCGCAACCCTATTTTGCTTGCGGGCGCGTTCGGAAGTTCATCGGCACTATGTTTAATAAACAATTTCAAAGTGAAATTGCTTCAGGAGCAATCATGCGCATTTCCGTTTTTCCCCTCGGGGCTCTGCAAACCAACTGTTATCTCATCGACAACGGGCATGAGGCCGTTGTCGTGGACCCCGGCGGCGACCCGGCCCAGGTGCTCGAGCATCTGCGCGCCCACAACCTGGGCCTGACACATATTCTGCTCAGCCATCTGCATTTCGACCATACCTTTGGCGTGGCCCAGCTGGTCGCGGCCACCGGGGCCGAGGTCCACGCCTCGCAGGCCGACGCCTACATGCTCGAATCGGATCTCGGCCTGGGCGGCATCTGGGGCCTGCCCAAGGTGGAGCCCTATACCTTCACGCACCTGGAGCCCGGCGAACTGCCCCTGCTCGGTGCCGGCTGCCGGGTGCTGGCCACGCCGGGACACACTCCGGGCGGCCTGAGCTTCCACTTCCCGAGCCTCAAGGCCGTGTGCGCCGGCGACACCCTGTTCGCCCGTTCCGTGGGCCGCACCGATTTTCCCGGCGGCAGCCTGGAAATCCTGATGCACTCGATCATCAACGAACTCTACACCCTGCCGGATGAAACCACGGTCTACCCCGGCCACGGCCCGGAAACGTGCATCGGCGCGGAGCGCCTGAACAACCCCTTTGTGGGCGAGTTCATACAGTAGAGTGAGTCTACTTTGAAAAGTCGACTCACTCCGGCGGCCGTGTAAACGGACGCCCGCCTGCGGACTCGTTCGAAAGCCCGTTGGCAGTATAGTTTCATAAACATTTTCGAACTGAAAATAATCTAAGGCCCGGCATGCCGATGGAAACAAAACCCCTGATCCTGGCCTGCAGCCCCAGGCCGGGCGGCAACACCGATTGGGCGGCCGACCTGGTCGCCGAGGCTTTTAGCACCCGGGCCGTGCGCCTGCGTGAACATCCCGTGTCGGCCTGCACCGGCTGCGGAGCCTGCGCCAAGGCGGCCCGGCGCGCTCCCAGCCTCACGCCGGAAAACGGCGTGCCCTATCTGGGCTGTCCCTTGAGCCTGCGCGACGCCTCCGCGCCTCTGATTGCCGGGCTGCTGCGCACGCCCTTTATCTTCGTGGCCGCGCCGATCTTTTTCTACCACCTGCCGGCCGGCTTCAAAGCCCTGATCGACCGGCTCCAACCCTTCTGGGCCCTGCGCGAGGCCGGCGATGCCCGGGTCGCCGCCCTGCCCGGGCGCCGGGCCGGGGTGCTGCTTTGCGCGGCCCGGCCCCAGGGGGAAAAGCTCTTTGCCGGCTCGCTTCTGACCCTGCGCCTGGCCCTGGGCCTGCTCAAGGTCGACCTCCCTGATCCCCTGCTCCTGCGCGACCTGGACGCCCCCGGCGATCTGGCCGGCAACCCGGGAGCCCTGGAGAGCGTCCGGGCCTATGCCGCGACATGTCTGCAACAATCTCGCTTTGAAATTGGCGCTTAACGGCGGGCAAAGCCCGCCTATGCCAATCTCGCGGGCGGCGCTGCACTTTGTTTCGCGCCGCCGGAGCACATTTTACCCGACAAGGCATTTTTAATGACAAAATGCTCCAATTTCCTTGGCCGGTTGATCCGGGAGCGGCGCTGCGTCGTCTGCCACGAGCCCTTCGCGCCGCCTCCGGGCGTTGCCCGGGACGACCCTGCGGGCCTGGCCTGTGCCGCCTGTCTGGCGGGACTGCCGGCCCGCCGGGCCGGGTTCTGTCCGCTCTGCGGCGAAATCGCGCCCTGGCCGCTCTTGCCCGTGCTGCCCTGCGGCAAGTGCCTGCAGCAGCCGCCTCCCTGGAGCGCCTTTTTCTTTTACGCTCCGTATGACGGTCTGTTGCGCAAGCTGCTGATCCGCCTGAAATTCGGCAATGAGCCGGGCCTCGGCCGTTTTCTCGGGCTTCTGGCCTTGCGTGGTCCGCTCCGGGAGCGAGACCATGACGCCCATGACGCCGTGGTGCCCGTGCCTCTTTCGGATCAACGCCTGGGCCGGCGCGGCTACAATCAGGCCCTTGAGCCGGCCCGGGCCCTGGCGGGCAAGGCCCTGCCCCTGCGGCCGGATCTGCTGCGCCGCGTCAAGCACGGCGCACCCCAGACCGGCCTTTCCCATGCCGAACGCCAAAGCAACCTCAAAGACGCCTTTGTCGGTTCACCCGCAGCGGCCGGCCTGCGTCTGCTCCTGGTGGACGACGTGGCCACCACCGGCGCCACCCTGGAGGCCGCGGCCCTGGCCCTGCTCCGGGCAGGGGCGGCCGAAACGGCCGTGGCCGTTTGCGCCCGCACGCCAAGACGCCGGAATACATGAAAAAACCCCGCCAAAGCGGGGTTTTTTCATCGAGTCGAGACTACGGGAGACTACGCGGCGCCGGAAGCCTTGGCCGCCTTTTCCACCTTCAGCTTCTCGAAGTACTCGTTGGTCGCGCGGAACACAACGGGCGACAGGAGCAGCAGGGCGACAAGGTTGGGCAGGGCCATCAGGCCGTTGAACAGGTCGGCCATATCCCAGACCAGGTTGATCTGGGCCACGGTTCCGAAGGGCACCACCAGGCAGAAGATGATCTTGAAGGGCATGGAGGCCTGGTGCCCGAAGAGGTACATGATGCAGCGCTCGCCGTACACGAACCAGCCGAGGATGGTCGAGAAGGCGAACAGGGCCAGGGCCACGGTCACGATCATCTGGCCGTAGTGGGTGCCCGGCAGGGCCTTGTCAAAGGACATGGAGGTCAGGGCGCCCATTTGCCCGGAAGGCAGGGTCGGCCAGAGGTCGGCGATCAGAATGACCACCGCGGTGATGGTGCAGACGATGATCGTGTCGATGAACGGGTCGAGCATGCCCAGAAAGCCTTGGTGCACCGGGTCCTTGGTGGTGGCCGTGGCGTGGGCGATGGGGGCGGAGCCGAGGCCCGCCTCGTTGGAGAACAGACCGCGCGAAACGCCGCGCTGAATGCCCATCATTACCGTGCCGACGGCGCCGCCGCCCACGGCCTGGGCCGAGAAAGCGCCGCCGAAAATTTCGCCGAAGGCGAAGCCGACCTTGTCGGCATTCAGGGCCATGATTACGATGCCCATGATGATGTAGAACGCGGCCATGACCGGGACGAGAATGCCGGCCACGTCGCCGACGCGCTTGACACCGCCGATGATCACGATGGAAGCCAGAACAAAGAGAACAACGGCCATGGTGTAGGTGGCGTCGACGCCGAACCAGATGACGGTATCGGTGTGGGCCATGCCGTTAAGGGCCTTGTACATGTTCAGCACGTTGGTGCCGATGGCGTTGGCCTGGGTCATGTTGCCGATGCCGAAGCAGGCCACGGAGCCGAAAACCGCGAACAGGAAGGCCAGCCACTTCCACTGCTCGCCGAGGCCCTTGCGGATGTAGTACATGGGGCCGCCCACGTAGCTGCCGTTGGGCAGCACATCGCGGTATTTCACCGCCAGCAGGGCTTCGCAGTATTTGGTGGCCATGCCGAACAGAGCGGTCATCCACATCCAGAAGACCGCGCCGGGGCCTCCCAGGTAGATGGCCGTGGCCACGCCCACGATGTTGCCCGTGCCCACGGTGGCGGCCAGAGAGGTCATCAGCGCCTTGAACGGGGTCAGTTCGCCTTCGGCGCCCTCACCGTGCTTGCGGCCGCGCCACATGTGCCCGAAGGCATGGGGAATGGTGCGCAAAGGCATGAATTTCAGGCCGATCATGAAGTACACGCCCGCGCCCAGAAGCAGCGGGATCAGGCAGTACGGGCCCCAGACAAAGCCCCCCAGTTCGATGATCACATTGTGAATTGCGTCCATGAAGCCTCCTCTCTAAAAATAGTGAAGGTTTTTCCGTTCTGAGGTCGGTGTATTGCGTCCACGAAAACACTCAGAAGCGGTAAAAATTTTCCAATCTGAAGCAGGTGCCTTGCGTCCTCCAAACCGCCGCAAGAGATGGTCAAAGGGTTCTCGCCTGAGATTGGTGCGTTGCGCCCACACCCCCCTCAAAAGACGGCAACATTTTCCCTCCGAAGCCGGCGCGGTGCGGACGCCTGCCCCCATCAGGAAAAGGACTTTTTGTTCTCCATGCGCTACATGAACCAGAGGAAGTCTAAAAAAAAAATCAGGTTTTATCAATCATTTATTGGCGCTATATCCTGTATTTTTACGGTATACCAGGTAGGATTTCGACTTCCATAGAGCCAAGAGGCACATGCTTCGTGTGCCCTATTTTTTTCTATGGATAATTCCCCTGTGCTTGCGGTATAAATACTGCCGCACCCATGAACGGGAGACTTGCCCATGCCGAACCCGGCCGTTGTTTCCAATGATCTGCGCGGAACCGCGCTGGCTCTTGCCGCCGTATTGGTCTGGGCGGCCAACTTCATTGTGGGCCGCGCCCTGGTGGGCGAGGTCTCGCCGGTGCTGTTGGCCTTCTGGCGCTGGTTTTTCGCCTTTGTCGCGGTGCTGCCCCTGGCCGTCGGCCCCTTGCGCCGCGATCTGCCCGCCATCCGCCGGCACCTGGGCTATTACTGCCTCACGGCCCTGATCGGGGTGAGCCTGTTCAACACCCTGATCTATATGGCCGCGCACACCACTCCGGCCCTGAACATCGCCTTTATCGTTTCCTGCGCGCCCCTGCTGGTGCTGCCGGCGGCCCGGGTGCTGTACCACGCGCCGCTGCCGCCGCGCGCCCTGCTCGGCCTGACCCTGGTTCTGGCCGGGGTTGTAGCCCTGCTCTGTCGGGGAGACTTCGCCGTTCTGGCGAACATGCATTTTTCCGCCGGCGATCTGCTCTCGGTGCTTTCGGCCGTCTGCTTCGCGGGCTATACTCTGCTGGTGCGCAAGGCCCCGGCGGAGGTGAACCCCTGGAGCTTTCTGGCCGCAACCTTCGGCCTGGGCCTGATCTTTCTGCTGCCACTGGTCGCCCTGGAACCCCTGGCCTTCACCCGCGAACTGCATTCCTCGGTCAAGGTCTGGGCCTGCCTGGTCTTTGTCGGCGTGGGTCCCTCGCTCTTTTCCTTTGCCTGCTGGAACCGGGCCATCGCCTACATGGGGCCGATCAAGCCCTCGATTCTCTACTACACGACCCCTCTGGTCAGCGGAATCTACGCGATCATTTTTCTGGGGGAGCCGATCACCTGGGTCCACTTTGTCGGCGGCGGACTGATTATTGCCGGGCAGATTATGGGCACCGACATCAAGCTCAGAAAACAGGCAAGATCGACGGCATAACGCCTTAGAGCATTTCACACTTGAAATGCTCTAAAGACCAAGGCCCGCTTGACGCGGTCATTGGTCAAAAGACGTGTCTGGAGAAGGCTCTTCGGGGAGAGCGTCCACCCGAACCCGGCGTAGACTGTTGCGCCGCATCTGGGTGACTGTGAAGTGCCGGCCGCAGAGATCTATGGCGTCGCCCTCGTGGGGAATGCGTCCGAGCGCATCGAGAAAATGCGCGGCCAGAATCTGGTAGGGGTCGGCATCGCAGCCGGCGAACTCGATGAGCATGAACTCGGCCAGTTCGTCCAGGGAAACCTGCCCGGAAACGGACCAGCTGCCGTCGGCCTCGCGGACGATTTCCGGCTCCTCGTTGTCGAACTCGTCCTGGATGTTGCCGACAATGGCCTCGACCACGTCTTCCATGGTCAGAATTCCCTGCCACGAGCCGTATTCGTCGATGATTACGCAGAACTGCTGCCGGGTTTCCTGCATGCGCTGCAACAGCCTGTCCAGGTGGATGGCCTCGGGGATGAACAGGGCCGGCCGCACCAGGGCACGGATCTCTCGCCCGCCGCGCATGACGTCGCGCATGTGCACAAAGCCGACGATGTTGTCACGGTTGCCCTCGTAGACCGGAAAGCGGGTGTGCCCGCTGGAATGGGCCAGGGCCAGGGCCTGATCGCGCCCAATCTCCCGATCAAAGGCGATTACGTCCAGGCGGTGGACCATCACGTCCTTGGCGGTTTTCTGGTAAAAACTGAAAATGTTGTCGAGCATGCGGCCTTCATCCTTGTCCAGCCGGCCCCGCTTGCTCGAATCAATAATCAGCATGCGCAGCTCTTCGGGCGAGTGGCTGTGCTCCGATTCCGAGGCCGGCGGCAGGCCGGCCAAGCGCAGCACGGCGTTGGAAATGCCGTTCATGACCGTCACCAGGGGCAGGCAAAGGATGTAGAAAAAACGCATGGGCCGGGCCAGAAGCAGGGCCGTGGCCTCGGCCTTCTGGATGGATATGGACTTCGGCGCCAACTCGCCGAAAACCACGTGCAGCAGGGTGATCAGGCTGAAGCCCACGGCCACGGACAAGGAAGCGACCAAGGCCGGGTTGGTGATGGAAAAAAACTCCAGAGTCGGGCGCAGCACATGGGCCACGGCGGGCTCGCCAATCCAGCCGAGGCCCAGGCTGGCCAGGGTGATGCCGAGCTGGCAGACTGAGAGGTAGGCATCCAGATGGGTCACGCCGAACAGGGCGCTTTTGGCCCGGCCGTCGCCGGCCGCGGCCAGCAACTCCAACTGGGTTTTGCGCACTTTGACAAAGGCGAACTCCGCAGCCACAAACAGGCCGTTCAGACACACAAGCAACAGGGCCAGACAGAGCATCGCAACCGTGAACACGGCAAACTCCTGAAGAGAAAAAACGCCCCGGCCGACGCGAGAACAAGACATGGCTGGCCGGCACCGGTTCATCAATACTCTCAAACTCCGGGAAAAAGCTCAATATGCCATGTCCCGTGCCGGTGGAGGATGCCCTGCGCATTCGCGCGGGCGAGCGGGGCGACGCCGCATTGTAGAGTGAAGATGCCCATGGGCGGCGCCACTCACCAAGACGGCGCCTTCCGGATTCACCAACACGGAAGGCGCTGTTCAGTTGCGTCGTGCTGCTGCCGGCCGCTCGGAGGCGGGGGGACGCAGACCCCTTCCCCATAGGGCCGGCGCACAGGAGTCTTCCGGCTTCACCACTACGGAAGACGCCGTCACGACGCCGTGTTGCAGTGGCCTTACCGGAGGACGGACAGGACGCAATTGTCCGTCCCCGGCGGGGCCGCGATACATCGAGAGGAGGCTTCCGGTCGATGTATCTTTCTTGGGGCGACGCCTTGCGGCGTCGCCCACAGCATCAGAACCGTTTCACGGTTGCTCTGCTCTCAGGCCGAAGCGGCGGCACCGCCGTTCGCAGCCACATTCTTTCTGGCAAAGTGATAGCCGATGGCCAGAAGGATGAACCACAACGGGGTGATGATCAGAGCATCCCGGGTGATTTCTTCCAGCAGCAGCAGCACCACCACAAAGGCGAAGAACGCCAGAGTGGCGTAGACCATGAACAGGCCGCCGGGAACCTTGTACTTGGAGGCGGCGCGGCGCTCGGGGTACTTACGGGCGTAAGAGATGTACGAAAGCAGCATGATCGTCCAGACGAAGATGAACAAGCTGGCCGAAATGGTCGTGATCACGGTGAAGGCTTCCATGACCGAAGGCATGATGATCAGCATGGCCGAGCCCAGGAGCAGGCAGAGACAGGAAAACATCAGGCCGTACGCGGGCACCCTGTGCGAGGAGAGGCGCGAGAACAGCTTGGGCGCGACGCCGATCAGGGAGAGGCCGTAGAGCATGCGGCTGGTCGAGTAGATGCCGCTGTTGGCCGAAGAGGCCGCCGAGGTCAGCACCACAAAGTTGACCAGGCTGGCCGCCGCAGCGACACCCACCAGGTCAAAGGTATGCACAAAGGGGCTGCCGCTGGGATCAAGCAGGTTCCAAGGGGTGATGGACATGATCGCGATCAGGGCGAGCACGTAGAAGAAAACGATCCGAAAGGGCACGGCGTTGATGGCGCGCGGCAGGGTCACTTCGGGGTCTCTGGTTTCCGCCGCAGTGGTGCCGATGAGCTCAATGCCCACAAAGGCGAACAGGGCGATCTGGAATCCCGCGAAGAAGCCCATTATGCCCTTGGGGAACACCCCGCCCTGGGTCCACAGGTTGGATACCGTGGCCTCGTGCCCGGTGGGCGAGACAAAGCCCGTGAACACCAGGGCGATGGCCACGATGATCAGGGCCAGAATGGCCACGATTTTGATCGAAGCGAACCAGAATTCCATCTCGCCGAACAGGTTGACCGAAACCAGGTTCAGCCCGACCAGCAGCAGGATAAAGGCCAGGGCCGGTATCCACGGGCTTAAGGTTGGGAACCAATAGAATATGTAGCCGGATATGGCGATGATGTCGGCCGTGCCTGTAACCACCCAGCAGAACCAATAGGTCCAGCCGATATAAAAACCGGCCCACGGTCCCAGAAGATCTTTGGCAAAGTCCATAAACGATTTGTATTCAAGGTTCGAGAGCAGCAGCTCGCCCATGGCGCGCATCAGAAAGAACAGGAAGAAACCGATGATTCCGTAGACCAGGACGATCGACGGCCCGGCAACGCTGATGGTTCTGCCTGAGCCCATGAACAGGCCGGTGCCGATGGCTCCGCCGATGGCGATGAGCTGGATGTGCCGGTTGCTGAGACCACGCTTGAGCTTGTCGGAGCCGTGCTCTTCAGCGGCAAAGTGTCCGGACATGAAAGTTCTCCTAAAGTTGCTGTGGAGGCGCTGCCTGGCACGCGGCAACGCATGAAACCAGAGCCTGTCCCCGCGCCGCCGTTCCGTCCTGGTGCCGCCAGACGGCCGCGCGGGGACCACACAATATATAAATGCTGCATACACGGCACGCCTGCGTGACATCGGGCCACGGGGTTCAGAGCCGACAAATGCGTGCGGGCAACAGACACAAAGGGAACTCAGAACTGACGCGGCAGACAAGCGTTGTTCTGAATCGGGAGGTGGTCGGGGAGGGTGGGAGCAGGGGCGGCACGGGCGGATGGCTGCGCCGCCGGGTTATGCTGTGGGCGGGAAGAGAGAAGCTCCTGCGCCGCAGGGTACTTCAGTCGCTACGCCGCACCGGCCCCGGCCATGGGTCGGGGGCCGTCACGCGGGTCGTCGGGGCGCCTGCCCGGAACCTTCTGCTCGAACGGCGGCAGAGCCGGTCCAAGCCGAACCGTGGTCAGGGCTTTTTGCACGGCCAAGGCTTTCAAAACGCCTGTGTCCGTTGTTTTGGGCAGGAAGAGAAGAGCCGCCGGCTTGTCGCGGCGGGAAGACTTGTCCGGAAAGCCGGCGTCGCGTGCGCCTTCAGGCAGGCGAGCGGCGGTCCACAACCGGGTGCAGGGCAGGGCAAAGGCTTCGTCGGCCGGTTCCGCGCCCACAGGGGTGTATTCCTCGGGAGTCGCGGCCGAAATGGCCTCCTCGGCCACGACAATCGGCGGCAGGTCATAACCGTCGTTCCACTCGAACGTTGCCGGCAAGGCCCAGGCAACCGTCTTGCCGAGAAAGCCGGCATATTCGATTTGGCGGACACCGCGCCAGTCCCGGCCATGCATGCCCGCAACGGCGAAGACCAGCCAGATCAAAACAAAGGCCAAAAGGGCGATGACACGTGATATCGGCATAACTTCCTCAGCGGACAGCCATGCGGAGCCTCCGGGGGCGGAGGCGGTTGCTCCGCAGTGCGGAGCGCGTGATATGCAATTGATGTGTACCATATTTTTACTTGTCACTATAGCGCAAGAACTGCCGAATTGGCAATATGCCCGCGCGATATCGCCAAGGGGGTTCACGGCTGGATCACGGCGTAAAAGAGGGCACAGGCACTCTGTATTCAGCGCCGAAGGGTTGCAGCAGTTGGCTGCTTATATTGACGGCAATCCGGACGCCACGCTCAATGAACTCAGAGAAAGGCTTGAGAAGAAATGCTCTCTGCCCGCGCTTCATCAAACTATTCGAAAGATGGGGTATGTCTGGTGTTTGCTTGTTTCGGGCGTTGCGCGCCCTCGACCGGCTGAAGCCCTAGAGCATTTCAAGTGTGAAATGCTCGCAAGGATTTGTCGGCAAATCCTTGCCGCCAAATAGGCGTAGGCGGGCTTTGCCCGCCGTTAAGCGACTATTTGAAGCGTAAACTGCTCTAAACCGTCAAACCCCTCGAAGCTGTATACTTCAAGGGGTTTTTGGTAAGAATTGTTGGCCCCGGCCTACGTTCCCACGTATGAGTGCGCAGTATCATCGGCGATGAGGCGCTTAACTTCCGGGTTCGGAATGGGACCGGGTGTACCCGCCTCTCCATGGGGACCAACAAAGTTG
>JAVBLS010000017.1:0-45775 GCA_031553235.1 Desulfovibrio sp.
ATATCTGCTGTACGGACCTGGCCCACCTGAAACGCGAACTGAAAAGGGCAATTCGGACTCTCCGCTCGCGAAAGCAGGTAATCGCCGGGTGCTTCAAGAGAGTAGAATATGTTTAATTATTAATGCGGATATCAGTAATTACTCTTATTGGTGTCTCAGTTTGCGTCACCCCCCCGGAGCAGGTGGGGTGAAGCGGGGAGCAGGGGTGGGAAATGGCGGTGTGAAAGAGGTGTTTCTTTCACTGCTGCAGAGAAATTTGGGAGAAAAAGGCAGGAGTGGGGGAGAGAAGGGAGGCTGAGGAGCGGCTTTATGCGTTTGAACGTGATTGGGGGGTATTACCGGGCCGGAATCGACATTTTCTTTGCCGGGGAGCAAAATCCTTCCATTTGGAGAAGGCCCTGGAGGGTGTGCGACACCCGACCGGCTGCGGAACACAACAAAGCCCGCGACCTGCGCGGGCTTTACAACATTCAGGGAGCGGGAGCCCCGCTATTTCTTGGGCTTGGCCACGTCCACGAGCTTGTAGGCCGTGGAGCCCAGGCCGATGGCCTGGGCGTGGCCGAGCTGGACCTCGCCCCTGGTGTGCGGCCAGACGCCCTTGAACTTGTCCGCTCCGGGCTCGAGGTTGTGCTGCAACAGGGAATGGGCAAGGCCCTGGCGGGCGTTGACCAGATCAAGGCAGGCTTGGTCGAGGGCCACCGGGTCGTGGGAAGCCAGAATGCCGATGTCCGGCACCAGGGGCACGTCGCTCCAGCCGGCGCAGTCACAATCCGGAGTGATGTCGATCAAAAAGTTGATGTAGCCCACGCGGTTTTTCTTGTCTTTGACCGCGCCATAGGCGTATTCGGCCATGCGCTCGGCAAAGGGGCCGATTTCGGCCTGCCAGTTGATGGATACGGCCCCGAAGCGGCAGAAAGTCAGACATTCGCCGCAGCCGATACATTTTTCTTTGTCGATGTGAGCGTTTTTGCTCTTTTTCCCCTTGCCGGCATAGGGCACGAAACTGATGGCCCCTTGCGGGCAGGGGGTGATGCAGCGGCCGCAGGCGGTGCATTTTTCCGGATCCACGGCAAAACGCGAGGCGTGCTGATCGCACTTGCCCTGACTGGGGGCGCAGCCCATGGCCAGGTTTTTGATGGCCCCGCCAAAGCCGCCCATCATGTGCCCCTTGAAGTGGGAAAGCACGATCATGCAGCGGGCGTCGAGCACGGCGTCGGCGATGCTCACGGTTTTAAAGTGCGTCTTGTTGATGGTCACCTTGCGAAAGCTTGTGCCGCGTAGTCCGTCGGCAATGATCACCGGCGCGCCCACCGTGGCCGGGGTGAAACCATGGGCCGTGGCCGTGTTCAGGTGGTCCACGGCGTTGTGCCGGCCGCCGCTGTACAGGGTGTTGGTGTCGGTGAGAAAGGGGTTGCCGCCGGCCGCCTTGAGCAATTCCACCACCTTGGCGGCAAAGATCGGGCTGAGAAAGGTATCGTTGCCGCGTTCGCCGAAGTGCAGCTTGACGGCGGCCAGATCGCCTTTTTCCACCAGCTTGGCAAAGCCGGCGGCCTTGAACAGGGCTTCGATCTTGGAAAGCTTGTTTTCACCGTCAGCGCGGGCGCGGATATCGGCGAACCAAACGACGGACGGGGCGGATTTTTTGCTCATGAGGAACTCCCGAGTTTATCGACCATAATACCTCGGTCCTTCCCGTTGGGCAACTCTGAGGAGTGTCGTCACGGGGGTGATTCGTGACGACACCCTTGGGAGAGAAGCGGTGCCGGAGAATAAATAATGCGCCTTCATACTTTCCTCACTATTTCTATGTAGTTTAGTCCACATTCAAGATGCACATAGGGCCGGTAACCGGCGCTCTTACGCTGCATTGGTGGAAACGCTCCACGGCGATCCGGCCGGAAACAGCAGGAGCAAGTCGATTTTTCAAAGTTGATTTGCTCTGATGGCTGCGTGAGCGGACATCCGCTTGTGGGCTCGTTCGGGAGTCTGCCGGTAATATGCTTTCATAAACACTTTCAAAATGAAAATGGCAAGGAGAAGAATCATGAAATCTCTATACGTCACCCTGGTTGTCGGCGGTATGCTTTTGGCGGCCGTCCCGGCGGTTCAGGCCGCGCAGCCGCAAGCGCACCAAAAATTTGCGGAATGTGACAGAAACAAAGACGGCTCCCTGACGCGCGACGAGTTTCTGGCTTGCTGGCCCAAAGGTGAGAAAAGGTTCACCGCCATGGATACAAACCACGACGGCAAAGTGACCAAAGAAGAGACGCGGGCCTGGGCCCAAAAGCGCCGGGGTGCGGTCGCTCGGCGCCTGGAGGAAAAATTCGCGGCCTGCGACAAAAACAAGGACGGCGCCCTGTCCCGTGATGAATTCCTGGCCGCCTGGCCCAGGGGCGCCAAAAGGTTCGCAGCTATGGATGCCAACCACGACGGCAAGGCGACTAAGGAAGAAATGCACGCCTGGGTCAATGCCCGCCGAGCCGAGCTCAAGCGGCACAGCGTGGCTATGAACGGGATGAGCGGAACAACCGGTTCCACCGCTGGCGGTGATGCGGTGATGAAACAGCAGTGAAAAGCGGGGGGCGCGGCCGAGCCGTGCCCCCCGCGCTGAAGAAGCGCTCGCCCTCGGCGATCACAAAAATCAGGCCCACAATTTCCTCACGGTTCCCCCATATTTTTTTGACGATTGCGCCGTAGGTTGCTTCTTACCGACGGCTTTGGCTGCGCCCCATGGGCGTTGTGCCGACATGGACCGTCAGGCAACGGCAATGTGATTTCACAGACAATTGCAAAATGAAATGGCTCAAGGAGAAAAACGGTGAAATATCTGTATCTTGGTTTGATTGTCGGCGGCATGATTCTGGCGGCTCCTCTGATGGCGGATGCCGGGCAGAGCGGGCAAAAACAGCCGCGCCACACCTTTGAAAGCTGCGACCAGAACAAAGACGGCTTCCTCTCCCGTGAAGAATTCCTGGGCTGCTGGCCCAAGGGCGCGAAGAAATTTGATGCCGTCGACAAGGACGGCAACGGCCGGATTTCCAAGCAGGACATTCAGAAGTATCGAGCCGAACGCAAGGCCGCGCGGCAAGCGGCCGGGGCGACCAAGAGCCATAACGGCTCCAGCAAGGGCCACAGCACCACGGGCACGAGCACAAGCACGTCCGACGGGGAATAGCCTCCGGGCGGCAAGAACAGACCACGCCGCGTCCCCGGCCGGGGGGGACGCGGCGTGGTCTGTTTTGTATCTTTGGCCGGCTTGAGACACCGGCACGTGAATATGTTCGCGGGCGTTCGGGGCTCAGGCTTTTTCCTGCTTGCCGGTTCTTTTGCCCGTTTGCTGCTTTCCGGCTCCGGCCGCGCGTCGACCCTCGGCAATGCGCCGGGCCGGGATAATTCCGGTGGCCGCGGCGGCCACGATGTTGCCGGAAACGCCGGGCCCGTCGCCGGCCACAAACAGGCCGGGCAGGGCGGTTTCCAGGTGGTTGTCGGTTTCCACCTGGGTGGCGAAGAATTTGATTTCCGGCGCATACAGCAGGGTGCCTTCGCCGACCACACCGGGAATGACCGCGTTAAGCTGGGTCAGGCCGTCCACCAGGTTGGTGACGATACGCTCCGGCAGGGCCATGGCGATGTCGCCGGGAATGGCGTTGGTCATGGTCGGCTCGATATAGCCCTTGCCGATGCGGTTCCAGGTGGAGCGCCTGCCCCGGCGCAGATCGCCGAAGCGCTGCAGAATGGGCATGCCGCCGCCGATAAGCGTGGCCAGCCGGCCCAGGGCCACGCCGTAGCCCTGGTTGTCCGACACCGGGTCGGTGAGCACCACCTTGGAGAGAAAGGCGAAGTTGGCATTTTCCGATTTCTTGTCGCGGTAGGCATGGCCGTTGACGCAGACGAAATCCTGGTAGTTTTCCAGGGCCACAAAGCCTTCGGGGTTGGTGCAGAAGGTCCGGGTCTGGTCGTCGTATTTGTTGGTCTGCACAAAAAAGGTCGGGTCGTAGATGATGTCGGTGATCCCTTTCATAATGTCGTTGTGCACCTCCACCCGCACGCCCACCTCGATGCCGCGCTGGCTCATGTTCAGGGAAAAGCGCCTGGCCAGTTCGCCCACCCAGTCCGCGCCCACCCGGCCGGGGGCGAGAATCACCGCCGGAGCGGCGAAGTCCTTGCCGTCATGGGTGCGCACTCCGGCGACACGTCCGTTTTTCACCAGCACGTCGGCCACCTCGGTTTCGGTGCGGATCTCCACGCCTTTTTCGGCCAGATGACGGCACATGCCGGCGATGTGCCCGGGCAAAAAGTCGCTGCCCAGGTGCTTCTGCCGGATCAGCAGCAAGTCGATGCCCGCCCGCTTGGCTTGCCGGCGGATCTCCACGGCCGCCTCCATGTCCGAGGGGTAGACCGGGGCGTCCATGCCGAAGCGGTTGAACACGGCCTCGGTTTCGTCAATCAGGGCCACGGCCTCGGATTTGGGCAGGAATTGGGTCAGGTCGGTCTTACCGAGCTTGTGGATGAAGTTGAGCTTGCCGTCGGAAAAGAGCCCGGCCCCGCCCATGCCCGCCAGGATGTTGCAGGGCTTGCAGTGGATGCACTTGCCGGTCTGCGCAATGGGACAGCGGCGCTTTTCGGCCGACTTGCCGCGATCCAGCAGGCAGACGGAAAGTTTGCTGTGCTCGGCCAGCCAATAGGCGGCAAAGAGCCCGGCCGGGCCGCCGCCGACAATGATCACGTCAAAGGATTGCCGCACGATTTTCCTCCACAGAACCACATTGCCGATGGACGCAAAACAAGGGCTACGCCAGCCTGCCTCCGGGTGGGGGGAAAGTCAACCGCGCGGCATCTCCTCCCTCACCGCGCCACCGACATCATCAGCTTGATCCGGTTGATCTGGTTGGCCTCGCTCGCGCCCGGGTCATAATCCACGGCAATGATGTTCGACTGCGGATAGCGCCGCTTGAGCTCCTTGAGCAGTCCCTTGCCGGTGATATGGTTGGGCAGACAGCCAAACGGCTGCATACACAAAATGTTGTTTACCCCCGACTCCAGCAGTTCGACCATCTCCGCGGCCAAGAGCCAGCCCTCACCGGTCTGGTGCCCCAGGGAGATCAACCCCTCGGCGCCGCGCCGCAATTGGGCAAAGCGCAGGGGCGGGGTAAAGCGCTTGCTGCGCCGCAAGGCCCGGCGCATGTGCCGGCGGCAATACTCGAGAAAGGCGATGCTCATCAGCGAAGAGGCATAGTTGCGCCAGGAGCCGGAAAGGTGCCGGTAGCCGTAGATACTGCTGTGAAAGGAATAGAGCACGAAGTCCATGAGGTCCGGGACCACGGCTTCGCCGCCCTCGCGCTCCACCACCTTGGCCGCGTTGTTGTTGGCGTCCGGGTGGTACTTGAGCAGAATTTCGCCCACCAGGCCGACGCGGGGCTTGCGCGGCACCTCGCGGATGGGCAGATCGTCAAAGTCGCGCACCAGCCGGGCCATGTTCCGGTGAAAGCGGAAAAAGCCGGCCGTGCGCAGATTTTCCTTGATCCGCTCCACCCAGACCCCGCTCAAGGCGGCCACGTCGCCGGGGGTGACTTCATAGGGCTCCAGCCGGTGGGTGATGCGCATGAGCGCGTCGCCATAGAAGCCGGCCATGATGATCCGGCGCAGCATCTTGCGGGTCAGGCGAAAGCCGGGGTTTTTGTCCAGGCCGTCCATGTTGAAGGAAACGATCGGGATGTGGTCCAGGCCGGCGTCCACCAGGGCTTTGCGCAAAAAGGCGATGTAGTTGGTGGCCCGGCAGCCGCCGCCGGTCTGGGAGATCATCAGGGCAATGCGCCTGGTGTCGTATTCCCCGCTGCGGATGGCCTGGAGCAGTTGTCCCACCACCACGATGGCCGGGTAGCAGGCGTCGTTGTGCACATGGCGCAGGCCGGTTTCCACGGCTTCGGGAGTGACTTTGGGCAGTTGCCGGCAGCGGTAGCCCTCGGCCTCGAAGATGGTTTCCAGAAACTGGAAGTGCATGGGCGAGAGCTGCGGGATAAGGATGGTGTGGGTCTCGCGCATGGCCACGGTGAAGGGCGGGGAGCCTTTGTACACGGGCGCGGCCGGCGGGGCCTCCTCGCGTTCGCGTCGGTCGCGCATGGCCGCCTGCAGGGAGCGGATGCGGATGCGCGCCGGCCCCAGGTTCTCACCCTCGTCGATCTTGATCTGGGCATAGAGCCTGCCCTTGACCGTGAGAATCTCTTCCACCTGGTCCGAAGTCACGGCGTCCAGACCGCAGCCGAAGGAGACCAGTTGCAGCACGGCCAGGTTTTCCGCGCCGGCGGCAAAGGCCCCGGCCCGGTAGAGGCGCGAGTGGTAGGTCCACTGGTCGACCACGCGCAGGGGGCCGGGGTCGGGAGAAAGGTGGGCCACGGAATCTTCGGTGAGCACGCCCATGCCGCAGGAGGCCACCAGATCGGCGATGCCGTGGTGCACCTCGGGGTCCACATGGTAGGGGTGCCCGGCCAGGACGATGCCGAAACGCCCGGTCTCGCGCAGGTGCAACAGCACCTCCTCGCCTTTGCGGGCCACCTCGACCTTGAAGGCCTCGCGCTCGGCAAAGGCGGCGCGCACGGCGGCCTCAAGCTCGTCGATGGAAATGTCGGCGAACAGGGGAATGTCGATCAGCCGGCGGGCCAGATAGTCGGGGGCAAGGGGCAGGAAGGGGCAATAAAAAGGAATGGTCGAGCGGTGCAGCTCGCCGATGTTTTTGTCCAGCAGCTCGGGATAGCCGATGACCACCGGGCAGTTGTAGTGGTTGGTCTGGGAACTGAACTCCTTGATTTCCTGGGGCAGGCAGGGGAAAAACAGAGCGTCGGGCTTTTTTTCCAGCAGGTCGAGCATATGCCCGTGGGCCAGCTTGGCCGGGTAGCACACGGTCTGCGAGGGAATGGTGCCGTACCCCTTGTAGAACAGCTCTTTGGACGAGGGCGCGGAAAGTTCCACCCGAAAGCCCAGTTCGGTGAACAGGGTGAACCACAGGGGATAGTTTTCGTAAATGTTCAGGGTGCGGGGAATGCCCACGCTGCCCCGCCGGGCCTGCGCCGGCTCCAGGGGACGGTAGTGGTTGAAGAGCCGGTCGTATTTCCAGCGGAAAAGGTTGGGCGGCTCGTCTCTGGGCGACTCGCCCGCGCCGCGCTCGCAACGGTTGCCGGAAACAAAGCCGCGGCCATCGGCAAAACGGGTGATCGTCAGCAGGCAGTGGTTGGCGCAGCCGTTGCAGCGGGTGGTCTTGGTCTTGGCGGAAAAGGCGGCCAGTTCTTCCGGGCCGATCAGGCCTGAAACACTCCCGGCCGGGCCGCGTTCTCCGGCCACCAGGGCCGCGCCAAAGGCGCCCATGAGCCCGGCCAAGGCCGGCCGGACCACATTCCGGCCCAGGTGCATTTCCAGGGCGCGCAGCAGCCCGTCACCGGCAAAGGCGCCGCCCTGGGCCGAGACGTGCGGGCCGAGTTCCTCGGGTCCTGAAAGCTTCATAACCTTGTAGCAGGCGTTGCGCACCACCGAAGAGCACAGGCCGGCCGCGATGTCGCCCACCTTGGCCCCGTCCTTTTGGGCCTGGCGGACCTTGGAGTTCATGAACACGGTGCAGCGGGTGCCGAGATCCACCGGGTTTTCGGCCGCGAGCGCGGCCTTGGTGAATTCTTCCAGGCCCAAGTTTAGGGAACGGGCAAAGGTCTCGATGAACGAACCGCAGCCGGCCGAACAGGCTTCGTTGAGCTGGATGCGATCGATGGCCCCGCCCCGGATGCGCAGACACTTGATGTCCTGGCCGCCGATGTCCAGGATGAAACTGACCTCGGGCTGAAAAAAGCGGGCCCCGGCAAAGTGGGCCACGGTTTCCACCTCGTCGTGGTCCAGGCGCAGGGCGGCGCAGATCAAGGCGCTGCCGTAGCCGGTGGCGCAGGAAGAACGGATGACGCAGCCGGGCCGTTTTCGGGCGTAAATTTCCCGGATCACGGACACGGCCGCGGGCAGGGGGTCGCCTTTGTTGGGGCCGTAGCTGGAGTAGAGCAACCGGCCCTGCGGGTCGACGAGCACGGCCTTGAAGGTGGTCGAGCCGCTGTCCACGCCGAGAAAGGCGTCGCCCTCATACTCTTCCAGAGGGAACGCGGCCGGGGCCTCGCCGGTGTGGCGGGCGTGAAAGGCGGCGCGTTCTTCGGGCGAGGCAAAGAAGGGTGGTAGGCTTTTTTCCCCTTCGTCGGGGCCGGAAGCCTCCAGAAGCTCGGCCAGGGCCTCGGGCCGCGGCCCGCCGCACGGCCCGGCGTTTTTGCCGGCATCGGTGTCGCGGGCGTGCAGGGCCGCGCCGATGGCCACAAAAAATTCGGCGTGCTCGGGAAAAACCGCTTCGTCGGGGGAAAGGCCAAGCGTGACCACAAAGCGTTCGCGTAGCGACTGCAGAAAGGCAAAAGGCCCCCCCAGAAAAAGCACCTTGCCGCGAATGCGCCTGCCCCTGGCTAGGCCGCTGATGGTCTGGTCGACCACTGCCTGCATGATTGAGGCGGCAATGTCCTCAAGCCGGCAGCCTTCGTTGATCAGGGGCAAAATGTCGGTTTTGGCGAACACCCCGCAGCGCGAGGCAATGGGGTAGACGGCGTGGTGTTCAAGGGCCAGCTTGTCCAGGCCGGCTGCGTCGGTGTGGATGAAGGCGGCCATCTGATCGATGAAGGCCCCGGTGCCGCCGGCGCAGGTTTCGTTCATGCGCTGGTCCACGCCGCCGGTAAAAAAAGTCAGCTTGGCGTCTTCGCCTCCCAGTTCCACGGCCACGTCCACGTCGGGCGCAATGGCCCGGGCCGCCAGGCCGGAGGCGATGACTTCCTGGACAAAAGGCAGGCCCATGCGGGAAGCCGCTTCAATGGCCCCGGAGCCGGAGGCGGCGGCAATGACGTGGGCTTCGGGAAAGGCTGCGCCCGCTTCACGCAGCAAGGCCGCTGCCGCCCCGCGCACCTCGGAAAAATGCCGGCGGTAACGGGAAAAGAGCACCCGGCCGGAGGCGTCAAGGGCCACCACCTTGACGGTGGTGGAACCGATGTCCAGGCCGAGAAAAAGTGCCTGCGCGGCGATACGGGCGCAGGGCTCGGATTCGGGAAGTCGGGTCATGGTCCTGCTTGGCTTCACTTGATGTCGGTGTCGCTATTTATCCGCAAAAAACCGCTGCCGGCAAGGAATGATTCCAGGGCCGCAGCCCAGGTGCAGTGAAGGCGTTTCTGCTCTGCCCCGGTGGGCAAAAAAATACCGGGAAGGCCGCGGCCTTCCCGGTAAACACCACAAGGCGTAAGCCCTGTTACTTCTTCTTCAGCACCAGCACGGCGCCGCCGGCCTTGATAGACAAGGTGTCGGCGCTGTTGATTTCGATGGGCAGGTCCACGCCGCCGGTGGTGATCACCACCTTGCCGGCTTCTTCGGACTTGACGGTGTAAGGGGTATTGTTCTCCGCCTGGCCCATCATCTTGCCGGAAATGGTCTTTTTCGCGGTGTCGAAGGTCATGGCGGTCTCACCCAGCATGGAGGCCATCTGGGTCTTTGCGGCTTCTTTGGCCTGGGCGAAATTCGGGTCGTCGGCCTTCATACCCATGGCGGTCAGGGTATGGGTCATGGTGGCGTCGGTGTCGAGGGTCCAGGTGCCCTCAAGCTTGGAGGCCGGCGTATCGGAAGAACCGCAGGCGGCGATCAGCAGGCAGACTAAGGCGAGAGGCAGTAAAAAACGTTTCATGAAAGGCTCCTTTGTATATTTTCATGTGAAAACTGCGTTATCTTATAACCTGAGCCATAAAAAAAACAAGAGAGGTCGCAAAAAACGACCCCTTTTCCTCTCGAGTATATGATGGAGCTTTTTTAAGAGTTTTGCCGGCGGCAGTCGTCGCACAAGCCGACAAATTCCACCTCGGCCCGGCTCAGGGTAAAGCCCGGCACGGCGTTGGGCTCCAAGTCCGGCAGGGCCACAGGCGTATAAATGTCGCCCACCCGGCCGCAGATCTCGCAACGCACATGGCTGTGCGGGGCGAGATCGCCGTCAAAACGCTTCTGCATTCCGGCCCGCTCCAGCAGACGTACCGCCCCCGAACCAACCAGAAGATCCAGGTTGCGGTAGACGGTGCCCAGGCTGATCCGGGGCATTTTTTTACGGACCATTCCGTACAATTCGTCCGCGCTGGGGTGGGTTTTGGCCCCGCGCAACGCTTCCAGGATGACGGCTCGCTGGCGGGTCATACGTGTTTGTGACATGACGTGCACCTCAAGGTTCTTAACAGGTCTTATTACTGAGTAATAGAGCAATGGTCAAGCAGGGACAAGGGCGGGCCGGAAAGTTTTCCGCCACGTCCCTTCCGGCTGCTTCCCAAGCCGCCAGGCATGGGTTATGGAGCAGACGAACATTGAAAATGCGCGTTTGCCCCAGTGGACGCGTAAGCAAAGCGGATCTGCGGAGATTGTTCGGCTGTCACACCGGCGGAAAAACAAAACCATTCCTCGCATAGGCGTGGACCGCAACCTGTTTGCGGGCCTGTTCAGAAGTCCGCCGGAACATGTTTTCATAGACAATTTCAAAATAAAGTTGCTCCAGGGGCCGCATGCAACGCCCGGATCTTTCCCTGTTCCCGGATTCGCCCGGGGTCTATCTGTTCAAGGACGCCTCCGGGCGGATCATCTATGTCGGCAAAGCCCTGCGCCTGCGCCGGCGCGTCGCCTCCTACTTCCGCGAAGAGTCGGCCCTCACGGCCAAGACGGCAGCCATGGTCCGCCGGGCCGAGAGCCTGGATTTTTTCTCCACCGGCACGGAAAAAGAAGCCCTGCTTCTGGAGGCCGGGCTGATCAAAAAGCACCGGCCGCGCTACAACATTCTGCTGCGCGACGACAAGGACCACCTGCTTTTTCGCATCAGCTCCCGCCACCCTTATCCCCGGGTGGAGATCGTGCGCCGGGTTTCGGCAACGCGCCGGGCCGGCGACGAGATTTTCGGGCCCTTTTCTTCAGGCGGGGCGGCGCGCGAGACCTGGAGGCTGATCCACAAGTATTTTCCCTTGCGCCGCTGCCGCGACGCGGCTTTTGCCAATCGTACCCGGCCCTGCCTGTATTACGATATCGGCCAGTGCTCCGCGCCCTGCGTGCTGCCCGTGCCCGAGGAAGAATACCGGGCAACCCTGCGCCAAGTGGAGCTGCTGCTTTCCGGGCGTTCGCGCGAACTCCTGGACAAGCTGCGAACCGAAATGCTCGCCGCTTCCGAGGCTCTGGCCTTCGAGTCGGCCGCCCGGCTGCGCGACCAGATTCGGGCCGTGGAGCGCACCTTGGAACGACAATCCGTGGTCCTGGCCAAGGAAGAAGATCTCGACCTGATCGGCGTGGGGCAGGCGCCCGAGGGGCTGGCCCTGGGCCTGGCCGTGGTGCGCCGGGGGGCGCTCCAGGATCAGCGGGCCTTTTTCTTCCCCGGCTTGAGCCCTGAAGATTTGCCGGATCTTCTGGAAGGCTTTTTGTCGCAGTTTTACCTGCAGGGCTCGGCCTCGCCGCCGCCGCGCATCGTGGTGCCCTGGCTGCCCGAAGCCGAACCCGGCGGGCCGCCGCCTTTTGAAGCCTTGGAACAGGCGCTTTCGGACCTGCGCGGCGCGCCCGCGATCATCCGCGTGCCGCGCGGCCCGGACGAGGACAAGCTGGCGCTTATGGCCGCCGGGCATGCCCTGGATACGGCCAAGCGCCGCCTGGCTCCCGCCGTGGGCGAGCTTCTGGCCTCCCGCCTGCGTCTGGCCGCGCCGGTGCGGCGTATTGAGGCTGTGGACATTTCCCATACCGGCGGCCGGCAGACCCGGGCCGGCATGGTGGTCTTTGAGGACGGCGAACCCCGGCCCGAGGAACACCGGGCCTATGCCGTGGAAACCGAGACCCCGGGCGACGATTATGCCGCTCTGGCCGCCTGGGCCGAGCGCCGCATCGCATCCGGGCCGCCCTGGCCGGATCTGATTGTGATTGACGGCGGCAAGGGGCAGCTGGCCGCCGTCGAGCGTGTCTTTCGTGAGCAGTGGCGCGAACAGCGGCACGAGCCCGGCAGCGGGCACGGCAGTGAGCCCGGCCTGGAGAATTCGCCGCTTCTGGTCGGCCTGGCCAAGGCCCGCGACGAAGAAGGCCGGGCCGATCGTCGGGCCGGCAATGTCGAAGACCGCCTGTTCCTGCCCGGCCGCTCCAACCCCGTGCCCCTGCGCCCCGGCAGCCCGGAATTGCTCTTTTTGCAGCGCGTTCGTGACGCCGTGCACAACTACACCCTGGGCAAGCACCGCCGGGCCCGCACCAAGGCGGCCCTGGCCGGCGAACTCACCCGCCTGCCCGGCATAGGGCCGGAACTGGCCCGTCGGCTCTTTGAGCGCTTCGGTTCCCTCAAGGCCCTGGCCGCCGCCCCGGTCGAAGAACTGCGCCGCGTTCCCGGCGTAGGAAAAAATCGTGCCGCGCAACTGCGCGAGCGCCTGCGCGCTTTGGTGGAGACGGAAACGGCGCGGGAATAGAGCAGTTTCGCCTCGTTGGAGCAATTGCAAAATGGGATTGCTCCAGAAGCAGTTTCGCCCCATTCTCAGCGGGTTTACTTCCCGTCTTTCGGATGCTACCCGTCGCGAAAATCGAGAACCCGCCGGGACAGGGGCGCCCATGGGCAAAGCCAGAGTGTATGATCGCGATATCCCTTCCAATTGCTGCCTGACCTTCAAGACGGTGACCAGCGACTTCAAGTCCATCTGGCATACTCATCAGGACTTTGAGATCGTCTGCATCGAGGACGGCGGCGGCGTACTGCACTATGGCCGGGAGAAAAAGCCATACGGCCGCGGCGACCTGCTGGCATTGGGCCCCTGGGTGCCGCACCGCTTTATGGAAAAAAGCCGGGAGCATCGTTCCACATCCATTCTGTTCAACCACAATTTCATTATCCCGGGTTTTTTCTTTGCCGAGTTGGTGCGGGAGATCAAAGACTTTTTGGATACCGCCTCATCCGGGCTGTTTTTTAAGGCCGGGCTGGAGCGCGTGGGCGGGGTCATAGAGCTTCTGGCCTCCAAGGAAACTGGTTTCGACCAAGCCATGCACCTGCTGTTTCTGCTCAAAAAACTGTCCGGCTTGCCTGATGCGGAGCGGATTCTGCCGGAAGGCACGGGCTATGAAAACAGAAGCTACATGAAGCTGCAGGAGATTCTGCACTATATCCACGAGCATTCACGCCACCGCCTGCTCCAAGGGGAGGTTGCCCGGGAATTTTTTATGTCCCGCAGTGCCTTTTCCCGTTTTTTCAAAGAAAAGACCGGTGAAGGCTTTTCTCGCTATCTGACCGTCCTGCGGTTGGAAAAAGCCTGCAAACTTCTGGAATATACCGATCGCTCCATCACGGAGATCGGACAACAGGCTGGTTTTGAAAGCATTTCCGCTTTCAATCGGGCCTTTGCCCGCTTTCGTTCCGAATCCCCCAGTGCGTACCGCAAGCGTCAAACAAATTTGTAGGGCTTGCCCATTCTCTTCACAAAAAAACGCCTTTACCTCGTCTTTGTCACGCTCCCCACTTTTTATCAGCAAGCCTACAGGGTTACAATTCAGGCTGTTTTTGAGCAAATCCGCGTAGCGGCATTCCTGTTTTCTCCTATCCTCGCCGAAGTTTGAGAACACTTCGAAATCACTCGAGGAAGAGAAATGTCCGCCTTTTTACGTATCGATCCCAAAGACAACCTGATCGTGGCCCTGCGGGATCTGCCCGCCGGAGAGCGCATCAACGTCGACGGTGAGGAAATCGTTTTGCCCGGCCCTGTGGGGGCCAAGCACAAGTTTGTGATCCGGCCCGTTCCCGAAGGCGGCCTGGTGACCCTGTACGGGCTGCCGGTCGGCCAAACCCTGCGTCCCCTGCAAAGGGGAGAGGCCGTTTGCACGGAGAACACCCGGCATTACGCCGCGCCCGTGAGTTCGAGCGACGGCGGGCCATATGCCTGGAGGGCGCCGGATGTCGGCCGCTGGGCCGGGCAAACCTTCGCCGGAGTGATCCGGCCGGACGGTCGCGTGGGCACAGCCAACCACTGGCTGATTCTGCCGCTGGTCTTCTGCGAAAACCGCGATTCTCTGGCCTTGGGCGCGGCTTTGGGCCGGGCCTTGGGCTACAGCAAAGACTCCTTGGAGAACTATGCCCGCTCGTTGACGGGCGGCGATCCGAACGCGACTGCGGTCCGGCATGTCTTTCCCCATGTGGACGGGGTGCGGGCCATTGCCGTGAACAGCGGCTGCGGCGGCACCGCCGATGACGCCCGCGCGCTCTGCCGCATTCTGGCCGCCTATGCGGACCACCCCAATGTGGCGGGGGTCACGCTGTTCGGTCTGGGCTGTGAGAAGGCCCAGCCCAGCCTGTTCGAGGCCGCTCTGGCCGAGCGCAACCCCGCCTTTGCCAAGCCGCTCCGCCTGTTCCGGAGGCAGGGCTGGAGCAGCGAATCCGCCATGATGCGGGAGGCGGCGCGCTGGACCGTGGAGGGCCTTGCCGGTGCCGACCGGGTGCGGCGCGCTCCGGTGCCGCTTTCTCATTTGAAGCTTGGGGTGAAATGCGGCGGATCGGACGGTTTTTCGGGCATTTCCGCCAACCCGGTCATCGGGCTCGTTTCAGATTGCGTGGTTGCCCTGGGGGGGGCCTCGGTCATGGGGGAATTCCCGGAACTGTGCGGGGCGGAGGGCGTGATGGCGGCGCGCTGCAACAATCCCGGGGATCGGGAAAAATTTTTCGCCCTGATGCGCCGCTATGAAGAAGAGGCCAATCGTTGCGGCACTTCCATGGCGGACAACCCCAGCCCCGGCAATATCCGGGACGGGCTGATCACCGACGCGATCAAATCCCTGGGCGCCGCCAAAAAGGGCGGCACGGCCCCGGTGGCCGCGGTGCTCGACTACGGCGAGGCCATGCCGGACTCGGGCTTCAGCCTTGCCTGCACGCCCGGCAACGATCTGGAGGCCGTGACCGGCCTGGTGGCCGCCGGAGCCAATCTGGTGCTGTTTTCCACAGGGCTCGGCACACCCACCGGCAACCCCATTGTCCCGGTGCTGAAGATCGCCGGCAATACCCCCATGGCGGAAAGGCTTGCCGACATCATCGACTTCGACTGCGGGCCGGTGATTCAGGGCAGTTCCCTGGAGACCATGGCCGCCGCGCTGCTGGACAAGGTCGCTGCCGCCGCCGGGCGGGAGTGCGTCGCCAAAGCCGAAGCACTGGAGCAGCACGACTTTCTGTTCTGGAAGCGGAAAGTTTCTTTGTAGAGCATTTTCACTTTGAAAATGCCTATGCAACCATCTTGCCCATGGGCTTCCGCACGAGCCGGCAAGAAAGCAGGACTACCAAGGTTCTTCGGCCGCCACACTGGCGGAAAAGCGAAACCAGGCCTCACACAGGCGCGAGCCGCAGCCCGGTGCAACGGCCGACCGCTCGCCCGTCCGCATCTTCAACCTGACCGAACAAGGAGAGAGCGATGGTGTCCAATGAAAACGGAGCAAAGTACAAAACGGCCCTTATTCTGGTAACCTGCCTCTTCTTCATGTGGGGGCTGTCGTATGGCCTGGTGGACGTGCTGAACAAACATTTCCAGGCTGTGCTGGGGGTGAACAAGGCGCAGTCCGGCCTGATCCAGGCGGCCTATTTCGGGGCCTATTTCGTGGCCGCCGTGCCTGCGGGCTTGTTCATGAACAAAATGGGCTACAAGGCCGGCATCATTCTGGGCCTGACTCTGTATGCCGTCGGCGCGCTGCTCTTTGTCCCGGCCGCCTGGGCCATGAGTTTCGGCATGTTCCTGGGGGCTTTGTTCGTGCTGGCCTTGGGCCTGGGTTGCCTGGAAACGGCGTCCAACCCCTACTCCGCCGCCCTGGGCGACCCGGACAAAGCGGAAACCCGACTGAATTTTTCCCAGTCTTTCAATGGATTGGGACAGTTTATCGGCCCGATTATCGGTGGCACCCTGTTTTTTCAGGCCGATGCCGGCGCCGGGCAGAACGCGGCCGGCGGCCTGGACTCGGTCAAACTGGTCTATGTGGGCATTGCCTGCGTGGTGCTGGCCTTGCTTGCGCTGATCGCCCGTACCAAAATGCCGGATCTGCGCGACAACGAGCACGCGGCCGACGCGGCCCAAGGCGATGTCGGGCACAGATCCATGTGGGAGCATAAGGAGTTTATTTTCGGCGTTGCGGCCCAGTTTCTCTATGTCGCGGCCCAGGTCGGCCTGGGGGCCTTTTTCATCAACCTGACCCTGGAATGCCTGCCCGAGCTGACGCCGCAGAACGCGGCCTATCTTTTGTCTGTGGCCATGTTCTGCCTGCTGGCCGGCCGCTTCATCAGCACCGGAATCATGACCCGCATTGCCCCGGCCCGGCTGCTCGCGCTCTATGGCGTCATCTGCGCGGCCCTGTCGCTGGTGGTGTGCCTGGGCATGGGCCGGCTGTCGGTCATCGCGCTCATTGCCGCCTTTTTCTTCATTTCCATCATGTTCCCGACCATCTTCGCCATGGGGGTGAAGAACCTGGGCTCGCGCACCAGGCTGGGCAGTTCCTGCATGATCATGGCCATCGTGGGCGGGGCGATCATGCCCTACTTTATGGGGCACATTGCCGACGTCGGCCGTACGTCCGTGGCCTACCTGCTGCCGGCCGGCTGCTTTGTGGCGGTCGCCTTGTATGGCGCGGCTTACCCGCGCCTCAGCACCGCCGGCCACACGGCCCGGGCCGATACCGACATGGGCGCGGCGACGGCCAAACCCTAGAGCATTTCACACTTGAAATGCTCGCAAGGATTTGTCGGCAAATCCTTGCCGCCAAATAGGCGTGGGCTGGCTTTGCCCGCCGTTAAGCGACTATTTGAAGCGTAAATTGCTCTAGACCCTATGATTTGAAATTGCTCCAGGGACTGTCTCCATTGGAGACAGTCCCTTAGGCCGGGCTTTCGTCCTGCGGGGCAAGACTACGGCTGTATTTGCGAAAGACCGCGATACCCAGAAGCGTGGCCGCGATAAACAGCAGGCAGGCCACGATGGAGCGCCAGAGCGGGTCCACGCGCAGGCCGCTGCCAAGGAGGCAGAAGACCACATTCTGGGGCAGGTAGCCCACGGCCGAGCCCAGGAGAAAGGGCAGGGGGCGGATGTGGGTGATGCCGGCCAGCATGTTGGTCACGGCGTTGTTGCCCAGGGGGAAGAAGCGCACGGCCACGGTGGTGGCAAAGGGGTTCTGGCTGAGAAAGCGCTCCAACCGGGTGATGCGCGGCCCGAAGCGGCGCTGCAGGGTGGAACGGCCCAGAAGCCGGGCATAGAAAAAGCCCAGGGCACTGCCCATGGGTAGGGCCAGACTGACCAGCACGCTGCCCCACAAGGCGCCGAAGGCAAAGCCGCCGAGCCCGGCCAGGGCCTGGCGCGGCAGGCCCACGGCCGACAGCCCGGCCGTGAGGGCCAGAAACAGCAGCACGCCGGAAGGGTCGTGGCGCAGGTGCCGCTCCACCCAATCCGGGTCGGTCAGAGCCTCGATATTGAAAAAGTGTGCCGCCGCCACCAGGGCGAGCAGGGAAAGAAAAAACGCCGCTCCTTTGAGAAGCGGACGCCGCAGCCTACGATCCGGAATGAGATTCATGGACGGAGTATGGCACACAGCCGGATTTGGCGCAATGAAAAGTGGGCCGACGCAGTATCACGCTCCACCAACCCCACTACCAGGGCCTCGACTTTTAGCCCCACCTCAGGTAGATGGATCTTTTGACCGGAGATGCCATGCCCTGCACCATTGAATGCTGCCCCTCGCTTGCCGAAACCGCCCCCCTGCTGGAGCGCCTGGCGCGCCGCGCCGACAGCGGCCTTGCCCCGGCCGGGGTCGAGCCCCGGGTGCGCACCATCCTCAATCGGGTCTGCGAAGAAGGCCTGGAGGCCGTGCTTGCCTATAGCCGCGAATTTGACGCCCCGGAGTTTGCTCCCGAGCAGTTTGCCGTCTCGGCCAAGGCCGCGGCCGCCGCGCTTGAGGCACTGCCCCGGGAGGACCGCCGCGCTCTGGAAAATGCCGCGGCCAACATCCGTGAGTTCCATGAGGCCCAGAAGGAGCGCTCCTGGTTCATCACCCGGCCCGACGGCTCCATCTTCGGCCGGCGGATTACGCCCGTGGACCGGGCCGGCCTGTATGTGCCCGGCGGCCGGGGCGGCCGGACGCCGCTGATCTCCAGCCTGCTGATGAACGCCATCCCGGCCCTGGTCGCCGGGGTGCCGGAGATCGCGGTAATCACCCCCCCCCGGCAGGATGGCACCCCGGCCCCGGCCATTTTGGCGGCCGCGCATTTGCTGGGCATTGAAGAAATCTACGCCGTGGGCGGCCCCTGGGGCATCGCCGCCCTGGCCTACGGGGCCGGCCCCCTGTGCCCGGTGGACGTGATCGCGGGCCCGGGCAACATTTATGTGGCCGCGGCCAAGCGTCTGCTCATCGGTACCGTGGGCATCGACATGATCGCCGGGCCGAGCGAAATCTGCATCATTGCGGACGAAACCGCCGATCCGGAATGGATTGCCGCCGACATGCTCTCCCAGGCCGAGCACGACGAACTGGCCTCGGCCGTGTGCCTGTGCTTGGCCGAAGGTTTGGCCGAGACGGTGCGCACGGCCCTGGCCCGGCAATTGGCCGACCTGCCCCGGCGGGAAACGGCCGAAAGCTCGCTGCGAAATTTCGGCGCCCTGGTGGAAACCAATCTGGAGACGGCCCTGGCCACGGCCAACACTCTGGCCCCGGAACACCTGGAACTGCTCACGGCCGAACCCTGGGAGCTTCTGCCCAGGGTACGCCACGCCGGGGCGGTGTTTCTCGGTCCCTGGTCGCCCGAACCGTTGGGCGACTATTACGCCGGGCCCAACCACGTGCTGCCGACCATGGGCACGGCCCGCTATTCTTCCGCCTTGGGCGTGGAGACCTTTTCCAAGAAAATTTCCGTCCTGGCCGCAAGCCGGAAATTTACGCGCGAATCGGCCGAGGCCGTTGCCCGGCTGGCCCGCCTTGAGGGGCTGGAGGCCCACGCCCGCTCGGCCCTGGTCCGCATCCGCGCCGGAGACAAATACCGGCGCTGAAGCGGATGAACATTGCAATGTTCATCCGCTTCGACGGATGCGTAAGCGGACGTTCGCTTGCGGGCTCGTTTAGAAGTCCGTCGGCAATATGGTTTCAATGACAATTTCAAAGTGAAATTGCTCTAAAGGATAGCCTTATGCAGATCGTCACCCAAACAGACTTCCCAACCCTCCGTCTGGTCGGCCGCGGCAAGGTCCGTGATATTTACGAGGTTTCGGAACACAGCTTGCTGATCATCAGCACCGACCGGATGAGCGCCTTTGATGTGGTTTTGCCCACGCCCATTCCCTACAAGGGCGTGGTCCTGAACCAGCTTACCCTGTTCTGGATGCGCCGCTTTGAGGGCCTGGTCTCCAACCATTTGCTGGAGTCGGACGTCAGCCGCTTCCCCAAGTCGCTGCGGCCCTATGCCGACATGCTTGAGGGCCGCAGCGTGCTGGTCAAGAAGGCCGTGCCCCTGCCTCTGGAATGCGTGGTGCGCGGCTATCTGGCCGGTTCCGGCCTGAAGGATTACCGGGCCACGGGCACGCTCTGCGGGTATCGCCTGCCCGAAGGGCTGGTCGAGTCGAGCCGGTTGCCCACGCCCCTGTTCACGCCCTCGACCAAGGCCGCCGTCGGCATGCACGACGAGAACATCAGCCGGGAAGAGGCGGCCGCATTGGTGGGCGATGATCTGTACCAGCGGGCCGAAGGGCTGTCCCTGCAAATTTTTCAGGAAGCCTCGGCCTATGTCGCCAACCGCGGAATCATCGTGGCCGACACCAAGTTCGAGTTCGGCATGGTCGAGGGCGAGCTGACCCTGATCGACGAGGTGCTCACGCCCGATTCCTCTCGCTTCTGGCCTGCCGAAGGCTACGCGCCGGGCAAGGCCCAGCCGAGCTATGACAAGCAGTATTTGCGCGACTGGCTTGAAGCCCAGCCCTGGGACAAAAAAGCTCCCGGCCCCGTCCTGCCCCACGAGGTGGCGGAAACCACCGGAGAAAAATACCGGGAGGCCTACGCGGTCTTGACCGGAAACCACCTGCCCGCATAGGGCCTAAGGAGACTCGTATGTTGTTGACAGGAAAAAAGGCCGTCATCTTCGGTGTCGCCAACAATAAAAGCATTGCGTACGGCGTGGCCGAAGCCTTCCGTCGCAACGGGGCGGAAATAGCTCTTTCTTGGGCCGGAGAAGCCTTGAAAAAGCGTGTGGAGCCCATTGCCGAAGAACTGGGCGCGGCCTTCACTTTCCCCTGTGACGTGACCGACGATGAGCAGGTGGCCGGCGCGGCCGCCACGGTGCGCGAAAAATGGGGCAAGGCCGACATTCTGGTGCATGCCGTGGCTTTTGCCAAGCGCGAGGATCTCCAGGGCCGCTATATTGACACCTCCCGGGACGGTTTCGCCCTGGCCATGGATGTTTCGGCCTTTTCTCTGGTCACCCTGTGCAAGGCTTTTGAGCCGATTCTCAACGACAACGGCTCGGTGATCACCCTGACCTACTACGGAGCCCAGAAGATGATCACCAACTACAACGTCATGGGCGTGGCCAAGGCCGCTCTGGAAGCTTCGGTGCGCTACCTGGCCTATGACCTGGGTGTGCGCGGCATCCGGATTAACGCCATCAGCGCCGGCCCGATCAAGACCCTGGCCGCCTCGGGCATTTCCGGCTTCGGCAAGATCCTTAACCACATCGAGAAGTATACGCCCCTGCAGCGCAACGTGGATACCTCCGACGTGGGCGGCGCGGCCGCTTTTCTGGCTTCGCCCCTGGCTTCGGGCGTGACAGGGGATATCTTGTTCGTGGATGCGGGATATCAGACCTCCGGCATTCAAATCGAAGACTAGGGGCTGTCTCCAAATGAGTCTTTCGCCCAAATACCGCGTCAAGCGGCCTTTTTTGCTCCGGTCGAGGACCGCCAGAGTCCACATCCCCGCGCAAAAGCGGCCGCTTTCCTTGTCTTTGGAACGAAATCCTGCATTTGGACCGCCCCTGGGGGGACGACCATTTTCAACGTTGGGAAATTCTGAATGGAATACTTGTTCACAATTATTGCGGCCGCTCTGGTGGTGCTTGTCGTCTATCTTTTTCGGCGCGGCAAAGCCTTTCCGGGCGGCTGCTGAAGGCCCCCGGTCCCTCCCGTCGGGAAGGATGAACGCGGCGAAGACGACGAGAACGGCCGGGGGCAAAACCCGCCGGATTGCAACCCCTGACCTTTGGGAGCATTCATGGAACTTCTGCCCATCAAGCGGGCGTTGCTCAGCGTGACGGACAAGGGCAACTTGGCCGATTTCGCCGATTTTCTGGCCGGCCGGGGCGTGGAACTGGTCTCCACCGGCGGCACGGCCAAGGCCATCAAAGAGGCCGGCCTGCCGGTGACCCCGGTGGAAGAGGTCACCGGTTTTCCGGAAATTCTCGGCGGCCGGGTCAAAACCCTGCACCCGAAGATTCACGGCGGCATCCTGGCCGACAAGGACAACCCGGAACATTTGAAAACTCTGGATGAGCACGGCATTCGGGCCTTTGATCTGATTTGCGTGAACCTCTACAACTTTGCCGAGGCGGCCCGCAAGAAGCTCGACTTCAAAGCCGCGGTCGAGGAAATCGACATCGGCGGTCCCTGCATGATTCGGGCGGCGGCCAAGAATTTCCACTCGGTGCTGGTGGCCCCCAATCCTTCCTGGTATCCGCGCATCCGCGAGGCGATGGAACAGAACCCCGACGGCATTCCTTTGGCACTGCGCCAAGAGGCTGCGGCCGCGGCCTTTTCCACGGTTTCGGCCTACGACGCAATGATTGCCGCGTACCTCGCGGGATAGAGCGTTTCCCCCCGCCAGAGGGGAGGCGCCGGAGGAGTTCCGTCATCGCCAAGGTTGAAGGCAACACCCAGGGGCTCAAGCCCGGCCAGTTGAAGGCCCTGAACCGCCTGCTCACCCGGCGCTACCCGGCGCAGGGTGGGTATTCTTTGGAACAGGCCCGCGAACTGGCCGCGATCTCGCGTTCGATCAACCGCCAGGTCGGCCTGCTCATCGACCGTCGGGGCCGGCCCCAGACGGTCATGGTGGGCACTCCGGCAGGCCTGGAAATCCCCGAACTGCCCCGCCGGCGCGAAGGCGCCGGACGTTTGCGCGGCCTGCGCCTGTTCCATACCCACCTGACCCCGGATCTGCTGACCCAGGAAGACTGCATGGACATGCTCTTCCTGCGTTTCGACTCGGTTACCGTGCTCACGGTGAGCGAGTGGGGCGAGCCCCTGAAAACCCAGCGGGCCCACCTGCTGCCGCCCAACTCTGAAAACCGCTCGCACCAGATCCACCCGGCCCGTGCCTGGGATGCCGAAGACACCGACGTCCTGGCCGAAATCGAGGCTCTGGAAGAGGAACTGGCCCGCTCGGACGACGCCGAGGAACACGCCGAGCGCCGGGCGGCCGACACCCGCCGCGCCCAGGAGCCGGGTCGCGCCTCGGCCGCCGCCCAGGGGCCGGACTCGCGCGCCGTGCTGGTCGGCGTGTCCACGGCCCCCCGGGCCGAGCAGGAGTCCTCCCTGGCCGAACTGGCCGAGCTGGCCGACACCGCCGGGGTCACGCCCGTGGGCACCCTGCTGCAGCGGGTCAAGGCCATGAACCCCAAGTTCATCCTGGGCAAGGGCAAGCTGGCCGAGCTGGAATTGCTGGCCCTGCAGGGCCACGCCGGCCTGATCATTTTTGATGCCGAGCTTTCCCCGGCCCAGTTGCGCAACCTGGCCGAGATCACCGAGCGCCGGGTCATCGACCGCACCCAGTTGATCCTGGACATCTTTGCCCGCCGAGCCCACAGCCGGGCCGGCAAGCTCCAGGTGGAACTGGCCCAGTTGCAGTACACCCTGCCACGCCTGGTGGGCAAAAGCCGGGCCATGGACCGGCTTATGGGCGGCATCGGCGGACGGGGACCGGGCGAAACCAAGCTTGAGACCGACCGCCGGCGCTTACGCGACCGCGTGGCGCGGCTCAAGGATGAGCTCAAGGCTTTGCGCCGGCAGCGCTCCTTTGCCCGTTCCCGCCGGGCCAAGGGCGGCATTCCCATTGCCTCTCTGGTGGGCTACACCAATGCCGGCAAGTCCACGCTGCTCAACCGTCTGACCGGCTCGGAAGTTCCGGCCGAAAACAAGCTTTTCGCCACCCTCGACCCGACCACCCGCCGGATGCGCTTCCCCGAGGAGCGCGAGATCATCCTCACCGATACCGTGGGCTTTATCCGCCATTTGCCCAAGGAACTGGTCGAGGCCTTTCGGGCCACCCTGGAAGAGCTGGAGGAAGCCGACCTGCTGCTGCACGTGGCCGACGCCGCCAACCCCGAACTGGCTCTGCACATCGCGGCCGTGGAAAAGATTCTCGAGAGCCTGGAGCTTTCGGCCATTCCCCGGCTGCTCTTGTTCAACAAGATCGACGCCCTGGACGCCGAGCGCCGCATGGATCTTCTGGAAAAATACCCCCAGGCCTTGCTGCTTTCCGCCGTCAACGGCGAAGGGTTGGAGGCCCTGGCCGCGGCGGTCATCGGCCGCATCGACTGGTCGGTGGACCGCACCGAAACGGTCGAAGAAGCCGAGCCGGAGATCAGCGATGAATCGTGACTCCCTGCTGGATCTGGCCGGCCGGCTGACCTTGCGCGGCACCTGCGAGCGGGTTGTTTTCCACAACGAGGACAACGGCTGGACCGTCCTGCGCCTGAAAGTGCCGGGCCGAGCCGAGCCGGTGGCCGTGGTGGGCGGCATGAACGCGCCGCAGCCGGGCATGGGTCTGGCCGTGACCGGCGCCTGGGTCAACGACGCCCGCTTCGGCAAGCAGTTCAAGATGGAGAGCTACGAGGCCCTGCTGCCGGCCACGGTCGAGGGCATCAAGCACTACCTGGGCTCCGGGATGATCAAGGGCGTGGGCCCGAGCCGGGCGGCGCGCATCGTCGAGGCCTTCGGCCTGGACACCTTTCGGGTGCTGGACGAGGAACCGGAGCGCCTGGCCACGATCAAGGGCCTGCCCAGCAAGATGATCGCGGACATCAAAGCGGCCTGGAAGGAGCATTCGGGCATTCGCGATCTGATCATGTTTTTGCAGCCCCACGGCATCTCCACCTCCTATGCGGTGCGCATCTTCAAATACTACGGGGCAGATTCCCTGGATGTGTTGCGGCGCAACCCCTATACCCTGGCCATGGACATTCGGGGCATCGGCTTTGCCACGGCCGACGCGGCCGCGACCAAGATGGGCATCGACAAGGACTCGCCCCTGCGGGCCGAAGCCGGGCTTTTGTACATGCTGCAAAAGCTCACGGACGAGGGGCATGTTTTCTATCTGCGGGAGGAACTGATCCACCGCGCGGCCGGGGAGCTGGAAATCGCCGTGGAGCCGCTGGAAGGCGCTGTGGAGGCGCTGATCCGCGACGAGCGCGTGGTGGCCGAAGAATATGAAGACGCGGACGGCGCCGAGCGGGTCGCCCTGTATCTGGCCCGGCAATACCGTTGCGAGACGGGAATTGCCAAATATCTGCGCAAGATTCTGCATTCGCCCAAGTCGGTGCGTTTCGAGACCCCCAAGAAGTTGCTGCGCGAAGTCACCTCCAAGCTGTCCATCGATCTGGCCGAGGAGCAGATGGAGGCGGCCGGGGCAGCGCTGACGGACAAAATTCTGGTGATCACCGGCGGGCCGGGCACGGGTAAGACCACGGTAATCAACGCGATCATCAAGCTGTTCCAGAGCACAAAGGGCCGGGTGCTGCTGGCCGCGCCCACGGGCCGGGCGGCCAAGCGCATGAGCGAGACCTCGGGCCTGGAAGCCAAGACCATCCACCGGCTGCTGGAATACAGCCCGCAGGAAGACGGCTTTGCCCGCTGCGAGAACAACCCCCTGGCCTGTTCGCTTCTGGTGGTCGACGAGGCCAGCATGCTCGACACCCTGCTCATGTATCACCTGGTCAAGGCCATTCCCCTCGGGGCCACGGTGGTTTTTGTGGGCGACGTGCACCAACTGCCCTCGGTGGGGCCGGGCAACGTGCTTGGCGACATCATCGACTCCGGGGCCGTGCGCGTGGTGCGCCTGACGCATATTTTCCGGCAGGCGGCCGGCGGCGAGATCATCGAAAACGCCCACAGGATCAACCAGGGCGAAATGCCCCGCCTGACCCCGCCCTCGGAGGGTCTGACCGACTTTTACTTCATCCGGCGCGATGACCCCGAAGAAGCCGCGCTCACCGTGGTGGATCTGGTGCGCGGGCACATTCCACGGCGCTTCGGCCTGGACCCGGTGGAAGATATCCAGGTGCTCACGCCCATGCACCGGGGCGCGGCCGGGGTGGGCAATCTGAACCTGCTTCTGCAGCAGGCTCTGAACCCGCAGACCCAAAGGGTGCAGCGCGGCGAGCGGCGCTTTCACCTGGACGACAAGGTCATGCAGATCCGCAACAATTACGAAAAAGACGTGTTCAATGGCGACATGGGGCGGATCTGCCGGCTGGACGAGGAAGAGCGCGAACTGACCGTGCGCTATGAAGACAAGAGCGTGATCTACTCCTTCGAGGAGCTGGACGAGATCATGCCGGCCTATGCGGTCTCGGTGCACAAGTCCCAGGGTTCGGAATACCCGGCCGTGGTCCTGCCCCTGCTCACTCAGCACTACGTGCTGTTGCAGCGCAATCTGGTCTACACCGGCGTGACCAGGGGCAAGAGACTGGTGATCGTCGTGGGTTCGCCCCGGGCCCTGCAGATGGCCGTTGCCAACAACAAGACCCAGCGCCGGAATACTCTGCTTGCCAGACGTCTGGCCGAGGGATTGGTGTAGGGCGGGGCCTCCGGCCGTGTATTCCCCGACTATCCCGATACGGAAACCTCTTTTTCCCTCTTTCCAATCGGCTCGGGCGGTCTTATTCTCCCTTGAGCGCTTCTGCGCTCTTCCACTGTTACCCCGCCCCCGGCCCGCGCCGGTCATTCTTAAGGAGGCCTTCATGTGGGACTATACCGATAAGGTACGCGAGCATTTCCTTAATCCGCGCAACATCGGCGAGATGAAAGACGCCAACGCCGTGGGCGAGGTCGGCAGCCTGGCCTGCGGCGACGCCTTGAAACTCTTCCTGAAAATAGAGGGCAACCGCATTGTGGACGCCTCGTTCCAGACCTTCGGCTGCGCCAGCGCCATTGCCTCCAGTTCGGCCCTGACCGAGATGATCAAGGGCAAGACCGTGGGTGAGGCCCTGAAAGTCACCAATAAAGACATCGCCAATTTCCTCGGCGGCCTGCCCAAGGAGAAAATGCACTGCTCGGTCATGGGGCAGGAAGCTCTGGAAGCGGCCGTGCGCGCCTGGCGCGGCGAGCCGGCTGTGCCCCACACCCACGAGGGCCGGCTGGTCTGCAAGTGTTTCGGGGTGACCGAAGACCAGATCATCAAGGCGGTCGAGGAAAACAACCTGACCACGGTGGAAGAGGTGACCAACTTCACCAAGGCGGGCGGCGGCTGCGGCGACTGCCGCGAGGACATTGAGCAGATCCTCAAGGCCACTTTGGCGGGTGAAGCCCCGGCCAAGCCATTGATTCCGGATATGCGGCCCAAGGCGGCGTTCAAGCCCGGCGCGGCCCTTTCCAACGTGCAGCGCATGCAGCGGGTTATGACCGTGTTGGACGAAATTGTCCGGCCACGTCTGCAGCAGGACGGCGGCGACATCGAACTGGTGGACATCGAGGGCAAGACCGTGGTTGTGGCCCTGCGCGGCATGTGCACAAGTTGCCCTTCCAGCAGGCTGACCATTGAAGGCTTTGTGCAGCAGACCCTGCGGGATCAGGTGGAGCCGGATCTCGCCGTGCGGGAGGTGGAGCAATGAGCGAACACGTCATCTATTTCGACAACAACGCCACCACGGGCACGGCTCCGGAAGTGCTTGAGGCCATGCTGCCCTATCTCAAGGGCGAATACGGCAACCCGTCGAGCATGCACAGCTTCGGCGGCCGGGTGGCCGAGGCCGTGGCCAAAGCCAGGGGCCAGGTGGCCGATCTGCTGGGCGCCCAACCCGAAGAAATCCTTTTCACTTCCTGCGGCACCGAGTCGGACGCCACGGCCGTGCATGCGGCCCTTTCGGCCCGGCCGGAGAAAAAACATTTCATCACCACCCGGGTGGAGCACTCGGCCATGCTGGCAGCGGGCCTGCAACTGGAAAAGCGCGGCTACCGGGTGACCTGGCTGGGGGTGGACGGCAAAGGCCGGATCAGCCTGGACGAGTTGGAAAAATCTCTGGACAAAGACACAGGCCTGGTTTCAATCATGTTTGCCAACAACGAAGTGGGCAACATCTACCCCATTGCCGAGGCCGGAGCCATGTGCCGCGAGCGGGGCATTCCCTTCCATACCGACGCGGTACAGGTCGTGGGCAAGATTCCCATCAACCTGGCTGAGCTGCCCGTGGACTACTTGGCCCTTTCCGGGCACAAGCTGCATGCCCCCAAGGGCGTGGGCGCGTTGTACGTGCGCAAGGGCGCGCTGTTCCGGCCCTTCCTGCGCGGCGGCCACCAGGAGCGCGGCCGGCGCGCGGGCACCGAAGCCGTGCCGAACATCGTGGCCCTGGGCGCGGCCTGTGAATTGGCCGGCAGACACATCGAAGAAGAAGACACCAAGGTCAGAGCCCTGCGCGACCGTCTGCAGGCCAAGCTGCTGGCCGCCGTTCCAGAGAGCATCGTCAACGGCGACCAGGAAAACCGCCTGCCCGGCACCACGAACATCTCCTTTAAGTACGTGGAGGGCGAGGCCATTCTGCTGCTGCTGGATCAACACGGCATCTGCGCCAGTTCGGGCTCGGCCTGCACCTCGGGCAGCCTGGAGCCCTCGCACGTGCTGCGGGCCATGGGCGTGCCCTTTACTTACGCCCACGGCTCGGTGCGTCTTTCTCTCTGCCGCTATAACACGGAAGAGGAAGTGGACTTTGTGGCCGAGAAGCTGCCCCAGATCATCACCCGGCTGCGGGAGATCTCGCCGTATCGCAACCTGGCGGACGACGCGCTGCCCGGTGACAACGAAGCCTGCATTTGTGCCTTGTAAAAGAAGCGGAAAATAGATATCAGACAGGCGGGGTGCTTCGGCGCCCCGTCCACTTTTACAGGCGAGGAACACCATGACGGCGGGACTGGGTGAAGCGGCGGCTTTCGCCACGGCCGTCGGCTGGGCCGTTTCCGGCTATGTGCACGGCATGGTCGGGCGCATGGTGGGCAGCGTGGGTGTAACCATGCTGCGCATGCCATTTCAATTGAGCTTTCTGGGCCTGGTCTGCCTGCTGCTGGGGGAAGAAACCGCCTTGGGACTGCATGAACTCGGGCTGCTGGCCCTTTCCGGGCTGACCGGGTTCATTTTTTGCGACCTGCTGCTCTACGGGGCCATGAACATCATCGGGCCGCAAGCGGCCATTTTGCTGGTTTCCTTGAGTTCCGGGATCACCGCCCTGCTCGGGGCGGTGTTTTTGGGCGAGATCTTGCCGGCCCAGGCCGTGGCGGGCATTGCCGTGACCATTCTGGGCGTTGTGGCCGTGCTTTCCGAGCGCACCGGCAGCACGCTGCTGCCCGGCCAGGAGCCACCCACGGGCCGGCGTTTGATTCAGGGCGTGGCCGCCGGCTTCGGCGCGGCCGTGTTCATGTCCATCAGCTTCATTTTTCTGAAGCAGGCCATGATCGACGGCCCCACCCCCCTGTGGTCCGCTTTTATCCGCCTGCTTTGCGCCGCCCTGATGCTCTGGGGCGTGGGGTTGTTTCGGGGCATGTCGCGCGGCTCGCTGCGCAGTTTCCGGCAAAATCCCAAGGTCTTCCGCCTGCTGCTCGGGGCCACGGCCTTCAGCGCCGGGGGCATCTGGACGGCCGGCCTGGCCATGCACTGGGCTCCGGCCGGGGTGGCGGCCACGATCATCGGTCTGCAGCCGGTGGTCCTGACCTTTGTGGGTGCCGTGGGCAACAGGCGCCGGCCCTCGGGCCGGGTGGTCGGCGGCTCGCTGGTGGCGTTTTTGGGCACCGCCCTGGTCTGCCTCCGCTGAGTTTGGGCCGGCCCTGAACGATTGCCGGAAAACCGCAACCCCCGCATTCGGCTTTCACCGGACGCGGGGGTTGCGGTTGTTTGTGTGGGGCTTATCAGCCGGAAATGGCCTTGAGCAGTTCGGAGAGCATCTCCTGCTTGCCTGCGTCGTCGGCGTGGTTGTAAGCGTGGCTGAACTCGTTGAAGTTGGTGTAGTCGCCGACCGTGCCGCTGAAGTTGACCTCCACGTTCTGCAGGGTCTGGCCGGCTTCCTCAAAGGTCAGGGTGAGCTTGTCGGGCCCGACAAAAGCCTTGAGGCCGTGATCCAGGATGTGGGACAGGTTGTCGCCCGAATCCAGCAGGCCCTCGAAGCGCAGCTTGTCGCCCTCGGTCAGGGAGAAATCCATGATCCGGTCGGTGCCGCCGTCGTAGTCGGTGGCGTGCCAGGCAAAGGTGTCCTGCCCCAGGCCGCCGAACAGGATGTCGTCGCCCTTTCCGCCGTGAAGCAGGTCGTTGCCGTCGCCGCCGTGGACCAGATCGTTGCCGTCCCCGGCCTCAATGGTCAGTGGCAGATCGGAGGGCTGGCTCTCGTGGCCCGCTTCCCAGCCGTATAAAGAGTCGGCGTGCTCGGTGCCGGTTACCGTGGTCGCGTGGGCGTCGGCCAGGTGGAACGACTGCGGGCCGTTGTCGTCGTGGAAGTGCAGCTGGGCGATGGAGGAAACGTCGCCGTCGTGGTCGCGCAACTGGTAGTCGAATGTAGCCTCTTCCATCTCGGTGATCGTGGTGACGCTTGAGGCCGTGGCCCCGCCGATGCGGAAGAAGGTGGTCTCGGTGCCGGGGTAGAAGACGATGTTGCCGATATATTCGTCGGTGGTCAGATCAAGCACCGGCGAGGCCGGCGGCACGAAACCCTGGTCGATGACCGTGGTGCCGTCCAGGCCGTAGGCGATCCACATGGCCATTTCGTTCGCGCCGTCGCCCAGGCCCACGAGGGTGATGGTCATATGGTTGACCGTATCGGCGGGCGGGGTGAGCCGGATGCCCTCCCTGGTCCCGCCCGTGGTGAAGCCGACGGCGTTGCCGTCGTTGCCGGCGCCCTTGGGCGGGTTGGCGCTGTTGCCGCCCTTCACGCCCATGCCGCCCTGGGTGATGTCGAACTTCAGACCGTCGTCGCCGTCGATGGGAACGGGCAGGCCGTTTTGCATGGTGACGACTTCATAGCCGTAGTTTGTGTTGTCCCTGTAAAAGCCCACGGTCCACTTGTTGTAGGAGCCGGGATGGGTCAGAACGTCGCTGGCCGGGTGCTCGACGGGCGTGGTCGTTGTTTCCGGCTTGTAGGTGTAAGTGCCGTCTTCATAGATGGTCAGGTTGCCGACGGTCGCGGACTTCAGGCCGTCGGGGTTGTCGACCGGGGTTTTGAGCTCCACCCAGTTGTCCTCGTCGCCGCCGGCCAAACGCACCCGCCAAACCCCGGCCTTGTCGGCGCCGGTGGCGTCTTCGGCCGAGTCCCTGCCCGGATCCGTCCCGGCAACGCCCGAGACGCCGCCCTGCTCACAGGTGCCCTTGATCACGTCGCCGTGGATCACGCCGCCGTCGCCAAGGCCCACCCAGTCGGAAGAAGCCGCGGGCACGTCGTCGGCAATGCTCAGCGTGCCTTCGGCCTCGGCCGAGAGGCCGAAGCCGGTGCTCACCGTGACCTTGATCACGGCCACGTCTTCGGCAATCTGGGCGTCCACCGGCGGCTGCGGGTTTTGCGCGTCATGGCCGTAGTTGCCGGTCAGCTCGTAGGTCAGTTTCAGCTCGGCGCCGTCAAAGGTGCCACCGGTAATCTTGCCGTAAGACGCGCCCACGGCACTGAAGGCGTTGCCGCCCAAGTCCACCAGGTTGCCGTCGGCGTCGACGGCGTATTCCTTGCCGCCGATGGTGAACACCGGGTCCGCGCCGTTGTACAGGGTCACCGTGTAGCTGAGCTCGGTGGTGTAGCCGTGACCGTGGGTGGCGTCGCCTTCGAGGCTGCCGCCCGGCATGTGGGCCTCGTAGACGATGTCGCCGGCACCGGCAAAGCCGATGGTCGGCGGCACGCCCTTGAGGTTGATGGTCAAGGCCGCCGAGGTGGCATCGCCGTCGCGGTCGGTCAGGGTGTAGTCAAAGACTTCCTTGAGGTCGGTCAGTTCCGGATAGTCCACAATGGCGGTGTCCGCGCCGGCCACGGTGAAGTCTTTGTATTCGGTGCCGTTGTTGACGAACAGGCTTCTGACGGTGCTTTCCAAACCCGCGGGGACGGTGACGACATCGGGGGCAAGCCGGGTCACTTCCACTTTGGCCACGAGGGCCGGGTCCACGTCGTCGGGCAGTTCCCAGCGCACGTTGCCGTCGGCGTCGCCCGGCACCTTGTAGGTGCCGATGACGTTGCCGGCCGCGTCGCGGCAGATCACCTGGGCGGTTTCCGCCACCGTGTAGCCGACTTTGGTGCCGATAAAGGGGATGGTGTATACGGCCTCAACGTATTTCAGGTCGCTGAAGTCGATGCCGGTGACGATGCCGTCATGGCTCCAGCCGGCCGAGGCGGTGATCGCCACGCTGGGCGCCAGATGCGGGCCATCGATGACCGAGGGCTCGCCGAGGGCCGCGTTCACTTTGGCCGTGTCGGCTTCGTAGCGGTAGGTGCCGTCGGCCTGGATGTACAGGGTGCCGTATTTGCCGGACACAGCGGTTTCGCCGCTTTCGGCCACGAAGGTGCCCGCCACCCGCAACGGTCCGGCCGTGAGGTCGCCGTTGTCATAGATGTAGTCGGCCGGGCCGTCCGCCCCCCAGGCGTCGCCCGCCACGGCGGAGGCGCCGTCCGCGCCGGTGACGCCGGCGCCGGTAAGGATGTTGCCTTCGGCGCCCCACCAGGCGTGCGCGTCGGCGCCCTGCCCGATGATGCCGCCCGTGTCGGTGACGTCCCATTCGCTGTGGGTCACGGGCACGTCGTCCACGATGGTCACGTTGAGGTCGGCGCTTTTGGCGTCGCCGTCGCCGTCGGTGATGGTGATCCGGAAGGCTTCGGCCGGTTCTCCGGCGGCCAGAGCCCGGTTGGCCCCGTCGTCGGCGGCGTGCTGGGCGCGGTCGGTCAACTCATAGGTGTAGTTGACCGTGTAGGTGCCGTCGGCCGCCGGGCCGGAGACCGAGGTGACGGTCAGCTTGCCGTAATGGCCCGCAACGCTGTCGCCGGCCGCAATGTTGAGCAGGTCGACGCTGCCGCCGGGGCCGGCGACGACGGCCGTCGCGCCCGAGGCGTCATAGCCCAGCTTGAAGGTGAAGGAGCCGGAGTCGGTTTCCTCGTGCTCGGTATTGTTGCCGTCGCCCCTGTTGTCCACGTTGTGCGTGTGCCCGGGGATGAAGTCGGTGCCGTTCGGCAGGTCGGCCTCGGCCACGGTCGGGCCGCCCACCGTGCCGAGATCGGGCACGGAATCGCGGATGGTCACGGAGATCAGGCCTGGGGCGACGTCGCCGTCATGGTCGGTGATGACGATCGGCAGGGGCAGGGTCAGCAGGTTGCCGGAGCCGATGTTGCGCAGCAGGGCTTCGGGGCTGATGCCCAGGATGTCGAGCAGGGCGGCCGTGTCCAGGTTCTCGAGCAGGGCGGCGGGAATGCCCGCGCCTTGCAGGGCCGTGGCCAGCAGGGTGTTGAGTTGGCCGGCCAGGCCGTCCAGGCTGCCTTCCACCAGGCCGGTGAGCAGTTGCTCCAGCGGGCCGGCGCTGTGTTCCAGGCCGGCGTGCTGCTCGATGCTGTAGCTTGGGTGCAGCGGGTCGGCGTTGTCCAGGCTCAGGGTCAGCACCTTTTGCCCGTCGTCGCCGGTAAAGACCAGGGTGGTCGCGCTGCTCGCGCCGGCATCCAGGGCCAGGCCGCGCTCGTCGCCCGTGGCCTTGACCCCCATGAGCTTGAAGAGCAGGGAGATGCCCTTGGCGTCCCACTGCACCGGGTTGGCCTCGGCCGGGCCGTCAAAGCCGTAGTCCGGGCTCAGGGCGCCGGCGGCGATGACCCCGGCGTGTTCGGTGCGGCCGGCATCGGTCGGCAGGTTGTCGACCACGTCGCCCAAGGCGCCGGTCGGGTCGGTCAGCAGTTTCAGGCCGAAGCCGAGCGGGTCGGCGGCCAACATCTGGGCCAGCGTGGTGCCCAGAGAACTGTAATCCTTACCCATGACCAGGGTAATCAGATCCATCAGGGTCGCGCCGTCGGTTCCCTGCAGGGAGGCGGTCAGGGCGTCGGCAAAGTCGCCGCCCAGGCTGGTCACCAGTTTGTCGAGGTCCCAGAAATCCGGGTTCAGGTCGCCGCCGCCGTCCGCCTTCATATAGTCTTTGAAGTTGTCCAGGCTTTCGGCCAGGCCCTCGTACAGGGCCACGACAAACTTGTTGCCCACGCCTTCGAGCAGAGCCACGTTGGAATCGATCAGCGGCCGGGGGCCGTCGTCGTCCACAATGACCATGACCAAGTTGGGGGCGCGGTCGTGGTCCGCGCTCAGGCTGTCCACCACCAGGGGCAGGGCCAGCTTGTCGTCGTGGAACAAGCCGCCCAGGGGGTGATCCAGGCCCCTGACCTGCTCGTAGGCGATCTCGTATTTGCCGTCGGCGTTCAGGGACAGGGTCAGGGTGACGGCCAACTCGCCGGCTTCATTGTAGACGCGCATGATCGAGGGATCGTCCACGTCCACCTTGACCGTGAGCGGCGTGCCCAAAAGATCGTCGGTGATCTTGTCCAGGGCTTTCTGGGTCCAGACCTCGTTCCACTCCACGCCGGTCAGGGGGTCGGGGCTGCTGTAGTCCAGGTTGTCGAGCACAAAGACGCCGGAGAGCTTGGCGGGGTCGCCGTCCCTGTCGTGGTTCGATTCGTCCAGGTGGAAGGCGTCGGCCGAGGGCAGGGTCAGGGAATCGACCACGTGGATCGCCACGGTGTTGGAGGCCGTGTCGCCGTCGCTGTCTTTGACCACGTACTCAAAGGGCAGCACCTTGAGCCAGTCGCCCGCGCCCGAGGCGACGTGATCGACGGCCTGGAACTGGTCGTATTCGTAGCTGTATTTGCCCGAAGCGTCCGGGCCGTGCAACTGCATCCTGATCACTTCGACCGTGTTGCCGGCGTCGTCCACATAGCCGATGGCAACCACGTCGGAAGCGCCGTCCGCATGCTCCAGCACCACCAACTGGTTGCCCCGGCTGGTCACGCCTTCCAGCATGCCCTCGATTTGCTCCATGTTCCAGTAAACGTCTTTGCCCAGGCCGTTGTCGGCGTTGAAGTCGACAATCAGTTCGCCGCCGGCCTGCATGTGCCTGTCGACGTCGCGCAATACGGCTTCGAACACGAAGTTGGGCAGGGCGGCGCAGCCGGCAAAGGGCACGTCGTCCTTCACCGACACGGTCAGGTCGCCGGAAACGGTGTCGCCGTCGCCGTCGGTGATGGTGAAGCCCACGCCCAGGTCGATGTGTTTGTCGTTGCCGGCGGCTTTGTCGTGGTAAAGCGCGCCGTCCAGGTCCACCTCGTAGGCCGCGCCGCCGGGCACGAGCTTGGCCTCGATGGTCAGCACCGGCTTTTGCGCGGCGTCGCCGGCGGCAAAGCCGGTCAGGGTCAGGCCGTCGTCGCTCAGCTTCCAGGCCAGATCCACCGTCTCGCCGGCGGCGCTGTAGGTTTTGTAGCCGGCCAGGCCGTCAAGATTCCAGGCGAAGCCGCCGCCCTCGGCCGGGCCGTCGGCTCCGTGGGAGAAGCCGATGAAGCCCTTGAGCAGGGTTTCGTTGAGCAGGTTGCCGGGCACGTTGTCGATCAGGTGATGGGGGTCGGAGCCCGCGGGCAGGTCGGTTTCGGAAACGTGGATCTTGGAGGGGTCGTGAAACAGCTTTGGGCCGTCGTCGCGCACGTTGATGGAAACCGGCAGGGTGGTTTCGTCACCGTCGTCGTCCACGAGCACCAGGGTCAGTTCAAGGGGCGAAGACATTTTCTCGTTGTGCTTCCACCCCGGGTCGCCCGGCTTGGGGTGCTCCAGGCTCTCGTACTGGATGAAGGTGACGCTGCCCTGGTTCACGCCGTTCAAAAGCCGGCCGTCGGCGTCTTCGGCCGCGACCACAAAAGCCACCCGGCCGTCGGCGGCGGGCTCCCAGGCTTCGGCGTCGGCGTTCCATACGCCCACGCGGCCGACGGCCACGCCGCCGTCGGTGTAGTAAAGGAAAATGCCCTCGCCGGCCGTGGTTTTCCAGCCGGAATCGCCGCCGTTGTCGCCCCTGAAGCCGAGGAAGGCCTGCCCGGCGTTGCCGCCGGCATCGTTCACCCCGTCGGAATGCAAATCATAGGCGATGCCTTCGCGGGCCACGGACACGGGCAGGCCCTTGGGCACGGCAATGCCGTCGTCGCGCAGGTCGTTCAGCAGGCATTGCAGGGAGATGTCGGTGGCGAAGCGCAGCAGGGAGATTTCGTCCGTGCCGCGCTGCACACCCAGGCTTTCGTCCGAGAGAATGCGCAGGCCGCAGCCCTTGAAGTCGGGCGCGTCTTCGACAATGCTCAGCTCGTATCTGCCGAGGGTGACTTCGGCGTGGTTGTTGCTCGGGTTCAGCTCACCGCCGCTTAAGTTGATCTCGTCGGCCGCGGCCACGATTTCGATGTTCGCCGAGCCGTTGTCCTGCGCGGTGCCGTCGGCCAGGCGGGATTCGGTCCAGTCGCCGAGTTTGAAGGCAACCTGGGAGTCGAGGAAAAAGCCGTTGACGTCGTCGTTGTCGACGATGGTGAAAATATAGGTCAGGCGCCCGTCGGCATCGACCTCGGTGCTGTAGTCGTAGTTCGCTCCCAGACCTTTGGCCGTGTCGAGGGCCCACTCGGCGGGCACGCCGCGCACTTCGATGGTGTGGCGTTCCGAGCCGTCCACAGTGTCGTTGAAGAAGGCCTTGACGTCAAAAGCCACGGTTTTCAGCTCGCCCGTGGTGATCGCCCGGGTGCCGTCTTCGTCCACGCTTTCGACATATTTTGTTTCCGTGTGCCACTGCCGGTGAACGTGGATGTCGGAAGCCGTCTCGGCCGGCAGGTCGGCCACGGCATCCACAACCACGGTATAGACGTTGGTGACCGTGACGGTCTGCACGCCGTTGGTGAAGGTCACGGAGGCTATGATCGGGAAATCGGCGTCGCTGTCGTTGTCGCCGGGCAAAATGAACACGCCGGGGCCGGTGAAGTCGCCGGGGGCGAAGGTGTACACGCCGCCCGGGCCGGGGGTGAGGGGAGTGTTGCCTGGGGTGTTCGGGTCGCCCAGCCAGAGGGTGGCGTCGCCCGGCAAGCCGGAGATGGTGATGTCGCCCACGCTGGAGCCGGGGTTGGGCGAGGGGGCGATGAGTATCTGCCCGGCCGCCTGGTCGTAAATGCCCTGGTTTTGCCGCGGCATGCCGTCTTCATAAACGCCGGCAATGACCCCGGGCTCGCCGCCGAGGGTTTCGGTGATCACGCCGAAGTCAAAAGAGCCGCCGGCCGGGGTGTCGGCCTGGAGAAGCTCCGGAATTTCAGTGGCGCGATCCCAAAAAACCGTGCCCTGAGAGCCGAGCTTGTTTACCCCGCCCAGCAAAGCGCCTGCGTCGTCGGCGTAAGAGCCTTCGCCGCCGGAGGCCGGAGCGCCCGCGCCGGGGCCGGCCGCGGTGGTCAGATCCATGTTCGGGTTCTGGGCGGCCAGAAAGTCGGCGGCGGCCACTTCGGTGCCGTCGGCCAGCTTCATGGTCGGCAGACTCTGTTCGCCGACAACGAAGAAATTCGTGAGGGTTACGGTGCCGCCGCCTTCAACGCTGATGGCAAGGTCGTTGCCGGCGCGGGCGAACGTGGCCTGCCCTTCGGGAAATTCGAGCTGGAGCTGGGCCCCGGGCTGGGAGGCGACGGCCTGGGTGGTGCCGGCCGGGGGCCTGGTCACGCGGATAACCTGGGGCTGCTGAGTGGGCGCTGCTTGTGACATACGTAATCTCCCTTAAGTAATGGCAAATCAGAGGTAAATCATAGAGCCGAATGGCGGAACCGCCGGAAGGGGAGGAGCGGGAAGCCGAAGAAAAGACCGGAGCGCGGAGCATGCGCCGACCGCAATCCGATTGAATGTGTACCGGTAGAGAACAGACGGGACCCCCCTCGTCCGAACTGAGACGCTTCAGATACCGGATATCACTTATTTTTTATGTCAGTCAACATATTACGTATATTTTTATATTTTGACTTCTGCCTATGGATATAAAAAGTTAAATAATACCGTGGATTGCTGCCACCGTATGATGCATGGTAATAAAACAAGACTGTTTTATTCTTAATTGTGTATTGGGGCGGAAAGCCGGGCGTGCGGCCGCCGCGGATGAAAAAAGCCGCCCCCGGCCTCGGCCGGGGGCGGTGTTGCGGAGGGGTTGCGCGGTTGCTTATCAGCCGGAGATGTTCTTGAGCAGTTCAGAGAGCATCTCCTGCTTGCCGGTGTCGTTGGCCGCTTCGTAGGCCTGGCTGAAGTCATGGAAGCTGTTGTAGGTGCCCACGGCGCCGCTGAAGTTGACCTCCACGTCCTGGTGAATGCCGCCGTCGTTGATGCTCAGGGTGATGTTGCCGATGCCGACGGTGGCGGTCAGGCCGTGGCCCAGGATGTCGGACAGGTTCTCGCCCGAATCCAGCAGGCCCTCAAAGCGTAGCTTGTCGCCATCGGTCATGGAGAAGTCCATGATCTTGTCGTTGCCGCCGCCATAGTCGCCGGCATGCCAGGCAAAGGTATCCGCGCCTGCGCCGCCGAACAGAATGTCGTTGCCTGTGCCGCCGTGGATCAGGTCGTTGCCGTCGCCTCCGTAGATGGTGTCGTTGCCGGCATCACCGTGGATGGTGTCGTTGCCGTCGCCGCCGTAAATCACGTCGTGGCCAGCATCGCCGTGGATGGAGTCGTGGCCCGCGCCACCCGCGATGACGTCGTTGCCGTCGCCGCCGTGGATGGTGTCGTTGCCCGCGCCGCCCTGGATGTAGTCGTCATGGGCCGTGCCGCTGATGGCGTCATGCCCGTCCGTGCCGGCGATCTGGCTGCCGCGCACGTACAGGTGGGCCGTGTCGGTGTCGCCGTCCGAGGACTTGATCGTGTAGGTGAAGTCGGCGCTGATGTCGGCCTGGTCGATTCCGGGCTTGGCATCAAAGGTGTAGCTGCCGTCCTTGTTCACGGTCAGGGTGCCGTCGTCGGTGGGGACGCTGACGCTTGCCGCCGCGCCAAAGGAGTACGCAGTGGTTCCGTAGGTGATGCTGTCCAGCACCGCCCGGTCGTTGAGCGCGGCCAGGCTGAGCCAGTTGTCCACCTGACCGTCGGGCGAGGCGTCGGTGCGCAGGTTGCCGGCGACCCGAAGGTGCTCACTCGTAATTGCAGCGCTCTGAATAATAAGGTCATCGATAAACAATTTTGCGTCGCTATTCTGCGCCCCTCCTGCAATGTCCACCACACCCAGCCACAGGGTATACCCCTTGCCGGCCGGCAGGTGCTCAATGGTGACACTGTCCGTCGTATATCCGGAGCCGCCTTGAGCCAGCTTGTCGTATGCAATGATCTTGCCGGAGGGGTCTTTCAGCACATAAAACGCGGCGTCGTTGTTAAGTTTATTGCCGCCACCGCTCTGGCCGTTCTGGAACTGATAGTTAAACTTCAGCGTACCATCCGAACCAACATCGAAGGTCCTTTTCACTATGCTGCAATCCTGGAACGTGCCGGTAATGCCGAGGCCTCCGTCACCAAACACAATGCTTGTGTTGCCGGTTCCACTCAGAGCGGTGTTCAAATGGGCTTGGGTGCCATTCTGAGAAGTAAGAGTGAAGCCGTAATCCGGATTGGTACCCGAACTGATTAAGTTGTCCGGGTTATTGTTGCCCCAGCTTGTGAGTCGGTTTTGGGCATAGGCTATCGAGCCACCGACACTGGCCCAGCCGTTGGCAGCCATAGCAGCAGCATTGCCGTTGCAATTATCTGAGATAGTAACGGCTTCTTGCTCAACCACATGCACCGTCTGCCAGTTTGTGGCAATGTTGTCGTAAGCTTCGGGCTTGAAGTCGTGCACAGTGATGTGCGTAGTCACGGTGGTGGTGTCGCCGTCCGCATCCTTTAGGTGGAACTCGACCTCGAAGGGGGTGTCCGCGTCCACGTTGCCCTTGACGGTATAGTATTCGCCGTTGGGCTTGATGTGGATCTGCACGCCGCTGTCGCCGTCCAGAGGCACCACGGAACCATTGGCATCAACCTTGTAGTAGTGCGCCTTGCCCAGTTCGTCGTACACGGTGATTCCGGCGATGGTGATGGGCCGGTCGGCGCCCAGCATGCTGTCCAGCAAGTTGCCGTCCACACGGCTGACCGTACCCGCCAGAGTGACGTCGAGGTCGTCGGCGGAGTTGATGGGCAGGTACTGGTCCGCATCGGTTGCGCTCGGATTGACCACCAGCTTGATGGCGGCCGTGCCGTCCGCGTTCAGGTTGATGCCCACCGCGTACACGTCGATGTCGCCGGCGTGTTCGCCCGTGACGAAGTCTATCCAGCTCTGCGGCGTGGTGCGGGGAGCAGGATCGGGCTTGCCGTCGGATAGGAAGTACACCTTGTGCTCGTAATCCGGGTACTGGTCCAGGCTGGCTTCGATCTTGGACTGGGCCGCTTTCAGCGCGTCATCGTAGTAGGTTCCGCCGCCGGTGGCCAGACCGTCGATCGCCGCCTTAGCCGCGTCGATGGACGTGTAGGTTAGGTTGACCTTCACACCGTCGGAGAAGGCGATCAGGTTGATCACGAAATCGCCGCCGGTGGACTGCGCTTCATAGCTATCCAGCATGTGCTTCAGGGCAGCCTTGGTCAGCGTCATGTTGGAACCCGCCATACTACCGGACCTGTCCACAACCAGGGTCAGGCAATAGTTGACCGGAAGCGGCTCGTTGATGTGGATGTCCGTGCCGCGGCCGCTGATGGTGTCGTCCACCACGGTCACATCTTTGTGGGCGGAGGCCGGAGTGGTCCCGGCAATGCCGTTGGCCGTCACCGTGATACGCGGGGCAGTGCTCAGCACGTCGGTGTTGTGCCCTTCGGTCCCTCCGTGCTGCTCACGGCTCTGCAAGGTGTAGCTGTAATTGATGACACCGGTGGCCGAGTCATACCCGGTGATCTGCAGGCCGCCGCCTATATTGTAGGGGGTGGCTGCGGAAGCGCCGGTCAGGGCCGACAGGTTGACCGTGACGTTGCCGGTGCCGGCGTTGTCCACACCGATGTCGCTGACATTGAAGGTCAGGCTGACCGTATTGGTCACGGTAATGGTGCCGGTGCCGGTGAGCGTGGGCGTGATGCCCGGATCGGCCGTCTGCGTGCCGCTGTCCAGCATACTTTCATGCACGGTGACGGGGCCGGCGCTGAGCGTGCAGGTCGGGTGCGGATCCCGAATGGTCATGGACAGGTTGTCGGACGCCGTATCGCCGTCATTGTCGGTGATCGTGACGTTGACGTTGTGCCCGCCCGCGGCCAGGGTGCCGCTGCTGAACGTGGTCTCATGGGTGGCGGTGTTGACGGTCAGCTTGCTGCCGCCGGCCAGCGTGGCTTCCCAGATGCCGGAACCGGCGGCGGTTTCCTTGGCCGCCACGGCCGTGCCGTTGTCCAGCTTGACCATGACCGAGGCGATGCCGTCGGCGCCGCCCTTGAACTCCAGGTTGCCCAACGAGGCGGAACCGCCGTAGTTGATCGTGCCCAGGCCGTCGGTGTCGTTGTAGCCGTTGGCCGTGTTGAATTCGAGTTTCGGCACGTCGTCCACGATGGTCACGGTCACGGAGCCGGTGGCGCCGTCGCCGTCCTTGTCCGTCACGGAGACGCTGAAGCTTTCAGGGCCGGTGGGAGAGGCGGGAATGCCCTCGTTGTTGCCCTGCACCGCATCGTGCCCGGCGTGCTGCTCAAGGGTGTAGCGGTAGCCCACCGTGTAGCCGCCCTTGCCGTCGCTCGTGACGGAGTCGATGACCAGCTGGCCGTACTTGCCGTCGACGGTCACACCGGACTGGAACTGGCCGTCGATGTATACGTCCTTGCCGCCGATGGTCAGATCCCACAGGCCGTCGGGCGCGCTGACGGTGAAGGCGCCGGGGTCGGTGGTGTCGCCGGCCGTGCCGGCATTGGTGCCGTCATGGGCCTGGGGATATTTGGCGTCGGCCGCGTCCTTTTCCAGGTAGGCTTCGTATACCTTCAGCGCACCGACGCTGCCGGCAACCGGCATGTTGAGGGTTACCGTGTTGTCTACGGCAATGGTCAGGCTGCTGGAATCCCGATCGCCGTCGGCGTCTTCAATGGAGTAGGCCACTTCGATGTTGCCGGCCACCGTTCCGGTCGCCGGTCGGGTGTAGGTGTAGTTGCCGGTGGTTTCGTCCAACGTCAGGCTGCCGTAATCGCCGCTGCCGTTGGAGGCCAAGACCAGCTTGCCGGCCACGAGTTTCAGGGCCACGTCGCCGCCGGCGCCGTGCAGGGTGATGGACTGTTTGCCGGTCGCGTCGACCCAGTCGATCTTGTCGTTGGCTTCGCCTTGGCTGCCTGTGCCGGGGCCGTCCGCGCCGAACGCGTCGGCCGTGCCGGTGCGGGTGACGCCGTCGGCCAGGAAGCCGGTGAGCACGTTGCCGCTGACGCCGGCGACATCGTGGGCCAGGGTGATGGCGTCGGGCTTGGCCACGGGCACGTCGTCGTCGAAGCCGAAAGCGCCGCTGACGTCAAAGTGCCGGGAATCCGACGCCGTGTCGCCGTCGCCGTCGGTCACGGTGGCGGTGGCGGTGAAGGTGATCAGGCCGTCCTTCAACTGGACGTGGTTGGCGCTGTTGTTGAAGGCGTTCCCGTCGGCGGATTCGCCCGGGTGGTCGACGGCTTCGAGCTGGGTCAGGGTGACCTTGCCGTTGTCGGCGTCAATGGTGATCGTGAACACCGGGGTGGTGACGCCGTTCACGGTGATCTGGCCGACGATGTCGCCGTCCGGCAGTTGCACCAGGAGAATGGCGTTGCCGCCGCTGGTCAGGCCGGAATCCACGCCGTCGCCGTTCAGCCTCAGCTCGTATTCCATGACCGGGCCGGCGGTGCCGCCGCCGTAGCCGTCCGCGCCGGGGTTGGTCTCGGCGCCGACCACCGCGAACCACTTGCCGAAGTCGACGGTGACGGGATCGGAATCGGTCGGGTCGCCGTCCGTGTACGCATCCCGCGTGGTCAGGGGCTCGGGGAAGCTGATGGTCCACTTCACCCCGATGTTGACGTCGTCGTAATCGTTGTCGCCGCCGCTCGAGATATCTTCCCAGTTTTGGTTGCCCGGAGCCGCGTTGTCTTTGACATGCTCCTTGCCGCCGACGTTGAGCGCGGCGTTGTCGAGCAGCAGGTTGCTGCCGCCGTTGCCGGTCAGGGCGACATGGCCGGTCTTCAGGAAGGCCTGCCAATGCCCGCCGGCGCCTTGCTCGAAGACCACTTCCGACATGTCGGTGAGGCCGCCGTTCTTCGAGAAGCCGTCGGGAATAAGAAAGAAGCCGACCTGATCCTCGGTGTAGCCCTTCAACTGGAAGGTTCCGGCGGGCAGGCCTTCGGTCGCCTTGGTGTTGGCCCAGATGATCTTGCCGTCCACCGGGTTGCCTTGGGCGTCCTTGATGTAATAGCCGAAGCAGTTCTTGTAGGTGGCTTCGGTTTCGCCGTAGTTGACGATGGTCAGGGTGTGCGTGACGCCCGGGGCGCCAAGCGATACCACCGGCGCATCATCCTGGAACTGCAGCACGCCGGACCTGCCGAGGTCGACGGAGGCCGAGGCCGTGTCGCCGTCGCCGTCGGTCACGGTCTTCACCAGTTGCAGGCTGCCCTTGGCGGGGTCGAGCACCATCTTCATGGTTTCGTCCGCCGCGCTGAGGCCGTCGTTGGGGGTCGTGGCGCTCACCGTGCCGGGCTTCTCGTGCCAGATGTTGTCGAGCAGGGTCAGCTTGGTCTCGCCGGTGGCCGGGTCGATGGTCAGGGTGAAGTACTCGGCGGTGCCGATTTTGCCGGTAACGGAGCCATCCGGGTTTTGGACCAACTGGATTTCGTCGCCCTTGCCGTCGGCCTTTGTAGGGTCGACCGCATGGAGGCCGCCGGCCACCGTCACGCCGGGGCCGGTGTTGCCGCTCGCGTCGGTCAGCTTCAGGCTGTAAACGTCGGCAGCTCCCTTCTGGTCCGCGCCGTAGTTGGTGCTGAACTGGGCCTGCACGATGTTCGCCGTGAGGGTAGCCGTCAGCACGCCGTCACCGCGCGCGCCGCCGAGATCCGCATGGCTTTCGTCCACGAGCAGCTTGAAGGTCTCGGGCAGGGTAACTGCGCCGCCTACCTTCGGGCCGTCGTCGTCAAAGCTGATGCCGGAGCCGTTCTTGTCCACCAGATTCACGGAGGCGGACCTGGTGACGGAGTCGCCGTCGCCGTCGGTGCGGGTGACGGAAGCTTCCAACTGGATGGTCTTGTCGCCCAGAAGCTTCAGAACCACGTCTTCGTCGAACCTGGTGTTGTCGCCGTGTTTCAGGGCTTCGTACTGGGTGGTTTGCAGTTGGTAGCCGTTGGTGGCGTCGCCGACGATGGCGATGGTGATGACCGTGTCGCCGGAGGCGTCTTTGCCGACCAGCATGCCGTTTTCCAGGGTCAGGCTGATCTTGCCGCCGTTGGTGGCTTCGAGGTTGGTTTCAAAGACGTCGCCGGCCTTGATGCCGCTGAAGGCCAAGGTGAAGGCGGTGGAGCCTTGGCCGTCGGAGCCGTAGTTGCCGCCGAGGTTGAACAGGCCGGTCAGGCCGCCTTCGATTTTTGTGACCGCGCGGGACAGATAGTCACGCCCGGCGGCGTCCTCGCCCTCATCGGAGAGGCTGCCGTCCTGGGCTTCGCCCGGAGCGTAGCGGTCCGGACCCACGGTTTCGTCGAGTTCCATCTTGAAGGTCGCGGAGCTGACGCCGTCTTTAACGCCCACGCTCAGACTCGGGCCGTCGTCGCGCACGTTGAAGGAGACGGTCATGGAGCCCTTGTCGCCTTCGTCGTCACTCACCACCAGGGTCAGGTCCAGGTTGGCGGGAAGCGTGCCGTCGCCCATCAGTTCATCATGGGAGTCGCCGCCGGTGGGGTGTTTCAGACTCATGTACTGGACGAAGGTGACCGTGGCGTCGTTGAAGCCGCCGGCAAAATTCGCGTCGGTAACCGTGACCACAAAGGCCACGGGGCCGTCTTCGCCGCCCGCGCGGCCGATAATGTGCCCGCCTTCCATCTCATACAGGAAGATGGTGGTGCCGGCCGTGGTCTGCCAGCCGGAATCGTGCGGGCCGTCGCCCGAGAGTTCGAAGCCCAAGGACAGATGCGGGGCGGCCACCGGGTAGGGGTCGGCCGCGCCGTCGGATTTGAGATCGTACTCGACCAAACCGGCCGCGATGGACACGGGCGCGCCTGTGGGCAGGCCGGCGATGCCGGCCAGGGCGGTCTGCACCGAGGCGCTCAGAGAACCCACCTCGTGGGTGCCGGCCTGCACGCCCGGGGTTTCGTCGGAAACGATCAGCAGGTTTTCGGAAACGAAAGCCGGCTTGTCTTCCGGAATGGAGACGAAAAATTTGGCCGCTTCGGTTTCGGCGTAGTTGTTGCTCAGAATGGGCTCAACGTCGCCGGCGTTGGCTTCCCAGGCCGCGGCTTTGACGGAGATGTTCACGCCGTCCAGGGGTTCGGTGTGCGGAGTGCCGTCGATGCCGCGTTCGTTTGTCCAGTCGCCGGGGGAGAGAGTGATGTTGCCGGAAACCGTGGCCGCATCGCCGGGAACCATGATGACAAATCCGCCGCCGCTGTAGAAGTCCGCGGGGTAGTCCGGAGAGCCGGGGCCGACCAGGGTCCAGCCTTCGGGCAGGTTTGTCATGCTCCAGCCTGCCGGAGCGCCTTCCACTATGAGATAGTGGTTTTCCGAGGCGTCAAGATCGGTGAAATGCGCGGTCACCGGCAAAGAGACGGTGTGGATTTCAGTGGAGGTGGAGTCGCCGGCCTCCTGATACGTGCCGACTGGCTCGACGGGCTGATCAAGGGTAGGCATGTCGGCCACGGCGTCCACGACCACATTGATGGCGCCGGAAACAGTGGTGGACTGCCCGCCTGCGATGAAGGTGACCGAGGCGTTGAGCGGGAAATCGACATCAAGGTTGTTCTCGCCCGGCAGAATGAACACGCCGGGGCCGGTGAACTGATCCAGGGAGAAGGTATACACGCCGTTGGCGTCGGGGGTGAGTTCCATGCCGCCGTTGTTGGGGTCGCCCAGCCAGAGGCTTGCGCCTCCGGGCAGGCCGGAGATGGTGATGGCGCCCACGCTGGAGCCGGCGGCGGGCACGGGGTTGATGTTGATTTGCCCGGCCGCGATGGTGTCGAAATCGCCTTCGTGCTGCAGGGGCCGGCCGTCTTCATATACGCCGAGCAGGCCGCCGAACTCGCCGCCGGGGTCGCCGCCGGTGATCACGCTGAAGTCGAAGGCGCCGCCGGGCTGGATGACGCCCTGGATGATTTCGGGCACTTCGGTGCCGCGGTCCCAGAACACGGTGCCGAGGGAGCCTAGCTTGTCGATGCCGCCAAGCAGGGCGCCGGGGTCGTCGGCGTAGGAGCCTTCACCGCCGGAGCCCGGCGCCCCCGCGCCGGGACCGGCCGCGGTGGTCAGGTCCATGTTCGGGTTCTGGGCGGCCAGAAAGTCGGCCGAGGCCACTTCGGTGCCGTCG
>JAVBLS010000069.1:0-9860 GCA_031553235.1 Desulfovibrio sp.
TTGCCCCCCCCCCGCCCCCCCCCCGGGGGCCCCCCCCCAGTTTCGGGGGGCCGCCCGGCGCGGCGCCGCGCCCCGACGCCTGCGGCGTTTAAGGTAGGGGCGTCATAAGGTTCCCCCGACTCGCCTCAGAGGCTCACCCCGGGAGCGGCTATGCGTTCCCGCAAGGACGGAAAAAATCCGGACGGTCTGAGCGGCCCCCACCAACCCGCGCGGCAGCACAACTTTGTCGGAGGGTCTGAGCGGCCTTCGCCGGCTTTCGGTCCACCGATGCCTCTTCCCCGCCGGCGCGACCACCACATCAATGGGTCCAGTCAACGACAGGCACCTTCTCCACCTTCCTTTCAATGGCGGCCTTCATGGCCTCATAATGCGGGCAGGGCATGCCGATGGGGTTGCCGTTCTTGATGCAGGAGGCCAGAAAAATGACCTCCGCGCCCCGGTCGACGAGCATCTTGCCGCGGGCCACGGCCCGCTTGCCGGGACAGCCGCCGCAACTGACAAAACCCACGACTTCGCACGGGCCGAAGGCCTCGAAGGCCAGCTTGCCGGCGGCGGCGGTCTTGAAATCGGTCGTGCCCGGACACATGTCTTCGGTCTGTTGACAGCGGATGATGCCTGCTTTTTTCATGGCTGCGCTCCTTATGGGCTACGGTCTTTAGAGGTTTTCAAGTATTCTGAATACTAATACACAACCGTCTCGCGTGTCCACGGCGGGAATGATTACACGCCCCCGTGGTCCGCGATGCCGTCCGGATTTTTTCGTCCGCAGACGGGAGGTTGATACGCGATGCCTTCAGAGGCTCACCCCGGGAGCGGCTATGCGTTCCCGCAAGGACGGAAAAAATCCGGACGGTCTGAGCGCCCCCCACCAACCTGCGCGCCGGCCGACCTCTCCCCCTTCACTTGCCCCCGCCGTTGCCGTTCCCTTCCAGCTTGGCGAGCAAAGTCTTGCGGTTGATCCCGAGCCGCCGCGCCGCCTCGCTCTTGTTGCCGCCGGCCTGCTCCAGGGTGTCGAGCACGGCCATGCGTTCGATTTCTTCCAGGGTCATGTTGGCGAAATCCCTTTTGCCCGATCGAACGGCCTCGCCCTCTTCCAGCAGGCCCGGGGGCAGCTCGCGCTCGCTGATATATTCGCCCACCAGCAAAACCACGGCCCGCTCCACAGCGTTTTCCAGCTCGCGCACGTTGCCCGGCCAGGCATACTTGAGCAGCCGGTCCATGGCCGTGGGGGTGAAGCCCTTGACCGTCTTGGCGTTTCTCCCTGCGAACATCTTCAGAAAATGCGCGGCCAGCAGCGGGATATCCTCGCGGCGCTCGCGCAGGGGCGGCAGTTGCAGCGCGACCACGTTCAGGCGGTAGTAGAGATCCCCGCGAAAACGACCCTCTTCCACTTCCTGCTTGAGATCCCGGTTGGTGGCGGCCAGAATGCGCACATCCACCTTGATGGTCTGATCCCCGCCCACCCGTTGCAGCTCGCGTTCCTGGATGACCCGCAAGAGCTTGACCTGCATGGACTGAGGGATTTCACCGACTTCGTCGAGAAAAATTGTGCCCTTGTCGGCGGCCAGAAAACGGCCTTCGCGCCGCTTCTCAGCCCCGGTAAAGGCCCCTTTTTCGTGCCCGAACAGCTCCGACTCCAGCAGGGTTTCGGTCAGGGCCGCGCAGTTGACCGCCACGTACGGCCCTTTGCGCCGGTTGCTGCCCGCGTGGATCAGCCTGGCCACAACCTCCTTGCCCGTGCCCGATTCGCCGCTGATCAGCACTGTGGCCTCGGAGGGGGCAATGGCCGCGACCAGTTCCAGCACCCGGCGCATGGCCGGGCTCTTGCCGATGACGTTCCTGGCCTCGCCGGCCGAGGGCAGCCCGGCCCGCAGCGCCCGCACCTCGTCGCGCAGGGCGGCGTGGTCCAGGGCGCGCTCCAGGGCCGCCTTCAGCGCGTCAAAGGCCAGGGGCTTGGTCAGATAGTCGTAGGCCCCGCTCTTCAGGGCCTCCACGGCGTTCTCCACGTCGGAAAAGGCGGTCATGATCACAATGGGAATGGCCGGGTTGTAGGCCTTGATCGCCCGGGTGGCCTCAATGCCGCTCATGCCGCTCATGCGCACGTCCATGAGGATCAGGTCAAAGGGCCGGGCGCGGCAAAGCTCGACGGCGGCCTCGCCGCTGTACGCGCCCACTGTGGCGTAGCCCCACTCTTCCAGCAGGGTGCGCAGCATTTCGCGGTGGTTCTGGTCGTCGTCCACCACCAGCAGTTGGATGTTCGGGCTCGAAGAAGTCATGAATATTCCTTGTATGCGGGCGAAAGATTTATTTGGCCAAAGGTAATGTAATTGTGAATTCAGCCCCCGCCCCCACCGCGCTCTCCAGGCGAATGCTCCCGCCGTGGCCCTCGATAATCTGGTGGACTATGGCCAGGCCGAGCCCGGTGCCCGAAGGCTTGGTGGTGAAATAGGGAGTGAAGATCGCGGCCTGGTCCGCCTCGGCAATGCCCGGCCCGGTGTCGGCCACAACCAGACTGAAGGTCTCGGCCTCGGGGTGCGGCCGCAGGCCCACCCGCAACTCGCCGCCCGTCTCCATGGCCTGGGCCGCGTTCAGGAACAGGTTCAGCAGGGCCTGAGTCAAACGCTCCGGGCTGACCCGCACCGTGGGGAAGTCCGGGTCTTGCTCGACCAGCACCGTGATGTCCTTGGCCTTCAGGTCGGCCGAGGCCAGGCGCAGGGCCCGGTCCACGACCTCGCGCAAATCGGCTTCCACCAGGGTGACCGCGGCCGGGCGGGCAAAGTCCAAAAGTTCCGAAACCACCCGGTTTAGCCGGTCCACTTCGGCCACCATGGTCTCGGCGGCTTCTTCCTCGCGGCCTCCCGGTTGGCTCCGTTTGGCCAGGTAAGTGGCGATGCCCTTGATCGTGCTCAAAGGATTGCGAATCTCATGGGCCACGCCCGAGGCCAGTTTGCCCAGCGCGGTCAGGCGGTCGTTGCGCTGGGCCTCGGCCCGCAGGCGCTTCATTTCCGTGGTTTCGCGCAAAATGAACAGGTGGCCCAGAAAGACCCCGTCATCGTTGTGCATGGTGGCCGCGCCCAGTTCGACGGAGACCGGTTTTTTGCCCGACACCAACAAGTCGATATCCCGCTCAAAAATCTTGTCTTTCCTGTCCAGAGCGGCGATCAGCCCGCCCCAATCCAGGCCGGGCAATTGCGCCAAAGGCATCCCGGCCGCGTCTTTGGCCCGCAGGTTGAGCAATGACAGGGCCGTGGCGTTGACCATGGCCACCTTGCCGGCCGGGTCGCCGGTCAGGAGTCCCAGGGGCAGGTTGGCCACCACCTCGCCCGCCATGGCCTGCGAATCGCGCAACATGCGCCGGGAACGGCGATGGTTGTGGGCCCAGAACAGCGAAACCACCCCGGCCAGGCCCAGAGCTGCCACCAGGCAGGCGGAAAAGACGCTGTTGCGGAAATCCTGGGCCAGGGCCTCTTCAAAGGGCCGGCTGTCCAGGCCGACAAAGACGATATCCGTGGCCGGCGACCTCATGCCCGAATCGCCGCCTGTCATGCCCGTGCTGCCCGGTGTCGGGCGGTCGTCGCGCATCATGGCGCCGCCGCGCCCCGTGCCGCCCATCATGCCGCCGTGCCGGCCAGGCCAGTGCGAGCCGTGCCCCCCGCCCCGAACGGGCACAAAGGAGCGGAAGACCTCAAAAACCCTTTTGCCGTTCCACTCCCACATACGCCAGTCCGGCGTCCCGGCCGCATCCCGCGCCGGCAGCCGGTTTTGGGCAATCCTGCCGCCGACCTGGGTCGGGTCGCTGTCGGCCAGAATGTTGCCGTCCTCGTCGGTCACGGCCATGAAAATGATCCCGGGCTGCTTGGCGGTCTCTTCCACCAGGGTCTGCAGCGACCGGGGGTCGCTGCCGTGCATGCCCATCCAGGTGCGCGTCCCGGCCTCCAGGGCCCAGATCAGCGCTTCGGCCCGGTCCATCATGTTCTGGGTCATGGACTGCTTTTCGCGCTGGGCGTTTTTCACGGCCATCACGGTGATGGCCAGGCCGAGAATCACGGCCGTGCCCAGAAGCAGCCAGGGTGAGAGTCCAAAAAAAAGACTGCGGAAAACGGAGGTTTTCTTTTGCGGCTTGCTGTTCATGGGGTGTCTGCGTTTAAAGGGGGAGTCGAGCCGCCCCGGCGGAAGAGAAGGAGCGCTTCAGGAAAATAGGCCCTAACCCGGCAGGTGGTCAACACCTGATGGGGAATTTTAGGACGGCTTATTTCAATATGGGTAAAATTTGGATAATATGTGCTGCATCCGGCTGGGGCATTTTTTACTACTGTGATTTTTTAATTAATAATTTCACACTATTATAGATTTTTTTCAACGGCCGGCACGGGCTTTGCCCTAAGAGGGGCACAGGTGGTCGAAAAAGGGACCACGGAAAAAAGACAACCGGGGCCGGCGGAATACGGACGCACCCGGACGGCGCAAGCCGGAGGAGCAAGAATCATGTACGGATGTCAGTTTGGAGCGGGAAGCGGTTTTGGTATGGGAGGCCCGTGGTCGGCAATGCTGCTCCCCTTCGTCGTGGCCGGCCTGCTTGTCTGGCTGGGCATCGGGTTGCTCCACAAAAAGCCGGGCCATGCGGATCAGCGCGATTCGTTGCGGATTCTGAAACGGCGGCTGGCCTCCGGCGAGATAACTTTAGAGGAATTCGAAGCCCTGAAAAAAGTGCTTTGATTTCAATGGAACAATTTCACTTTAAAATTGTCTCTGAAACCATGTTGCCGGCCGGCTTTGGAACGAGCCCGCAAGCAAATAAGGGCTGCGAAGGGCGACGGACCGGCAATGCCGCCGAGGAATCGAAAGTATGTTCCGTGCGGCCGCGGGCCGCAGCCCGCTTGCGCGTCCGCCGGAGCGGATGAACATTTTCAATGTCGATCTGCTCCATACACAGATTTCAATCCACGAAACCTTTACCAATTGTCCAAGGAGAACGAAAATGTCCGGCATCACACAAAAAACCACCCTGTTCACGGCCGCTCTGGCGTTTGCCTTTGCCCTTACCCTGGCGCTCACCCCGCCGGCAGCGCAGGCCGAGCCCCTTGACGGCAAGAACATCTCGCAGACCTGGTGCCTGGGCCACGGCGGGCACGGCGGGCATGGCGGCCATGGCGGCTACGGCGGCTACGGCCACTAAACCGGCAGGGGGTGTCGTCACGAGGGCCTTTTGCCCTGGTGGCGACACCCCCGAAGAATCACAGTACACACCAACATACATATGAGGAAAAGACCATGAACAAGACGATATTTACCACAGCGGCAACGGCCCTGGCTTTTGCCTTCATGCTCGGCATCAGCGGCCCGGCCGCCGCCCACATGATGGGGCAACAGAACATGAGCCCCGAACAATACAAAGCCATGCAGGACACCTACACCGACTTTGGCAAAAAGATCGAGCCGTTGCGGCAGCAGCTTTTCGCCAAGCAGGCCGAACTCAACGACCTGTATGCCAAGGGCACGCCGCAGAGCGATGCCGGGGTCCAGGCTCTGCTCAAGGATCTCGGCGACCTTGACGCCAAGATGTACGCCGCCCGCGCCGATCTGCGCGGACAACTGATCGCCAAGGGCGTGCCCATGAACGCCGGCATGGGCCACGGCATGATGATGGGCATGGCGGGTTCCGGCTGCCCGATGATGGCCGGCGGCATGATGGGACGCGGCATGGGACACGGCATGGGACACGGCATGGGATACGGCATGATGGGGACCACCAACCAATAGGCAACGCCACGCGGCAAATGGCGGAAACCGGAGCCCGGCCTGAAAAGGCCGGGCTCTGCTCATATGGATATGGAGGAGAGTTCCGCCATGTCACTCAAAACAAAATTCCACGGTAAAATTGCCATGCGGCGTGGTGAACGGAATGGCGATGACCGTGCAGGCGGAAATGTGCCGGATGGTGTGCCCTGCGCCGACAATGACGGTGGGGGTGGAGCCCTGCAGAGTGATGCCCAGGTCCACGAGGCCGGCCCGGGCTTGCCCGGAAACCATGTTGGTCACTTCGCCCACGGCGTCCTGGGTATCCTGGAGCACGTCCTGGATATCGTCGCCGAGCATGCCCTTGACCAGGGCGATGGCGCAAGACCGGGTAAAGGTGACGGAGATGGAGCCCTTTTTGTCGCCGGTGACCCCGACAATGGCCGAAACGTCGCCGGCCGCGGAATTGTCGTTTTTGGTGTAGGGCTTGCCGACCACGGCATCGATGCCCGCCATGGTACGTAAAACGTCGACGACGGCTTTGATGAAGGGGCGGGCGACTTCGATGCCGGACTGCATGCGCACCTCTGGTTGGTGAAACTGCTCTAACTTGGTCTAGCGCATCCGAAAAAGAAAGGCAATCGGCCGGGACAAAAGGACGGTGGAATTCTGTTGCCTCCCTTCCCCGGGCCCAGATCAATTTCGCTTTGAAATTGTCTCTGAAATCATATTGTCGACCGGCTTTGGAGCGAGTCCGCAAGCAAATAAGGGCTGCGAAGGTCGACGGACGGCAGTGCCGCCGAGGAATCGAAAATACGCTCCGCGCGGCCGCCGGAGCGGATGAACATTTTCAAGGTAGTCCGCTCTAAAAACGGTTCGCCGGTGATTTGCCCCGGCACAGGGGCCCGGTTCCGGGCGAGTATCCGAAAACGATACAGTTGCTGCGGGACTAGGATAAATCCTGAAAAGCAGCACCCCTGGCCGAAATACAGCAGATGTAACGCTGGAACTTTCGTTATTTTTTGCTTTACGTTGTCTATGATTTGTTGACAGAATCATACAAGCGGCGACGTCGATAGTTATTAATAAATATTTATAATTCTATATAGCCTACACATTCAACAACTTGCGCAATCACTCCGGCCGGCATGGAACTTGTAATAGAAGAGGCAAAAGGGGCCCTCAACCACCTAACCAGTCAGGAGGCGTTATGCGCACCGAACTTACCAAGCTGATCCACTCGCTTATTCTTGAAAGTCACATCCCGGCCAAGGTGTTGGCCAAGGAACTGGGCAAGCCCTATTCCACCCTGCTTCGTGAAATCAACCCTTACGACTCCGGCGCCAAACTCGGCGTGGAGACCCTGCTGCAGATCATGCAGATCACCGGCAATGCCGAACCGCTTGAGTACATGGCCGAAGCCCTGGGCTACAAGGTCATCCCCAAGCGTCCGTACGAGATGGACGAAGAGCCCGTCTACAGCCGCAATATGCCCCAGCAGCAGCCCACTATGTAGGGCGCTGCCCCACAGTGTGATTGCCCCGGCTCCCGCCGGGGCAGTTTTTTTAGCGGTCGGCCTTTTTCCGCCTACTCCTGCAAATTCTTGTACTTTTTTCTTATGTTTTTAAATCATCTATTTTTAATGCAATACATTGACAGATATAGCCTATAATGATATAGTAGAACATATTTAAAATTTCGTACAACACATGCCACTACGCAAACAGGAGAATACAATGACTAAAGCTGATTTTGTCATCGCCCTGAAGCAGGCTCTGCCCGAAATTTTTCCCACCAAGGCAGCGGCCGAGAAGGCCTACACCGCTTTCTGCAACATTCTGGCCGGCGCTTCCTGCACGGAGGAAGGCGCCCGTCTCCCCGGCGTGGGCTCCTTTGCCCTGACCAACCGGGCCGCGCGCACCGGGCGCAACCCCCGCACCGGCAAAGCCATTCGCATTCCCGCCCGCAAGGCGGTCAAATTCACCCCGGCCCGCGCTCTGGCCGAAACCGCCCGCAAGAAAAAATAAGGGTGCCGCGCCGGGCGCGGTCTGTCTTTGGCGAACGCATCCTTCCCCTGTCGCGGACGGGGGAAGGATGCGTTCGCCGTTTTATCGGCCGGGCGAGGGGCGCCCGACGGTATCACCGGCCCGCCGCCCGGCCGTCTGTGCCCGACGTCTCGGAGCGCGGTCGCCGACCGGCCAAAGAACGGCCGCCGGGCCCGAGGGGCCGGGCGGCCCCGCCGGCAAGCAGCGCCGGCGCTCTTGCGCCGTGATTTCTCCTTGCCAAGGCCGGCGGCTTTTGCTAGATACTCCACTTCACGCGGAGAGGTGTCCGAGCGGCCGAAGGAGCACGACTGGAAATCGTGTGTAGTGAAAGCTACCGAAGGTTCAAATCCTTTCCTCTCCGCCAGATTTTAATTCAGCCGAGTCCCCGGCAAGCCGGAAAGTGCTTCCTGGCAAGGAATTTAACGAAACGGCTTGTCCGGGTTCGGCTGGAAAAATCCATAGACAACCCCATTTTTTGGGGGTACTTCTGGGAGTATATAATTCCTTGCCAGGAGTAATACCCCCATGCGCCTCACCGATACCGCCATTCGCGGCGTAAAGCCCACGGACAAGCCCCAAAAATTCTTTGATGGCAACGGCCTCTTCCTTTTCGTCGCTCCGAGCGGTGCGAAAAGCTGGCGCGTGAAATACCGTTTCCAGGGCCGTGAAAAGCTGCTCACCCTCGGCACATACCCCCACCTTTCCCTGAAAGAAGCGCGGGAAGCCTGCAATGACGCCAAAAAACGGCTGAGCGGGGGTATCGACCCCTCAATGGAGAAGAAGGTCAAAGCCCGGAGCGCCCAGACCACCTTTGAGTTCGTCGCGCGGGAATGGCACGAAAACCAGAAGCCCATCTGGACGGAAGGCTACGCCAAAGACGTTCTGGAGCGCATCGAAAAAAACATTTTCCCCTCTCTCGGAACCCGGCCCATAGGCGAAATCACCCCGCCGGAACTGCTGGCCGTGCTGCGGCGCATCGAAATGCGCGGAGCCGTTGACCAGGCCCACCGGGTACGCAGCATCTGCTCCCTGGTGTTCCGCTACGCCATCGCCACGGGCCGGGCCGAGCGCGATACCGCCGCCGACCTGCGCGGGGCGCTCAAAACCCGCACCCATACCCCACGCGCCACTATCACCGACCCGGACGAAATCAAAAATCTGCTGCGGAATATCGACGATTTTACCGGCACGTTCGTCGTGAAATGCGGCTTGCAGATGCTCGCCCTGACCTTTTTGCGCCCGAGCGAGGTACGCCTAGGGGAATGGGCGGAAGTCAACTTTGAGGAAAAACTCTGGCGCATCCCGGCCAAGCGCATGAAAATGCGTCTAGACCACATGATTCCGCTCTCGACCCAGGCGCTGGAACTCCTGCATCAACTCCATGAACTGACCGGCGAGGGGCGGTTGATGTTCCCCGGCCTGCGGCATGGAAAAGCCATCAGCGATGCGACCTTTATCGCCGTCCTGAGGCGCATGGGCTACGAAAAAGACGAAATGTGCGCCCACGGCTTCCGCTCCATGGCCGGCACGCTTCTGAACGAGCAGGGCTATTCCGCTGACGTGATCGAAAAGCAGCTGGCCCACAATCCGCGCGACAAGATACGCGGCGTTTACAACCGGGCAGAATATTTGCCGGAACGCCGCAAGATGATGCAGGAATGGGCCGATTATTTGACCGGATTTTACTGTTCTCCGCATTTTTTACTAAACATTTTCTAGAAACTCTGGTATGTCATGAGACATGAAAACGCTCAGCAAGACCAGTCAAGATGCACGCGAGTTCAGGCGACTTCGGGCCGTGGAGCTTTATAAACAGGGCTGGCGATCTATTCGCATAGCGGAGGCTTTGGGAGTGACTCGCGGGGCCGTGTGCCAGTGGCTGAAACTCTATCGGGAAAAGGGCATCGAAGCTCTTCGGTACAAAAAGGTATCCAAAAGACCGGCCTTGCTTTCACAGCCACAACGAGCCGAGCTTATGGACATGCTTTCCCTGGGGGCTGAAAATTTTGGCTATACCGGCCAGATATGGACTCAGGCTCGCGTAGCGGAATTGATCGAGCGCAAGTTCGGTGTCAACTA
>JAVBLS010000019.1:0-160344 GCA_031553235.1 Desulfovibrio sp.
GGGGGGGTCCAAGGGGATTATCCCCTTGGCGGAGAGGTTTGGGGATGCCGCACCCATCACAGCAAGGCAGCTTTTTCACTTCACCGGACGTTGCGGCGGGTTGACCCCGGTAGCCCTGCTTTGAGCCTCCCCAAGGGTATAATCCCCTGGGACCCCCCCATGATGCGACGGGCCTTTCCCGCAAAGCGGAAACGGCCCGTCGCATAATGGGGGCCGGGGGAATAATTCCCCCGGCAGGGGGTCTGGGGGACGGAGGTCCCCCAGGGGGCTACTTGAACGATTCTTTGGCTGCCTGGAGTTCGGCGCGAATGGAATCGAGGGAGAGGGCCTTGCAGGCGAGGTCGAATTCGCGTTGCAGGGTATGCATCAGCTCTTTGACCGGAATGATCTTGTCGACCTTGAAGACGTTGGCGCCGGTGAAGGCGAAGCCTTTGTCGAGATTGCCCTTCATGGCGTTGAGCAGGGCCGAGGCGATGCAGTAGGGCGATTTTTCCGGGTTGCAGGTGGAGATGCAGTGGAAAATGCAGCGAAAGTTGCGTTTGCCCTGTTCGACGGCTTCGATGAAGCGGCCTTTGATGGCCCGGCCGGGCATGCCCACGGGGCTTTTGATGATGGCCAGATCTTCGGCCTTGGCGTCGACAAAGGCCTGCTTGAAGCGGATGTCGGCGTCGCACTCGTCGGTGGCCACAAAGCGGGTGCCCATCTGGACGCCGGAGGCGCCCATTTCAAGAAAGCGCTTGATGTCTTCGCCGGAGTAGATGCCGCCGGCCGCGATCACCGGAATCTTCTTGCCGTGCTTGTCTTCGAAAGGTTTGACCGCTTCGACCACTTCAGGAACGACCTTTTCCAGGGCGTGGGCCGGGTCGTCGATCTCTTCGGGCTTGAAGCCCAAGTGGCCGCCGGCTTTGGGGCCTTCGACCACGAAGAGATCCGGCAGGTAATCGAAGCGGGAGGCCCACTTCTTGCAAATCACCGAGGCTGCGCGGGCTGAGGAAACAATGGGCGCAAGCTTGGTGCGGAATTCTTCTTTCTTTTCTTCGCACACGGCGCGCAAATGGCCGGGCATATCCAGGGGAAGGCCGGCGCCGGAAAAGATGATGTCGGCCCGCTCGGTAATGGCCGAGCGTACCAGGGCGGCAAAGTCGGTAAGCGCCACCATGATGTTCACGCCGATGATTCCGTGGGTCAGGGCCCGGGCTTTGCGCAGTTCTTCGCTCAGGGCGCGGGTGTTGGCGCCGGTGGGGTTTTGGGCCACGTCGGGCTCGCGCATGCCGATCATCGCCCCGGCGATGACCCCGATGCCGCCTTCGGCGGCAACGGCTGCGGCCAGACGGTGCAGAGAAATGCCGACACCCATGCCGCCCTGGATAATGGGCAGACGGGCGGTGAGTTCTCCGATATTCAATGAAGGCAAGGTCATAGGAAAGATTCTCCTTGCGGAAAATGCGGCCGCCGGCGGGGGCGGGCTGCCCCGGAAGGATAAGGCGGGCGGTCGGAAGGTTATTCCGCGGCAAGGATCATACACGCACTTTTGCAGGAACACCAGCGGCAATGCAGCCCTGGGCGGGGCAGGAAGATTTCGCATCCGGCAAGATTTTGCAAAATAATACCAAGAAGTTGGGGAATATTTTCCGCCAGAGCGGTCGTTCGGGCTTTAAAAGGAATTTTCGGACCGAACAAGGGGGTTTCCAGGCCGGAGGCGGCCAGTTCCACCCAGGCGGCCTGCGCGGCGCCGGGCGCACCGGGCGCGTGCCCGGCCAGATACAGGTACAGGGGCAGTTGCACGCTCTCAAAGCCGGCGGAGATGATTTCCGGCAGGCGCGGGTCGGCGGGGTCGGTGGTTTCGAGCCGGCTCCAAAAGGCTTCGTCCAGCCAGACCCCCTTGTCCACCAAGGGGATCTTTCCGGTTTTGTAATCCAGAACGGTGTGGCCTTCGTCCCGTTTATCCAGGCGGTCCAGGGTGCCGGTGAGAGAAAAGTGCCGGCCGCCGGCCGCAAGAGGCGCGGCATAGGTCTGCTCCAGGGCCAGGGGGATGCCGGCCGGCTGGGCGGCCAGAAAGCGGCGCAGACGCTCCGGCCCGGCGACACGGATCATGGTCAGGGCGTCAAAGGGCAGGCGGCGTTCCAGGTCGGCGAATTCCGGCCGGGCCAGGAACAGGGCGCAAAGTTCGTCGGCCGCGCTTGCGGGCAGCTCGGAACCGGCGGCCTGGGGAACACCCAGGCGTTCGCGGTAATAAGCCTCCAGGGCGCGGTGCAGCAGCACGCCCACGGCGGGCGGGTCGTATTCCTCGGCCGGCGCCTCGGCTTCGCGCAGGCGCAGCAGGCGTTCGTGGAAAAAGCGCGCCGGGCAGAGCAGAAAGGCGTCCAGCAGCGAGGCCGAGATCGGCCGGGCCAGGAGATCGTCAAGCAGAGCACGCGCGGCCGGGCTCACGGGCACAGGGCCGGGGGCGGCGCGGATGGGCGCCGGGGCGTCGACGAGCACGCGCAGGGGGCCGTCGTCGCCGGTGCCGGAGAGCCGCCGGCCGAGGCGTTTTTCCTCCTCCCAGAGCAGCTCTTCCACAAAGCGGCTTTTGATTTTTTTGCCGTCAAAAAGGGCCCCGGCCTCGCCGCCTTCGCGCCAGAGCAGCATTGTCTCGTCCGCGCCCCGGATCAGGCTGAAAAAGTGGTGCGCCGCCGGGGCCTCGGCCGAGTGCCGGTCGGGCAGGCCGAGCACCGGGCGCAGGAGATCCGGCAGCAGGGGGTCGCCCTCGGGCAGGCCGGGCAGGGAGTGCTCGCCCGCGTCCAGGACAAATACCCGGCGAAAGGAGAGCAGCCGGGTTTCGAGCATGCCGAGCACCTGTACCCCGGTGGGGGGGTCGGCCTCGAAAGGCACGCGTTCGGCCTCCAGCAGCTTGCGGATCAGGGCGAACAGGGCCTCGCGCGGCAGGCGCAGGCGGGAGGCGGTGGAATGCAGCAGTTCCGGAATCAGTCCCTGGAGCAGGCGGTAAAGGCACTCGGCGTCGATGGGAAAGCGCGGCCAGAGGTGGGCGCCGTGGCGCAGCAACAGCGCGCACAGGGCTTCCAGGGCCTTGCCCGCCTCGTGCGGCGTGCGCGGGGTCTCGAAGTTGCCCAGGCAACAACGGAAGATCTCGCGCACCAGCCGGGCCGAAGGCTCGGGCACGGCTTCGTCCGGAGCCCGCGAGGCCAGAATCTCTTCCCACAGGGCTTCGGGGTCGATATAGGCCGCGCCGGCGGCGCGCAGGGTTTCCTCAAACAGATGCAGTTCGCGCCGGATGTCGCCTGTGGGTTCCGGGACCGGAGCGTTTTCTCCCTCGGGATCCGGGGCCCCTGGGGAATCTTCGGAGTCCGGGGGAGCCGGGGTGGGCAGAGGCTCCGGGTCCAAACCGGCCAAGGCCGGGTGGCGCAACAGTTCCAGAATATTCCGCCAGTGGCGTTCGCGGCCCTTGCGGCCTTCTTCCAGGCGCAGGATGGTGTCCACCAGCCGGAACAGGGGCGAGCGGGCCAGGGGATAGCCCATGGAGATGTTGATCTCCTCGGCCGGCAGATGGTGCAGCAGGGGCATGAGCAGGTCGCCCGAAGGCAGGACCACGGCCGTGTCGGCGGAAAACCGGGCGCCCGGCATGCCGGCCGTGTCCTGCCCGGCCGGGGAAGGGCGCGGAAATGCCTCGCGCAGGGCGGCCAACTGGGAATGCAGGTCAAAGCCCTGTACAAAGGCAAGGCGGCCGGCCGCTCGCCGGGTTTTGGGCGCAAGGGGCCGTAAAACGGCCTTTTCCCGCTCGACCCAGGCAAAGAGCGGGGCGCAGCTCCAGTGGGCCTTTTCGCGCGGCAGGTCGGCCCGAATCACGGCGCAGGCCCCGTAATCCACCCGCAGGGCGTGCAGCAGGGCTTCTTCGGGCCTGGTCAGGGTATGGAACCCGGCCGCGTACAGGCGCCGGCCGCCGGCCAGAGCGGCAAGCGGATCGTCGCCCTGCCGCAGGGCCAGGTACACGGCCAGGGCGTCCAGGCCGGGGGTGGTCCAGTCGCGTTCGCGCATCTTGCGCTCGTAGACTGCGAACAGCCCCCCCAGACGCTCCAGCAGGCGGGCGGCGCAGGGCGAGGCCTCGGCATGGGGGATGTCGACCGGGCGCAACCCATTGGCCGGGCACTCGTCAAACAGCTCGGCCAGGCGGAAACCCCAGGGGAAGAAAAAGGCCGTGGGGTCGTCGCCTTGGCCTTCGGGACCGAGAAATTCCGCGCCGCCGGTTTCTTTCAGACATTCAAAGAGCAGCCCGGCCCGGTCCAGCAGCCCGGCATTCCACAGGGGCCTGCCTGCCAGCTCCCGGTGCAGGCGGGCAAAGATGCCGGAGACGGTCACAACCGAAGGCTCCAGCAGGGGACGGGGCAGATCCGGACGCGAGGCCAGATCGCGCAGCAGGTAGCGCCCGGCCCGGACGTTGGGAAAAAGGAAGTCGACGGTGTGCAGGTCCGGCCCGTGCTCCAGGGCCAGATCCAGGATCGCGCCGAGAAAATCCGCTCCAAAGGGCACGGCATAGATGGGCGGATTGTGCCGGTTCATGGCGTCACCTCCAACAGCGCCCGCTCGTCCAGATAGGCCAGGAAGCCGCGGGCCGGCAGTTGCAGGGCCGCTCCGGCCAGGCGCATGTAGGCGCGCACCTGGGCTTCATGTCCCGGCTCGGGCCGGCCGGTCTTGTAGTCCAGAGCCACCACCAGGTCCGGCTCGACGGCCAGCAGATCCACGCGCAGGCGTTTGCCGCTTTCGTCGATCATGCCTTGCTCGCGCAGACCGCGCTCCAGCAGCTGCCGGGCCTCGGGCAGGCGCACAAACCAGAGCAGGGCCTCGGCCATGCTCCGGGCCGCCTCTTCCGGGGCTTCCAGAGGCAGGGGGAAGAGGCGCAGGGCCTGGGCCGCCGCCAGACGCACGTCTTCTTCTTCCCGGCCGGGCGCGGACAGGCGCAGGTGTTCCAGGCAGAGGTGGGCGAAAATACCGCGCCGGCGGGGGGTGAATTCCGGCGATTCCAGGGTGGAGCGGAAAATTTTCAGCCGAGGCAGGCGGGCGGCGGGCTCGGCTTCGGCAAAGGCGGGCGGGAGCACGGGCGTGGCCGGCACAGCGGCCGGGGGAGCCGGTTTCGGGGCGATCATCGGTCTGAGGACCTCGGCCGCAACCTCCTCATGGCGGAAAGCCGCGGGCGCGCGTTCGCGCAGGATCGGCAGCAGCGCCTCCAGACCCCGTCCCAGGGGGCCGCAACCGTGGCGCGGCCGGGTGACGAAGGCGTGCAGTTCTTCGCGCGGCCGGGTGAAAGCCACATAGAGCAGGTTCAGATGCTCCAGGACCGAGGTGATCCGGGCCGGATAAAAAATCTCGGGCAGCTCCGGCCGGGCCTTGGTCGGCAGGCGTCGGCCGCGATGGACGAACACGGCCGACTCGTCGCTGTTGTCCCGCCCCCGGTGCAGCGAGGGCAGCACAACCACCGGAAACTCCAGCCCCTTGGCCGCGTGCATGGTCATCAGGCGCACCGCGTCCATGCCCTCGGGCAGGGGCAGGCGGTCTTCGGCGCAGCCCTCGCGCCAAAAGTCCAGAAAGGCGGGCGGCGAGGAAAAGCCCCGGCCTTCGGCCTGGTGGGCGGTTTCCAGCAGCCGGCGCAGAAACGGGCCGTCGCCGGGGTCGCTCAAGGGCAGGCGGAAGCGGGCCACGATTTCCATGATCAGGTCATAGGCGCTCATCAGGCCGACACGGCGCAGCAACGGCTCGTACAATTGCCGGCGGTGCTCCGGGGCCCATTCGGCAAAGAGCCGGTACAGAGGCGGGCGGGGGTTGCCGCGCTCGCGCAGGGCTCGGCACACGGCCTCGCGCGCGGCCGCCGGGTCCAGACCCGGCACAATGGCCAGGCTGCCCCAAAAAGCCGAGTCGTCGGCCGGGTAGAGCAGAAAGGCCAGCAGGTCGACCACCCCGGCCACCAGCGGGTGCTCGGCGGGCAAGAAGCTTTCTTCCGTGACCACGGGCACGCCCCAGCCGGCCAGCTGCCCGGCCAGGCGGGCGATTTCTTCCCGGCCCCGGGTGAGCACGGCCACGTCGCGCCAGGCCCGCCGGCCGGGCAGCTCTTCGCGGAACAGGCGTTCCAGACGGCCGGCCGCCAGGCCGTCCACGGCCGCCGGGTTGGCCCCGGCCACGCCGTAGAGGCATACCATGCCGCCGTTTGTGGCCGGACCGCTGTTTTGGGCCGGGTCGCCGTTTGCGGCCGTGTCGTCATGTGTGGCCGGGCCGCCCGGCGGCATGGCCTGGGCCGCGCCTGCGAAAATTTCCGTAGCTTCGGTCACGGCCCGATCCAGGTAGGCGGCCGGCGTATGATCCGGGAGCATGGCCGCGAGCACCGCCCGGGCGGTTGTTGCCTCGCCGAGCAGGGAAAAAGCCGCGTTGTTGAAGGCCACGATGCCGGGCAGGCTGCGGCGGTTGCAGGGCAGGCGGCGCAGGCGGACCCCTGCCGGGGCGGTGAGTTCCGGATCTTGGGCCAGTTCGGCGAAAAGCCGGGCGTCGCCGCCGCGCCAACTGTAGATGGCCTGCTTCATGTCGCCCACGCAGTACAGGCCGCCGCCGCGCGAGAGGCATTCCAGGGCCAGGGGGGCCACGGCGGCCCACTGGTCGCGGCTGGTATCCTGGAATTCATCGAGCAGGATGTGGGTCAGGCGCGAGCCCAGCCGACAGAGGGCGTCGGACACGCCGTACTCGCCGGAAAGCAGGCGTGCGGCCAGGCCGGGAACGGCCGGGGCGGGCAGGATGCGCTCCCGGCGCCAGAAAGGCGCGGCCCGGCGGAACAGCTCCGCGCCGAGGACGCTCAGGGGGGCCAGGGCGGCCGAGGCTTTGAGCAGAGGCAGCACGGCGGCCCGTTCCCGGTAGGCCCGGCGGAAGTCCGCATAGGCTTGCTCCGCCGCCTCGCCGGGCTCGGGCGAGGCCTTGACCAGGCACTCGGCCAAAGAATCTTTATGGGCGTAAGTGGCGCTCGCGGGCAGTTCAAAAGGGGCCAGGCCGAGGCACTTTTCCAGAAAAACCGGGAGGTTTTTGAGCGGCTTCAGGGCCTCGGCTTCAATTGCATCCGCCAGCAGGCCCACGGCCCGGTCCAGGGCGGCCTTTTGCAGGGCAACGGATTCCAGAATGAAGTCCGTGTCCGCCTGCGGCGCTTCCTTGCCCGCCAGGTGGAGCAAAAAGACCTCATACAGCCCCCGGCGCAGGGCGCCGCGCAGGGCAAAGCCGGTGCTTTCCACAGTGAACAGCCGGGCCCGGCAGGCCTCGGCCAGGGCGGCGCGCAGCCGGGCCGGGTCGTCGCCGAAGGTGCCGGTCCCGTCCGGGGCCAGGTCGCGCATCAGGGCGTCGTACAGGGGGGTGAAGTGGTCTTCGGGGTCAAAAGAAGGCTCGAAGTCCGGGGGCAGGTCCAGTTCCAGGGCCGAGAGGCGCACCAAGGCGTTGAGCAGGCTGTCGATGGTGCGTACGTTCAGGGCGCCGTAATGGCGCAGCACGGCCTCGACCTGGCGCTCGGCCCGGCCGCCGGCGAAGCCGGCCGCGCGCCGGGCCAGGGCCATGTCCTTCAGGGTGAAAAGGATGCGGCCCTTCATTTCGGCCGCGGCCTTGTTGGTGAAGGTGGCGGCCAGGATCTCGGCCAGAGCGTAATCACCGGGCGGGCGCGCCCAGTCGCAGCCCGGCGGGGGATAGGCCTGCGCGGCCCGGCGCATCAGGGCCAGAAAGCGGCGGGTGATCCGGTAGGTCTTGCCGGAGCCGGCCGAGGCGTCGATGCGGGTGATCATTTTGACGTATTGGTTGCCGCGGGCGCGGCCCGGCCGGAGGCGATCCGGTTCATTGCATCACGGCCGGATCCGGCCGGCCGGTGGGTTCCAGGACCGCCCGCCGGTCTCATTGCATCACGGCCAGATCTGGCTGCCCGGTGGATTCCAGGACCGCCCGCCAGTATTCCGTGCGAATGTTCAGTTGCCTGCGTTTGCGGATGACCAGTTCCAGGGGCAGGTGCACATAGCGGTCCATGAGCTTGCCCACGACCACGTTGGTGCGCCCGGCCATGGCCGCGTGCACCGCGTTCTGGCCCAGAAAGCCGCAGTAAACCTTGTCGTTGGCGTTGGCGGGCACGGAGCGGATGATGTAGCTGGGGTCGATGTACTTGATGGAAAATTCCATGCCCTGCTCTTTCAGGTAGCGCTTGATCTCCCGCTTGAGCACCTCGGCCACGTCGCCGAGCACCGGGTTGCCCGAGGCGTCGGTGGTGTCTTCTTTCTGCATCAGGTGTTGGCCCGCGCCTTCGGCTGCCACGATGACCGCGTGCTTGCGCGATTTCAGCCGCTCGGCCAGGGCCGGCAGCAGACCGCCGGGGCCTTCCAGGGCAAAGGGAATTTCCGGAATGAGCACGAAGTTCACTTCCTTCATGGCCAGGGTGGCATGGGCCGCGATAAAGCCCGATTCGCGCCCCATGAGCTTCACGATGCCCACGCAGTTGCGATAGCCCACGGCCTCGGTGTGGGCGCACTGGATGGCCTCGGTGGCCTTGAACACGGCCGTCTCGAAGCCGAAGCTCTGGCTGATGAAGTTGATGTCGTTGTCGATGGTCTTGGGGATGCCGATGACCGCAATGCGCAGGCCGCGCGCCTTGATTTCCCGGACAATGCCGTCCATGGCCCGCATGGTGCCGTCGCCGCCGATCATGAAGAGCACGCTGATGTTCAGGCGCTCCAGGGAATCGACGATTTCCGCGGGTTGCTGCGGCCCCCGGGCCGAGCCGAGCATTGTGCCGCCGAACTGGTGGATGTCGGCCACCTTGGCCGGGGTCAACTCCTCCACGTCGTGCCCGTAGTGCGGGATAAAGCCCTCCAGGCCGTAACGAATGCCCAGCACGGCCGGCACGCGGTATTTATGGAAAGCCTCCATGACGATGGCCCGGATCACGTCGTTGATGCCGGGGCACAGACCGCCGCAGGTGACGATGGCGCATTTGGTCTTGGAGGTGTCGAAATACAGGCTTTTGCGTGGCCCGGCGGGTTCAAAGCGCACGGCCACGGGTTCCATCCCGAGCAGTTCCTCGATGTGCTCGGCGTCCAGGTACAGAGGGATGGTCTCATCCTTCGGGAAGGCCGCCGAGGCCAGGGGCGAGGGAATGGACGGTTTGCCCAGCATGTCGATGGCCGTGTTGAGTGCCAGATCGCCGATGACGACGGACGAGGCGGGCATGGGGAACCTCCTTCCCGGCCTAAACCCCCGGGGGCGGCAGGGTGACGGTCAGATGAAACAGGGCAAGTTGCCCGAAAAAGGAGATCAGAAAGAACACGCCGGCGAATACGGCGGTGATCTTCCGGCGCATGGGCAGGGCGCTCTTACCGATCACCAGGAGCAGAATAAAGGCCAGAAGCGAAAAAACAACGGTGCAGGCAAAGCGCAGCACGGTCGGGTCGGCCCAGGAAAAGGCCGTGGCGGGGTCGCCCGGGCTCAGCAGAAAGGCCAACCGGCCGGCGCAGACCGTGGTCGGAACAATCAGGCCCGCGCCCCAGAGGGCGCAGTGGCGCAAGGCAAAAACATAATAGTCCCGGCCATAGTCTTCGCGGTTGCGGCGCAAGAACAGATACCAGGCGCCGAAAATCGCCGTGGCCGCCAGCCCGGTGCACAGGGCAAAGCCCACGTGCCAGGCCAGGGCCGAGCCGATGTTGCCGCCGGGCGACAGGGCCTCCAGCAGGGCGCCTCCGGCCGAGGCCGAACCCGGATTGTCTATGAAGGCCCGGATTTTTTCCAGGGGCAGGCTCAACCGGATCATGAAGGCCAGGCCCAGGGCGGCCGGGAGCAGGCCGAGAATGAAACGGGTTCTGGGCAAATGGTTCAGGCCCTTCCAGGTGAGCGCGCGCACCAGAAACAGGCCGTAGCCCATGCCGGGCACCAGCACAAAAAAGATCAGGCGCATGCCGAAGGGTGGCTCGAGCAGCTCCGGAAACCAGCGCCGCAAGGCCAGCCAGCCGGCCGCAATCAGGATGAGCCCGGCGGCCAGACCGACCAGGACCGCAAAACGGGTGAGCTGCAAGGCGCATTTTTCATAAAACACCTTGCCGGTCTTGAGAAAAAAAGCCTCGGTCATGGAACCGAAGAGCGGGCCGCACACGGCCACCAGCAGCAGGGTCAGGGCCACGGCCAGGCAGACGAAAGCCCCGATAAAACCCCAAACGCCCCCGGGCAGGGGCGGAACAATTACAGCCAGATCCATCCATCACCCTCCATCCCAAACTGGGATCATGCCTCAAAAGCCCCCTACACGCAAGCCGGGGAATGGGGCTGGTTCGGTGTGATACTGCGTCAGGCGTCGTTTTCTGCGATGGGGTAGGGCCGAAGAGCCCAACCCCATAGCAGAAAACTCGCCGTCCGTGTCTGACACCGAACCAGCCCCATTCCCCGGCGGAGCGAATGAACCTATGATGACAGATGGAGCCTGGGATTCAGGGTAAGGCCCCAGCTTTTCACTCCGCAAAGCCTTGAGCGCCGAGGTCGAGGATGTGGGGATAGCGGAAACAGGAGGTCAGGTGGTCGTTGACCATGCCGGCGGCCTGCATGTGGGCGTAAACCACGGTGGGGCCGAGGAAGGAGAAGCCCCGGCGTTTGAGTTCCTTGGCCAGGGTTTCGGCCAGGGGGGTGTGCACGGGGATGTCTTCAACTTTGCGTCGCTTGGGCTGCAGGGGTTTGCCGTCCACAAAGCCCCAGATGAAGCGGGCAAAGGAGCCGAACTCGGCAGCCGTTTCCAGGAAGCGTCGGGCGTTGTTGATGGCGGATTCGACTTTCTTGCGGTTGCGGATGATCCCGGTGTCGAGGAGCAGACGCTCAACGTCGGCCTGGGTGAAGGCCGCGACTTTGTTGGCGTCGAAGCCGGCAAAGGCGTGGCGGTAGCCTTCGCGCCTGCGCAAAATGGTCAGCCAGGAGAGCCCGGCCTGGGCCGCTTCCAGAGTGAGAAACTCGAAGATGCCGGCATCGTCGTAAACCGGCACCCCCCACTCTTCGTCATGGTAGCGGGTTTCATCGGGTGAATGCAGGCTCCAGGCGCAGCGGACGGGTTCGGTCATGGAGGTGCTCCTCGAAAGCGTTTCTTTGTTGGAGCAATGTTACTTTGAAATTGCCGATAAAGCCATATTGCCGACGGGCTGTTGACCGAGCCTGTAAGCAAGCGGATGTGATGCCTGCTCCGGCGGTTTCGGGAATCGGAGCGAATTTTGTTCTTCGGCAAGAAAAACGGCTTTTTCGCGGAGGGAGTGTACTCTTTTGGTACTCGACCGAAGCGAAAAAGCCGTTTGACGCGGCCGAAGGGCAAAAGCGCCCGATTCCCGAAACCGCCTACACTTTGGCGGCGGTGCGCAGATCCTGCGCCGCGTCGGCCTTTTCCCAGGTGAACTCGGGCAGCTCGCGGCCGAAGTGGCCGTAACAGGAGGTTTTGCCGTAGATGGGTCGCAGCAGATCCAGCCTGCGGGTGATGTGGAAGGGGCGCAGGTCGAAGACCTCTTTGACGGCGCGGGTCAGCACGTCATCGGGCAGGTGCCCGGTGCCGAGCGAGGAGCAGAGCACCGAAACCGGTTCGGCCACACCGATGCAGTAGGCAATCTGCACTTCGCACTTGGGCGCCAGGCCGGCGGCCACGACGTTTTTGGCGATGTAGCGGGCCATGTAGGCGGCCGAACGGTCGACCTTGGAGGCGTCCTTGCCCGAGAAGGCTCCGCCGCCGTGGTGGCCCATGCCGCCGTAAGTGTCCTGGATGATCTTGCGCCCGGTCAGGCCGCAGTCGCCCATGGGGCCGCCGATGACAAAGCGGCCGGTGGTGTTGATGAAGATTTCGCAGCTTTTGGGGTCGAAGAGCCTGGTCGGCAGGGTGGGGAGAAGGACCTTCCGGGTCACGTCGTGGACGATTTGATCCTGCGCCACTTCGGGGGCGTGCTGGGTCGAGACCACCACGTTGTTGATGCGCATGGGCTTGCCGTCCACGTACTCAAAAGAGACCTGGGTCTTGCCGTCGGGGCGCAGGTAGGGAATTTCGCCGTTCTTGCGCACGGCCGTGAGCTTTTGCGAAAGTTCGTGGGCCCAGTAGATGGGCGCGGGCATCAGAGTGGGGGTCTCGTCGCAGGCAAAGCCGAACATCATGCCCTGGTCGCCGGCGCCCTGGTCTTCGTCCTTGATCCGGTCCACGCCCTGGGCGATGTCCGGGGACTGCTTGTCGATGGAGGAAATGACCGCGCAGGTCTGCCAGTCAAAGCCCATGTCCGAGCTGTTGTAGCCGATGTTGCGGATGGTCCGGCGCACGATGTCCGGCAGGTCGGCATAGGCGCGCGAAGTGATTTCGCCGGCGATGAAGGCCATGCCCGTGGTCACCAGGGTTTCGCAGGCCACGCGCGAGGTGGAGTCGCCTGCCAGCAGGGCATCGAGCACGGCGTCGGAAATTTGATCGGCCACCTTGTCCGGATGGCCTTCGGTCACGGATTCGGAGGTGAAATAGTATTTGCCTTTGGCGGGAATCATGTGCGCTCCTGCTCCAGGTTTGGGGTTATCAGAAAGTTGTCGATAAGTCTGGCTTTGCCCAGGCGCACGGCAGCGGCCACAACCACGGGGCCGTTCACGCGCTCGAGCGGAACGAGGGTTTCCGGATGGACGAAGGCCAGGTAGCCCTCGCGCCCGGCCGGCAGGTGCACGGCCCAATGAGCCCGCACCAGTCCCGCCAGGGCGGCGATGGAGCGCTCGCCGGCTTGGATGGCGGCCTCGGCCTTGCGCAGGCCGGCCGCCAGTTGCGGGGCCTGGGCGCGTTCCTCGGGCGTGAGGTAGGCGTTGCGCGAACTCATGGCCAGGCCGTCGGCTTCGCGCACTGTGGGCCCGCCCACAACCTCGACGGGAATGAACAGGTCTTTGGCCATGCGCCGGATCACGGTCAACTGCTGGCGGTCTTTTTCGCCGAACACGGCAAAGCGCGGCCGGGCCAGCATGAAAAGCTTGTTGACCACAGTGCAGACACCGCGAAAATGCGTGGGCCGGGCCACGCCGCACAGGCCGGAGGACAGGGAGGGCGTCTCTATCCCGGTGTCGTGGCCTTCGGGATACATGGATTCCGGCGTGGGGCAGAAGAGCACGTCCGTGCCCAGAGCCCGGACCTTGGCGGCGTCGCCCTCAGGATCGCGGGGGTAGGCGTTCAGGTCTTCTCCAGGCCCAAACTGGGTGGGATTGACGAAAATGGAAACCACCAGCTTGTGGCCGAGATCCCGACCCTTGCGGATCAGGCTCAAATGGCCGTTGTGCAGGTAGCCCATGGTGGGCACCAGGGCGATGCGCTCGCCCGCGCCTTCCCATTCCAGGCAAAGGCGTTGCAATTCATGAGGATCGGTGATGATCAGCATATCAATAAATCCGCATATAGTATTTTATATACTATACGCGTGCAATCGGGCAAAGTCCAGAAAAAAAGCCCCCCGCCGGCTTGCCGGCGGGGGGAGCGCCGTCACATGGAAACAGGCGTTCCGGAAAGGTGGCGACTGCAAGATCGGCACACGGACGGGGGAAAAACAAGACCGGCCGCCGGCGGAAGTTGCCGCCGGCGGCCGGTCTTTTATCGTGTGGGGAAATCGCTATTCCACTTCTTCCAGCGACTTGCCGCCGCTGCGCAGACCCCAGATGGCCACCACAGGCACGGGCAGGAGGCAGAGAATGGTGAAGGCCCAGTAAACCCGGGGCATGCCGCCGGACATATACAGCACCGGGATGATCAGTTGCGTGCAGGCCACGGAGAGTCGGGCCAGGGCGTTATGCACGCCGGCGGCGGTGTTGCGCATCCGGGTGGGGTATGATTCGGCCGTGTAGGAGAACATGGTGAAACCGAACGCCATGCACAGCGCGGTCAGCGGGGTGCCGACGATGATCAGCGGCCAGTACAGGTCGGTGCGGCCGAAGGTCAGAAACTCCTTGGGCCAGATGCTCGGGATGTGGCCGTATAAGACGCCCAGAATGGCGGCCGAGATGAACAGGCAGACCAGCGGGATTTTTCGGCCGCCCTTGTCGGAAATCAGAGCGGAAAGAAAGCAGCCCGCGGGCACGCCGATGGAGATCAGCGCGCCGGCCAGCAGGGCGTCCTGGGGCTGGAAGCCCAGCCCCTGCTTGAGCAGGGTGGCCGTCCAGTTGGTCACCAGAAACGAGGCCGGGGTGGTGGTGATGTAGGCGGCCATAAGCACCAGGGTACGGAGCAGGTATTTGCGCTGGAACATGCCTGCCAGCACTTCGTGTACCGGAATGCGCGGCGGCAGGCATTCGGCCGCGTCGGCCAGGTCGATATGCCGGCCGCTCAGGGAGAAGACCACTTCTTCGGCTTCTTGCACCCGGCATTTGCTCACCAGCCAGCGGGGGGATTCCTTCAGGTACTTCAGGCCCGCCAGCAGGGGGATGAGCCCGGCCCCGCCGAAATAAAAAATATGGCGCCAGGCTTCGTGCCCTTGACCGATGATCCAGGCGCAGGCAAAACCGATAAAGGGCACGGCGGAAAAGCCCGCCGTGGCCGTCAGGCCCTGCCACTTGCCCCGGCTTTCGGCAGGCGACATTTCGGCGATGTAGGCCTGGGAGCAGACCATCAGGCAGAAAATGCCGAACCCGGTTAGCGCCCGGAAAAAGATGAACAGCGGCACGCTGCTGGTCAGACCGTTGAGCACCGAGGCCGTGGAAAAGATGCAGATGGAAATGAGAAAGGTCTTACGTCTGCCGATGAAGTCGGAAATGACCCCGCCGCAGAGGCCGCCCAAGGTCATGCCCACGAAATAGAAGAAGTTGATTTCGCCGATGACGGCGAATTCCACGTGCCAGTCTTCGAGCAGCTTGGGGGCAATGAAGCCGAAGTTCCAGTTGTCCACCTGTTCGAAAAAGTACGAGGCCATGATGATGAAAAACAGGATCAGGTGCGGCCCCTTTATGGGCAGGCCATCAAAGTAGTTGCCGGGTTGTTTTTCCACGGGTGCGTGGGTACTCATGCGTGCTCCTGAGGAATATATGAGTTGTTTTCCTGTTTTCTCAATAGCAGGCCTATTGGCAACAAAATGCTGAAAAAATGACGTCCGCGAAGTTTTTTTGGATGAATTGTGAACCTTTTATCAAATGAGAGGGGCGGCACCTAAAATTGCTCACAAAAGCACATTGACGGCAAACATCGGGGCAAGCGGCAGGCCTTTGCCCTAGGCTCGTCGCGGCAAAGGAACTTTTTCACAGTGCCTCCTGCCGGGGGTGCCGTCATCCCCTAGAGCAGTTTACGCTTCAAATAGTCGCTTAACGGCGGGCAAAGCCCGCCTACGCCTATTTGGCGGCAAGGATTTGCCGACAAATCCTTGCGGGCATTTCAAGTATGAAATGCTCTAACATCCCAGGGCGGCGGCAAGGCGCTCCAGAGTCTCGCCCGAAAGCAGGCCCGGGCGGGCGCGGCAAAGTTCGCGCAGGGCCTCCAGATGCGCCGGGGCATCGCTTTTCAGAGAAAAATCCAGATCCGGATGCTCCGGATCGGCAAAGATCTCCCAGGGGTTCAGGGCGGCCTGGATGACGTGCAGAAACAACTCCAGGCAGTCGGTGGCCGGGTCTTCCACCAGGGCCGTCAGATACGGGCGCAGGGCCTCGGCATCCGGCGCCAGACGGACGGCATGCAGGGCGCGGGCTCCTTCCACCAGGGCAAAGAGAGGGTCGGCCAGATCTTCGGCCGCCTCTTCGGTCTCGTCGGCATCCAGACCGTCCAGGTCGGCCATGGCGTCGCGCAATATGGGGACGGCTTGGGCGTGGAGTTCGGCCACATGCTCGACCGCCTCGTCACCTGAAGTGAGCTGGGCGCGGGCGTCGGGCAGGGGCCGGCGCAGCAGCCCGGCGGCCAACTGTTTGGCTATGGGGGCCAAGGCCTCGGCCAAAGCCTGCAGAGTTTCGGAAGATACGGCGGCCACGTTATTCTCCCGCGCCCATCAGACCGGCCAGGCCGGCCACGGCCTTGAGCGGCAGGATCACGGCAATGCCGGTGTTGGGCTTGTCCAGGCCGGCGTTTTTGCTCACCGCCTCCAGTACCCGGGCGCTGATGGCCGCGGGTACGGCCGAAAGCACGATGTCCTTTTCCGGCTCAATGGGGATGCCGAAGAGCTTGGGAATATGGGTGGTGCCGGCGCCGCGCCCGTGCAGCACCGTGGCGCCGCCGCCGCCGGTTTTCTGAATGGTGTCGATGACCGGGTCGCTCCAGCCTTTGTTGACGACCACCAGGACAAGATCAAATTCGCTTGTTGCGCTCATACTTTCTCCTCTGGGCGGCATGCAGGCAGCCCAGCAGCATGACCACGATCACCGGCAGCATGGCCGTGGCGGCCACCAGCCCGAAACCGTCGATCAGGGGGTTGGCGTGTTCCAGGACGTCGGCCGCGCCCAAGGCGACGGCCAGAAGAAACCCGGCCACCATGGGGCCGGTGACCACGGTGGAAGAGTCGTAGGCAATGGGCACGAACTCGGAGGTACAGAAGCGGCTTGCCGCAATGGCCAGGGCATAGCCCGGAGCGACGATCCAGAGAATCGGCACGCCCCAGAGCAGCCGGGCAAATCCCAGGGCTCCGGCCATGGCCACTCCGGCGCAGAGCGCACCCACAAGCAGGCGCTTGGGAATGGAGCCGCTTGTGGCTTTCTCCACCTGGTCGCCGAGCACGCTCACGGCCGGTTCGGCCAGACACAGGGCCAGGCCGAGAAAGAAGCCAAAGGGGACCAGGCCAAGGCCCCCCCAAAGCCCGGCCAGAGAGGCGCCCAGGGTGCGGCCCACGGGCTCGAAACCCGCGCCCACGCCCCGCAGGAACAAGGTCAGGCCCACAAAGACCAGGGCCGCGCCACGCAGGATCTTGGCGAATTCTCCCGGTACCGTGGGCAGCCGGCGCCTGTTCCAGGGCAGCCGGGTGAACAGCCAGGCGGCGCCCACCAGGGGAAACAGCCCGCCGGCCACGGCCAGGGCCGTGCCGCGCATGTCCAGGAAGGAAAGGAGCACCTCGCCTACCATAGAACCCCCAAAAGCATGACCCCGCAGATGGGCCCGAGCGCCACCAGGCCGAGCACCCCGAAGCCGTCGGACGAAGCGCTGCGGCCGCCGAGCACGGAAACAAAGCCCATACCCACGGCCAACAGGAAGGGCACGGTCAGCGGGCCGGTGGCCACCCCGCCGGAATCCAGGGCCAGGGCGACATATTGCGGCGGCACGAAAAAGGCCGCGCAAATGGCCAGGGCGTATGCCGCACCCAGCGTCGGCCGGGCCGGCAGGCGCAGCACGATGCGCAGCATGGCCAGGGCCAGAAACACCCCCACCCCGCCGACCACGGCGGCCGTGACCAGCCAGACCGGCGGAGAATCGCCGGAAGACACGGCGTCCACGTGCCCGGCCAGCATGGCCACGCCGGGGTCGGCCACGTTGGCCGCCGCGCCCAGGAGCAGGGCCGGGAGCAGGAGCAGAAAGAGGTTGGGGGCCAGGGGAAACCTGGAACCGAGCATGCCCCCCAGGGGCGCAAGGCAATATTCCACGCCGCGCAGAAAAAGAAACAGCCCAAGGCCGCAGAGCAGAGCGCCGACAATCCAGCGCAGCAGCAGTTCCGCCGTCAAAAAACCGGTGAACAGGTGCGCCGCCGGAGCGAGCAGCACCACAGGCAACAGGGAGCCGAAGGCCTCCCGAAAGTCTTTGGCCAATGCATTCACGGTAAATATCCCAAGGGGTTGTCCGTCCGTTTTCAGCGGGCGATGTGATGATGCATCACAACATGAATGTTGCCGAGGGTCAACCCGCCATCGCACTTCCCCAAGAATTCCGCATCGCTACTTGGCGGCGAGGTTGGCCAGGGCTTTGAACGAGGCCTCGATAGAGGCCTGTTCGGTGATGTTCTGCTGGAGGAATTCTTTGATCTCGGGGAGGGATTCGATGGCTTTGTCGATTTCCGGGTTGGAGCCGGGGGCGTAAGCACCGATGTTGATCATGTCTTCGACGCGGTTGTAGGCGGCCAGACGTGAGAGAATCACCCGGCCGGCGTCAATCTGCTCTTTGGGGCAGATGTCGTTGCGCAGACGGCTGATGGAGCGGAGCACGTCGATGGCCGGAAAATGTCCCTGGTCGGCAAGATCGCGGGTGAGCACGATGTGGCCGTCGAGGATGGAGCGCACGGCGTCGGCGATGGGTTCGTTGAAGTCGTCACCGTCGACAAGCACGGTGTAGATGCCGGTGATGGTGCCTTTGGCGCCGGTGCCGGTGCGTTCGAGCAGGCGGGGCAACTGGGCGAAGACCGAGGGGGTGTAGCCCTTGGTGGTGGGCGGTTCGCCGACGGCCAGACCGATCTCGCGGGCGGCCATGGCGAAGCGGGTCACGGAATCCATCATGAAAAGCACGTCTTTGCCCCGGTCCCGGAAATATTCGGCCACGGCCGTGGCCGCGTAGGCGGCGCGCATGCGCACCAGGGGCGATTGATCCGAGGTGGCGATGACCAGCACGGAACGGGCCAGACCCTCGGGGCCAAGATCCTTCTCCATGAATTCGACGACTTCGCGGCCGCGCTCGCCCACCAGGGCGATGACGTTGACGTCGGCCTTGGTGTAACGGGCCATCATGCCCATGAGGGTGGATTTGCCCACGCCCGAGCCGGCCATGATGCCCACGCGCTGGCCCTTGCCCAGGGTGAGCAGGGCGTTGACCGAGCGTACGCCCACGTCCAGGGGCTCGGAAATGCGCGGCCGGGACAGGGGCGAGGGCGGGTCGGCGTACAGGGGCGCTGTTTCGGGCAGGTCGGGATGGTCGTTTTCGTCCAGAGGACTGCCGAAGGCGTCAAAAGAGCGGCCGAGCAGGTCGGCGCCAACGGGGAACAGGGGCGGCAGGCTGGAGTTGCGCACCAGACTGCCGGGCTGGACGCCGCGCAGATCGCCGTAGGGCATGAACAGCAGGTTGCCGTCACGAAAGCCGACCACTTCAACGGGCACGCCCTCGTTGTCGTCGGCCCTGCCGGCCCGGCTTTCGGGAATGATGTGGCAGAGGGAGCCCACCGGGGCTTTCAGGCCGCTGCCTTCGGCCACCAGACCGACGATGCGGTTGACCTTGCCGTAGGAGGTCACCGGTGAGAGGCGGGCCAGCAGGGCGCGGGAAGTTTTGGGGTCGCTCATGGGCCGGCGGGCAGGCCGAGGCCGGCCAGGATGTGGTTGACGGCGGCGGCCCGGCTTTCCACCCGGCCGTCGGCCAGGGAAGATTCGCTTTCGACCACCAGACCGCCGGGGGTCAGCGAGGCGTCGGCGCGTACCCGCCAGGAGGCCACGTCGGCATAGCGCTCTTTGGTCAGGTTGATGATATCGGCAATGACCGGCTCATCTTCGGGATGCACGCGAATGACCAGCTCGCGACGTTTTTCCAGAGCGGAAACTGCTTCCGGCAGAAGCGTTTCAAAGGTTTTTGCCCGGTCTTCGGGCAGTTCGCGGGCCACAATTTTTTCCACGCACAAGCGGACCAGGGCTGTGAGGTCCTCACGCCAGTCGGCAAAAATGGCCGAGCACTGGCCCTCGATGGCCGAGAGCACGGCCGCCACGGAGTCGGCCATACCGGCACGAAAAGACTCCAACTCGGCTCCGGCTTCCTCCAGACCCTTGGTGTAGCCTTCCTGCCGGGCCTGCTCGCGGATGCCGCCGGCTTCGGCCGAGGCCTTGGCCAGAATTTCCCGGGCCAGGGCTTCGGCCTTTTCTTTGACCCTGGCCATGTAGGCGGCCTCGTCGCCTTCGTTCCAGGCTGTGGAACGGGAGCGTTCGACGGCGCTCAAGGAATGCTCGCCGCCGGGGCCGTAGATGGTGCCCCAGGAGGAGGAGTCGGAAGCCTTGGGATCAGACAAAGACATCTCCGCCTCCACGACTGATCACGATGCGGCCTTCGCCTTCAAGGCGGCGGACGATCTTGACGATGTTCTGCTGGGCCGCTTCCACGTCCGAGAGGCGGGTGGGGCCCATGATTTCCAGGTCTTCCCTGATCATCCCGGCGGCGCGCTCGGACATGTTCTTGAAGAATAGGGTCTTCAAGTCGTCGCCGGCGCCGCGCAGGGCCATGGTCAGGTCTTCGTTGCTGATTTCCTTGAGCAGTTCGCGGATGGAACGGTCTTCCAGACTTTTGACGTCCTCAAACACGAACATGAGGTTGCGGATTTCCTCGGCCATGCTTGAAGATTCTTCTTCGATCTCGGCCAGAACCTCTTCTTCGGTGGAGCGGTCCACGGCGTTGAGGATTTCGGCCACGGACTGCACACCGCCGACCTTTTTACCTTCTTTGCCGCCCATGGCGATGAGTTGGCTTTGCAGAACCTTGTCGACGGCCATGAGCATTTCCTCCGGCACGGCTTCGAGGTTGGCCAGGCGCATGAGCACCTCGGTGCGCACCCCGGCGGGCAGGTTGGTGAGCAGGGCGGCGGCCTGATCGCCGCCCAGGTTGCCGAGAATCAGGGCCAAGGTCTGGGGGTGTTCGTTGCGCAAGATCTGGGCCAGCAGTTTGGGGCTGACTTTACTGATTTCCTTGAAGGGCGCCGGGCCGGTATCAAGGTTGAGGTAGTCGGAGACATACTTGGCCGTGTCGCTGTCGACGTTGGGCAGCAGCAGCTTGCGCACCGCGGCCTGGCCGCCCCGGACCATTTCCCGCCCGGTGACCAGGGAGTGGTAATATTCGCGCAACACGGATTCCACCGACTCCTTGGGCACGGTTTCCAGGTCGACCATGGCCTTGGAAACGGCGGCAAGCTCCTGGCGGTCCATGCGTTTGAAGGCCTCGGAAGCGAATTGCTCGCCGAGGGCCAGCAGCAGTACCGCTGTTTTTTGCGCGCCGTTCAGTTCCGTTCCTGCCTGCTCTGCCATAACGACTCCTTGAAGAAAGAAAGAGGGGCGGGGGTGCGGGCATTATACCCGCAACGCCCGCCCGTGTCAGCATTGTTCAGGCGGCGCGCGCCGCGGGCAGGCGGGAGCCGGCCTCGGCGGCGCCGGAGTTCTTGAGCCAGCTCTTGATGATGCCCATGGCCTGATCCATGTTCTGTTCGGATAGTTGCAGGGCGTGGGCCTTGATGTCTTCGATCTTTTCGAGCATGGCCGCCGCCGCCATTTCTTCGTCGTCGGGCTCCACCAGGGCCAGGCGCTCGTCGGTCTGGGGCAGGCCTTCGAGGCCTTCCAGCAGGGTACCTTCCACCTTGGGCCGGATCAGGGCCAGAACCACGGGCCGGACCACCAGGACGAGGAAGAGGAAGATCAGCAGGGCGTTGAGCAGGGGCTTGCCGAAGCGCAGGGCGTAGTCGGCGATGATTTCGCTCACGGGCTGGACCCCTTCCAGCTCCACGCCGCCAAAGGCGATGCTGGATACCTCGATGGTGTCGCCGCGCGCCGAATCAAAGCCGACGGCGTTGGATACCAGCTGGCGGATGCGCTTGATTTCTTCGGCGTCGCGGGGCGTGAATACCTGCTTGCCGTTTTCGTCCAGGCTGTAGGTGCCGTCCACGATGACGGCCACGGACAGGCGGTTGAGCTCGCCCACGTTGGCGATGATGTTCTGCTCTTCCTTGTTGATCTCGTAGTTGGTGGTGCGGGTCTCGGTGCTGGCGTTCTGGTCCGAGGTGGTGCCGTTCATGCCGTCGCCGCGGAAGTTCGGGTCGGGCACGCCGCCTTCAATGGCGGCCCGGCCGCGGGTGCTTGATTCGGAACGCTGCTCCGAGCGCACCACGGTCTTTTCCGGGTCGTACAGTTCCTTCTTGATGGTCCGCTGGCTGAAGTCGAGATCGGCGTTGACCTTGGCGATGACGTGCCCGGCCCCGACCACGGGCATGAGCATTTCTTCGATGCGGCGCTCAAGGTTGCTCTGGAGCATGAGCTTGTGGTCGAGCTGGGTCTGGGTCAGGCCGTGCAACGAGCCTTCTTCGTCGGGCTGGTAAAGCACCTTGCCGTTGGAGTCGGCCACGGAAACCCGTGACTTGTCCAGGCCTTCGACGGACATGGTCACCAAATTGACGATGGCCTGCACGTCGCGTGATTCCAGCTTGGCGCCGCCCACGCGCAGCAGCACCGAGGCCGAGGGCTGTTGTTGTTCTTCGATGAACAGGCTGCGGTTGGGAATGACCAGATGCACGCGGGCGCTCTCCACCCCGGGAAACTCGGTGATGGTGCGGGCCAGTTCCCCTTCCAGGGCGCGGCGATAGTTGAGCTTCTGGACAAAGTCGGTCTGGCCGAACTTGACGTCGTTGAAAATTTCAAAGCCGATGCCCTGTCCGGTGAGGATGTTGGAGCCGGCAATGCCGATGCGCAGAGCATGCACCCGATCGGCCGGCACCATGATGGCCGTGCCGTTTTCGTCCAGGCGGTAGGGCACGTTCTGGGCCTCCAGGCTCTTGATCACCCGGTTGGCGTCTTCGGCGCCCAGGTTGGTGTAGAGCGGGCTCATTTCCGGCCGGCCGACCCAGATCAGCAGGCCGATGAACACGGCCGTGGACAGGGTGGCAAGCCCGGCAATAAGCATGCGCTGGGAAAAGCTGATGCTTGACCAGAAGGCCTTGATGCGTTCGAGAGCGGCTGCGAGTTGACCAGACATGGGGTTCCTCCGGGAGGCGGGCGGCGGGTTGGGGGTTAGAATTGCAACCGCGAAAGTTCTTTGTAGGCTTCAATGACTTTGTTGCGCACGGCGGCCGTCATGTTCATGGCCAGGCCGGCCTTTTGCAACGAGATCATCAGTTCGTGCACGTTCTGGTTTTCGCCCGAGGCGAACGCGGTGATCATATTCTTTTTTTCAGCCTGCAATTGATTGACCTTGCCCAGGGACGAGGAGAGCATTTCGGAAAAATCGTTGACCGGCTTGGTTTCCGGAGCGATGGTCCCGGCTTTGGCCTTTTTTTCCGCCTTGGCAAAGTTGTTCAGGGCGTTGGTGTAGGCTTTGAGCCCGACGGCCTGGATGCTCATGACGCTCCCCCTTTTTGTTCCGCTGCTTATCTGTTGATTTCAAGGGCCTTGGTGTACATGGCCTTGACCGTGTCTATGGTGGTCACGCCCGCCTCGTAGCCGCGCTGGGCGGTCATCATGGCGGCCATTTCCTCGACCACGTTGATGTCCGGGTAAGCCACAAAGCCGTCTTCGTTGGCGTCGGGGTGCCCCGGCTCGTAAACCATCTTGGGCGGGCGCCGGTCCACGGCCAGGCTTTGCACCCGGGTGCCGCGCAGTTCCTGATCCAGTGAAGACTGCATCTGCTTGGAAAAGGGCAGGTCCACAGGCAGCGATTCCACCACCACGCTGCGCCGGCGGTAGGGGCCGCCGTCGGTGGTGCGGGTGGTCTTGGCGTTGGCCAGGTTCATGGAAATGATGTTCATGTGGGTGCGCTCGGTGGAAAGACCCGAGGCGCCGATGTCGAGTGCGGTCATGAAGTCCATTATTTCTGGCCCTCCGTGATGATTTGCTTCAAGCCGTCGTAACCGCTGCGAATGACCGAGGTCAGCGCGGAATACGTCAGGCTGGTTTTGGCCATGACGGCCATTTCTTTATCCAGATCCACCCGATCTTCCCCGTGGACGACGCGCGGCTTGAAGGCCAGATCCCAGTCGGGGCCGAACTTGTTCGGGTCAAAGGTCATGGGCATGTGCTTTTCGTCGGTCAGGCTCATCTTGCCCTTGGCGTCCGTGCCCAGGGCGGCCTGCAGCTTTTCTTCGAAGTCCAGCTTGCGGGCCCGGTAACCGGGAGTTTTCAAGTTGGCGATGTTGCTGCCGACAAGATTTTGACGCTGCAACTGCATGTCCAGCACCTTGCCCGAAAGGAGCAGATGGGGTTCAAACAGGCTTTTCATGCAGGTTCCTCCTTGGGAGTTTTGGGGTGGGAATTTTTTGCCCACCGGATTCGCGCATTTTTAAGCAATAAACGTTCCAAGCACGAAATATATTGAAATAAAACGATTTCTCAATGGAGGCGTCGGTTTGGATGTCGATATTTTGGAGACACAGATTTTGGCACGCGCTTTGCTAATCCTCAGGCACAGTCCGCTCGCGCCAAAAAGTCATCGCGGACGCAAACCGAATTGTCGGGTTTTCACGCCCGCGAAGAGAATTTTTGGAGGGGAACCATGAACGTCGATTACGAAATCAACAAGGAATTGGGCGAATGCTATCTTTTCATGGGCGAGCACAACAAGGCGGCCGACTACTATAAGAAGGCCCAGATTGCCGCGCCCGAGCAGCTTGACCCCTATATGGGGCTGGCCGCCATTGCCCTTTTCGACGGCGACATCGCCGGGGCGCGCAGTCTGTATGCCAAGGCGCATTCCCTTGAGCCCAACGACAAAAACCTGGCGGGCCTGGGGATGGTCGAATCCGAGCTGGGCCGGCACGACGAGGCTTTCGAGCGCTTTGCAGAAGCTTTGGGCCTGAACCCCGGCACCATGGTGGCCGTCAGCGGCATGCTGCAACTGGGGCATTTTCTGCAACGCCTCGGTGACGTGGTGCCGCATCTTGAAACGGCCGTCACCGCCGGGGCGGGTGATGCCGAGGCGGTGCGCTATGCTCTGGCCGCCTGCTTGGCCAACCTGGGTCGCGACGCCGAAGCCAAGGCCCATCTTGAGATTCTTCTGGGCAGCAACCCCAACAATGGGGAAGCCCAACAACTTTACGCCCGATTCGCGGCGTAAAACCGGCAGGGGGTAGCCCTGCATCATGATCCCCCCGTACGATTTCCCGGCCTCAAGCCGGCGCGAGAGGCCGGGAAGTCACTTTAAAGAGGGGATTCGGCAACGCCCGCGGCGAAAGGGATGTCGCCGGGCTTTGCCTGTAAGGTGTCCGCTTTTGCGACGAAGAAATTATCTCCGTGCAAACGGAAAAAGCCGCGGTCTCAGGGATGAGGCCGCGGCTTTTTTTGTGCCGAAGAACAGAGGCACGAAAGGGATCAGGAGGTTTTCTTGATCACATAGAGCGCCGCCAGGGTGGCGCAGAGGCCGAGAAAAAAGAAGGTCATGCCGTACATCATGGCGGTGCTCCTTGCGTTGAGGGGTTCCGCTGTGCGGGGAAGTGGATTTTGATAGCGCATGGCCGAGGGAAAGGCAAGGCGCGGCCGGCGTCCGTCGGCCCCGGCAGATTCTGCGCCTGTCAGCCCCGGCGGGCCCGGTGCCGGGCCAGGCCGAGATCGACAAGCCGCTGCACCAGGTCCTCAAAGGTCAGGCCGATGGCCGCGGCCTCTTGGGGAATCAGGCTGGTGGGGGTCATGCCCGGCAGGGTGTTGATTTCCAGAAGCACCGGCTCCTTGCCTTCGGGCACGATGAAGTCGGCCCGGCTATAGCCTTCCAGACCGATGGCCCTGTGGGCACGCAGGGTCATGTCCTGGATTTGCCGGGTCAGAGCTTCGGGGATGGGCGCGGGGCAGATTTCTTCGGCCTGGCCGGGGGTGTACTTGCTGGTGTAGTCAAAAACTCCGGAGCTTGCCTTGGGCTTGATCAGGATGGGCGGCAGAGCCACGGGCACCTCGCGGCCGCCTTCAAGCTTGCCGAGCACGCCGCAGGTGATTTCCGCGCCGTTGACGGCCGGTTCCACCAGAAAGTCGGAGTGCAGGGCAAAGAGGCGGTCCAGGGCGGCGGGCAGGGCGGCGCTGTCGTCCACGCGTTCCATGTGCAGGGATGAGCCGCCGGTATTGCATTTGATGAACAGGGGGTAGGGGAGCCCGAAATCGTAGGGCGGGGAAGGCTTCTTGGTCAGCAGCTTCCAGGGGGCGGTGTTCAGGCCGGCCCGCTGGAACAGGGCCTTGGCCGCGGCCTTGTTCAGGGCCAGCATGGAACCGGCCGCGCTCGCGCCCTGGTAGGGCACGTCCAATTGCTCGAGCATGGACTGGATCAGGCCGTCCTCGCCGGGGGAGCCGTGCAGGTTGATGAAGACGAAATCCTGCCCGGCAACGGCCGCCGGCAGGTCGTCGAGCGAGTCCGCCGGGTCATAGTGGGTTGTGTTGTGTCCCAGGTTGTTCAGAGCTTTGATCAACCCTTTCCCGCCGGAAAGGGCCACATCGCGCTCACTTGACCAGCCTCCCGCGATGAGCAGTATATTCATGAATAGATACTCCCAGACGGCGCGACAGGGCCGCCTCCACGCTTTTGCCCTGCTGCCGAGAGGCCTCTATACGGCTGCGGGCGTATTCTGAGACGCCGTAGCGGTCCATCAGATCCGCGAAACGGTCGTCGAGGCCGACATAGCTGTCGTGTTTCACCCGTTTGTCGGCGTAAAACACTGCCATGGCAATGAAAAAGGCGTCGTTGTCGGCGCATTGGGGCAACTTGTCTTCCCAAGGCCAATGTACATGGAAGAGCACCGCCTGCGCAATGGGGCCGTTGCGGGTCTCGCGCATGACCCAGGCTGCTCCGGCCTGGCCGTGGTCCCCGCCGTTCCGGATGCCGTGGATCTTGCCGAGATCGTGCAGCAGCCCGGCCGCGTATACGGCCTCGGGCATGGTTTCGACACCCACGCTCACGGCCCGCAAAGCCAGGGCCAGGGCCAGGTCGGCCACTTTTTCGCTGTGCGCCCGAATGTGCGCCGGCATGTCGTAGCGATCCCACAGGGCCCGGCAGTCTTCCTGCCGGGGAATATAGGTGGTCTTGGGCGCTTTTTTGGCCGCAGTGAACAGGGGCAGGGGCGCGGGCGCCTCCACGGGCAACTCGGGCACCCCGGCCTCGGCCGGCACAAAGGGCGTCATCCGGGTCTGGGGCATGGTCAGGAAGGGCAGGGACAGGCGCCCTTCCGCGGGCAGCGGATCACTTTGGGCCATGACGATATCCTCAATCAATTATGCGGGCTTTGCAAAATCAACGGTATCACGCCAAACCGAACCATTGTCTTCAACAAATACGGGGAAGCTGCGCCCCTTCCAACATCCCCAGCAGCCGGCGGCCGCCGAGCGGGGTTTGCAGCGCCACCCGGCCGGAGGCAGCCGCAGGCGCGGCCATTTCACCCACACGAACGGCTCCGGCGCCTTGAGGGAAGCGGCGCATGACCACAAGCGCGGCTTCGGCCCGCTCTTCGGGCAAAATGCAGATCAGCTTGCCCTCATTGGCCAGGTACAGGGGGTCCAGGCCGAGCACGTCGCAGCCGGCGCGCACGCCCGGCAGCACCGGAATGTCGGCTTCACGCACCAGGCAGTCCAGGCCGGACTGCCCGGCAATTTCATTCAGGGTGGTGGCCAGGCCGCCCCGGGTGGGGTCGCGCAACACGTGAATTTCGCCCACCTCAAGGATCAGGGCCTCAACCATGCGGTGCAGGGCGGCGGAATCGCTGCCGACGTCCGAGGAAAGCGACAGCCCTTCACGTTGCGAGAGAATGGTCAGGCCGTGATCACCCATGCTGCCGGAAATAAGCACCGCATCCCCGGCCTGGGCCCGGTGTCCCGAAGGGGCCGGGTCGGCGATGATCTCGCCGATGCCGCTGGTGGTAATGAAAATCTTGTCGGCCGCGCCCTTGGGCACCACCTTGGTATCGCCGGTGGCAATGAGCACCCCGGCTTCTTTGGCCGCCCGGCCCATGGAAGCGGCCAGCCGCTCGAGCAGCTCCAGCGGCAGGCCCTCTTCCAGGATAAAGGCGCAGCTCAAATATTTCGGTCTGGCCCCGAGCATGGCCACGTCGTTGACCGTGCCGTGCACGGCCAGGGAGCCGATGTCGCCGCCGGGGAATTCCACCGGGTCCACGGTGTAGCCGTCGGTGCTGAAGGCCAGGGGGCCGGAAAGTTCCAGACGGGCGGCGTCGTCCAGGACGTCGAGCACGGGGTTGGAGAAGTGCCGGACAAAAACCTCGGCGATCAGCCGATGGGCGGCCTTGCCGCCCGCGCCGGCGTCCAACAGGATGTGCCCGTTCATGCCTCTTCTCCCTGGTATTTATAGTAGGCGGCGCAACTGCCCTCGGTGGAGACCATGCACGGCCCCACCGGCCCGGCCGGGGTGCATGCCTTGCCGAAAAGCGGGCAGGCGTTGGGCGCCATACGGCCTTTGAGCACGTCGCCACATTTGCAGCCTTTGATTTCCGGCACTTCGGGCAGGCTGAGCCCAAGCCGGCGCAAGGTGTCGAAGTGTCCCCAGGCTTCGCGGATGCGCAGGCCCGAGTCAGGGATGGGCCCGATGCCGCGCCACAGGGCCTCGGCCGGCTCAAAAACCTCGAAAAGGATCTCTCTGGCCTTGGGGTTGCCCTGGTCGGCCACGGCCCGGCTGTATTGGTTGAGCACTTCGGCCCGGCCTTCGCGGCGCATTTTGACCATGAGCAGCAGGGATTGCAAAATGTCCGCCGGGTCAAAACCGCCGACCACGCAGGGCTTTTTGTGGCGCTCGGCCACGAAGCGGTAAGGCTCAAGCCCCAGGATGGTGGAAACGTGGCCGGGCAGGAGAAAAGCGTCGATGCCGGGGCCTGCCGGGTCGGCGTCGACCAGCAGGGCCTCCAGAGCCGGGGGGACAAGCTTGTGGCAGCAGAGCAGGGAAAGGTTGTCGATGCCCTCGGCCTTGGCCTTTTGCAGCGTGGCCGCCGTGGTCGGGGCCGTGGTTTCAAAACCCACGGCCAAAAAGACCACCTGCCGTTCCGGCCGGGACTTGGCCAGCTTCAGGGCGTCCAAGGGCGAATAGACCACCTCCACGTCCGCGCCCAGGGCCTTGGCTTCCTTCAGGCTGCTGCCGCCCGGGCCGGGCACGCGCATCAGGTCGCCAAAGGTGGCTATGGTCACGCCGTCCTTGCCGGCTGCCGCCAGAAAGGCGGCGATTTCCCGATCGTGGGTCACGCAGACCGGGCAGCCGGGGCCGGACAGGTGGGTGATCTCCCTTGGCAGCAGCGAACGCAGGCCGCTGCGAAAAATGGCCACGGTATGCGTGCCGCAGACCTCCATAAACCGCAGTGGGCCGTCCAGTTCTTGGCGCAGGCCGTCGAGCAGGCCCCGACAAAGGTCCGGGTCGGCAAAGGCCTGGGAAGGGGGCAGGGTGGTGTTCACGAAAACCTCTGTCGGCGCTCGAAGCAACGGAACAGCGCCGGTGAAAACGTATCCGGACCGGGGAACGCGCGGACGGCGCCCCGGGCGTAAGGTACTTCCATTCGGGCATCGGCGCAACTCGTATCTGAATGCCGTTACCTGAGGGGACGGCGGGGCGGGGAGCAACACAGGGGAGAGAAAGAGGCGGTGGATCGGAGAGTGCTGAGGGAAGGGCTCTTCACGTTCGGCCGCTTGCCCTCCGCCGCATCCCTTACGGGGGAGGAGGCCGGAAGCCGCAGGCGACCCGGACGGCGCGGAGCGGCGGCCGGGTCGCGCCGGGGGCTGAGCCCGCACTTACGGCAGCATACTCAACGGCACGCGATACACCCAATCGCCGGGGTTCTTGGCGCCGAAGCTTTCCCAGTTGGAGCGGTCTTTGTCGTATTCCTCGTAGCGGGCGATGCGCGATTTCAGGCGGTTGACGAAGGCGGTCTGTTCGCCCACGCTCATGCGGTACCAATCGTCTTCGGTCAGGAGCATGACGTCGCTTTTGTAGGGCAGGCCGTCGAGAAACTCGCCGAGCACGCCCATCTGGCTCAGGTTCCGGCCCGGCTTGGCCGAGAACGCGGCCGGGTCGCGGGCCAATTGGGCCGAGGCCGAGAGGATGCCGGCGAAGAAATCTTTGGAGTCGGTCTTCTTGGTGCGTTCGGCCTGATCGATGATGATCTGGAGCTGCTTCTGCAGGTCGCTGAGCTGGTTCTTGGTCAGGAGCACGGCCGGCTCGACGGAGTATACGGTTTTGTCGTCGGCCAGGGCGGCCAGATCGGTGTCGGCAATCCAGGCCTCGACCACCGAAGGCGCGCGCAGGCCCTTCTGCTTGCCCAGAAAGTCCAGACGCACGGCATAGCCGATGGCGTCGCCGATGCGGGCGGCTTCCTCTTCAGGCGTGGTCGCCTTGGCCTGCTCCTTGGGCTTGGGCGGCAGGGTGCGGGAAGACGTGGCCATGACCACCTTGGTCAGGCTCTCGGCCAGAACCTTGGCGGCCGAGGCAAAGGACTTGGCCCCCCGCTCCGGCGTGGGCGCGGGGATGGGAATGTACGAGGAAGAGCCGGTCGAGGTGCGGGTGAGATCGCGATAGGCCTTTTCGGCGTAGGCGTGGTCCTTGGCCCCGGCCGGGGAACGCACGTGGGCCACGGTCACCCAGATGTTTTTGGCCTTGGCGTAGTCGAGCATTTCCACCGGGCCCATGCGCACCGAAGCCGAGGGGTCGCCGGGGGGCAGGGGGCCGGCGTCGGTGATCAGCACCATGACCCGCGACTGGTAGGGATCCCAGGTCAGCCCGTCCACGGCGGCTTTGACCCCGGCCAGAGAATCTTCGTCAAAGGAGGGGGTGGAGACCTTGGCTTCCTGGACCGCGGCCAGGGCGTTTTCAAGCTGGGCGCGGTCCTTGAGGGTCTTGAAGTCGCTGATGATCTTGGTGGTGTATTCGACCTCGGGGTTTTTGGCCGTGCTGCCGCGAAAGGCCACCACGGCAAAGCCCACGCTGTCGCCGAGCTTTTGCTTTTCAATATCGTCAAAGGCCGCCCGGACCACGTTCAGACTGGCGTCGATATACGGCTTCATGGAAATGGTCGTGTCGATGACGAAAACGATGCCCGTGCGCATGTTTTGGGGCTTGCCGTCGCCCGCGCCGTTCGCGCCGGCGCCTGTACCGCCGGGCTTGCCGCCCGGGCCGGAACCCGGGTCGATGGAGGCCACTTGCAGGAATTTTACCCCTTCAAAAGGCTCGGACATGCTCTGGATGGGCATGAGGTAAAAGCGCGAGCGGGTCACGGCGCCCTGGTCGTCGGCAGGCTCGGAGGCAAGCACCGGCAGGTCGGGCACGTCTTTGCCGGTCTGGGCTTCTTTGATCTTGGCCCCGAGCTCGTCGAGCCGGGCCTTAATGTTGTCGCTTTTACCCACGGCCACCAAGCTTTTTTCATCCTTGAAAAAAAGCACCGGCTCGCGGCCCGAGCGCTCGGTGAAGAGCAGGGTCAGGGCCTGGGGCCAGTCGGTGAGCAGGTCGGCCTTGATCCAGCCGGCCGGCTCCGTGGAGGAGGGGCCGACCTCGTCAAAGCCGTCTTTGCGGTCGTAGACATAGAACACGCTGAACGGCTTGACCTCTTTTTCCTTGACCGCGGCGTCGGCCTTGGCGTCGGCCAGCAGGCTCGCGCCGGGGTGGACCACCACCCGTTGGTACAGGGTCTTTTTACCTTCCTGCAGCAGCGGGGTGCGATCGGCCGCGAGAGCGGCCGAGGCGCAGAGCAGCATGAGGGCCGCAAGGGCAAGGGAAAGTAAACGCGGCATGCCGAACTCCTTTGATGACCATGCGTGCCGGTACAGGGCCGGCGCGATCGCTTTGATGCTTTTATCGAGGTATCCGGGGGAATCATTTCCCCCGGTCGCCGGAGGCGAATTCACTTTTGCCTATTTATTGATCTTTTCCAGCACATCTTTGGCTCCGGCCGTGCCTTTGGGGGCCTCGGCCTCGGCCCAGGCCTTGAGCCCGGCCAGCTTGGCCTCGGCCCCGGCGTTGCCGGCGGCCTTGGCCTTTGTGTACCAGTCCAGGGCCTGCAGGGGGTCTTTTTCGATGGTGCCGATGTCGATTGTGGCCGTGGGGTCGTAAAATTCCCCGGCGGCAAGCATGGCTTCGGCATTGCCTTTGCCGGCCGCATCTTCCATGAGCAAGAACACGGCGTCGGCGGAATCCTTGTCGGCGCGCAGCTTTTTGGCCAGCTCGACGCCGGCGGCCGGGTCGGCCGGGCCGGAAAGATACTTGCGGGCCTGGGCCAGGGGCGCTTCAAGCGCCGGGGCTGTGGCGTTTTGCGCCGCCGGGACCGGGTCGGCCGGCTTGTCCAGAACGAACTTCCAGTAGGCAAAGCCGCCGGCCGCCAGAAGCAGCAGCACGGGCAGGATGAAGAGCAGGGGATTTTTGCCCCGCTTGGCCGGCTCGACCGGAGCGATCTCCAGATCCGGCAGGGGGGCCGGTTCGGGGTCGGGCTCCGGCGCGGGCGGCGGAGGGGGGGGCGGCGTTGGGGCGGTCTTGGGCGCAGGGGTCATGCCCACGCCCGCGCCGCCCCCGGCCGGGGAATAGGTCACCAGGGCCACTTCCAGGGGGCAGGCGGCGCGTTGTCCGTCCGCGCCCAGCAAGGTCAGGCGGTAGGTTTCCAGGGGGTCGAGCAGATCGACCACGGCCGGGCCAATGCCCAGGCAGAGGTCGCCGTTTTCCAGGTTCACGCCTTCGGGGCTGAGAAATACTTCGGCACTCTGCCGGCCGGCCGCGCCGATGCACTGTTGGTCCGAGGCCCGGCGGATGGAAAAGGTCAGGGAATCCTGCAGGGCCAGGGCGCCAGGCTCGGCAACGCGCAGCAGCCCGTGCCCGGGGCCGCGCTGGGGGTCGTCAAGATAGCGTGCTTTCACTGTGCGGCTCCGGCGAAGGTATCGAGCAGGTCCTTGAGCTTGGCGTTGGCCGCCGGGTCAAAGTCCAGTCCTTCCGAAAAGTAGACGTTTTCCAGGATCAGCCGGCTCAAGGCCGCGGCCCAGTCGGTATAGTAGGTGCGGTCATAGGGCTTGGGGTCTTCGCCCACGGCGGGCAGGCCGCGCACCGGCGGCGGCGGGCTGAAGACCGTGCGGTCTTTGCCGAATACGTTGATGGTCCGGGCCGCTTCGTCCTTCTCGCGCGGGTCCAGGCCCAGGGTGTCGACATAGGCGCTGCAGATGCCGGCGGCCATGGCGGCCTGTTTGCGCACAATGCCCTCGGCCTCGGTGTTGGCGTAGCGCGCGGCCCGGCGCAATTCTTCGGCCATGCGCCGGCGCACGCCCAGGCGGGCGAAGCCTTTGCCCAGTTCGGCCACAAAGCCGGAAAACTCTTTTTGCGGAAAGGCGAAAAAGGCCTGCAGGCCGGGGTCTTCAGCCAGGGACCGAAGCTGGTTTTTCCAGGCGGACTCGATGTGCCCGGCAAAGACTTCGGCCTCGTCCAGGCTCGGTTCGGCCGTCGCGTCGGTGTCGGTCGGGGCGTGGGCGGCCGGGGCCTCGTCGCCGAACAGATCGTTGAGCATGTCGTCGGCCGAGACTCCGGCCCCCAGGGCGCCGGTTTCGGAGCGGCCGGCGTTCTCGGCCGTTTCTTCCTGCATGCGGTGGCGCACCTGGAAGTAGAGGTCATAGACCGATTCGTCGCGGAGCATGAGCATGCGCATGAAGCGGCCGAAGCGGCGCTCCTGGGCCATGGTCAGGAGAATCTTGGCCAGTTCTTTGGCAAAGATCTCTTTTTCGCGCCGGGCTTCCTCGGTGTTGTCGGTGCGGTAATATTCGCGCAGACGTTCCAGCAGGCGGGCGGCCGTCTCGGCCAGGCCGGTGCGGATTTGGGCCCGCTTCAGCTCCGGCCGGCAGATCGGGGCCAGGCGGTGCCGGATATAGGCAATGCCGCCGTCACCCGGCGCGATGAACGACTTCCAGGTTTCCCCGGGATCGCCGCAGTAGGTGCCGACCGTGGCGCTGTTCAGGAAGGCCCGTTCAAACTGGCCGACGTAGCCTTTTTCCCCTTCGCGCAGACCCAGTTCCATGCCCGTGGCGGCGTGCTCGAACAGGGCCAGCTTGATGGTGGTGTTGCGCATCAAAAAGACATTTTTGAACGGCCCCTTGTCGTCCCACTTGTCCGGCCAGTTGCTGTGCTGGGCAAAGGATTTGATCAGCGAGGATTCGATGCGGATGTCCCAGCGGTCGGAAACGTCGGTGACGCCGGCCTTGTTTTCGAACTCGAGGTCGCTCTTGGACAGGATGAAGAACAGGGCGTTGTCCTTGCCCGAGCGGCTTTGCGGGGTCTCGCCGTGGGTGTTCTTGACCCAGTCGTCCACGGCCCCGGACAAGCCCTTGACCTCCTGCACGCTGGGTCCGATGCAGAGCAGCAGGCCGGTCAGTTCACGCTCGGCGCAATAGCGCTGGAACAGGTACTCGACCTTGCCGCGCAAAAAGCACAGTTCCAAATTTTTGGGCTCTCTGACATTCTCGGCCAGGTTGGGGAAGACCTCGCGCGAGCGGTAGCCGGGAAAGTCGAGCAGGTCGGTGTGTTCAAAGAAATCCGTCGGCTTTTCGCGCATGCCGATGACCAGCTCGGCCGTGAGCGCGGCCAGATAGGTGCGGGCCGCCTGGACCTCGGAGCCGTCGGGCAGGCGCACCGTGAGCGCGCCGCCGGAGCCGTCGGAAATGCCCGAAAGTGCTTCGACGTCGATGATGCTCGAAGCCCGGGGCACCAGGGTTTCCACCGGGCAAAAAGCCTCGGCCGCGAAACCCAGGCGGCGCAGCAGGGCGGAAAGTTCGCGGCAGAGGCGGGTGAACTCGGGGATGCCGTCCCAGATGATTCCGAAGATTTCGGCCCGGTCCTCGTCGGACAGGCGCGGGGCAACGGAAATGATCCGCTCCCAGAAGGGCCTGCCCAGCACCTGCTGCACCCTGGCCTTGTCGCTGAAGTACTTGTGGATATACTCCTGCAGGTCTTCCATGTCGTCTTCGGACAGGCCGCCCGTGGGCGCCTCGCCCGCGCGGGCCACGATTTTTTCCAGGGTGGCCTGGGCCGCGGCCCGGTCCGGCTCGGCCATATGCCGGGCGTCGGAAAAATAGGTGTTGGCCAGGATCTTGACCACGTCCACGGGCGAGAGCAGGCGTACCCGCACCGGGAAACCCGCCGGGGCCTCGCCCGGGGTCAAGGTGAAGCGGGTGACCAGGCCGGTGGATTCCTTGCCGCCTGCCGGGTTGATGTCCGTGAGAAAGTCAAAGGCCGTGCCGTCGAGATCTGTCCAGAGTTTGCGCTCGGCATTGCCGGCCAGGGTGGAGACCAGGTAGGACTTGCCCGCCTGGCTGGGACCGAAGACCCCGACGCACATCTTGCGCGCCGCGGCCCGCCGGCAGCCCTCAAACACCCGCCCGGCCCGGCGCATCTCCTTGAGATGCCCGCCCAGCTCGCGGCCGACCAACTCGGCATTGGCCTCAAGCCAGGCCGTTGCCGCCCGGGTTTCTCCGGACAGCCTGCCGCAGAGCTCGGCCAATTGTTTGTCTTCTTCGTACATGATTTCTCCTGGATTTGCAGGGAGATTCAGACTCCCTGTCCGCCGGAGGCATTTTACGCGTTGAACAGCACCCCGGTGTCCAGCCAATAGCCTTCGCCAAAGGGCAGGGTCTGCAGGCGCAACTCCACGGCCTTGGCGCCGCCGCGCACTTCGCCGTTGCTTTTATCGACAACGGAAACCACGCTCAGGGAACCTTCGTCGTGGTCCTGAGCGGGGGCGTCGGCATCCACGGCGGCCATGCGAAAGCGCACGCCGACCTTGTAGGGCAGTTTGCCTTCGGAGAGCCGACGGTCTTCCTCGGAAGCGAAGTTCATCAGGTAAAAGCGGGTGGTGGGCCAGCGCTCGACCGGAAACTGGCGGAAGCCCACGGACAGCGGCCCGGTAAAAGAGATCTCGCGGTCCAGTTCTTTCTCGGCCGGGTCGTCGACGTCGACCTCAAACCAGACCTTGGGAGCGGTCAACCTGCCGTTGGTGTCCATTTCGCCGATAAAGCGGGCCGTTGAGCTCAGGCGCAAGTCCGAGGCGGCAAAGGAGAAGGCTTCGAGATGGCCTTCGGCCAGGGCGCAGAGAATGGCGCCCATGGACACGGTGGTCTTGGGGTCGGTGATCATCCCGAAGGGGTCGGCGAAAGGATACCAGCGGCCGGTGCGATACTCGCACATGGGGATGATCCGGTCGGCGGGCACGGGCAGCAGGGCGGCCACGGCGTTGATGATCCCGGAGAGCCGGCTGGGCCGGCCGGTGAGCAGCAGGGCGTCGCAATTGTAGAGGTGGATGACCTCGCAGAGATCGGCCAGGATGCGGCCCATGCAGTTTTGCACGATGCGCTCCATGCCGGCCGGGTTCATGGGCAGGGAAACCTGCATCAGGTTGAAGGAAACGCCCGGCGCGGCCCGGCGCACGGCGTTTTCCAGATAGGCGATGACCGCTTCGCCCGGCATGGGCGCGAGCGGGAAGGGCAGGTCGCGCTCCTCAAGAGAGAGGCCGAAGAAGTCGCCGAGCTTGTAGGCCACGGCCGGGCTGTGCAGGGGGTCGGCGGCCTCGTAGGCGGCCAGAAGCCCCAGGGCGGCGGGCACGGCCACCTGGCGGGTAAACTGGGCACGCAGGTTGCGCTGCTCTTGCGAACTGTCGATGACGTCACGGCCGAAGCATTGGCCCAGCACGGCGCGCGGACCGGGCACCCCGGCCTGGGCCAGGGCCTTTTCCAGGGCGGGCAGAAAGACGTCGGCCAGAACGCCGCGCACGATGTCGTCGCCGGCGATGTTGAAGCCGTCGCGCAACAGCAGGTGCGGCTTGATTCGGGCGGCGGAGCTCTCGTCGTTGTCCAGGGTGAAGTCGGCGATGCTCAGGTCGGTGGTGCCGCCGCCGATGTCGATGCTTGCCAGGCGCAGGCAGGGGCCGGCGCCGCGTTCGGGCCGGGGTTTGCCGACCAGGCGAAAGAAGTTGTGGGCGTCGCCCTGAAACTTGTGGGCAATCTCGTTGTACAGGTAGACAAGCTGGGTGCAACTGGCCTCGTCCCAGTTGCAGCGGGTCTCGGGGCTCTGGCGGTAGTCGCCGGTCCCGGGGGCGCGACGCGGACCGGGGGCCGTGTACCATTGGCCCCAGCCAAGAGCCTCCCAGACCGTGCGCACGGCAAAGCGCACCCAGCGCCGGTAGATGCGCTGCTCGGCAATGGGCATGCCCGAGGGCACGGTGAAGATCACCCGGCGCAGCCGGCGGGGCAGGTCGGAAAGCTCGCGGCGCAGGCGTTGGGCCGGGGAGTTGATGGTCACCAGGGCCTGCATGAGCACCTCGGCCAACAGGAACATCATCAGGGAGCTGCGGGTGAACTGGCTTTCAAAGGCGATTTCGCGCTCCTGCCGGGCATACAGGGGGTTGCTGCGGATGGCCGGGTCGTCGAAGCAGCAGAGCGGCGTGCCCATGTGGTTGACCTGCTTGGCAAAGGGCCCGCGCGTGACCATGGGCTCGTAGCCGCCGCCGGTGTTGAAGCGCCAGGTGGGCTTCCAGGCCCGCTCGTCCCAGAGGTAGCGCTTGGGGCTGGACATGCCGGTGGTGCCTTCGGTGCACTTGGCAAAGGTGGCCAGGCGCGCGGCCTCGGGCCCCATGCGCACGGCCGAGGGCCAGGGGAAGGCCGGGGTCTTGCGGCCGGAAAGGCGCGAATGGGCGTCGTCGCCAAAGGAGGCGTCGGAAAATTCGATGCGCGTGGCAAAGGGTTCGGTGTAGAGGTGCTCCGGTTTGCTGAGGTCGCGGATCTGCAAAAGGTAGCTGTTGTTCAGGCTGGTGGGCCGTTGCGGCGGGGTTTCCACCAGAATGCCGGTGGTGCGCGAGTTGCCGATGTCCAGGATCAGGTCCACGTCCACGGGGGTGTCCCGGCCGGGGTTGATCACCCGCACGGCCAGATCCGGCAGCAGGCGGTGGAGCAGTTCCAGAAAAGTCAGGTAGTTGGCCAGATACTCCATGACAAAGGGCGAGTCGTCCCGGCGCTTCTTGGCTTTTTCGCGCCAGGCTTCGTCCAGGGAAAAGAGCCAGCGGTCCACCCAGGGGGCGTTGACGAACCAGGTGTTGTCGCGCACCCGCCAGGCCGGGGCAAAGACCGCGCCGGCGGCCACGTCGTCGGGGGAAAGGGCAAAGGTCTGCTCGCCCCCGGCCGGTTCTTCCACGGTGGTGTCAAAGACCACAACAACACGCAGCACCTTGGAGCCCTCGGAGGGAGCGGCAATGCGGCAGCGGGCCCAGTTGGCCGGGCCCGCTCCGAACATGGGTTCGCCGTCGGGCCGGCGTACTTCGCGCATGCGTAAAATCGGCAGAGGCACCCAGCGGTCGAAAAAGGGCTCCAGGCTCTTGCGGGCTTCGACCTCGTAGTCGGCGGGCTCGGCCGAGGGCGCACCCGTGACCAGGTCGACGCGCCGGCCGTTTTCGTCCTCTTCCAGGCAGATCAGCTCAAAGGCCTCACGGCCGTCGCCGGTGCTTTCGGGCCGGCGTTTTTCACGAAACAGGCGGGTGAAGCGAAACACCCCGGGGTCCAGGGCGTCCGGATCCACGGCGAAATCCAGAAACTGCGGGCAGCCCCCGGGGATAAGACTGACAGGGTAGTTGTATTTGGGCATTTCCATTGAGCTGCTTCCCATTTCTTAGAGCAGTTTACGCTTCAAATAGTCGCTTAACGGCGGGCAAAGCCCGCCTACGCCTATTTGGCGGCAAGGATTTGCCGACAAATCCTTGCGAGCATTTCAAGTGTGAAATGCTCTAGAGCGATTTCAGTCCGGCCGGATCAACTGCCGCCGCTGCGGCGGAAGGAGTTCTTCCAGCGGTTGCGGTTGCCGCCGCGCTCCTGGCCGTAGCACATGGCCTCGTTGCCGCTGCCCTGGGTGCATTCCACCGCATGGGGGTAAAAACCGCCGCCGCTGTTGCAGGGCGCGCCGTCGGCCTCCATGACCAGCTTGCCCGAACCGTCAAAACGCGCCCGCACCGGGCCGACGCAGCGCCGGCCGCTCTTGGTGGTGATCACCCGCGTACCTTTGCCGCTTTTGTCAAAGCAGTAGCGCACGTCAATCGGTTCACCCGTGGTCGAGGCCACCAGGCCGGAGTCGGAATTCCAGCAGCCCTCTAGAAAGCTCAAATCTTTGTTCTTCTTGGCGTCTTCCGGAATCTTCAGATCTTCGCCCGGCTTCGGCCTGGGCTCGGGTTTGGGCTCCGGCTTGGGTTCCGGTTTGGGCTGCTCGGGTTTCGGCTTGGGTTCGGGCTTGGGCTCTTCCTTGGGCGGCTCCGGGGTGCTGGGCATAAGTTCGGCCACGGACGGCGGTTCTTCCACCGGCGGCTCCTCGACCTTGGGTTCCTCGGCCTTGGGCTCTTCACGTTTGCACATGGCCGCACGTTCACCCAATTGGACGCGCAGACGGTCGATTTCCAGGCGCAGGTCGTCTTCTTTTTTCCGGTCGGCCTCAAGGGCGGCCAGAATTTCCGGGGGCACGGGCACGTTGGTCTTGTCCGGCCCGGCCTTGGCGCAGCCCATGGGGAATTCTTTGTGGCAGCCCGCTCCGAACCAGGATTCGGTCTGGGTGCAGCCGGGAATCTTCACCCCGTTGGGACCGAAGATCAGCCCGGCGGCCATGATCAAACCGGCCAGGATCAGCAGGCCCAGCAGCAGGAAGAGCAGCGCCTTCCACCAGGGGAAGCGGGCGGCGGCCACGGGCGCGGCAAGGACGGCCGTCGGGATCGGTTCGGCTGTGGGCACGGGGCGGAAGGCGCCGGCCCGAATCATTTCCTCCGGGGCCAGGCCGGCCTGGGCCGGGGCAAAGCCCCAGCAGGTGACCACGGGTTTGCCGCCCACCAGGTAAATGTGCGAGGGATCGGGGAAGCGCAGGGCCAGGTTCAGAACATTGCCCCGAATGACCTTTGGGCCTTCGTTGCTCGTCTTCAACTGTTCCGCCAGGCCTTTCAGGCCGCCCGCCAGTTCCGAGAGCCGGGCCCGGGCGGCATCCTGCTCCTGGGGCGAAAGCGAGGCAAAGGGGCGAATCTCGCCTTCGGCCTCGGTGTACCAGTCGGTGGAGACGCCCGAAGCATCGTGCACCGGTTCGGCAAAAAGCAGGGCATGGTCCGGGCTCACGGCAGCGGCCGCGGAACGGATCTGGGCGTAGCCGTCGGTGGCGGCTATGCCCTGGTAACGCAGGGCTTCCAGGTCTTTTCGAGAGGTGACGGCAATGTGGCGTGCGCTCATGGCCTGTCCTTATTGCCCCGCCAGGGGGACGTTGATGCCGTTCTCACGTATGAAGCGAACCAGATCTTCGCCCGGCAGGGCCACGCCCGACTGGCTGTAGGAATCTTTCACGGCCATGGTGATCATGGTGTTGATCCCCACCACCAGGCCCTTTTCATTGATCAGCGGACCGCCGCTGTTGCCCTGGGAAAGGGGCGCGGTGTGCACGATGAAGGGCGGTTTTCTGTCCAGGACCACGCTGACCACACCTTCGGAGTAAACCACGTCCGGAGTGGAAGCCACGTCGCCCTTGAGCAGAGCTTTGAGCTTGGGGTCCGAAGAGGTGATGAAGGCCGGGAAACCCCAGGCGCTGACCCGTTCGGTGCGCTTGGCCGTGGCCGTGATCTGCAGGACCGGCACCTTGGCTGCGGCCGCATCGGCAATGCGCAGCAGGGCATAGTCGCGGTTCTCTTCGGAGCTGGCCGCGATGACCCGGGCCGGGACCATGCCGCCCAAGGACTTGTTGCCCACAAACATCTGGGCGCCGGCTTCGCCGACCACGTGGCGGTTGGTGGCCACCACCCCGGGCGCGACCAGAAAGCCGGTGCCCGTGCCCACGCCGTCGTGGCGCAAGGAAATGATAAAGACCGTGGCTTCGTCCATAAGGGTGGCCACGGTGGCCGGGGCTGCGGCGGCCTTGGGCGCGACCCCGGAACCGGGGATGGTGCCGTTGCCGGCCGGGGGCAGGGAGCGGACGGGCGCGGTGCCGTTGCCCCGACGGGTGCCGTTGCCGCCACCCATGCCTGCATCGCCGGCGCCCATGCCCACATCGCCGCCGCTTTGCGGGGGCGTGGCATAGGTCGGGTCGGGCACGGCCTGCTGCGGCGGCAGACCGAGAAGTTCGGGAATTTTGCAGGGATCTTCGCGCAGCAAGGCGGCCAGGCGGTCGCGCTCGGTTTCCAGGCTTTGCAGCCTGGCTTTCTGGATTTCGCGATATTCGTCCGGCAGGGTCACGCCCACGATCGCCGGCGGTGCGGCCGGCCGCAGGAAAAGGAACAGGGCAAAGAGCAGCCCGCCCAGGAGCATGCCCAGGATCACCCAGAAAAAGGGGGCCGCGAAAACGCCGCGCCGGGGTTGTTCTTCCTGCGTTCGGTCTGGTTCGGTACTGCTCGTCATGGCGATGTTCCCCGGGAAACGTTTAGGAAACGTCGATTAATGACCTTTTTGCCCGCCGGCGGCGTCAGGCTCGTCCCGTGCGAAACGTCGGTGTTTTGATGCACTTCGCCTCGCCCGGCACTCGTCTTTCTTGCCGGCGAACAAAAATTTTCATTGATCGGTGTTCCCTTTATACCCTTCCGCCGGGACGCGGCCGGACCGCGTCCCGGCGGGGGGCTGCAAAATCGGCCGTGGCCGGGTTTAACTCATCAGGTCGCGCGACTGTTGATCCATGGCGGCCAGACGCTCGCGCAGGGCGGCCTCTTCGGTCTTGGCGTCGTTCACCGACTTGTCCATGGTGGCGGTCTTATCCGCCAGCTTGGTCAGTTGCTGCCCTTCGTCGGTCTGGAGCGTGGCCGAGGCCGGAGCGGTCTTGGCCTGCGAGGAGCTTTTCCGGCTGCCGGTGCTTTTGCTTTGCGCCAGTTGTTCCTTGGGCACGCCCAAGCGGTCGGCTTCCTGATTCAGGGCCTGGCGATACTGTGCGGCCACCTGCTCGCTTTCAACGCTCTTTTCGCCCACGATGCGCGCCGCCTCGCCCATGCCCGAGGAGACCTCGATGTAACGATCGCGGAATTGATCCTTGGTCAGGCGGCCGGCCTTGTATTCCGAAGCCGCCACGGTGAACTGGCGATCATAGCACTGGCGGGCCATACGGGCCGCGGCCGTGGTGCGGTCGAGGCCGGAAATGTTGCCGTCGATTTGCGAAAGATATTCGGACAGGCGTTCGGAATCTTCGCGCTCCTTGTCCGAAGAGCCCTTGGCATAGCCCACGGCCCCGCCGGCCGCCGCGCCGGCCGCCGCGCCAACGGCGGCGCCGCTGCCCTTGCCGGTGATCAGGTAGCCGCCGATGGCCCCGAGAACGGCGCCGATGGCCGCGCCGCCCACGGTGGAGCGGGCCACGGAGTGTTCGGACTGGCGCAGATCGGCGATGGGCTGGTAACAGTCGGGATAATAGGCCACTTTGGTGGTCTGCGCGCCGTACTTGCTCGCACAGCCGCCCGCCGGCAGGGCAAGGGCCGGCAGCAGGCAAAGCAGGGCCAGGGCTCGGCGCGGTTTGTTCAAGGCAGCGAGGATCATCGACGACCTCCCGAGAGTTGTGGTTCCGGCAACAGCCGTATGTGAGCCGTTATAACGTAAGGTCGAGGCAAATACAAACTTTTGCGATAATCAACCACCCGAGCGCGAACCCGCCCGGTCTGAACGGCGCCGGTGCAGGCCGGTGGAGATTTTTGTCAATTCCTTCAGACGGCCGTCCACCCGATCGTAGAGCGAGCCCTTGGTGTAGCCCCCGTTTTTCAATCTTCGGCCGGCGGGCATGCCGGTGAGCAGTTCCATGGCCTCGGTGATCTCCTCCACGCCGTAGATGTGAAACGAGCCCGCCTCCACGGCCTTGACCACCTCGTCGTGCAGCATCAGGTGGCTGATGTTGTCGCGGGGGATGATCACCCCCTGTTTGCCGGTCAGACCGTGTCGGCGGCAGACTTCGAAAAAGCCCTCGATCTTTCGGGTCACTCCGCCCACGGCCATGATCCGGCCGGTTTGCCCCACCGCCCCGGTAAAGGCCAGATCCAGGCGGATGGGCGCGTCGGCCAGGGCCGAAAGCAGGGCGGCCAATTCCGCGCCCGAGGCCGAGTCGCCCTCGATGCCGGCGTAACTCTGCTCAAATCCCAGGCTGCCGCTGAGCACCAGGGGCTTCTCGCGGGCGAAGCAGTCCAGCAGATAGCCCTTGAGGATCATCACCGCCTTGGTGTGGATGGGGCCGCCGAGCTGGGCGTCGCGCTCCAGGTCGACAATGCCGCCGGAACCCGCGCCCACGGTGCAGGAAATCTGGTGCGGCAGGCCGAATTCGAAGTCGCCGTAAAAGGAGACCGCCAGGCCGTTGACCTTGCCCACAGCCGCGCCGTCGGTGACCACCTTGATGATCCGCCGATCATATTCCTCAAGAAATTCCTCTTCCACCAGGTTGGAGCGAAAGGTTCTGGCGACTTGGGCTTTTTTCAGAATCGCGCCGTCCACCATCTTTTTTCCGGCCATGGCCGCGTACGCCGAAGCCTCGACCAGCAGTTCGCGGATGCGCGGGATCTTCAGGGAAAGCTTGCGTTGGTCTTCGCTCAGGCGCGAGCCGTAATCCACGACTCCGGCCAGGGCTTCGCGGTCAAAGGGCAGCAGGTGGTCGCTCTCGATGATCCGCTTGATGTGCGAGAGGTAGATGCGCACGCCGGTGCCGTCGCGCGGCATGTGCTCGATAAAATGGGCCTTGATCTTGAAGAGCTTGCTGAAGCGCTCGTCGTTTTCCAGAAGCAGTTCGTAGAGATCTTCCCGGCCGATGAGAATGACCTTGATTTGCAAGGGGACGGGCTCGGGCCGCAGGCCCTTGGCCCGCGCGGCGTCCTCTTCGCCCGCGTCTTCAATGATCGAGCGGCCGGAGCGCAGAGCCCGGAGCAGGGCTTCCCAGGCGTGGGGCCGGCCGAGCAGATCGTCCAGGTGCAGGATCAGGTAGCCGCCGCAGGCCCGGTGAATGCTGCCGGCCTTGATCAGGGTGAAGTCCGTGACCAGAGCGCCCATTTCCGCTTCGCGCTCGATGCAGCCCATGAGGTTGGCCGGGGTGGGGTGATCGTCGAAAATCACCGGGGCGCCGGTGCTGCCGGCGTTGTCCACGAAAACGTTGATGTCGAAATGCCCGGCGACTTCGTCCGGTCGGGGATCATCGAAGAGCGAGGGCTGGGGCCGCATGGGCCTGGGTGAAAGATCCTGCGGATCTTTGGCCTGGCCGGGGGGCAGCACAGATTCCGGGAAATCCAGGATTTCGTCACGCAGTTCGCGGAAAAACGCCGTCAGTTTGTCGCTTTTACACTGGGGTAGAAAGCGTTCCGCCAGAGGGTCGAAGTAGGCCTTCAGCACCCCGTCCACCAGTTCGCGCTCCAGGGAGCGTTCCTGATTGAGATAGTCCTGCTCGGCTTTGGAGAGCTTGCGCAAATAGCCGCTGATGGGCTCGAGCAGGCTGTCGCCCTTCTGCTTCAGCTGCCGGCGCAGGTCTTCGTCCAGGCCTTCGAATTCCTCTTCGTTCAGGCGCTTGCCGTCCACCAGGGGATAGAGGGTCATGCCCCCGGCCTCATCCATGTCCAGCTTGAAGCCGCCGGCGCCGGCAATGCGGTGCATGTCCTTGAACAGGCGTTCGCGCTTGGCCTGGAAGCGGTCCATGTTCAGGCTGCGCCGCCGGGCAAAGCCGGGCCGCTCGGCCCGCAGTTCGGTCTCCTTGCGCAATTGCTGCAGAAGTCGGCTCAGGGCCGCCTTGAGCCGCCTGCCCTGTCCGGCCGGCACGGCAATCAGCATCGGCGCGTCCGAGTCCTGAAAGTTGTGGACATAGAGGAGATCCGGCGGGGTCGCCCCCTTTTTCGCCCTGGGCGCGAGCACCTCGCGCAACAGATGCGAGCGGCCGAGATCCGGCTCGCCGGCCAGAAAGATGTTGTAGCCGCCGGCGGTGATATGCAGGCCGAGCTCCAGGGCCTGGAGCACCCTCTGTTGCGGGCTGTGGCGCTTGCCGTTGGCCTTGGCCGCATCGCTGTCGGCATAGGGAATGCGTTCCGGCGGCAGTGTGGCCCGCAGTTGCGCGGGACGCAGATTTTTAACCGGCATGATCGCCTTCCGTCTGATACAGTTCACGCAACAGCTCGGCTCCGCCGGCCGCCTTGATCTCTTCGGCCAGGGCCAGACCCAGCTCACGGGCCTGGACCGCCGGGCCTTTGCGCCTGCGGCGGATCACCCGCCGGCCCGAGGGATCGGCCACCAGGCCTTCCAACTCCACGGCATCACCCGAAAGCACGGCATAGCCCGCGATGGGCACCTGGCAACCGCCTTCCAGACCGGCCAGAAAGCCGCGCTCGGCAGCCACCCGGGCCGCCGTGGGCGCATGGTTGAGAAAGCCGAGCAGCTCGCGCAAATCGGCGCGGTCTTCGCGGAACTCAATGCCCAGGGCGCCCTGGGCGCAGGCCGGCAAAAAGGCCGGCGGTTCCAGGCGCGCGACGCGCGGGGCGGTCAGCCCCAGGCGCTTCAGGCCGGCCGCGGCCATGACGATGGCCGCGAACCGTCCCTCCAGGAGTTTTTTCAGGCGGGTGTCGACGTTGCCGCGCAGTGAAACGATCTCCAGATCCGGACGTAGGGCCAGAAGCTGGGCCTGCCTGCGCAGGCTGCTGGTGCCCAGCCTTGCTCCTTTGGGCAACTCGTCGAGACCGGCATGGTCAACGCTCAGAAAAAGATCCGCCGGGTCTTCGCGTTCGGGCACCGCGCCCAGAAACAGCCCGGCAGGCAGCGCCATGGGCACGTCCTTCATGGAGTGCACGGCAAGGTCGGCGCGGCCGTCCAGCAGAGCCTCTTCAATTTCCTTGACGAACAGACCTTTGCCGCCGACCTTGGCCAGGGGAACATCCAAAATGATGTCGCCCTTGGTCTTGAGTACAAGCAACTCCACACTCCGGCCGGAACGTTGTTCCAGCAGAGACTTGATATGTTCCGCCTGCCACAGGGCCAACCGGCTGCCCCGGGTGGCGATGACGAGTTTACCCATGCCGTTTACCTGCAGGAAGAGCAGTTGCCGCCCGCGCAGGAGCCGCAGGCGCTTTTGCCGGACGAGGGATATTGCATGACCTGTCCGACCTTTGAGGGCGTGGGCGTATGGATGACCGGCCGGGACATGAGCCGTTCGCAGGCGTTGCCGCCGCAAGCCGGGCAGGCCGGCACGTCCGAGCCGAAGACGAGTTCTTCAAAATCTTTATGGCACTTGGGACAATGGTATTCGTAGATGGGCATGGCGCTCTCCCGGAATGGATTATAAAGGCAGCGGCTCGCCCTGCTCCAGCCAGGGGGCAAGCACGGCGGCGTTTTCAAACAGGAAGTGGTCGGTCAGGCCGCAGAGCAGATGGCCGGCGGCAATCTGCACTTCCTGGATCAGGGCGGTGCTCGGCCCGTTGACGTCGAGCACCGCGTCACAGAGGGGCGCGGCCGCGCCGCCGCCCTTGCCGAGCAGCCCCAGGCAGTAGACCGAGCGTTCGCGGGCCGCTTCCAGGGCTTTGATCAGATTCGGGCTGTTGCCCGAACTGCTGATGGCCACCAGCACGTCGCCGGGTGCGGCCAGAGCCTGTACCTGCTTGGAAAAGACGTATTCAAAGCCGAAATCGTTGCCGGCCGCGGTGAGAATGGAGGTGTCCACGGTCAGGGCAATGGCCGGCAACGGCGGGCGGTCGATCTGGAAGCGGTTGACGAACTCGGCTGCCAGATGTTGGGCGTCGGCGGCGCTGCCGCCGTTGCCGCAGAAAAGAATTTTGCCGCCTTTGGCCAGGGTGACGGCCAGACGCAGGGAAAGATCGACCACGGCCTGGGCGTTGTCCTCAAAAAAACGTTCCCGGAGCAGGATGCCCGCTCGGGAATGCTCCCGCACCCGGGCCAGAGCTTTTGTCTTGTAGGGCATGGAAATCCTCGTACCGGTTTCGGCGTTCGCGCCGGGCAAAGGAATGTCACCCGGAACAATCAAAAAGTATAGTGTCTTTCGTTTCGGGCGGCAAGTGCACCCCCGCAGGCGGTCGTCTGTAAGGAGGGAGCGCCGCCCGGCAAAAAAGCGGCGCCGTTGCGCGTATCACGTCCGAGGGCCGGGGCTAAATACTGGACAGTATGGCTTGGTAGCTGCCCAAGCGCAACGGCTTGAAGTTCGGCGCGCCGGGATGGGGCCGGTCCTCGCTTTGCGCGGGCGCCGACGGCGGGGTTTCCGATGCGTCGGCGGTCAGGCCGAAGGGGGCCAGTTCGCCGCGGGATTCACTGAGCTTGGCCGCAAGGCCCGCCGAGGCAAAGACCACATGTTCCCCTTTGGGAGGGGCGGCCTGGGCGGGAACCGCCGCCTTGGCCGCCCGGGCCTGGGCGGTCTCGGTCGGCGCCGGCGCGTTCTGCGCGGCTTGCGCGGGTGTTTCGGCGATTGCCGTGGCGTTTTGTGCCGGAGCGGCTCGGGCGGGGACGGCCGCCTGGGTTGCCTGGACCGGTTGGGCCTGTGCCGTGGCGTTCTGTGCAACTTGCGCGGTCGCTTCGGTCGCGGCGCTTTGCGCCGGGTTTTGTTCGGCCTGCCCGGTTGCCGCAGCGTTCTGGGGTGCTGCCGTGGCGTTTTGCGCCGCGGCTTGGACCGGCTCGGTTTCGGCGCTCGCCACGGCGTTCTGCGGGGCCTGGGCGGGAATTTCGGCTGTGGTCGAGGCGTTTTGCGACGGAATTCGCGCGGGTTCGCTTTGAGCGGCCTCCGTGGTGTTTTGCGCCGGTGCGACCGCCGTGGCATTCTGCTCCGGAGTCTGCGCGGCCGGCGTCGAGTTTTGGGCCGTGGTGTTCTGCGGGGCCTGGGCGGGAGTCTCAGCTGTGGTCGAAGCGTTTTGCCCCGGTTGCGCGGCGGCCGTCGGAGAAGCCGGTTTGGTCGGGGTCTTGGGGGTGGCGTTGGCACCGCTCAAAGCGTGGGTAAAGTCGTTGCCGGTGCGCCCGGGAACCACAAAGATGGTGCCGTTGGCGGCCTGCAGCAGGGTAACCGGCGCGGTGCCGCCCTGGATGCCGGCATAGGCCGGGCGCGCGCCTTCAGGCACACGCTTCCACTGCCCGTCGCCGGCCGACTGCGGTATCTCGCACGATTGGGCCTCGTGGGTGTCGGCGGCGGCGACAGGCTTGCCGCCCGCGTGCGACACGGCAAAAGACGTCTGCGGCAAGCAGAGCGGGCCAAGCATGCAGGCCAGGGAAAAAGTGAGAAAAAAGCGGTGTGCCGCCACCATGCCGACCTCTGGGCGCATTGTTCCGGATGAACGAACCCCCCGCGCGCCTGTGCCGGATGTAAGAGCAATCGCACCGGGTGTCAAGGGCTTTTAAGCCGTCCGCCGCTGGAGCGGACTGCGGCCCGCGACCACACGGAGTATACTCTCGATTCCCCGGCAGCGCTGCCGGCCCAGCGGCCTTCGCAGCCCTTATTTGCTTGCGGGATCGTTCAAAATTCCGGCGGCGACATGGTTTCATAGACAATTTCAAAGTGAAATTGCTTTAGAGCAGTTTACGCTTCAAATAGTCGCTTAACGGCGGGCAAAGCCCGCCTACGCCTATTTGGCGGCAAGGATTTGCCGACAAATCCTTTAGAGCATTTCACACTTGAAATGCTCTAAAGGAAGCCGGTCGTTTGCCGGTTGCGAAAAGGGGACGCCCGGCCGTGCGGGGAGCGGCTGCATATTGCAAGGGTGAAATTGCTCCAATGATAATTTTCCGTTCCTATACAAACGGCGGAGTACCGTATGGGACTCCGCCGAAATGGAAGAACGCGGCGGGGGGCCGGCCGCTTGGCCGGAAACGGGTGTTCAGACCATGGTCATGACGAACTTGAACACCCAGTTGGCAATGACGCCCACGCTCAAGCCGGCGATGGTGTGGCTCAAGATGGCCTTGCCGATGAGCGGGCGGGCTTCAAGGGCGTCGAGCATGGACACGTGGGTGGAGAGATAGCCGCTCCAGCAGATGCCCATGGCCGTGAACACGGCGATATCGTTGGCCCCGATCAGTCCCTTTTCCAGAAAACCGGGCACCATGCCGATGGCCGCGCCCACCGCACCCACCGCCGTACAGGGGAAGGCGATGGCTTCTGGGCTGCTGAAGCCGTAGAGCGGCCCGAGAATGAAGTCGATTTTTTTGCCGAGCCAGGGCAGCAGGGCGATACCTTCATAGGCCTTGCCCGAATAGACGTCGCCGGCCGGGCCGAAAACCAGCATCATCACCAAGGTGCAGATGATCAGAATGCCGGGAATGATGGTGAAGCCCAGTTCCACGCCGGTCTTGCCGCCGTCCAGAAGCGAGCTCAGGGCGCGCTGGGCAAAGTTGCCGTCGCGGATTTGCCGAAACTTCATGGGGTCGTGATGCTCGTGTCCGTCGGGCACCACCCGCACATGTCGATCACCTTCCGGGCCATAGTAGCGCTTGGCGAAAAAGTCCATGATCTTGACGCTGATGATACTGCCGAGGACGGCGGAACCCAGGCCCACGCCCACGGCGATGAAATAGCTGTTGTCCTTGGCCTGGGAGATCATGAAGGTCGAGACGATCAGGCCCATGCCGAAAGTGGTGCCGAGGTTGGTCAGAAGCGCCCGTTGGCGCAGGGTGAAGTACTTGATGAAGTCCGGGTCTTTGCCCAGGGCCACGATAGCCGGATTGTCGGACAGGAAGGTGGTGACCACGCCGAGGGCGGCCGCGCCGGGCAGGCGATAGAGAGGCCCCATGAGCGGCGAGAGGATTTTGTTGATCAGGGCGATGATTCCGAATTCGGACATCAGGCTGGAGGCGGCGCCGGCCAGCACGGCCACGGACATGATGAAAAAGGCGGTGTTCAGCAGCAGATCAAAGGCCGTGGCCATCATGGTTGCGAACATGTTTTTCAGGCCCATGTGGGAAACAAAAAGCACGAACAACCCGACAAGAACGACAAGGCAGATGAAGGTTTCCAGGCTGATTGCTTTGACCACTTTCGGAGCTTGCGCCGTAGTGGAAGTTGGGGACGTTTCGTTGGGCATAGGCAGCTCCTCCCGGCTTTGCAGCCAAAAATTGCAACGAGGTTTCTCAACGTTTTTTGATGACACCTGCCGAATTGGAAGGAACTTCGGTCCCTTCCGTGATTTTGTTTCAAGTAACATAAAAAATAATAGAAACCTATCCCCGCGCCAACAGGTTTGCTGCGGGAAACAGCCTTTCGTAAAGGCAACAAAGACTACGGACACAATGCAACAACGCGAAAGAGACGTGGCCGCATCTTTTTGGCGTTTTACGCCCACTCCGGCGCTTAACGGCGGCAGTGAATGCCGCCTGCGCCTTCGTGGCGGGCTGTTGCCAAAGTCCTCTTTGGCAACACTGTCTCAGACGCCTGCGGGCGTCTCACGGCAAGGATTGGAACAGCCCCTACCCGGCCTGTTTTTCCACCTTGGCCCAAGTATCTTTCAGGCCCACGGTGCGGTTGAACACCGGGTGTTCCGGATCGCCGGCCGGGTCGGCGCAGAAATAGCCCAGCCGCTCGAACTGCACGGTTTCGCCCGGGGCAAGGCCCACCAGACTGGGGTCCACCAGGGCCTCGACCACGGACAAAGAATCCGGGTTCAGAGAATGCAGGAAGGTTTGGCCCTCAGGCACATCTTCGGGGTCGTCCTTGGCAAAGAGATGATCGTAGAGCCGCACTTCGGCGGTGCGGGCATGGGAGGCCGAAACCCAGTGCAGGGTGCCCTTGACCTTGCGGTTGTCGGGCGTGCCGCCGCCCCGGCTTTCGGGATCATAGGTGCAAATCACCGCCTCCACCTCTCCGGCCGCGTTTTTGCGCACTTCTTTACAGGTGATGTAATAGGCGCACCGCAAACGCACCTCCTGCCCCGGGGCCAGGCGGAAGAATTTTTTCGGGGCCTCCTCACGGAAATCGTCCCGCTCGATGTAGATTTCGCGCGAGAAAGGGATGCGGCGCACGCCTTTTTCCGGTTGATCAGGGGCCAGCGGCAGGGCGAACCACTCCACGTGATCGGCCGGGTAGTTCTCAATGATCACCTTGAGCGGATTGAGCACGGCCATGGCTCTGGGGGCATTGGCGTTGAGGTGCTCGCGCACGCAGGCATCCAAATAGCCGTACTCCAGCTTGTTCTCGGCGCGGGAGACGCCGATGCGGGCGCAGAAGTCGCGCAGGGCTTCGGGCGGCACACCGCGTCGGCGCAGGCCGGAAAGGGTGGGCATGCGCGGGTCGTCCCAGCCGGCCACGTGGCCTTCTTCGACCAATTGGATCAGCTTGCGCTTGGAAAGCACCGTGCGGGTAATGTTCAGGCGGGCGAACTCGGTCTGGCGCGAGCGGAATATGTCCAGATTTTCCAGCACCCAGTCGTAGAGTTCGCGGTTGTTGGCGAATTCCAGAGAGCAGAGAGAGTGGGTGATGCCCTCAAGCGAGTCGGAAATACAGTGGGTGAAGTCGTAGAGCGGGTAAATGCACCAGGCGTCGCCGGTACGGTGATGGTGGGCCCGGCGGATGCGGTACAGCGTGGGGTCGCGCATCACCAGATTGGCCGAGGCCATGTCGATTTTGGCCCGGAGCACGTGGGCCCCGTCCGGGAACTCGCCCGCGCGCATGCGCCGGAAGAGATCCAGGTTTTCCTCGACGCTGCGGCCGCGGTAAGGGCTTTCCTTGCCCGGCTCGGTCAGGTTGCCGCGGCTGCTGCGGATGTCTTCGGCGCTCTGGCTGTCCACATAGGCCTTGCCGGCCCCGATCAGTTGTTCGGCAAATTCGTAGAGCCGGTCAAAGTAGTTCGAGGCGTAGAATTCCGTTTCGCCCCAGTCAAAGCCCAGCCAGCGTACGTCTTTCTTGATGGATTCGACATACTCGGTGCTTTCTTTCAGGGGGTTGGTGTCGTCAAAGCGCAGGTTGCATTTCCCCCCGAATTCCTTGGCCACGCCAAAGTTCAGGCAGATGGACTTGGCATGGCCCAGGTGCAGGTAGCCGTTGGGCTCCGGGGGAAAACGGGTGTGTACGGACGTATGCTTGCCGGACGCGAGATCCGCGGCGATCATGACGCGGATGAAATCTTTGGGGGCCTCGCCCGCGGGCGCGGCCAAGGGAAGATCGGCGGACATGAAATGAGCCTCCGGGCGAAAGATGCCGGAAAAGGGTTATTCGTTCAGGGGATATTCCTGGTGGAAAATGCCGCCCTCGTCAAGGGTGATGCGCACGTCCACGGCCTGAATCTGGTCCGGCTCAAGCCCTTGCGGCAAGCGGGCCGTGCCGTCCATCTGCTTCATACGCGAAATGGAAAAGAAGCGGGCGTTGTCGTCGTTGAAAGCGTCGAGATTCCGGCGGGTGCCGTTGCGCAATACCAGGACATAGGCCGCCTGGCCGGCCGCCTGCTGCTGTTCCTGCGCGATCAAATCGTAGCGGATGCGCAGGCGCTTGCCGCTTGCGGGCTGGGCCAGGAAATTGATGATCCGCACCGGACACTGCGGGTCGGTAAGCAGCGGCGGCTCCGGCTCCCGCGGCGATTCGGCCGGGTTTTCGGCCACAAGCAAAGGAGCCGGCTCGGCCGGGGGCCGCTCGTTGCCGGCGGCATCGGCCGGCGCGGGGGCGGGCGGTGCGTTTTGGCCGGCCTGCGCAGTTTGAGTGGCCGGCGCGGTCGCGATGGTCGGTTCGGCGGACGTTTCGGACGAAGCGTTGCGGGCGCGCAGCAGGGTCAGGATGTCGGCGGAAGGCGCGGGGGCCGGCCTGGCCGCGTCGCCGCGGCCCTCGGCGGTCAGGTCCGCGTTCAGGGGTTTGGGCGGCGAGCCGTTGACGCTGGAGGCGATGGTTTCCACATTGCTGAGCTGTTCGAGGCGGACGCGGACCTCGGCCAGTTCGTGTTCGGCGGTCCGTAGTTCGTTGGACAACACCCAGGCCTTGTGGCGGTAATGCACGCCCACGGCAACCCCGGCCCCGCCGGCCACCGGAAGCAGGCAGAACAGAATGACGCAGAAGCGCAGCACCCCGCTGCGCACTCGGTATGAGCCGGCCGCGCCGTTGTCGCGCATGAGCAGCATGGTGTAGTGGGTCTTTTGGCTGATGACCGGTTTCATCGCGCCGGCCTCCAGTTTTCGCGCACGATCAGCCAGGTGTTTTGCCGGTGTTCCAGAACCAGGGTTTTGATGCCCTTGTCGCCGCCGTCCCCGGCATCCCGATAGATTTGGCGCATTTCGGCCCGGGCCTTGTGCCCGGAAACGGAAACGGCAATACCCGTCAACTCCACCTCGGCCGGGGCGCAACGGACCCACAGCTTCTTCTTTTGCGCGCGGATGGCGGCCGCGCCTTTGCGCCCGCTCTGGTCGGCGTCCTTGGCGTAACAGGCCATGTAATCGTCCAGGTCGCCTTTTTCCCAGGCCTTGCGCCAGGTTTCCAGGGCGGCGCGCACGCCCTTGGCCGGATCTTCCGCTTTGGCCGTCGGCATGGGTTTGGTTTCAGGGACAATGGGTTTGGCCTGGGCCGCTTCGGTCAAGGTTGTGGTCACGCCCTCGGGCAGGGAGCGCCCTTCGGGCTCTTCGGTCTTGGCCGCGCCCGCGGGTGGAACGGGAGTCGCCGGCGCGGTTGCCGCAGCGTTTGCGGGAGCGGTCGGCTCCACTCCCTTTGCCGGCGAGGAGGTCGAGGTGGCGGTCGGCGCGGGGGCCGGGGGAACGGCCGCGGCCGCCCGGTCGTCCTGTTCTTCGGTGTGCGGCGTGGTCTCGATGGGCGGCACGGCAGGCTCGGCCGAGGCCAGCAGAGTGCCGGCGGTCATGCCGGGGACCCATTCCATGCCGACGATGCGCAACTCGCCGTTGATTTTTTGCCAGTAAAGCCGGCGCACACCCCTGGTGCTTAAGTTGGAGGCGGTGTAATCCTGCTGGAACCAGGTCACCCAGTAACCCGGCCCCTCAAGCACCTGGATGTTTTCGACCGAGGTCTTGATCCAGGGCAGGTTTTTGAACAGGCGTTCTTTCTGGGTTTTGAAGGCCGAGAAGGATTCCGTGGCCAGAGAATAGGATTGGGGATCGTAATAGCCGAACATTTTGGGCGAGCGCCCCCCCCAGGCTTCGGCCCAGGCCCGGACCTTGGCCGTCAGTTCATGCGCGACGGAGGCCTGCACGGCATCTGCACTGTCGGCCTGGCTGAAAGAAGCCGTGAGCATCACCGGTGTGCCCGGCGGCAGGCTGCGACCCAGGCCGGCCAGATCCGGGTTGTTCATGGCGATGCAGCCCTGGGTCTGGAGCGGGGCGATGGGCTCGCCGCGACCGTGAATCCAGATGCCGTAGCCGGTCTTGGAGCGCAAACGGTCCACGGGGTTGGGGTAGTTCAGGGTATAGGCCTCGTTGCCGTACATGGTGAAATCGAGGCCCGCGGTCAGGCGCTGGACGACGAAATAGACGCCTTCGGGGGTTTTCAGGTCTCCGCGAACCATCTTGTCGCCCACGGCCTGTCCTGTGGTGCAGATGTAAGTGTTTTTCAGGCGCAGGGGGCTGCGGCTTTCAAAGAGGAAGATTTGCTGCCGCTTTTTGTCCACGGCCACCAAGAGGGGCGGGATGCCTTCGTGCCGGGCGATGGTGGCGACCCATTCCGCCCCGTCGGCCCGGACGGGCAGAGGCATTATCGACAACAAAAGCAGAGCCGCGGCCCAAAGGGCCACGCCCGCCCGCCCGCGAACCGTCGGACGCTCCGGAGCGCCCGCTTCTGTTGCTGCTGCGGGGGTCATCATGCCCCGGCGAAGCGAAGGATCTCGTTGCGGGTGAAAATGGCGCGCAACGGATAGCCGGCGGCTTCCATGGCCTCGGCGCCTCCTTCCTCACGATTGAGGATGCAAAAAACGGCAACAGGCCGAAGACCGGCCTCTTCCACCAGTTTGCATGCCCTTATCACGGAACCCCCGGTGCTGACAACATCTTCGAGCATAATCACGCGATCCCCGGCCGATACATTGCCCAGACCCTCGACCGAAGAGGCCGTGCCGTGTCCTTTGGGCGTTTTGCGCACAATCAGCGCCGGCAGAAAGCGGCCTGCCGCGTGCGCGGCCAAAGAGGCGGCCGTGACCAGCGGATCGGCGCCCATGGTCATGCCGGCCACGGCTTGCACGTCCATCTCCTTGAGCATATTGAAAAAAATAGAGCCGATCAGATAGGCGCCTTCGGGGTGCAGGGAGCTTTGCCGGCAGTCGAAATAATAATCGCTTTTTCGTCCTGAAGTCAGAGTAAAGTCGCCGGCCAGATACGATTTTTCGTGCAGGATGGTCGCCAGGCGGGCCTTTTGGGCGGAAAGGTCAAGGCTCATGCCGTTTCTCCCTCAAAAACGCGGGCAAAGACGGCGTCTTCCCACTTCAGGCAGGCCAGGGGGTCGAAGATTTCATCCAGTTGCCCGGGGCTGAGCCGGGCGGCCAGCTCTTTGTCGGCCCGAACCAGGTCGGGGAAAGGAATTTTTTCTTCCCAACTGCGCATGGCCTGTTTCTGAACCAGTTCGTAGGCCTCCTGTCGGGCCATACCGGCCTTTTCCACCAGGGCCAGAAGCACCTTTTGCGAAAAGTGCAGGCCAAAGGAAGCGGCCAGGTTGCGGGTCATGTTTTCCGGAATCACCCGCAGGCCGGAGAGCAGGCCGTTCAGGCGATGCAGCACGTAATCCATGAGAATGGTGGAGTCGGGCATAATCACCCGTTCCACCGAAGAGTGGCTGATGTCGCGCTCATGCCACAGGGCCATATTCTCCATGGTCGCCAGGGCGTTGCTGCGCAGCAGCCGGGAAAGGCCGCACATGTTCTCGGCCGAGATGGGGTTCTTTTTGTGCGGCATGGCCGAAGAGCCCTTTTGTCCTTTGCCGAAGCCTTCTTCCACCTCAAGCACTTCGGTGCGCTGCAAGTGCCGCAGTTCCACGCACAGGCGCTCCACCGCGCCGGCCGCCAGGGCCAGGGCGGTGAAATATTCGGCGTGGCGGTCGCGCTGGATAATCTGGGTGGAGATGGGATCGACGCGCAGGTCCAGGATGTCGCAGGCGATTTTTTCCAGCTCCGGGGTGAGCATGGTGTAGGTGCCCACGGCTCCGGAAATTTTGCCCACGCGCATGGTTTCCACCGCGCGGGCAAAAAGAGCCCGTCTGCGGAGAAACTCGGCATAAAAACCGGCCATTTTCAGGCCGAAGGAGGTGGGTTCGGCGTGGATGCCGTGGGTCCGGCCCATGCAGAGCAGGCCTTTATAAGCGTAGGCCATGTCTTTGAGGGTGGAGAGCAGGGCGTCGAAGCCGTCCAGGATCAGCCGGCCGGCCCGGACCAATTGCAGAGCCCCGGCCGTGTCCACAATATCCGAGGAGGTGCAGCCGAGGTGGATGTGCCGGGCCTCGGGCCCGACCTTTTCCTCCACGGCCGTGAGAAAGGCGATGACGTCGTGGCGGGTGCGCTCTTCAATTTCCAGCACCCGGTCCATGTCGAAGCCGGCCTTCTGCCGGATCACGGCCATGTCTTTTTCGGGGATAACTCCCAGGCGGGTCCAGGCCTCGCAGACGGCCAATTCTACTTCAAGCCAGACGGCCGTACGGTTCTCCAGGGTCCAGAGTGCGCCCATCTCCGGGCGGGTGTAGCGGTCGATCATTGGTGTCCGTGTGGGGTTGGGGCCGCTCGGCCCATGCGGAATAAAGAAAAAGGCGGCCCGAAGGCCGCCTGGTCCGGTATCAGGAAGCGACCCCGCCGGCACAGCCGGACTGGGCGCAGGCCCCCGAGGAACAGCCCGAAGAGGCGCACTCGGGTGTGGCCTTTTCGGCCTTGGGGGCGCTTTCTTCGGCTTTGCCCTTGTGGGAACCGTAGTCGGTGACGTACCACCCCTCGCCCTTCAGGGCAAAGGTGGTTTGGGACATGATTCGCTTGGCCGGGCCCTTGCAGACGGGGCAGGTGCGTTCGGCGCCGCCGTCTTCAAAATGCTTGCACCATTCCTCAAAGACCTGGTGACAGTCTTTGCAGCGGTATTCGTAAATGGGCATACTCATCTCCAAAAAAACAGAATACGGCGGGGAAACTTTTCTCCCCCACCTGTATCAAGTAGTCGGCCTCCAGCCGGTTGTCAACGCCGGAGGCCGAGAGTATCAGCCCTTGGCCGCGGCCTTGGCTTCTTTAATGCGCTGTTTCAGGCGCTGCTCACGGCGGTGACGCTTGCGGTCAAGTTCTTTCTTGCGCTCGATTTTCTTGTGGGCCATGGGATTCTCCTTAAAAAAATTCGCAGCTGTGCTGATAGCCTGAAAAACCGCCTTTGTAAAGAGCGGGTTAATGGGGGCGGCGGCGCCGCCTCGCTCCCAATGCCGCAGCCTTCCGGTGAACTGTCGCCGGAAGGCTGCGGCGCGTGCGGGCATTCCGCCGGGAGCGGCCCTATTTTCCGCCTGTGCCGGGGGTCTCGCAGTTTTTGGGAAAGACGTACGAGCCGATGATTCCGGCGGCGAGCAGGCCGAGCACGATGACCAGATTCCATTCGGCCGGAATGTGGAACAGACCGACCACGCCCGAGAGCATCTTCAGGCCGATGAAGACCAGAATGGCGATGACCGCGTCGCCCAGGCGGGAAAGAAAGCGGTTGGCCGCGGACAGCAGAAAATACAGGGAGCGCAGGCCGAGAATGGCGAAGATGTTCGAGGTGTAGACCAGAAAGGTCTGGGTGGGCACGTCCAGGGGCTTTTGCAGACCGGCGAAAATGGAAAAAATGGCCGGCACGCTGTCGAAGGCGAACATGACGTCGGCGATTTCCACCGTCACCAGGCAGAGCAGCAGGGGGGTGGCGCAGAGGATGCCGCCCTGGCGGGTGAAGAAGTTGTGCCCATCCAGTTGGGGGTAGACAGGGAAAAAGCGGCGGGTCAGGCGCACCGACCAATGGTTGCTGTAGTCCTCAAGGGCCTCGCAGTCTTTGCGGCTTTCTTCCCACATCTTCCAGGCGGTCCAGAGCACGAACAGGCCGAAGATGGTCAGCGCCCATTTGCCGAACAGGGCGATGGCCGAGGCTCCCAGGCCGACGAAGAGCATGCGCATGACCACCGCGCCGATGATTCCGTAGTAGAGTACCCGGTGTTGATATTCCGGCCGCACCGAGAAAGAGGAGAAGATGGCGATGAAGACAAAGAGGTTGTCCACCGACAGGCTCTTTTCCAGAAAATAGCCGGTGAGAAAGAGCATGCCCTGGTCTTTGCCGTGCTCCATGCCGATATAACCGGCAAAGGCAAGGGACAGAAGTATCCAGAATACCGACCAGAGAGCCGCGTCGCGCATGGAGACGGGTTTGTCCTGCTTGTGGGCGAAGAGGTCCAGGAGCAGGGCGGCCACGACCAGCAGAGCGAAGAGCAGGCCTTCCCAGAGGGAATAATCTCCAAACATGGGGCGGAGGTCCTTTGCAAAAGTGTTGGGGATGTTCCCGTGTACAGCAAGTGGGGGGCGAGTTCAAGCCGTTCGACGTTATTGCGTCGACAAATTCGACGCACAGAGGTCCAAAATAAAAAAACCGGTGTACCCGGGGTTCAGACTGACGACAAACCCTGCCGCGCGGGTTTGTAAAGGCATGCCCACTTCGGCGCTTAACGGCGGCGGTGAATGCCGCCTACGCCTCCGTGGCGGGCTGTTGCCAAAGAAGACTTTGTCGACAACCGCAAAAAAACCCGGTCACGCCGGGTTTTTTTGCGGGAAAAGAGGCGCCGGCTCAGCGCGAGACGCGCACGGAATTCACAAAGGTGTCCACCTGCTGCTGGTTGCCGGGGACGGCCGGGTCGGTGAGGGTCTTCAGTCCCACACCCTTGCCGTTGGACAGGTAGATGTTCACATCGTAAATGGCCAGCTTGCCGTCGGGGCGTCGGGCCTCGCCCTTGTGGGTCAGGGTAAGCATGCCGTCTCTGATGCTCTTGGTCACGTTCCAGCTCAGCAGGTTGCTCTGGGCTTTGGCCTTTTTGGCTTCTTCCTTGTCGCGGTTGAGAATGGCGTTGGCGTAGTTTTGCAGATCATCCGGAGTGAAGGCTTGGGCCTGCGCCTGGGGCGGAAATTCCTTGGAGGCGTCCACCAGGAAAATGGCGGCAATGCCGTTTTTGCCCTCGGGCGTGCTTGCCGGACGGTACAAAGAGGCCAGCATGACCCGTTCACCGGCAGCCACGCGTTGATCCAGCACCGCATTGGTCGCCTGATCGGGGGTGATCATGCCGTCGATCTGCCAGCCTTCGGGCACCTGGAAGCTGATGCCGTAAGCCAGCTTGACCGTGCCGGGGGCCGGTGCGGCTTTGCTCTCGTCGGGAGAGGCGGACTTGGAACCGCCGCCGCAGGCGGTGAGGGCCAGGACCAGCATCAGGGGGGCGGCCCTCAGGCAGAGGCGGGCAAAGGGTCTGTATGCATTCATGGGCGGATCTCCTTACAGATGTTTGGCAGCGGTACTTTAGCCGCGGGAGGGGGTCATGGCAAGGAATGTTTTTCCAGGGCCTCGTCCAAGCCGGTCCAGGGTCGATTTTCCCACGTTTTGCGAATGTTTTCCAGGCGCTCGGCGTCGGCTCGGCAGGCTCGTTCCATCAAGGTCCGGGCCAGTTCCCCGGCTTTGGCCTCCAACTCGGGCAAGGAGCCGCTATTGTCCAGCACCAGATCGCAAGCGCGCATCTTGTCGGCCTCGGGCCACTGCCACGACTCCATCCGTTCCACCAGGCGCTTGCTCCAACCGCGTTTTTCCATCAAATCTTTACAACGCAGGGCAAAGGGTCGGTGCACACCCACGCTGACGGTGTTTTTCGGGGTTTCATGAAAGCCGGCCTCGAAATAGAGGGGAATTTCCAGGATCACCAGTCCATCCGGGATATGCCGGTCGCAAAAGGCTTCCATCTCCAGGTCCACCAGGGGGTGGATCAGTTCCTCCACTTCGCGGCGCAGGCGGTTGTCGGCCAGCAGAGCCTTGGTCAAAGCCTTTTTGTCCACCGGGCCGGCCGGATCCGGCACGAAGCGGGCTCCATAGCGCGAGCGCAGGGCCAGATGCCCGGCCCGGCCCGGCCCGTAGAGCTCGGCCACCAGGGCATCGGCGCTTGCCGTGGGCAGGTCGAGCCTTCCCAGGGCGCGCAGCAGCGTGGACTTGCCGCAGCCCGGTGAACCGGTGAGCGCCACCCGCAGGGGGCGGTGCGCCAGTTGCCGCAAACAGTTGAGGAAGTCTTGGGGCGGCGGGCAGACAAAGCGCAACGGCGCGGCCTGCGGATCGGCCGAGGGTGGGAGGAAGGCCAGGCGATGGGCATGGAGCATTTGGCGCATTGCGGCCGGATGCGCGCCGCCGTAAAGGAGATCGCCGATGATCGGGTGCCCGATGTGCGCCAGGTGCACCCGGATCTGGTGGGTGCGGCCGGTGAATATGCGCACAGCCTGCACGGAGAAGCGGCCGGCCGGGTCCGCGTACAGGGTGCGGCGCAGGCTTTTGGCCGGCTTGCCCGCTTTACTCACAGCCATACGGGTTTTCTGGGTCGGGTGCCGGCCGATGGGCGTCGCGATGGTTTCTTCGGCCTGCGGCGGCACGCCGTGCGTTAGGGCCAGGTATTCCTTGAAAATTTCCCGCCCGGCAAAGAGGGCGTTCAGGGCCTGCCGGCTTTTTTCCGACAGGGCCACGACCAGCAGGCCGCTGGTGTCCTTGTCCAGGCGGTGCACGATGCCGGGCCGGAAGCCTTCCATGGCCGCAAGCTCCGGAAAGTGCGCCACCAGCCGGTGGGCCAGCGTGCCGTCCGGTCGGTTGGGGCAGGGATGCACGGCCAGCCCGGCGGGCTTATCCAAAACCGCCAGCTCCTTGTCCCGGTGAACAACGGTCACCTCTCCGGCCTCGGGCGCAATGGCTGCGGCTTCGGCCGGCCGTTCCAGAGCGAGGCCGTCGCCGGCCCGGACCTCGGCTTTGGGCGAATCGCAGACCCGGCCGTTCAACTCGGCCCGGCCCTCTTTGATCAGCTTTTTGACTTTTTCCCGCGACAGCCCTTCGGACTGCAGACGGCCGGCAAGCACGGCGTCCAGACGCGCCCCGGTTTCGGCCGGGGCGACCGTGAATTCATGACGAATGACCTGCTCGGGCATAAAAAAACTTTGCTGAAATAGTAAACTTGACCGGGGGCACGTGCCACTTTACAAAGGGGTGGCCTCAGGGGTCAATGCCCCTGCTGTTTTTCCTTTAGCGCCCTTTGGGCAGGAGTGTCTCCATGCCGTTGCACATTGTCGATCATCCTTTGGTCAAACACAAGCTGGGTATTCTACGACGTCACGACATTCCGGTGCGGGAGTTCCGGGCGGTGTCCAACGAAATTTGCCGGCTGCTCACCTACGAGGCCACCAAGGGACTGGAAACGGAAAGGGTCATGGTGCAGGGCTGGGCCGGCCAGGTGGAGGCCCATCGGATCAAGGGCAAGAAGATCACGGCCGTGCCCATCCTGCGGGCGGGTGTGGGCATGCTCGACGGCTTTCTGGACATGATTCCCGGGGCCAAGGTCGGCGTGGTCGGCATGTTCCGCAACGAGGAAACCCTGGAGCCCGTGCGCTATTACGTCAAGCTGCCCAAAGACATGAAGCACCGCATGGCCGTGGTGCTCGACCCCATGCTGGCCACGGGGGGCACCCTGGTGGCCACCATCGATCTGCTTAAGGAAGCCGGTTGCAAAAAGGTCATGGGCCTCTTTCTGGTGGCCGCGCCCGAAGGCGTGGAGCGGGTGCTCAAGGCCCACCCGGACGCGGACATCTATGCCGCCGCCCTGGACCAGAAGCTCAATGCCCAGGGCTACATCCTGCCCGGTCTGGGCGACGCCGGCGACAAAATTTTCGGGACGAAATAAAAAACGGAACGCGGCCGTTCGGCAAAGAGTCGAGCGGCCGCGTTCCGTTTAAAGTCTACAGTATCTCCTCATCCAGCGGCCCGCGCTCCCAGACAATCTTGCCCCGGCCTTTTTTGTGCCGGCGCAGCAGCACGTAGACCGCGCCCGGTCCGCCGTCGTGCGGCTGGGCCGTGCAAAAGGCCAGGACAACCCGCTTGAAGGGGTCGCGGGTCAGCCATTCCTGAAGCTGCAGGCGAATGATCCCGATGCCCTCCGGCGAGTTGCGGCCGCGGCCCGTGACCACCAGCACGGTACGCATGCTCCGTTGGTAAGCGTTCTTGATGAAGAGGATCAACGAATCCAGGGCCTGGCGGGCGTTTTTGCCGTGCAGGTCGAGATGGGCCTCGGGGCTCAGCGAGCCGGAACGCAGCTTGTTGAAGACCATCGGGTCCAGCCCGGCCACAAAGCCTTCAATGTATTCCTCGGTGTGGCGCACGGCAAACTCGATTTTGCCGTCCAGGAGATCCCGCAGGGCCTCGGCCGCGTCCAAGGAGGCCGGGCCGCTCACAGCCGGCTCGGCCGGGGTGTGCACATCGCGCCCCCTGGCCGCGATGGGAGCAACACCCTGCATGGCCTTGGAAAACAGGGAGTCGTCGCCGATTGGCGCGCCGGTCGGAGAGCCCGCCTGGGGAAGTGCCGGCTCGAGCTTGCCGGTTGAAGATACCGACGGGGGAAACTCCGGTCCGGGCCGGCCGGCGTGTTCCCGGTGCGGCCCAATCGGTGCGGTTTCGGCGGACCCGGGCGCTTCGCTTTTGGGTTTGGCCGGCATGGACTTCAAGAGCGGCAAAGGGCTGCCGGTTTCTTCGCCCGAGCAAAATGAGGCGCCGCGGCCCCGCTTGTTCAGGGGCATGACGGCGACGCTTTGCAGAAACAGGTCGGAATCGTCTTCTTCGACTTCGGCCGTGGCCCGGTGGACGGGCTTGGGCGCGGGACCCGCGGCCGGTTTGGGGGCCGAGGTTTTGCCCTTGGCTTCCAGGCGGTCGCGCAGGCTCTTGAAGGGATTCTCGGCCACGGCTATGCGCGTTTTTGGGCCACGGCCCGGCGCAGCCAGTCGTACCAGGCCTCCAGGCCCTCGCCGGTGCGGCAGGACAAGAAAAAGACCGGCAGATCACGGTTCAGGGCGCGGGCAAAGCGCACGGCCCGGTCAAGATCGAAATCCACGTGGGGCAGCAGATCCACCTTGTTCAGGATCATGGCCGTGGAGAGGTTGAAGAGCAGGGGATATTTTTCCGGCTTGTCGTCGCCCTCGGTCACGCTGAGCAGAGCGATCTTGTGGTCTTCGCCGCAGTCGAATTCCACGGGGCAGACCAGGTTGCCGACGTTTTCAATGAAAAGCACGTCCAGAGCGGCCAGATCAAACTCCGGCAGCACCTTGCGCACCATTTCCGCATCCAGGTGGCAGCCGCCGCCGGTGTTGATCTGCACGGCCTTGGCCCCGGTGGCGGCCACGCGGCGGGCATCGTTGTCGGTTTGCAGGTCCCCCTCGATCACGCCCATGCGAAATTCGCCGGCCAGATCCTTCAGGGTGCGCTCCAGCAATGAGGTTTTTCCCGCGCCGGGCGAGCTGATCAGATTGAGCGCCAATATTTTTTTTGTCCGAAACAGGTCGCGCAGTGTTGCTGCCGCCTGATCGTTGGCTTCCAAAATATTGCGGACCACAGGCACTTCCATGGTTATTCCACCTCCAGACTGTCGATGATCACGCCTTTGCCGGAAACCACCCGATGCCCCAACTGTTCGGCGCAGGCCGGGCAGGGCGCGAGGCCCGCGGCCGGGCCTTTTTCCGGGCGGAACTCCGCGCCGCAGCCGCCGCAGGTCAGCACCAGGGGAATTTCCACCAGGTTCAGTTCGGCTCCGGCCAGGCCGGTCTCGCCGGAAGACAAGACGGCGAAGGCCAAGCTGAGGGCCTCGGGCACCACGTTGGCCAGGGCGCCGTGGTGCAGGACCACGCGCTTGAGCGTGACGGCCCCGTGACGGGCCATTTCTTCGCGGATGACGCCGAGGAGGCTTTCCGCCAGGGCCATTTCATGCATGCGGGGGAACATACGCCAAATTTCCGCCACTGCCAATGCCGGGGAGACCGGCGAAAAGAACGGGGAGTATTTGCCCGCAGGCATTTCTTTTCGCCGGCAAATGGGGTAGAAGGGGAAGGTCCGCCGGTTTGACCGTTGCGGCATTTCGCTCTATCAAGGAGCCGACGCGTGGAAAAATCCGAACTTCCCGGTGAATATATCATGAGACCCGAGGCCGGGCGCGATTTGCTGCCTGTCCGGCATCCCGGCGGGTTGTGGCGGGTTTGGCGGATGCCCGAAGGCAACGTGATGCTTCAGGCTCTGGATGAACGCAAGGAACCGTGGGGTACCTTGTACCTCATGGAAGAGCATGAATTTTCGGCCAATTTTCGGCCGTACGATGCTTCTGAGCCGGGCGTTGCGCGCATCCGGGCCGACTCCCCCGGCCTGCTGGCCATGTGGTACGAGCAGGCCAAGGTCGAGCCGCCGCATCGGGAGGGCGCACCGGCGCCGGTGATCCGGCGGGAGCCGTCGGCGGAATCTCCTTGGTTGGATGCTTTTTTCAACGAAGAAGACCCTCGCGAAGAGGGCAAGAACGACGCCGAAGCCCGGGCCCGGGCTCTTGAAGAGGAGATGCGCGGCGCCTTTGCCGGCGTGCTTGGCCGCCTGCGCGAGGAGGACGAGCCCGCCCTGGAGGAGTTGGATCGGCTGATCAACCATCCGGGGGCCTTTACCTGGCGGCAGAAGTATATGTTCACTGAGTTCGGTCTGGCCCTGCGCAAGCTGCATCTTCACGGCCGGGCTCTGGCCTGTCATCTGCGGGCCCTGTCGCTGGCCCCCAAAGATGAGCATGTGCTCTTCAACGTGGCCCGGGCCGAGTATGAAATGGGCAATGCCGGCGCGGCCAAAACATATCTGGCCGAATCGCTGGCCGTTGCCCCCGATTTTGAGGCGGCCCGCAACTTTTTGCAGTTTCTTAACTCCGGCGGCACGTCCATCGCCGCCTCAAGCGTCTCAGGAGACCGCACCAGATGAACAAAGGGTTTACCCTGGCGGTGCTCGGCGTTGTGCTGTGCGCCATGGGCCTGGTTTTCTTCCTCCACTCCGGCGGCAACGAAACGGCACAGACCGAACCGACGGTTTCCGGACCGGCCGAGTCGCTCTTGGCCGACGAGGCCGCGGTCCCGGGCGCTCCTTCGGCCGATACGGCCCTGCCTCGCCTGGAGCCGCCTTCCACCGTCGCTGCAAATGATCGGCCGTCGTCCGAGGCCCCGCAAACCTTGCCGGCACCCGCCGGCCGTGAAACCCCCGGCACTGCCGCGCCCGCCGATGCTCCGCGTCCCTCGGTCTCTCCGGTGGAGGCCCCCAAACCCGAAGCAGCCAAGCCGGCAACTCCGACGCGCGAGACGCCCAAGGCGGAAACGTCGGCGGTCGAGACGCCAAAAGCCGAAGCCCCCAAACCGGAAGCTCCGAAGCCGGAAGCTCCGAAGCCGGAAGCCCCCGAAGCCGAGGCGCCGCCCACCGGCACTCCGGCGCGCAACGGCGATCTTTCCTTGACCGCTACCCACAGCCTCAAGGACATCGGCCTGCATTTTTCCGGCAACAAGATTTTGCTGCGCATCACGGCCGACGGCGATTTTCCGGCCAAGTCCTTTGTCCTGTCCGACCCCGAACGCCTGGTGGTGGATTTGCCCGGCAAATGGAGCAACATGAAGGCCCCGGCGGTGCCCAAGAACCTGGTGGTCAAAAATGTGCGCCTGGGCAACCAGGCCGCCGGCCCCCGTCTGGTGCTGGATCTGGCCGCCCCCCTCAAAAACCGCACGGTGCGGCGCGCGGGGCCCGGTACGGTGGAGATTCTTTTGGAATAGTTCGGTCGTTTTTTCGCAAGGACAAACGGCTCATCGCATATATTCGGAATGCTCAGGCAGGGGAGGCCGCCCGCGGTTCTCCCTTTGCTTTTTTGGACACACCTTCCATCGGCGGCCTAGAGCATTTCAAGTGTGAAATGCTCGCAAGGATTTGTCGGCAAATCCTTGCCGCCAAATAGGCGTAGGCGGGCTTTGCCCGCCGTTAAGCGACTATTTGAAGCGTCAACGGCTCTAGACCACCTCGGGGAGCACCCCGCAACCGGCCGCGGAGTCGCTCGCCTGCAAGCGGCTTTGCCCCTGCGCCGCCGTAGAACTGTTCGCGATGTTGCGCAGGTATACCGGAGCGGATGTTGCAGTGCAGTATCTGGCACCGAATAAGTCCGATTTCAATATTGCGTGAACCGCATGAGTCACGCTCGGGTTGCTGCGGCGTTCTTCTCCGGCGTTGCACCTTGAAAACTATTTTTATCGGAAAATATTTTTTATAGTATAAAATAATAAATATCACCATGATAAAACGTCATTACAGAAAAAAAACGGCATTTGTCGGCGTTTTTTTGAAAAAAACATGAGAAAAAAAGCACAAAACCGACAGAATTCTATTGACCAAGCGCTCGCCTTAGGGCAAGGGGATTAACAGGAAACGGGCATTCCCGGCAATTGGATGCGGGAGCAGAAGGCGCGTTGTTTCATTTTTTTTGGAGAGGAATTTTGCATGACGAAGTCTCTTTATGTGGGCAATTTGCCCTGGTCGGCGACGGAAGATGAGGTGCGCAACCTGTTTGCGAGCCACGGCAACGTGAACTCCGTGAAACTGGTGAGCGACCGTGAAACCGGCCGCGCCCGCGGTTTCGGGTTTGTGGAAATGGACGATGCCGATGCCTTGGCGGCTGTGGAAGCCCTGAACGGCACCACATTCGGTGGCCGTACCCTGCGCGTCAATGAAGCGCAGCCCAAACCCCAGCGGTCTCCCCGCTACTAATTCGTTACCGTCGTATGTATTGGGCGCCCCGGTTCGGCCGGGGCGTTTGCTTTTTGTATGCGCAAACCTCCCGCCGGGCGGGAGGTTCTAGAGCATTTCAAGTGTGAAATGCTCGCAAGGATTTGTCGGCAAATCCTTGCCGCCAAATAGGCGTAGGCGGGCTTTGCCCGCCGTTAAGCGACTATTTGAAGCGTAAACTGCTCTAAAAAGCTCTCAGCTATGAGTATATAAGAAAAACTCCTCTTGATTATTTATTTGGCGTGGCCGCCAGACTCTGGTTTTGCGGAGTCTGGCGGCTTCAGGTTCGGGCCCGGCGCGGCGGAACAAGTCAACGGGCCGGGCGGAAATCCTGTGGGGCCGGCGCGGAGGAACACGTCGCCCGACTTAAAAAATAGTATTCTATATATCTTTAAAGATAATTTTAATGTCATTTTGCATATTTTCAATGCGGCGGCTTCATCCGCAAATGCTATTTTTTTGGCATGACGATAAAAAATATTTTTTTATTGAAAAGAATAGTAAAAAATGTATATAAAACAATTGAACCTATAAATTGGCCAATAAGGCCCACGGGGCCGCACGGCAAGTTTATTGTTTTCCGGGGGATAAAGGATTTTTTGTTCAAACCGCGTCTTATGCGCAAAGGGGGAGCATCATGTCTCAAGCAACGCCCAACCAGCCTCAGGCCCAGGTCATCCGTCTGGCCAAACCCGCAACCGGCACCACCCAGGCCGTTGCTTCGCAGCCCGGAGCCCAGATTCAACTGGAGTTCCCCGAAGGCCAGGCCACCTTCAGCCGTTCCGGCAACGACCTTTCGGTCGCGGTCGACGGCGGCGGCAACGTCACCCTTACAAACTTCTTCGTCGTGGGCAACCAGAGCCTGCCCACCCTGAAACTCGCCGACGGCACCGAAGTGGCCTCGGCCGACTTTCTGGCCGCCCAGAACCCGAACATGGACCTGGCCACCGCGGCCGGCCCCGGCGCGGGGGCGCCGGGTTCCGGCGGTGAGGGCTCTTACGCCGACGACCCCGGCGCCCTGCTTGGCGGCATCGACAAGCTCGGTTCCCTGGGCACCGTGTTCTGGGACCGCGCCACCGAAGCGCCCGAAATCATCCGGGGCCCTTTGGCCGACACCGGTGCCCCCGGCCTTGCGCCGGGCATCAGCATCGTGCCCCTCGACCCCAACGACCCGCGCTTTCCGGAAAACCCGGAACACCCCACCGACAACCCGGCGGCCCGCATGGAAGGCGGTCGGCTGATCGTGGACGAAGCCTACCTTGAGGGCGGCACCAAAGAAGGCCGGGGTACCCCGAGCGCCACGGTGGCCTTTCTGATCACCGTGACCAACGATACTCTGGGCTCCATCACCATCAACGGCACCACCTACAATGTGGTTTCGGACGGCGCGGGCGCCCTGACCCTCGAAGGCTTCGGCGCCGCGTCGGTCGAATGCGGGCACGGGCACCTCGCCAACGCCCGGGTCGTCGCCAACGGCGACGGTACTTACACCCTGACCTTTGACTACACCCTGGACCATTCCAGCCGGGAGCACGCGGCGGACAACGCCCGCGACATCGTTGCCGACGACGACTGGACCGCGGCCGTTTCCGCCCAGGGCGCCTCGGGCGTGAGCACCGATCCGGTGGGCTTCAAGGTGGACATCCAGGACGACATCCCCTTCATCGAAGTGGTTTCCGGTGCCGAAACCGGCCTTGACGGCACGAACTGGCAAAATCCCTCGGCCGACGACGATGTGGTCAACAACATGGTTGACGGCGGCACCACCTCGGGCGCCATCTCCTTCAAGGCCGGGGCGGACGGCCTGGCCGACGGCACGAAAGATTTCAACGGCGACGGCGTCAACGAGCAGGGCCTGAGCGTGTCCTTCAAGGCCGCCGACGGCACCGTGACCACCGCGGCCATTCATCTGGACGGCACCGCGACCGCCATCGACGGCGAGCACGGCTCCCTGAAAATCTGGTACGAAAACGACCGGCTGCAATACGAATTCACCGCCAAGGGCGGCGCCGACGGCAACCCCGACACCTTTACCTTCACCATCACCGACCGTGACGGCGACCGGTATTCCGACACCCTGACCCTGGGCGTGCAGAAGCTGGTGGACTTCAACTTCGGCGACGGCCTGAAAGTGGACGAAAGCTTCCTGGGCGGCATCGACCCCAATACCGGCCTGCCCATCCCCAACGAGCACGGCGTCATGGGCACCATGGCCGGGCAGGACGATGCGCGGCTTTCGGACGGCGGCGAGTTCACCCTGACGGCCGAGCAGTTGGCCGTGTTCTCGGTGAACGGCCAAGACATCCACGGCGAAGGCCCGCACACCGTCACCACCGACCACGGCCACATGGAGATCACCGTGACGCCCGACGGCAACGGCGGCTACACGGTGTCGTATGAGTACACCCTGGAGAAAAACTGGGCCGAGCACCCGGACAACGCGGCCCACCCCGGCGGCGGCCGGCCTTACCATGGCTACCCCGAAGGCACGGCCCCGGCGGGCACGTACGACGATTGGGACGAAGCGGCCAAACCCGATTGCGAAGAGTTTACCTTCAAGGTGGGCAACCAGGAGCAGGTGCTGCAGATCACCATCGAGGACGACGGCCTGGGCGAGCCCGGCAAGATGGGCAACACCGTGACCTTCGAAGAGGTGCAGGCGGAATACAACATCGCCCTGTGCATCGACATTTCCGGCAGCATGCTCTGGAACCGCGGCAGCGAGAGCGCTGCGGAAGATTACGCCGACACCCGCATCTACGCCCAGCAGGTGGCCATGCTGCACATGCTGCGGGAATATGCGAACCAGGCCGGCGCGGACAACGTGCACGTGACCATGTCTTTCTTCGGCCGGGGTGAGGCCCTGGATTCGACCAAAACCATGACCTATGCCGAAGCGGTCAAGCTGATCCAGGGGCTGACCAGCAAGTACCAGGTCAGCCTCGACGAGAACGGCGACGGGGTGATCACCAAAGACAACCACAACTCCGATTACACGCCCAACGGCGGCACCAACTACACCGCGGCCTGCGACGCGTTCGCCGAGGTGGTCGAGATGCTGCTGGCCCAAGACCCCCAGGTGCGGGCCTACTTCTTCTCCGACGGCAACCCCGACCCGGCCGGCCAGACCGCGGACAAGAGCGATGCCTGGATGGAACTGCTCAGGAACCTCACCCCCGAGCAACTGGAGCACTTCAATCTGTACACCGTGGGCATTGCCGGCTCGGCCACGGATCTGGGGGAGGCCCTCAAGGCCGTGCTCGGCGCCCTCTCCGGCGACGCCGAGCACACTGCCGGCGTGTATATTCCGGAAAACGCCCCGGTCAGCTTCTACGTCGACACCCTGATCGACACCGTGGGCCTGAACGGGCGCGTCGAGCTGCCCATCGCGGCCGACGGGGTGCTCAACGGCAAGGCCTTCCTGCAGAACGTGGTCTATGTCGATACGAAAGGCGTGAGCCACGGCGGCGACCTGGTCGGTGTTGATGAAAAGGGCTTCCCCAAGGCGGCCGACGGCACGATCGACACCGAGTCGGTGGCCGTCGACGTGCCCTACGGCAAGATCATCTTCCACGTGGACGGCACCTACACCTTCCAGCCCAGTCCGGATCTGCTCAAGAACCTCCCGGCGGGCGGGGACACCATGAAGTTCAGCTTGACCTTCATGGATGCCGACGGCGACGCCATTATGCGGGAATTCAGCTTCAAGATCGAAGGGCCGCTTGTGCCGATCACCCTGGGCATTGAAGGCGCCGGCGACGAACTGAACGTGTTCGAGCACGATCTGGTGGCCTCTGCCGTGGCCGTTTCCAAAGAAACCGGCGACGACGCCTCCCTGCAGATCAAGGTCGACCCGCGCGCCGAGCTGGAGTCGGTGGACGTGGGCTACAAGTTCGACGGCAAGGACTTCACCCTGACCCTCAACCCCGGCGACACGGACAAGGCCCTGGAACTGCCCGGCGGCATCGGCAAGGTTGTCTTCACCCTGGGCGTTGACGGCAAGCTTTCCTACCACGTGGAGCTGTATGCTCCGGAAAACAACGTGGCCCCCGGTGATACGGCGGTCGTCAACGGCAACTACACCATTGCCGACACGCCGGCCGACCTCGATCTGAGCATCACGGCCCACGACAGCAAGGGCAATACCGCGAGCGGCGCCCTGACCGTGAACATCCACGACGACGAGCCGGTCGCCGCCCCCACCGACGCCCACTACGAGAACGTGGCCGGCATCGAAGTGCGCGGCCTCCTCGGGGAGATCGGCGCGGACGACAGCGCGGGCTCCAAGATGGAGTTCACCAACATCGACGGCGCCAAGTGCCCCTGGCTCTATGACGGCAAGGCCGTGACCCTGGAATACGGCAATGATGAACACAGCATCGTCATCGGCAAGGGTCACGACGGCACCCCGGTGTTCACCGTGACCATTGATGCGGCAAGCGGCGAGTATGTCTTTAAGCAACTGGTGTCTCTGGACACCGAGGTGAGCAAGACCACGACGATCGGCTACGGCTCAATGCAAGAGAAGCTGCCCGGCGATCATAAGGGCGGGGTCTGGATTGACGACACCGGCGACAAGCAGGGCGGCATCCTCACGAAGGAACCGGCCGACGGCACCTGGGCGCTGAAGATCGACGCTTACTCCGGGGGCAGCGAGGTTCCCGTCAACGGCAACACGCCGACCTTCGGCGCCAACGGCGGCAAGATCGGCACCGGCGCGACCAACTACATGTTGCTCACGCCCTTTACCGACCTGAGCACCGACACCTACGCCACGGAAATGCGCATCGGCATTCTGGGCAACAACGGCAGCCTTCCGGCCAACAACTCGACCTGGGCCGTGGTGACCTACATTCCCGTGGGCGGCGGCGCTCCCGTGACGGCCGGCTTCTACAACACCGGCACCGGCATCAACGTGCCGACAAAGCCGGGCTATTATATCGAGAACGCCAAGGTGTACACCAACGACGGGCACGTGGGCATCTCGGGCGCGGGCACTTCCCAGACTACGACGGTTACGGAAGCAGTCGCCCTTGAGGGCCTGAAGCTGGATTACCTGATCACCGACGCCGATCTCGACATCGCGGCCGGCACCATCGCCTTTATTCCGCATGTCGACGGCGACATCAGCGCCGCTCACCTGACGGTTGACGCCGACCACACCGGCTATGCCCTGGCCGGCGGCGACGGCGGCCACACCCTCACCGGCAGCGACGGGCACGACGTGATCAGCGGCGGGGCCGGGCACGACCTGATCGGCGGCGGCCACGGCAACGACACCATCCACGCCGGGACCGGCGACGACCTGGTCTTTGCCGGCGACGTGCACTACAAGGGCCTGGACGGCGCCGAGGCCCTGGACCTCCTGCATCATGACGCCGGCGTGGCGGGCCGGGATCTGCACACCTATCTGGCCGGGCACATCGCCGACCTCGGCGGGGGCACGGCGGCGGCCGACGGCCACAACCTGGTTGACGGCGGCACGGGCAACGACCTGCTCGTCGGCGGCGGCGGCAGCGACACCATCCACGGCGGTGACGGCAACGACACCATTTTCGGCGGGGCCGGCGACGACCTGATCTTCGGCGGCAAGGGCGACGACGTGATGTACGGCGGCGGCGGGGCCGACACCTTTGCCTGGCACGTCACCGATCTGGGCGGCAACGACACGATCATGGATTTCGAGCTCGGCAAGGACAAGCTGAGCTTCCAGGATCTCTTCGGCGATCAGACCCCCGGCGCCCTGGCCGAGCAGATCTCCAAGGCTCTGGGCGAGCGCCACATCGACGTGGCCAAGAGCGACGATACCCACCTGACCGTGACCGTCAACCTGGACGGCACACAGGAGCAGCGCGTGGAGATCGCTTTGCACGACTCCAACGCCCGGCAGTATGACCTGAACACCGACGACGGCAAGGCCGCCCTGCTGCAGGATCTGCTGACCAACTTCGGCGGCTGATGCCCCAAGGCGCACAGAACCCACAACTTCCGCCCCCGGCTCAGCCGGGGGCGGCCTTCTTTCCCAACCCCTTGCCGGCGCCCGGGCGGGCCGGTATTCGGAAACCGCCTTTGTGGTGCCCAAAGGCAGTGAGTACGAATTGCGCTGGTCCACCACGAAATCCGTCCCGGTCACCCCGGCCATGAGCGAGGCCGTGGGCGCCAAAGTGCTGGAAGCCCGCCGGGGCGGCGCGCTCTATTGCCTGCACGAGGGCGAGCGGGTGAAGATTGCCGGTCATGCCGGGCTGTATCTGGAAGGGAGGTTGCTTGTGGGTTGAGAAAAACGGCCGGCGGAAATTTGCGGGCCGATGTTGAGAACGGTTTACTGTTGCGTCCATCCGTGCGAAAATATTTTCGTACGCCGTGCCCGCAGCCTGCCCGCGGCATTGGGCCGCAAGGAGCGGGAACGGCCGGGCCCGTAATGTGGGCCGGTTGAACTCCGACGTCGGTTTTTCGGCCAGGGTTCCATCATGTCCCAGAGCTACGAAACCACCTTGCAACGCGTTGCAGGCAATCCCTTTGCCGTTGATCACCTGGAAATGCTCCTGGCGCGGATGATCTCGCGCTGGCCCCGGCGCGGCAGCAGGCTTCTGGCCGTTTCGGCCGGCGACGCCCCCTTTCTCGAAAACCTCTGGCGGGCCGGCTTTGACCTCACCGTCCAGTCTTCCGACCCCGAATCCTTGAGCCGGGCCTCGGATCTGCTGAAGAACCGCTCCGAATACATTCTCGGCATGCCCGACCACCTGCCCGTGGACGACTGCTCCTTTGACTACGCCGTGGTTCTGCTGCGCCGCGACGACCCCGTGCCCGCTTTGCTGCGCGAACTGCGCCGGGCCGTCTGCCGGGGCGTGCTCCTGGTCTTTGCCTCCTCCACCTCCCTTGAAGCCCTGGTCTGCCGGCTGCGCCGTTGCCCCGCGGACAACGTCTGCCCCTTCCCCCTGCGCGGCCGGGCCGGCCGCGTCTTCGACGGCGCCCGCTTCTCCTGGGGCTCGGTTCTGCCCGGGCCGGGCGCCTCCTGGCACCCCGGGTTCTGGTCCGAACGCCTCAATTCCCCCTTCCTGCTCATGCCCCTCGGCGCCGTGGCCGCGTTGCGCATCGACATGGCCGCCCCGCGCTCCGGCAAACCCCTGTTGCTGCGGGCAGATCGCCCCGTCATGACGGCAAAATGAGTTGAGTCTGACGCAGGCAGCGGGCAAAAAGATCATCCAGCCGTGTTTCCGGTCAGCCGCGTTTCCGGAACAGTAGGGCGGAAACGCAGGTGGCCGGCAGGGCCAGGCAGGCCAGGCCGACAAGGTCGAAAGAGAGCAGGCGCAGGGGCGCGCCTTCAAGGTAGATGCGCCGGATGGCGTCCACGGCGAAGCGCATGGGGTTGGCCATGGTGGCGTATTGCATGAACTCGGGCATGGCCCGGATGGGGGTCATCAGCCCGGAAAGCAGCATCATCGGCATGATCGCGGCAAAGCACAGGAGCATGGCCTGCTGCATGTTGCGGGACAGGATGGAAATGGACAGGCCGAGGCCGGCCAGGGCCAGATTCATGGGCAAAAGGACCACGGCAATGGCGGCCGTGGAGCCGGCGCAGGGGATTTGGAACCAGAAGCGGGCCACCAGAAAGATCAATACAGATTGGGCATAGCCCACGAGCATGGGCGGCAGGGTCTTGCCGAGCATCAGGGCAAAGGGCGAGAGCGGGGTGATGCGCAGCTGGTCGTAGGTGCCCTGTTCTTTTTCGCGGGCCGTGGCCAGGGAGGCGTGCAGCACGGTCTGGAGCATGGCCAGGGAAGCGATCAGCCCGGGCAGGATGGAAAAGCGGGTTTCAAGGTTGGGGTTGTAGAGGGCCCGGGAGATCACCCGCAAGGTCTGGGGCGCGGGGGCGCGTTCGGCGGCAAAGGCTTCGACGATGCCCACGGCATAGCCCATGGCCGTGGCCCCGGTCAGGGCGTTGCGGCCGTCGGCCAAGATCTGCACCGGCGCGGGCAGGCCCGCCTCGGCCCGGCGCCCGGTGCCGGCGGCAATGTGGATGACCAACAGCACCTCGCCGTTGTCCAGCAGTCCGGGTATGGCCGTGGCGCTGGGCGGCGCGGCCGCGCGCTGGAAGACCGGCGAGGCGTCGAAGCGGCGCGCCAGGTCGCGCGACAGGGACGAATTATCCTCGTCCAGGACGGCAAAGGGCACGTCGTTCAGGTCGAAGCTCACGGCATAGCCGAAGAGCAGCGACTGCAGGATGATCGGCATGACCAGGACCAGCCGGCTGCGCGGGTCCTTGAGGATCATGCGCAGTTCTTTGCGGCACAGGGCGAACACTCCGTGGAAAAAGAGCTTCATGGCGCGCCTCCCGAGCCCGTCGGCCCGGCCGAAGTTTCGGGCAGGGGCGATCCGGCGGGCGAGCCGGGGGCCGGGGCCGGCGGCGGTGCGGCGGGCGGCGTCCCCCCCGGTCGAACTCTGCGTCCCGCTCCGGATTCCAGGCTCCTGCCCAGGCGGGCGTAGGCCAGGCAGGGAAAGAGCAGGGCGAAAAAGCCAAGGCCCGCCAGGGCCTTGGCAGTGAGCAGCGGCGGCGTGCCCACCAGGAACAGGGCCTGGAGCAGCTCCACGTACCAGGTGGCCGGCAGCAGCCGGGCCAGGGGCCGCAAGACGGCCGGGCTGCTGTGCAGATCGAAGATGAAGCCCGAGAGGATGATCGTGGGCACGAAGCAGGAGATCAACACCACCTGTGAGGCCAGGAAGCGGTTGCGGCAGACGGAGCCGATCAGCAGGCCGATGCCCAGGCAGGCCGTGAGGTACAGGCAGGAGCCGAGCAGCAGCACCGTGAGCGAGCCGCGCAGGGGCACGGCAAAGAGAAAGCGGGCGCAGAGCAGGCACAGGCAGAGGCCGGCCAGGCCGAGCAGAAAGGTCGGGGCCATCATGGCCGCGAGAATCTCGCCGCGCCCGGCCGGCGAGGCGAACAGCGATTCGAAGGTGCCGCTCTCGTGCTCGCGGGCGGGCAGGAGCCCGGTGAGCAGGGCGCCGATCAGGGTCATGATCAGCACGGTCACGCCCGGCACCAGGTAGAGCCGGGTCTCCTGGGCCGGGTTGTAACGCAGGCGCTGTTCCGGGCGCAGGGGCGGGATGCCGGCGACCTCGCGCTCGGCCGCCAGGCGCACGGCCCGCTCCAGATGGCCCGAGGCCTGGCGGGCTCGGGCCGCGTCCACGCCGTTGACCAGAATCTGGGCCGTCCAACCGCCCGTGGCCGGGGCGCGTTCAAAGCGCAGCAGGGCCTCGGTCTCGTGGGCCCGCAAGAGGGCGTCGGCCTCGTGGAAGGAATCGGCGGTTCGCGCCGCAAAGGTCGGCGAGGCGTCCAGGCGCAGGCCCAGGGTGCGGGCATAGGGCGTGGAGCCGTCACGCACCAGGGCCACGCCGATGTTTTCCACGTCCAGCGACAGGCCGTAGCCGAAAATCAACAACAGGCCCAGGGGCATGAGCAGGCCGATGACCAGGTTGCCCGGCTCGCGCAACAGGCGCAGGCTTTCCTTGCGGGCCAGGGCGCGGAAGCGGCGGAACGAGAAGCTCACGGCCCGCCCCCTTCGGCCGCCTGTGCGCTGCGCAAACTCATGGCCCGCTCCTTTCGGCCGCCTGCACGGCCTTGATGAAGGCCTCTTCCATGTCGCGGGTCCCGAAGCGGGCCGGCACCTCATCGGGCGTGCCTTGGGCCACCACCCGGCCGTGGTCCTGAATCAAGACCGCATCACAATATTCGGCCTCTTCCATGAAGTGGGTGGTCACCACCACCGTGGTCCCGGCCCTGGCCAAGGCGGTGATCCGCCGCCAGAACAGCCGGCGCGAGGCCGGGTCGGCGCCGCTGGTGGGCTCGTCCAGAAAGAGGATCTCCGGCTCGTGCAGCAGGGCCTGGGCCATGCCCAGGCGCCGGCGCATGCCCTCGGGCAGGGCCTCGGCCGGGCGGTCGGCGTGCTCGAGCAGTTCGTATTCCTCAAGCACGGCCCGAATGCGGGCCGCCCGCCGGACCCCGAACAGGCCGTACGCCCCGGCGAAAAACTCCAGATTCTCGCGCGCGGTCAGGGGGCCGTAAAGGGAAAACCTCTGGGCCGCGTAGCCGATTTTGCGCCTGGCCCCCGGCCCGGCCGTGAGCATGTCGGCCCCGGCCACGCTGAGCCGGCCGGAGGTGGGTCGCAAGAGGCCGCAGAGCATCCGGAAGGTGGTGGTCTTGCCCGCGCCGTTGGGCCCGAGCAGGCCGAAAATGCGCCCGCGCTCGACGCTGAAGGAGGTGTCGGCCACGGCCGTGAACGAGCCGAAATCACGGCGCAGGTTCTCGGCCCGGATGACTTCGCCGCCGGACGAGGCCGGGGCGGGAGCGAAGGGCGAGGCCCCGGCCGGACCGCCCACAAGAGCACTCGCCGGAGGGGCGCCCGCACCGTCGGTGGGCGCCGGGGCATCGGCAAGCAAAATGCTCAGGCCGTCCTCGGGCCCGGCTGCGACGGGCTCGGCCGGCGCGGCGCAGGCCGGCGGCTCGTGGCCCACGGCAATGAGCCGGACCTTGCCGCCTCTGGGCACGGCATCCAGGGTGCGCGGGTCGTCCAGAAGCTCGGCCTGGAGCTGCCGGGCCGGAACCCCCGGGGGCGGCGTGAAGACAAAGCAGCGCTTATCGGCAAGTTGCCGGAAATGCCCGGGGCCGCCTTGGGCCACGAGCAAACCTCGGCGCAGCACCAGAACGTGATCGCAGCGCACGGCTTCTTCGTTCATGGCCGTGCTCATCAGCACCCCGGCCCCGGCCGCGGCGGCCTCGCGGATCAGCGCGAAGATCTCGCGCCGCGACAAGGGGTCCACGCCCACCGAGGGCTCATCCAGAAGCAGCAGGGCCGGGCCGGGCAGCAGGGCGGCGATCAGGGCCAGCTTCTGCTTCATGCCGCCGGAAAGATCTCCGGCCCGGCGGTCCGGGAAGGGGGCCAGACCGGAGCGCCGCAAAAGCATGGCCGTTCGCTCCCCGGCCCATTGCGGCGCGAGGCCGAAAAGCTCGGCCCGCAGGCGCAGGTTTTCGGCCACGCTCAAGTCTTCATACAGGCCGAAACGCTGGGGCATGTAGCCGACCACGGCCTGGACCGCTTCGGGCTCGCGGCCCGCGTCCAGGCCCAGGCAGCGGATTTCCCCGGCATCCGGGCGCAGCAGCCCGGCGCAGCAGCGCAGCAGGGTGGTCTTGCCCGCGCCGTCCGGCCCGGTCAGGGCCGTGACCCCGGGCTCCAGGCTGAAGGACACGCCGTGCAGGGCCTCGACCCGCTCCGCGTCCGCGCCGAAGCCTTTGGCCAGATCGTTCAGGACCAGATTTTCAGCGGGCTTCACCCCGGTCCTCCCCAAGAATGCGCACCGTGGCCGGCAGGCCGGGGCGCAGCAGGTTGTCGGGGTCGTCCACCAGAAAGCGCAGTTCAAAGACCAGGGCCGTGCGCAGATCCGGCGTTTCCACGTTCTTGGGGGTGAATTCCGCCGAAGCGGCGATAAAGCTCAAAGTCGCGGGCACCGGCGCGTCCGGCCGGCCGTCGACCACGGCCTCGGCCTTCATGCCCGGCTTGAGCAGGCCGAGCTCGACTTCCGAGGCATAGGCCCGCACCCACTTGGGCGAGATCTCGTCAATGACCAGCACCGGCCGGCCCGGCCCGGCGGCCTCGCCCGGTTCGAGCAGCCGGCTGCGCACCACCCCGGCCACGGGGCTTTGCAGTTCGGCGTCGACCCGCTGCCGGCGCAGGCGGTCCAGCCGGGCCTCGGCCATGAGCACGGCCGCCAGGGCCTCGGCCACTTCTTCCGCGCGCGGCCCGGCCAGGGCCAGGTCCAGGGCGCGGCGCTCGCGGTTCAGGCGGGCCTGGGACATGCGTTGGTACGACTCGGCTTCTTCGACCTGCAGCCGGCTGATGGCGTTGCCCCTGGATTTGTCGTAGACCTCGCGGTAGCGCGTGGCCTGCTGCTCGGCGTAGACGGCTTCGGCCTCGGCCGCTGTGACCTCGGCCCGGGCCTGCTCGATCTCCTCGGGCCGGGTGCCGTTTTCCAGGCGGTCGCGCACGGCCCCGGCCTTGGCCACCGAGGCCTCGGCCTCAAGCAGGGTCTTGTCCAGGCGTTCGGTGCGCAGCCGGGCCAGAATGGTTCCGGGCGCAACGGCCATGCCTTCCTCCACCAGAACCTCGGCAATGCGCTCTTCGTCGGCAAAGACCACGGCCACGTTGCGGCAGTCCACGTTGCCGTAAAAGACCGGATCGCCCCCGGCCGGGCCGGCGGCAAAAAAGCGCCAGACCGCCCAGCCGGCCGCAAGCGGGATGAGAACCATGAGGATGAGGATTTTTTTGGGCATCGGGGCCTCCCTGGGCGCGGGCATCGGCAAAAAGACCATTAATCAATCTTTTCATCATTTTCCATATAACGGAACCGCTACAACGGCAAGGAGGCTCGGGAGCCGCGGAAAGAAACCCGGTGGATCGCAGGTCGGTGGAGGCCGCTCGGACCGTCCGTATTCGTGTCGAATCGGATCTGGGTTGTTGGATGTGCGCCGAATAATTGCTTTCGAATTTTGCCGGGGGTAAAAAGAAAAGGAGGCGCAAATCAACGTTGCACTGCAATCAACGCTGCGGCGGGTGCTATGATGCGAAACGGCAAAAAGAACCTCGGGGCGAGTTACTGTCTTTTTCCGGCTCCGGTCGTGCTCTGCGGAACATACGACGCCGCCGGCCGGCCCAATTTGGCCACCCTCTCGGCTGTGGGGGTATGCAGCACCAGGCCGCCGGTCATCCAGATCGGTGTGATGCCGGCCAGGCATTCCCATGCCGCGATCCTCTTGAAGCAGGCTTTTTCACTGAATATTCCCTCGCGGAAATATCTGCCCGAGGCCGATTACTGCGGCATTGCCGGCGGCCGCAAGGTGGACAAGTTTGCCCGCACCGGTTTGACGCCGGTGCGCGGCACCTATGTGGAGGCGCCGCTGGTGGGGGAATTCCCCGTCTGCATGGAGTGCAGGCTGATCCAGTGTATCGAACTGGTCAGCCACGATCTGTTTCTCGGCGAGGTCGTGGCCACCTGGGTGGCGGAAGACGCCGTCGGCGACGACGGCTGGATCGACCCGCGGAAAGTGGACGCCTTTTGCTACATGCTGCAGATCAGAAAGCCCCGGGTCTACCATGCCGTGGGCGAGCCGTTGGCTCCGGCCTTTGAGGCGGGCAAGGTCTTCATGCAGGCCGGGGAGTGAGGGCGGGGGCGGTTTGCCCTTGACGTGAGCTGCAAGAAAGTGCTCCCTTGCGGGAGCGTTAATGAATCCGGAGGACCGGGGGGCTGTAAAGGCCGCTCAGCCCCTCCGGATTTTTTCGTCCCGGCAGGAACGCATAGCAGCTCTCGCGTTGAGAGCGTGAGGAAATCGCGTATTAACCTCCTGACGGGACGAAAAAAATCCGGACGGCATCGCGGCTCGCGACACGCTGTGGGAGAACGAAAGGCCTTGACGGCACCGCAGGATTTTCGTCGGCAACGGCAGTTCTCAATTCAGAATAGGCGGTAAATCCTGTCGGAGTGCTTCTTTAGAGCAGTTTATGCTTCAAATAGCCGCTTAACGGCGGGCAAAGCCCGCATACAACTATTTGGCGGCAAGGATTTGCCGACAAATCCTTGCGAGCATTTCACACTTGAAATGCCCTAGGGCGTCTCAAGGCCGCGAGAGGGAGCAGGGGCCATTCGATTTGCAAACGGTGAAAACGGCCGGCAGGGGCCGAAAGTGGCGCCGGCCGGTTGCAGACCGGAAAGCTCCCGGCCCCGCAGGGGCCGAAACTTCACGGCCGCCCGGCCGACGCCCCATGGGCGCTTTGGGGGCCGCGCGGGCCGTAGTTGTTCTCGGCGGCCCGGGGACCGTGGATTTTGAGGATCTCGGGCGCGTCCAGCCGGTCCAGGCGCAGTTCGATGAAGCAGGCGCAAGCGCGCTCCCCCGCCTCCCGCAGGGCCTCCTCCAACTCGTCCCCGGTGCCGGCCGTGGCCGTGAACACCTGCGCCCCCGGCGCGAAGACCTCGGGCAGCCGGGTGTATTGCCAGGGGGCGATGTCGTTGTACGGGGCATCCTTGCCGAAAATCCAGCGCTCGATGGTGTAGCCGTCGTTGTTCAGCAGAAAGATGATCGGCCGGAGCTTGCGTCGCAGAATGGTCGAAAGTTCCTGGGCGGTGAGCTGGAACGAGCCGTCGCCGATGAACAGGATGTGCCGGCGGTCGTTGGCCGCGGTCATGGCGCCCAAAAGCGCCGGCAGCGAATGGCCGATGGCCCCCCAGATGGGCTGGGCGATGAACTTGGCCCCTTCGGGCAGCCGGACGTCGGCCAGGCCGCTCAGGGCCGTGCCGGTCTCGGCGTAGATCACGTCGCCGGGGCAGAAGAACCCGGCCAGTCCGGACCAGAGCCGGGCCTGGGTCAGGGCCTTGGGTTCGGGTGCGGTCCCGGCTGAGGCTGCTTCGACCGCGCCGGCGGTTCCGGTGGCCGCTTCGGTTGCGCTCCCGGCCGGCGTCGCCGGATCGGCGCACTCCCGGGCCTGGGCGGCCCAGGCCTCGGCCGATCCGTTCACGCGTTCCACCAGATCGGGCAGCCGTTCCATCAGGTCGCGCGCGTTCACGCCCTCGTAGATTTCTCCCTCGACCGTCAGGCTGTGGCGCTGGATAAAAATCCGGGCCGAGCCGGGGGGGCTTTTGGGCGTGGGCACGGGGCTGCCTTCGCTGAAACCGGGCGCGAAGGCCATGAGGCAGTCGGTGCGTTGCAGCAGATCCCGCACCCGCGGCACGGAGTCCCGGCCGTTGAACATGCCCGCGTACAGGGGGTCGTCTTCATTGAGCATGGCCTTGCCGGTGCGCAGGGCCACATAGGGGATGCGCCGCTTGTGGGCCAGCCGGGTCAGGTCCTGGGCCAGGCCCGAGCGGTCGACCTCCCGGTCGATCAACAGGACCGGCTGCGTTGCCCGGGCCAACAGCCGGGCAATGTGCCGGGCCGCGCTTTCCAGGCGCTCGGCATCGCTCGCGGGCAGGGCCGGCGACAGGGGCTCCTCGGGGGCGTCGATTTCCAGATAGGAAATGTTGGACGGCACCTGGATGAACACCGGCTTTTTTTCGCGCAGGCAGGCGAGCAGGGCGCGGTCGATCTCTTCGCCGGCATTGGCCGGGGTCAGCCGGGCGGTGTGCGCGGTGAACTCGCGCAGGCAGTTGCGCACGTTGTCGAAATTGCCGTCGGCCAGGGAATGGTGCAGCCGCAGCCGGCTTTCCATGGCGTAGAGCGGCGGCGTGCCCGAAAGGCAGACCACCGGAAGGTGCTCGGCGCAGGCCCCGGCAATGCCGCACAGGGCGCTCAAGTCGCCCACGCCGTAGGTGGTCAGCAGGGCGCCCACCCCGTTCATCCGGGCATAGCCGTCGGCGGCGTAGGCGGCGTTCAGTTCGTTGCAGGTGCCGATGAACTCCGGGCCGTCCCCTTCACGCATCTGCTCCAGCAACTGGAGGTTGAAGTCGCCCGGAACGCCGAAGACATGGCCGATGCCCATCTGGCGCAGGCGTAAAAAGAGAAAGTTCCCGATGGTTGTTTTCACGGCAGGTCTCCTGGGCATTTGCGGTTTGAGATATTGGCTTTTACGTCTTGCGGCCTTCGCGGCCGGGGGGAGGGGAACGCCGCGAACGGGGCCGCGCCGGCCGGGGCGGAGAACCGGGCCGTGCGGACCCGCCGGGGGCCGCAAGTGAGCGCCACTCTTCCACAGCACGCCGGAGCCGGTCGATGATTTTCCCGCCGGGGTTGTTTCCCGCCGGGGATTTTCGTTCTCTGCCAAGGAAGACGAGCGCCGGGCGGGAGAAGTGTATTGCGACATGCAGGAGCCGCGCACGGGGTGAGCCTGACGCGGGCAGAGGCGAAAAGGCCCTTGAGAAACGTCTCACCTGTTCCAGGAAGGGATACGCGCCTTCATCTCCTCCAGCCCGAGAATGTCGTAGGCAAAGCCTTTTTTGACCAGCTCCGGGGGCAGGGGCTCGTCGTATTTCTCGAACACGGGAATTTCGCCCCGGTAGATCAGCTCCAGGGGGTTGAGGGGCCGCTGTTCCATTTCGGCCAGAATGCTGAGAACTCTTCCCGGCCGGTTTGCATCTTGAACTGCGGAAAATACGGCCGCAACGAGTCCAGAGCGGACAGGCCGAGTAAGGGCGCGCAGCGGAGTTTCAGGAAGCGTTCCAAGGCCGGAAAGGCGTAGGTGCCGAGTTGGGGGAACAGGCACCACATGTCGCCGCCCAGACGGAGCAGCGGCTCTTGCGCTGGACCGTAATTGGCGGCGGTGTGCCGGGCCTCGGCCGGGCGGGAAGACGCGGCGTATGATATTGTGTGCGAATTTTTCAACGCATCGCGGCAAATTACCCAAGCGTAACTGCTTATAGTATGGTAGATGTAATTATTTTATTTGTTATAACGTGGTGTGAGAATATTGTGCACTGTAAAATATATAAATGAAGTGTGTTATATATTGTGCATTTTTTTATAACGGCAGAAACATAATATCATATGCTCATATAGAATATAATATACGCATAATTAAAATATGTTTTTTACTATTTTCACAAAGGAAGGTCATAATTCCATAAACCAAGGGAGGGCTTATGAAATTTTTGGAAAACATCACGGTGGGAAAGAAGATCGTTTTGCTCAGCGCGATTCTTTTGCTCGGCTTGCTGCTCGTGTCCGGTGTCGGCCTGAATGCGTCCCGTCAGTTGAACAACGAGATCAACGCCATGTATGACGAGAATTTGCAGGCGCTGGTCCTGGCCAAAGAGGCGAACGTCGAGCTTGTCAGCGCGCAACGGGCTCTGCGCAATCTGATGCTCTGGCAAAACGATCCGAACAAGGTCGCGGAATACAGAGATGAATTTGCAGACCACACGGAAGGGATGCAGAGAGATCTCGGGGAGGTGAGAAAACTGGTCGACGAGCCGGAGAACATCCGACTTCTTGACGGCATGGACAACGCCATGGAGGCGCTCATTCCCCGGCAGAAGGCCCTTGTGGATGCCGCGTTGCGCGGCGCCGACCGGAATGAACTGACCGTCATGCTTCAGGAGACCGGGCAGTACGCCGAAAAGGTCGACAAGATAATGGACGATTTCAACAGGAGCATGGCCGAAGAGGCGAAGAGCCGTTACAACTATACGGATGAACTCTATGGGCGCGCGCTGCTTCTGTCCTGCGTGGTCACGGCGGTGGCCGTGCTTCTCGGCGGGCTGTTCGGCAACATGACCAAGCGCGCCGTGGCCAACCCGCTGGTTACCGTGGCCGCAAAGGCCGGTTGCGTGGCCGGCGGCGATCTGGACCAGACCTTTCAGTTGGATCGCAAGGACGAAATAGGCAGCCTGGCCGGCTCTCTGGAGCAGATGGTGGCCAACCTGCGCGAGCGCATCGCCGAGGCCGAGCAAAAGAGCCGCGAGGCCGAAGAGCAGAGCCGCGAGGCCGAAGAGCAGAGCCGCAGGGCCGGCGAGGCCACGCTTGAGGCCCAGGCTGCCCAGGCCAGGTCTGAAGAAGGCCGGCAGGCCATTCTCACCGCGGCCGGCAATGTTGAGCAGGTGGTTTCGCGCCTTTCCACGGCCACGGAAGAACTGTCGGCCCAGGTTGAGGAATCCAGCCACGGCAGCGCCATGCAGCGCGAACGCGTGACCTCCTCGGCCACGGCCATGGAAGAAATGAACGCCTCCGTGCTGGAGGTGGCCCGCAACGCCGGTGTGGCCGCCGAAGGGGCCAACTCGGCCAAGTCCAGAGCCATGGACGGCGAGGAAGTGGTGCGCCGGGCCATAGAGTCCCTGGGCCAGGTGCAGCGGAACATCGACGTCCTGCGTTCGGAAATGGAGCAGCTCGGCGGGCAGGCGGAATCCATCGGCACCATTATGACCGTGATCAGCGATATCGCCGACCAGACCAATCTGCTGGCCCTGAACGCGGCCATTGAGGCGGCCCGGGCCGGCGAAGCCGGGCGCGGCTTTGCCGTGGTGGCCGACGAGGTGCGCAAACTGGCCGAAAAGACCATGAACGCCACCAAGGAGGTGGGTGAAGCCATTGCGGGCATTCAGCAGGGCACCCGGCGCAGCATTGAGGCGGTCACGGCCACGGTGAGCAATGTGGAAGGCACCGTAAGCCTGGCCGCGGAGTCCGGCAAGGCCCTGGGCGGCATTGTGACCGAGTCGGAGCAGGTGGCCGACCAGATGCGCAACATCGCCGCCGCCGCCGAGGAGCAGTCCGCGGCCAGCGAGGAGATTACCCGCTCGCTGGAGGAGATCAACCGCAGCGCCGGGGAAACGGACGCCGCCATGCGCGAGTCGTCCCAGGCCGTGGCCGAGCTGGCCTCGCAGACCTCCCAGTTGCAGGCCCTGGTGCAGGATCTGCGCCGTGACAACGGGTAGGTGGCGGAGACGGTTCGCCGGGTTGTGCCGGGCCGGAAGAGTTCGAGGCGTGTTGAAGGAAGGGGATTGGCCCGAAACGCGTTGCGGCGCGATGGAGGCCGCTTTACTCCCCGCTGCGGGAGCCGGCTGCCGCGGTCACGGTCTGTGGCGGCAGCCGGCGCAAACCGCGCAGGTTCTCCCAGGTGTACAGGGCCAGGGCGGTCCAGATGCAGATGAAGGTGACCATGCGCCCGGGGGTCACGGGCTCGTCGTAGACAAAGACCCCGAGCAGAAAGATCATCGACGGCGTCAGGTACTGCGCCAGGCCCAGGGTGCTCATGCGGATGCGCCGGGTGCCGTAAGAGAACCAGAACAGGGGCAGGGTGGTGATGATGCCGGTGGCGATCAGCAGGCAATTGGTCCAGAGGTCGGTGCGGGCAAAGGAGCCGGAGCCGGTCAGGCCCTCGTGGACCAGCCAGGCCAGGGCCACGGGCAGCATGAGCGCGGTTTCCGCAAACAGGCCGGGCAGGGCCTCGACCACCACGATTTTGCGCAAGAGGCCATAGGCGGCGAAGGACACGCTCAGGCCCAGGGCCACCAGGGGCAGGCCGCCCAGGGTGATCAACCGGAAGAGCACCCCGCCGGCGGCCAGGAAAATGGCCGTCCGGCCGAGGCGCCCGGGGCGCTCGCGGAAAAAGAGCATGCCGGTGAGGATGTTCAGAATCGGGGTGATGAAATAGCCCAGGCCCGCCTCGACCACCATATTGTTGGCAATGGCCCAGATGTACAGATACCAGTTGAAGCCGAGCAGGGCGCCGGAGAGGGCCAGGGCGCCGATCTCGCGCGGCCGGCGGAAGATGCCGAGCGCCGGGCCCAGCCTGCCCGTGAGCGGCATGAACAGCATGAGCACCACAAAGGACCAGAACATGCGCTGGAAGAGCACTTCCACAGAGTTCACATGGCCCAGGGCCTTCCAGAAAATCGGCAGAACGCCCCAGACGGTGAAGGCCCCGAGGGCGGCGAAGATGCCGTTGCGCTCGGGGTCGACGATGGCCTTGGGGAGGTGCATAGGCATAGCTTCCAAACTACATGAGGGAACTCAACACTTTACCGGCAAGCTCAGGAAATGGGGTTAACGGCTTTTTTGCCCGCTGTCCGCGCCGGACTCGTTTCGTGCGGAACCCATGTATGCGGCAATACACTTCGCTCCGCCCGAAACTCATCTTCCTTGGCGGCGAACAAAAAAGCCGTCAACCCCATTTCCCTACTTTGCGAAGGAGCGTTCAAACAGCGCCGTAATCGCGGCCCTGCCGGTGTCTTCGAGAAAACGCGTGCCCGTGGCCGTGAAGTGGTCGGCGCTGATCTTCGGGGCGGGGTCGGCCGTCCAGTTGTCTTTTTCCCAGCGGAACCAGGCGTTTTTTTCCTGGTCAAAGACCCACAGGGGCTTGTTGCAGATTTTGGCGAATTCCGCGCCCCAGCCGGTGCCGCCCTTGGCCGTGCCGTCGGGCAGGATGGCGCCGACGACAAAGACCTCACGCCCGCCCGCGACCTGCCAGCAGATGGACTGCAGCACCTTGCGGAACAACGGGGCCCGGGTATACTGGCGGTTCATGATCCGCGAGACGTAGGTCAGGCTCACATCCTTCAGGGCCAGTTCTTCGGTGGTCAGCACGCGCACGCCGCGGTTGCGCTCGATCTGGTGGCCTTCAAAGCTGTAGTTCACTTCCTGCAGGCCGAAGCGCTCGGCCGTCTCACCGAAAAAGGCCTCGGCCCCGGCCGCGCCGCCGCTGTACAGTATGCAATTTTTGGGATCGAGCATCCATTCACTCCTCTGATTTATTCGTGTTGCACGCGGGCTTTATTCTCGCCGGTGGTGAGAATGCGCACCCGGTCACCTTTGACAAAGAAATCTTCGTTGCCCTGCACCACCACAATGTAGCCGCCGGAGTCGAGTTCAACGGTGATCTGGTTGGCCGGGTAGCGCCGCAGGGCCGCCTCGCCCGCGCCGCCCGCCAGGGCGCCCGCGGTCGCGCCGCCCACGGCGAACAGCACCTTGCCCGAGCCGCCGCCCAACAGACTGCCCAAGACGCCGCCGGTCACGCCGCCGAGAATCGGGCCCACAAGCGAGGAATCGCTCTCGACCATGACTTCGGTCACGTCGGTGACCGTGCCGGTCTGCACCCGCTGGATGCTGCGCACGTCGCCGTCGCTGTAAGTTTTGCCGCCGCGCGAGGCGCAACCGGCCATGAAGAAGATTGCCGGCAACAGAATCGCGGCAAAAAACTTTTTGCAATCAATCATCTGGATTCCCTCCGGGCGGCGCGCCGCTCAAATCCGGCACACTCGCCTCATTTAGCTTTTTTCTGTTCCCCCGGCAAGTTCGCCCGCCGCGGTTCGGCGTGATGCTTTGCCATATCGGCGCTCAAGCCGAGTTCCCGCCGGCGGCCGGAGGCGGCGATTTTTACCGCCTTCGCCGCAAATGCGAAAAGCGGGCCGGCCGAAACGGCGGGAGAAAACGGATTTGTATAACCTAATTTTTTAGTTGGATTTTTTTACGGATTCCGCTATGGATTGATCCAGTTTTTTCAGTATAATATAGCAAATCTTGTTGCAATAAGGAGACGGGGATGAACGACAACGACCGCAAACACATCAACGAGGCAAACCACGAGCTGGTCAAAGACTGGCAGCCGCGGGTCAAAGATGCCAAGGGCAAGACGCACGGCGTTTTTTCATTGTTCGCGGATCTCTCGGCCGTGCCGCGCGAATCGGGCCATGTGGCCCAGGTGGCCGACTTCCTCATGGCCTTTGCCAAGAAGCACGGCTTTGAAGAATCTTACCGCGACGACATCGGCAACGTGATCATCCGCAAGCCGGCCCAGAAAAGCGCCTCGGGCAAAGGCGTGATTCTGCAGGCCCACCAGGACATGGTCTGCGTCAAAAAGGCCGGCGTGGATCACGACTTCCGCCTGGACCCCATCGAGCTGACCTATGACGGCGAGTGGCTGCGGGCCAAAGGCACCACCCTGGGGGCGGACGACGGCATCGGCGTGGCCATGGCCCTGGGCGTTCTGCTTGACTCCGAAATGTCGCACCCGCCCCTGGAGGCCCTGTTCACCGTGGACGAAGAAACGGACATGAAAGGGGCCAAGGCGGTCAAGGGCTCCTCCTTGCAGGGCGAAACCCTGATCAACCTGGATGCCGAAGACCTGGGCGTGGCCTATGTTTCGAGCGCGGCCGGGGCCACGGCCGTGCTGGAGCTGCCTCTGAGCAACGGCGGGGCCGGAACGGACCGCAAAGTGCTGCGCCGGGTCGCGGTCAGGGGCCTGCTGGGCGGGCATTCGGGCCTTGAAATCAACAAGGCCCGGGGCAACGCCTATGTGCTTCTGGCCCGTTTTTTGGCCGAGGCGGTCAAGCCGGTGGGCTTTTCGCTGCATTCCTTTGCCCGGGGTGAAGACGGCGGGGCCGACAACGCCATTCCGGATCGGGCCCTGGCCGAGATCGGTTTGAGCTCCGAAGCCGACGCCGAAACCGTCGCCCGGCTGGCCGGGGAGTGGACCGAGATTTTTCGGCATGAATACCGGGCGGCCGACCCCAAGGTGGAAATCGTTCTGGAAACGGCCGGCGGCGACTTCGGGCCCGCCCTGCCCGCCTCGGGCCGGGATCGCCTGCTCGACCTGGTGCGCCTGTTGCCCCTGGGGGTGTTCCGCTTTATCCAGGCGGAGAATTTCGAGAAGATCGCCTATGGCGACCTGCTGGTCGAGACCTCGTGCAACATGGGCATCGTCAAAACCGAAAACGGTCTGGCCCGCCTGACTCTGCTGGCCCGGAGCTCCACGGCCACGGTCCTGGACGACCTGATGCGCCGCTTCGAGGCCCTGGCCCGAATGGCCGGCGGCACGCTGACCGTGACCAACCGGACCACGGGCTGGGAGATGCCGGCCGAGCTCACGCCGGTGCAGCGGCTGTTCAAGGCGCAGGGTCTGACCTGCCTGGGCGTGCACGCCGGCCTGGAATGCGGCTGTCTGGTCGGCGCCAAGCCGGGCCTGGACGCGGTCTCGGTGGGGCCTGACCTGAACGACGTGCATTCGCCCAAGGAGCAGTTGCATGTTGGTTCGGTCAATGTGCTTTGGGGGCAGCTGGCGCGGGTTTTGGCGCAACTTTAAAGCAGTTTACGCTTCAAATAGCCGCTTAACGGCGGGCAAAGCCCGCCTATGCCTATTTGGCGGCAAGGATTTGCCGGCAAATCCTTGCGAGCATTTCAAGTGTGAAATGCTCTAGAGCAATTTAAGCTTCAAATAGTCGCTTAACGGCGGGCAAAGCCCGCCTACGCCTATTTGGCGGCAAGGATTTGCCGACAAATCCTTGCTAGCATTTCAAATGTGAAATGCTCTAGAGCAGTTTACGCTTCAAGCGGACGCGCAAACGGACCGCGGCCTGCGTCGATATGGGGTGTGGTGTTGTTTTTTCGTCAGTGACGCGGCCGGACAACCTCAGCAGCCCCTATTTGCTTGCGGGCTCGTTCAAAAGTCCGTCGGCAATATGGTTTCATAGACAATTTCAAAGTGAAATTGCTTCAGGGATGGCTGCGTCCAAAGAGTGTCTTTTGTCCACCGGCTGCGTCAAGCGGCCCTGTCTGCGCGGGGACGTGGACTTTTGCGGTCCTCGACCGGAGCGGACAGGCCCGCCTGACGCAGCCCTGGGAGCAAAAGGCGCTGTTTGGAATCGGCCTACAAGTGCACTTCGCCGCCGCGCGCGACTATGGCTTCCGTAACCGGAATCTGGGTGCCGGCGGCTTTTTGCGCCGCTTCGCAGGCCTCGCTCAAGGCGCGGCAGCAGGGCACTTCCATGCGGGCGATGGTGATCGAGGCGGGGGAAGCCTGGGTGAAGATGGCGGCCAGGCGTTCGACCAGGGCCTCGCGGCCGTCGAACTTCGGGCAGGCGATCAGGCTGACCCGGCCGGGCATCAGGGCGCGCAGGCCGGGCGCGGCAAAGGCGGTGCAGTCGGCCGCGAGCAGCAGGTGGGCGCCGCGCAGAAACGGGGCGTCCGGGGCCATGAGGCGCAGCTTCAGGGGCCAGGCGGCATTGGCCGGGGCCGGGCCGGCGGACGGGGACGCGCCGAATGCGCCGGGCAGGCTCTCGGCCTTGGTGGAAGGGCAGCCGCAGCCGCCCGAAGCAAGGTTCATGGGCTTGGACGAGGGGCAACCGCTCGGGGCGAAACTTTCCGGCTTGGACGAGGGGCAGCCGCCGGTCGGAGCAAAGCTCATGGGCCTGGACGAAGGGCAGCCGTGGTGCGGGCCGTGGCCGTGCTCGTGGGAGTGCCCGTGCTCGTGGGAGTGCCCGTGGTGATCATGTTCATGGTCATGGGCGCGGGCGTGCTCCCCGTGATGCCGGCCGTGGGCGGAACCGTGCCCCCCGCGCTCATGCCCGTGACCGGGCGCGCGGCCTTGGGCGGCCAAGTGTTTCTCCACGGCGGCCTCGTCATAGGCCTCGGCTTCGCGCCGGATGATCTTCAGGGCGCCGGTGGGGCAACCGGTGAGGCAGGCGCCCAGGCCGTCGCAGAGATGGTCGGCGATGACTTTGGCCTTGCCGTCGATGATCTGGATCGCGCCTTCGGCGCAATCAAGGATGCACCGGCCGCAGCCGGTGCAGAGGTCTTCGTTGATTTCAATGATGTTGCGTACGGCTTTCATGGTGGTTTCCAAGAGAGGCGGCGGGAGCGCGGGCTCCCGCCGCCGGCTGTTTTGGGAGTTATCCCAAGATGGCTTTCAAGTCCTCATCCGGGGTGGTGACGGGCTTGATGTTGTAGTTTTTGACCAGCACGTCCAGGACGTTGGGCGAGACAAAGGCGGGCAGTGAGGGTCCGAGGCGGATGTCCTTGATGCCGAGGGCCAGCAGGGTGAGCAGGATGGCCACGGCCTTCTGCTCGTACCAGGAGAGCACCAGGGACAGGGGCAGGTCGTTGACCCCGCACTTGAAGGCGTCGGCCAGGGCCAGGGCGATTTTCACGGCCGAGAAGGCGTCGTTGCACTGGCCCACGTCGAGCAGGCGCGGAATGCCGCCGATGGTGCCGAGATCCTGGTCAAAGAAGCGGAACTTGCCGCAGGCCAGGGTCAGAACCACGGTATCCTTGGGGGTCTTTTCCACAAACTCGGTGTAGTAGTTGCGGCCGGGCTTGGCGCCGTCGCAGCCGCCCACCAGGAAGAAGTGCCTGATGGCGCCGGACTTCACGGCGTCGATCACCGCCGGGGCGACGCCGAGCACGGCGTCGCGGGCAAAGCCGGTGAGCACCCTGGTCTTGCGGCCGTCGGCCTCGTCCCGGGCGGAGAAGCCGGGCAGGGCCAGGGCCCGGGCAATGACCGGGCCGAAATCGCCGTTCTTGACGTGGGCCACGCCGGGCCAGCCCACCAGGCCGGTGGTGAAGACGTTGGCTTTGTAGGCGTCGCCCGGGCGCTGGATGCAGTTGGTGGTGAACAGGATGGCGCCGGGGAAGGCCGGGAATTCTTTCTGTTGGTTCTGCCAGGCCGTGCCGTAATGGCCGACCAGGTGCGGGAACTTTTTCAGGCCCGGGTAGCCGTGGGCCGGGAGCATTTCGCCGTGGGTGTAGATGTTGATGCCCTTGCCCTCGGTCTGCACCAGGAGGTCGTGGAGGTCTTTCAGATCGTGGCCGGAGACGAGAATGGCCTTGCCGGCCTTGGGCCCGAGGGGCACTTCGGTGGGCTTGGGGTGGCCGTAGGCGCCGGTGTTGGCGGCGTCGAGCAGATCCATGGCCGTGAGGTTGGCCTTGCCGCAGTCGAGCACGGCGCCGACCCAGGCGCCCAGGTCGCGGTCTTTGCCGTCAAAGCCGGCCGCCAGTCCCTTGTAGATGTTGGTGTAGAGGTCTTCGCTTTCCTGGCCGAGAATGGCCGCATGGTCGGCATAGGCGGCCGTGCCCTTGAGGCCGTAAAGCAGCAGTTGCATCAGGGAATTGACGTCGGCGTCGGCATGCAGGTGCTCGGTGCCCAGGGTCTTGGCCTGTTCCAGCAGGCCGGGCAGGTCGCCGGCGGGCTTGAAGGCGGCCGGGCCGTCGGCGGCGTCGTAAATTTTGGCGGCCAGGGCGTCGCGGGCCGCGACCACGTCTTTCAGAACGTTGGTCAGGGGCTCGTTGTCAAAGTTCACGTTGGTCAGGGTGGTGAACAGGGCCTTGGCCGAGAGACGGTCCACGGTTTTGTCCGCGACGCCTTTTTCCCTGGCCTTCAGGGCGACGAGGGCCAGGCCGCGCAGGGCGTAGACTATCAGATCCTGCAGGGCGGCGGCGTCGGGCTGTTTGCCGCACACGCCCATGGTCGTACAGCCGGTTCCTTTGGCGGTTTGTTCGCACTGGTTGCAAAACATGATGCTCTCCTTGGTTTTGTTTTCGGCGGCAGGCCTGTGCCGCGCATGGCCACGGTCGCGGGGGCCGACTCGACTTTTGCCGCGCAATTTGATGATACTTTCACGCCGAATAAAATGATTATCAATTATAGATTATCAGTCGACGCGCCCAATATGCTCAATTGCTGAAGAAACAATAACCGGCGTGAGACGGAATGGATGTGACCCGGGTCACAGGAAGGCTTTTTTTCAAAAAAAATTTGTTCGGGCGAATGGGCCGGACGGAGGAACGGGCGGGATGCGGCTCAATCTTCAGGGTGGAACAGACAGACGGCCAAATCAACCCGGCCGTCGGGCAGAAAAAGCACGCCTTCGTCTTCCAGAAGTCGGCGGTGGACTGCGGGCCCGCCGAACAGGCCGCCCCGGCCGGGCTCGCCTTCGCGGTTGAGCACCCGGTGACAGGGCAGGCCGCGGGCTTCGGGCGCGGCGCGCATGGCATAGCCCACGTAGCGGGCCGAGCGGCCGTCGCCGATGCAGACGGCAATCTGCCCATAGGTCATGACCCGGCCGGCCGGGATGCGCGCCGCCAGGGCGTAAACCTTTTCAAAGAAGCTTTGGGACTTGTCGAGCATACTATCCGTGAAGATTAAGCATGCCCGGGGAGTGCCGTCAAGAGGGCTTTTGCGCCCTCCGCCGGGCGGCGATGCGCGCGGTCAGCCTGGCCAGTTCTTCCCGCATCAGGGGTTTGGAAAGATACATATCCATGCCGTTTTCCAGAAAAGTTTCTCGGTCGCCGCTGATGGCGTGGGCCGTGAGCGCGGCCACCAGCAGATCGCGGGGAATGTCGCGCAGGGGGGCCGTTGTTTCGGCGGGCACCTCCGGAATGGCCGCGCGCACCGCTGCCCGCAGCCTTTTTCCGGGCGCGACGGACGCATACTTGCCGGCCCGGATGCGCCGCACGGTTTCGAGGCCGTCCATGATCGGCATCTGAATGTCGGTGAGCAGGCAGTCAAAGGGGTGCAGGCGCAAGGCTTCCAGAGCTTTCTTGCCCGATTCCACGCAGACGGCCCGGTGCCCGGCGTTTTGCAGAAAATTCTGAACTACGGCGCGGCTGATGGCGTCGTCTTCGGCCACCAGAATGTCCAGCGAACGGCTGGGTTTCAGGGTTGCTCCGGCGCGTCGCGGCCTCGCGCGGGCAAAGCGCGCCGGCGCCCCGGCCAGGGGGAAGGAACAGTGCATGGTGGTGCCCCGGCCCGGTTCGCTTTCCACGGTCAGAGAACCGCCCATGCCCTGGATGAGCCGTTTGACGATGCCGAGCCCCAGGCCCGTGCCCGTGTGGCTGCGGGTGTGCGAGCCGTCCAGTTGGGTGAAGGCCTCGAAAACGGTGTCGTAGGCGGCATCGGGAATGCCGATGCCCGTGTCGCTCACGGCCAGATAGACCCAGTGCCTGCCCCGGGTCTTGTAGGGCAGAAGCCGGCACTCCAGCCCGATGCTGCCGTGTTTCGTGAATTTCAGAGCATTGCCGGCCAGGTTGAAAACGATCTGGCGCAGTCTGGCCTCGTCGCCGACGAGTGTCTCCGGCAGGGCGGGGTCGTTGCGCACCCGCAGGGCGATGCGCTTGCGCCGGGCCTCTTCGGCAAACAGGCCCATGGTTGAGGCCAGGATGTCACGCAGGTTGAACGGGGCATGCTGCATGGCCATTTTGCCCGACTCCATGCGCGAGAAATCCAGAATGTCCGAAAGAATGCGCAGCAGCGCCCGGCCGGAAACGTCGGCCGCGGCCACGTATTCGATTTGCCGTTCCGTCAGGCCGCTTTCGCGCAGCAACTGCAGCATGCCGAGCATGCCGTTGAGCGGGGTGCGCAGTTCGTGGCTGACGTTGGCCAGAAAGGTGTCTTTGGCTCGGTTGGCCGCTTCGGCGCGCTCCTTGGCCGCGCGCAGGGCGGCGACCTGGGATTTCCGGCGCAGCAGCAGCCAGACCCCGTTTATGAAAAGCTCCAACTGACGCCGGTCGCTTTCTTCATACTTTTCCGGCTTGTTGCAGACCGAGGCCAGGCAGACCGGCCGGTCGTCCTCCAGCACGGGCACGACCATGTAGCGATAGATCGGCAGAGAGTCGAAGACCAGTCCCGGCGCAACGCCCTCAACCGGTTCACCGATGTAGGTTTCCCGGATGCTTTTCACGGGGAGGCGGGCCGCCGTTGAGCATTCCGGGGGCAGCCGGTCGGCGGGCAGAACCTCCGGGCCGTAGAGCCTGTGCAGGCTTGCGGACCAGTACATGCGGCCCCTGCCGCCCCCGCCTTCCTCGGCGGGCAGGAACAGATAGCTGTGTTCGCTGTCGGTGAGATGGGCGATGTGCTCCAGGGCAAAGCGGATGATCGTGTCTTCCGGCTGATCCTGCATCCGGGCGAGCTGGCTCAGGGCCATGAAGCGCTGCTCGTTGCGCAGCAGTTCTTCCTGCACCCGGGTCTTTTCCGTACGGTCGATCATCGTGCAGCCCACGGCCGCCACCGAGCCGTCCGGAGCGAATTCAGGCCAGAAGTGGAATTGCCCCACCAGGTGGTCGCCGGGAACCCGGAGCACCCGCGTGGCCTCCATGGGGCGCCCGCTGCGCAACACCTTGGCGGCGTTGCCGATGTAAAATTCCTCGGCGTGCTCGGGGATGCCGCCTTCCCGGTAGGTGAAGGGCCCGACGCCGCCGGGACAGTGGGGCACGAGATTGGTGATGAAGCGGCTGTAATAGAGCAGGGAAAGATCCCGGCCGAAGCGGGCGATCAGAAACGGCGCGTGATCCAGAAAATGGCGGTAGGGGTGCGGGTCGTACACGGCCGTGATGTCGGCCACGTAGCCGAGCAGGCCGTTTGCCGAGGCGGTTGCCCGCGCCAGCAGGTGAATTTCCCGGCCGTCGGCGCGGCGCATGCGCAGATTCAGGGGCGGCCGAGGCCCGGCCGGAGCCTGTTCGCGCGCCGCCTCGGCAATCCAGGCCGTCAGGGCCTCTCTGTCGTCCTTCAGGACGTGGCCAAGCCACCAGTCAAGATCCGCGCCCGGCGGCGTGCCGGCAGGCAGGCCCAGAAGGTCGCGCCACTCCGGCGAATAGCCGGCCGCCCGGGTTTGCGGATCGCACCACCACCGGGCCAGACCCGGCAGACGCAAGTCGGCGGATAAGGACGGTCCGAACCGGTCGTCGGGGGCGGCAGGTTGCATGGGCCTCCTCGAGCATGGTCATGGCGGCAAGAGCGCATTGAAGAGTGCGCGACACTGTCGCGCACTCTTTTCATTACGTGCAAAGATATAAAAGGCAAGAAAAATCATGCCTCGCGGCGGCGGCACGGCCGGGCGCGTCCGGCCCAAGCCCGTTCCCTCACTCGATTGTGTTCCCGACAAAGGCATGGCCTGTTCCCCCTTCGCGGCCAAGGGGGGATTCTTCCTCCGCCGAAGGAGGAACCGCTTCGGCCGGGGGAATATCCACTTCGGCGTAACTCTCCGGGCGGTCCTCCTTGCCGAGCCAGAGTTCCGGGCTGAGAATCCCGCCGTCTTCCTTGCGGGCAAAGGTCTTGCCCGGCTCGGCCGTCAGCTTGACGATGGTCACCTGGGTTTCTTCAATCTGCATGGTGTTACCCCACTATGGTCCAGTTTTTGTTGGTGGCGATGGCGCGTTGGGCCGCAGTGAGCTTTGATGCGCCGTAACAGTTGGTGATGGTGATGGTGCCTTGCGACAAACCAGTTCTGTCGCACAGGTCGTTGAACAGGTCCGTGAGGGCGGAAGCGCTCAGGTTGCTGTTGGCCATGTACAGGGCGGTATGGATGGACCCCATGTTCAGAAGCCGCAGACCTGTCAGGGCATAGCAATACGCTCCTATGGAAGACGTTCCTATAGCACTAGCTGTCGATAGGAGGTCTATCGTTACTGTATAAGAAAATGATGAACAACGAGCCATGAAAGAATCAAAATATTTTCCTTTGCTTGTATATATGTTTAAAATTTTATTGAAAGAACTACAAGTATTCATGAATGCGTTAAAATTTGTTCCATTACTTGTATCAATATCAAAGTCATGATTGAATGAATAACAAGAGTACATGAATGATGCGAATGAACTCCCTATATGTGTATTTATATTCAAAGGTTTGTTGAATGAATAGCAATAAGCAAGAAAATTGTTGAATGTACTCCCGTTTCCCGTGTTGATATTTAAAGGTTGGTTAAAGGAGGAGCACTTTGTCAGGAAGCTGTTGAAGTTAGTCCCGTTACGTGTGTCAATGCCCAGAGGTCGGTTGAAGGAGTAACAAGAGGCCAAAAAGTTGTCGAAGTAGATCCCTTTACCTGTATCAATATCTAACTCTTGGTTGAAGGAGTAACAAGAGGCTAAAAAGTTGTCGAAGTAGATCCCTTCACCTGTATCAATATTTAACTCTTGGTTGAAGGAGTCGCAACCGAATAGGAAAAATGAAAAGATGACCCCACTTGAGGTGTTTATTCGCAGCAACTTCAGGTTGCAGCTCTGAGAGAGAAAGCTGTTGAAACTTTGAATTTTGTTCGCATCGTACCAATAAAAAATATTTAATAAAGAATATTTCGTGGAAGTAGATGTTATCCATCCCCACGTGGAAACTTGCGTTGCCTTAAGATACATCTCATACACTTGGGGAACAAATGTATTTGAGCTGCTTCCGGCAGGACGTGAAGAGTGTCGGACCGCGTGATCGATAGTTGTAAAGTTCCCGGCGCTTGTGGGCGCGAATTTCATCCAGACCCACTTGATGCCTTCCGCATTGGGGGCGACGTTCAGCGAGGCGTAATCAAAGAGGTGCTCGGCTTTCGCGCCGGAAGCATAGTTGTCGCTTGTGCCGTCTCCCCAGTTCGCCGTGTAGGCCGCGCCTGAAAGAGCGATGGCGTAGTCGTTCGGCCCGGCGGGCATGACCCCGAAAAGCATATAGATGGTGTTGTCCGTGGGAATTTCGCCCTCCCCCCAGGGCGGCGCGGGCCTGTCGGCCGGGCGGGTCCAGCCGTCGTCGGAGGGTTCCCCGCCGCTGCCGGAGCCTTGCGGGATGGCCGCGATTTTCGTCGCGTATTGGCGGAAGGGCGTTGCTTCCGGCACGTCCACGCCCTTGGCGGCGATGGCTTCGCGGATGGCGGTTTTCGTGCCCGCCAGATGGTTGAGCTTGTCGCTTGCGGCGCCCATCACACGACCTCCCCGTTAATGGCGTCCAGGATGGTGGAGAGGGAGCCCAGGCTTTCGGCTATGGCCGTGTCCGTGTAAGTTTTGGCGGAGCGGAGGATTGCCTCGGTATCGGCAATGCAGCGCCATGGTCCCCAGGTGACCACGGGCTTGTCGGGGTCGCCGGAGTCGATTGATCCGTAGCGGGTGAAAATCGTGTCCGTCGCGCCGCTCAGGCAATGCTGCAAAACGCAAAGCCCGTCGTTTGTCACGGAGACCTCGACCCACAGCGGCGTTGCCGCGTTGGGGGGGCCGTTGCTCACTCCGTCGCCGGTCAGGTGGATCTTGGCATGGTTGAAATAATACTTGTTGCAATCAAAGGGGTTTCCGTCGGTGTCCGTGGCCGTGAACATCCGGCTTTGGCTGACGGCATCGGCGTTGGCGTAGACGATGCCGGTCAAGTTCGTCATGTCCCGATTGACGGCCGCCACAGCGTCCTGCGCGGCCGACGCCGCGGTTTCGGCCGCTTCCGCAAGGGCCATGGCGTTGCCGGCCGTGGACACGGCTTGTCCCAGCACCTCCGCCGTTGCGCTCAAGCCGCTCTCAGCCGCCTGCGCCGTCTGTCGCGCCGCTTCCGCCCGCGCCGCCGCCGCCGTGGCCGTTGTTTCCGCCTGTTGGGCAATGGTCACGGCCTGTTGCGCGGAATCTTGCGCGGAATTTGCCGTGGCCACGGCGTTTTCCGCAAGGCTTTTGGCTTCTTCGGCGCCGGCCGTGGAGTCTCCTATATAGCGCCCGAGTTCATTGATCGCTGTTTCCGTTTGTTTTTCAAACGCTTCCCCGGACAGATCGCCGCTTGTGGGCACGTATCGAAATGCGTAGGACATACAGTCCGCCTCCTTCCTGCCGGCCGATTTTTTACCAGCCGATTGCTTGCCAATAGACCGGCGCGCTGCCGCCGGAGTTGTTGATGTCGTTCATGGTAATTTGGCACGTCGTGTTGCTGATGAGGTTCACGCCCCAGATTCCCTTGCGGTAGCTGCCGGGGCCGATGGTGGCCTGCACGTTGACGCAGAGCGAGGGGAACGGGATCGGGTAGGTGACGGTGAACGTGGCGCCGCCGCTTGAGGGGGTCTGGCCCCATTGCATGATGAACCCGTTGGGGTGCTTGACGTAGCCCGGATTGGTGAGGCTCTGCCCCCAGATCGCCCCGGAAGACGCAATCTGCGCGGCGACCCCGGCGGGGGTGGCGGCCTTGTCGCGGCTGGTTTTGTCGGAATCGGCGGCCAGGGTGACGATGCCCTGGGGGGAGCCGTCAAGCGCGGGGGTTGCCGGGCCGGCCACGGGGGCCGAGCCGACGCCCAGAAACTCGGCGAAGTTTTTCCAGTATGCCGCGTTCGTCCCCGGCGCGACGGCCCCGGCGGAGGTTGCCGGGCCGCTGGGGTTCACGCACCACCAGATCGCGCCCTCGGCAACGACAATGGCCGGCTGCTGATAGTTGACGGCCGCGTTGTGCGGCCACAGGCCTCCGGATTGCTGCCAGAAGGCGAAGGCCGAAAGCATGTGGAAGGCGCCGTTGAAATCGAGCCGGTTGGGGGCGATGCCCCCCTGCGAGAGCGGCACCTGGGTTTCGCTGGGGAAGCCCTCTTTTTGCGAGGCCCGGCCAGGGCCGGCTTTGTCGTCGGGCGGCATCTGGTACGTGCCGTTGTCGGCAAAGGGGCGCGAAAAAAGGGTTGCGGGAACGGAGGGAATTTTGTCGAAGGCCATGTTGTTGGCTCCTGTTTATGATTATCGAGCAATTTCAAAGTGAAATTGCTCTGGACATATCCCCCGCGAACGGGGCTTGATTGAAAGGCTGCATGGTCGAGTTGTCGAAGCCGAAAGTACGCGTCGGGTCGAGGGCGTAGAGTTCCCAGCCGACGCCGGCCCCGCGGGCCAGGGTTCCGGCAACCTTGAACACGGCAAGTTGCACGGGCGTCATGGGGGACTCGAAAACCCAGCGGATCGCCATGGTGCCGATTTCCAGCACATAGGCCACCCCGGGCGACGCAGTCCGCGCCGTCGGGCGCTTCGAGCGACGCGGGCGGGTTTCGGGGCTTTGCTCCGGAACATCCGTCCCGCCAAGGAGCGGGTGAAAGACGCGGGTATCGATCAGCACGGACAGCAGCTTGTTTTGCGTGGCCGCGTCCGAGGCCGAAATGTTGGCGAGGGCCTTGTAGAGCAACAGCAGGCGGAACAGCTCGTCGTCGAGGGTGATCCGGTTTGGGTCGTGCGAGCCGGAGTCGGGGGCAAAGGGGGCCAGGCCGAAGCCGGCAAGGCCGGAGAGCGCAAAGCCGAAGCAGTCGCCCGCGTAGGGGCCGGAGATGGTCCGGCCCACCTGCAGAATTTCCCCCCAGTTGTCCAGGCCGGCGCCCTCGGCCGTGTGGATGTCGAACATCTTTTCATAGAACAGCCCGACGTCGGCCTGCGGGTCGATGCGTTCCTGAAAGCCGGCCGCCAGGGCCAGAATCTTCTTGCTCGCGCTGTATTGGCTCTGGATGGCGTAGCCGGTGTGCTCGCGGATGTTTTCCAGCGCGCGGGTGTTGGGTGTGTCGCGCCAGTTGCGCCAAGTATGCATGCCCATGGCTCACCCCTGCGCGATCTGTATGTTGCCCAAGGCAGTGACCGGCTCCCTGTCGCCGTTGACCGTGATCACGTCGGCATAGGCCTCCGGCGCGGGCGCGTCTTGGCGGAGGGCGATTTCGATGCTTTGGATGTTGTGCACGCCTTCCACGGCCAGGGCCGCCCGGAAGAAGCGCGAGGCGTAGACCGTGGAGGCCAGGCCGATGCGGGCGTTGCCCGAGGTCTGGTTCAGGCCGTGGAAGTCTTGGTACAGCGCTTCTTTCAGGGCGGCGATTTGCGCGGCGGTGGGCGCGGAGCCTGCCCCGAGGGCGACCTTGATCCAGAAGTTGGTCGTTTTCGGCCGCAGAATCCGGTAGGTATACACGGCATTGGCGTAGTCGGCGGCCGTGTGGACGATTGTGGTGTTGCCGCCGGTGTCGCAGCCGTTGTCTTTTTTGTTGTAGATGGCCCGGGCGATGTCCGCGTCCTCGCCGCCATAGACGCAGACGGTTATGCCGTGCCCGGGCACGGTCACCCCGTATTTCACGACCGGGTTCGGGCCGATGTTTTCCAGCACCTGCACATCTAGCACCCCGGGCAGATTGGCGATGGCGCCGAAAAGCGCGCCCGTGGACCCGTGGGCGTTGGCGGCCACGGAGGCGGCCCGGCGGGCCTCGAATTCCGAGCGGGTTTCCAGGTGGCGGCCCACGGCCCCGGCCGCCTCGTTGTCCACGCCGTCCCAGCCCGGGACCACGCTGATGATGGCGGTCACGGAGTGGGCCGGAATCTCGATGGGCCCGTTTTCGGACACCCGGAAGGTGGTTTCGGCCGTGCCGGGCGGATAAGGCGCCGCGCCGATGGCCACGGAGCGGTTGCAGATCAGCGTGTGCCCGTTCAGGGACCGCACCAGGGCGCCGTAGGGGATAACCGTGCCGTTCAGGCCGCTCAGCCGGCAGGTGACCACCGTGGGTTCCTCCTGCTTGCGGTCGAGAAAATAGATGTACCCGAGCGCATCTTGCCACCTGCCCGAGGCTGTTTTGGGGGTGAACTGGCCGGCGAGAAAGAGCATCTCGGCGTTTTTGGCCTCGATCTCGGCGACCTCGGCATCGATCAACTGCCCGGCCGGGGTGGAGGGTTCGGTGTCCAGGGCGGGCAGGTCGGGGTCGAAGAAGGCCCGCCGCCAGTCTTCGGCCACGCCTTCGCGGATGGCCGAGGTGTCCGGGGAAAAGAGCCCGGTGTCGGGGTTGAAAATAAGTCCGGATCTCGCCATCAGCGTTCTCCTCCCTTGAGGCCGTCGGCGGATGCGAAGCGTGCCGGGCGCTGGGGTGAAGAGGGAGCGCCCGCGAGGTTCACCCTCGCGGACATGGGCGCGGCCGATGAGCGGCCGAAAGTCGAAAATCGGATATCCCCGGCCGGAGCGCGGGTTTTGGGGTCGAAGTCGGTGATTTCCACCGACAGCACCTCTTTGACGTCCGGCACGGACAGGGCCGCCCGGCGCAGGCAGGAGCGCACCGCCGAGACGTTGACCCGCCTGCCCAGCTCGATCAGAAAGTGCGGCACGCCCCGCTCCCGGGCGAAGTAGGCGTCGTTGGTGAACAGGCGGGCCTCGTTGGCCACGTTCTGGGCCGTGGCCGCCTCGTCCCGGGCCAGGGCGATGCGGCCCACGCCGTCCAGGGTGAGATCCCAGGTCGCGGGCTCAAGGCGCAAGGTTCGGCGCCTGTGTCGGGTTGTGCTCATGTTTTTTCTCCTTTCTTTTTGGGTCTGCCGCCAAACCCGGCGGCTCCCGCGGCGGCGGCGCCGAACCCGGCATGTTTGGTTGCTTGGTTGGGCCGGTTTTGCCGCTCAGGAACAATCAAAACATGTTTCCCGGCTTAGTGCAGCAAAGTGGGTGGTAAATTTACCACATTGGTCCGGAGGGGTGGGCGGGGCGAGGATGAGGAGGGGTCGGCGGCAGGCCGAAGGCCGGCGGAGGCGGTGGACCGGAATGCGGTGAGGGCCGCTCAGACCCCGCGGCAAAGTTGTGCCGCCGCGCAGACCGCATTCCACGAAATCAGGGCGAAGCAGAGCATTGGCAATGCAAAGGTGCCGACGACGGCCAAAACGGGCCACGCGTGGATGAACCGTGGATGCGTCATCAGACTCATACGTATTTCAGTCATGGACTCGTTGCGTCGTTAAGGGAGCCCGAAAAAAGTAAAGGAAAGACGGTTGACGGCCCACAGCCCCGGAAGTCCACAGAGCACCCAGGCAACGAACAGGGGCAACAGCGCCACAAATAACCCGAAGCGCCTGCGAAGCATATTCGGAGTCGCTTCGGGAAAATTATGTGAAGCGCGGGGAGGGACTGCAGGAGAATGGTATTTACTCATTCCACATGACGGCGATGTGCAGCAGTATGGCGCAGCCCGCGCCTGGGTAGCCGCAGAGCAACCAGGTGGCGAGCATGCTCCAGTACAAACTGTCTCCACAGGGATTTTTGAACCAGCGGCCAAAGGCGCAGAGCATCACGGAACCGGCGATGCAGGTATAGACCACGCCCCACCAGCCCAGGGAAAGCAGCCGGACATAGAACTGCAGCAGCAGCTTGAGGGCACGCGGGCTGAAGGGCTCCATACCCATGGGGACCACGGCCCAATACAGCATGGGGAGCACAATGATTCCGGCAACGGCCAGGAAGGGCCAGGCGTAAACGAACAACGGATGTTTGATCAGGCTCATAACGATGCCCGGTGGGAAAGGTGAGTTTAACCGTGGAAACCGGCAAAGGAAAGTACCGACACGGCGCATATGCCGGGGAATCCGCAGAGTACCCAGGCGGCGAACATGCTTTCGATTAAAGTACGAGGTATATTCATAGCTGAATTTCAAGAACTTTTCAACTATGTGCAGGTTCGAGAGAGTAAGAAAGTCGTTGCTGCCGTCGATGCTCTTCCCACGTTCTACCGTTTTTTGGGTATGGTATTTAGCCAACCACTCCTGCCAGGGAGCTTCCGTGAAGTGAAACTCCCGGCTCTCTCCTGCCGGCAGGGACGCAAGTCCGGGTATTTCCTTGAGCAGAATTTTACCTAAAGACTGTTGTGCGGCCTTGTTCAAAATATAGGGAGGCTCCGGAGAATTCGGATTGATGAAGTTTTGATAGGCTGTTCCGGCTCTTTCAAAAGACATGATCCAGCCCCAATCAACCCAGTAGGGTTCTTTATTGGCGTCGGCGTTGGTGTCTTTCTTTTTCGGCTCTTCCCAGAACGCAATGAAGGCGTCTTCTCAAATTTCCACGGCATTGTACCCCATCTCCCCCGGGCCGGGCGTATCTTCCACTTCTCCCCCGCCCACCGGTCCTTGGCTCTCGCCCCCGCCCTGCTCCACGCCGCTGTGGGTGTGGCTGTCCAGGCTGACGGCATTCGAAATAATCGCCCCGCCGGTGTTTTCGATACCTCCTCTGGTGCGCATGGGCCCGGCGGCGCCTCGGCTCACTCCTTCGACCGTGAGGTTGCCGGTGACCCGGGCGTTGCCGTCCAGGACGATCTGCGGCGCCTCAAGGGTGACCCGGCCGCTGCCGATCACGTTGACGTTGCCGGAGCCGGTGCGGATCTCGATGTTCCCGGATTCCCGGCAGGAGATCTCCACATTGGCCGCCTTGGTGGACAGGGAGATGTCGCCCGAGGCCGGGTTCAGATGCAGCCAGATTTCCGGGGTCTCGCCGAGAAAGCCGTTGAAGAGAAAGCCGTCGGCCTGGTCGAAGCGGCGGAAGGAGCCGGGCGGCACCGGGGCGTTTTTGCCCGTGGCCACGCCCGAGGAATCGCGCTTCATGAACACGGCCACGCCCTTGTCGCCGGGCTGCGGGTCCATGACGATGGCCGCCTTGCCCGCCTGGGGGCGGTAGAAGGGCATTTTCGGGATGGAAGCGGGCGGCAGGGTTCTGTTGAAGCCGTCGACGGGGCAGACCAGGGGCGTGGCCGAGGCGTGCCCGGCCGGGCCCTCGGTGCCGCTCTGCCCGGCCTCGTCGATGGCGACCACCTCGGCCGTGTTGACCCCGGCCCAGATGCTCTGCTCGACGAAAAAGCTCAGGGCATTGGCCGGGGAGTTGGCGCTGGTGAGTTTTTTGCTGCCTTTGACGGTGTTGGAGCTCATGGGGTGCCCTCCTTCAAGGTGGTGCGGCGGCGCAACGACGGGAAAAGCCGCGTTGGGACGTGCCGAGTCCTTAAAGGTTGGCATGGCCCCGAGCCGCTGTCACGAATGGAGGAATGAAATTTCATATATTGGCACAGGGCCGCCCTTCGCAGCCCCGGTTCGGCGGGCGAAGCCCGCTTGGGTCACAGGGTACGACCCCGGTCGTCATCTAAAAACGCCGCCTCGATCCGCGACTCCCAGGCGCCGCTTCCGGTCGTATAGGCCGAAAGGTGGTGGCTCAGTTTGGTGATCCGCCAGGTTCCCGTGGCCCGGGGCACGATGCTTTCGATGCGGGCAAGCCCGCCGTAGGCCAGATCCGGGTTATAGAGGCAGCGGCAGGAAATGCCGTCCTGCCCGAATGTCGGGTAGCCGATGAGGCCGGCATCCTTGTTCAGAAGCACGGCGTTGCCCGCCCGGGCCTGCCCGGCCGGCATGGTCACCACCGTGTTGTCGTCGATGATCAGTTCACAGTCCAGGTCACGGGCCAGCTTGAACATCTTGTCCACGGGCGGACCGGGAAACCAGGCGTTTCGCACCGAGCCGGAAACCCCCTCGTTGCGGTAGGCGTAGCCGGCTTCTTGGGCGAACTGGGCAAAGAGCCGCTCGGCGCCCGCTTCGCCCGTGACCGTGGTGATGGGCCGGGCAAGCTGCTGCGGATAGCCGCCGCTCTCGGCCTCGAACTCCATGCAGACATCCGGGGCGGTATTGAAATCGGCGGCCGCGCGGACGATCTCCCCCTGAAAGACCAGCGACAGGGTTTTGTCCTTTTCTCCGGCCCGGATCTCAAGCAGGTTGTGTTGCGACTCCAGGGGCCGGAAGGAGAGCATGGTCAGCTCGGCCATATCTTCATATGTCAGGCCCCAGACCTTGACCGAGGCATTGTGCCTGTCCGGCAGGCCGGGCTTGTGCACCGTGGCCTCACAGGCCAGGCCCTCGATGATTTTGCTGTTGCCGCCCTCGGAAAAGTCGCCCTTGCCCAGGGTGACGGCAAGCTGAATGGTTTTGATGGAGAAGCTGTTTGGCATGATGTGCTCCCGGCTCAGCGCCTCAAGGTTTCGGGAATTTCCTCTCCGTCTTCCAGATACAGCAACAGCCAACGTCCGCCGCCCTCGCCCGTGTGCAGGCCCTGCCAGTGCGGCGGCCGGTCGCCTTCCAGATCGAGAAAATGCAGGCTGCCGGCAAAATGCGGCGAGCGCGAGGCCGGCACCTCGGCCCGGTTTTCGCACAGGGCGCCGTGGCAGACCGTGGCCGCGCCCGCCTGCAGGTCGAGATAGAGCCGTTCCTGCCGCCAGAAGAGCGAGAGGGTGCAGTATTGGCCGGCCAGGACCACGTTCAGGGTCTGGGCCGGAATCTGCGAAAGGGGAATCTGCAACATTGTTGAAAACCTCCGTTGCCTGTTTTCAGATTCGTCGTATCACACCGGTCTTTCCCCGCTGCGGGTCTGCACCCGGCCGACATTGACCCTGTCCGAACTGCTCGGGTTTTTGGGCCTGCCCATGGCGGTCGCGGCGGTCTGGGTCTGGACCTCGCGCACCTCGACCAGGCTCAGGGCCACGCACAGCGAGCCCGCGTTGTTCTCGCGGCCGCGCTTGTAGGTGTAGCTCTGCAGGGTCATATTCTCGTACAGGGCCGACGGCGTGGACACCGAGAGCCTGACCGCCCGGTTGCGGTAGTCGTCGAGCTTCTGCAGCATGTACTCGAAGTCCGACTCCGCGCCCTGGGCGGCCAGGTTGACCTCGATGGCCCGGGGTTCCTGGGTCTTGTTGTAGTGGATGAAACCGCCCTGCTCCACGGGGTTGGAAAGGGCCTGGCCGCTGTTGCGCACGTCGATGTCCAGAAAGCTGGTGAAGCTTACGGCCGTGGCCCCGTCTTCGTCCAGCAGGGTCCATTCCCCTTGGGTAAACATCCGGCTCATGGCTAATACCCGCCGCTGTAGTTCTTGATGGAAACCAGGCGCCGGCTGAGCGAGTCGGAAAAGGCGTCCATGATGCCCTGCCCGTCGGTGGCCTGGGTGTAAATCTGAATGTCGCCGAAGGTGTTGTTGACGCTTCTGTCCATCGGGGCCCCGGCCGGGCCGGACGCGCCGGCGGCCATCAGGGCCGGGCTCAGGGCCGAGGAGGCGCCGCCGTAAGAAGGAACCGCCACGGCTGCCGCGCCGGCAAGGGCCGGGGTCAGCCCTTCTGGGGAGATGCCGTAGGTCGCGGCCACGGTGGCCGCGCCGGCGGCGGTGAGCTGCCCCACCTCGTTGAGACGCTCGGCGGCCTTGAAGGTGCCTTTGGTCTTGTTGATGTTCGCCTCAAGTTCCGCATCGTCTATGCCGAACAGGTCTTTCATCCAGTCGGGCATGCTTTCGCGCAGCCAGTCCCCGAAATCGCTGAAGAGCCGGCCGATATCGTCGAGCAGGCCGGCAAAGAAATTGTAGACTTTATCCCAGTTGGCAATAAGCCAGGTTGCCGCCAGGGCAAGGGCGAGAACAAGCGCGAGCACGGGGTTGGAGGCCGCGGCAATGCCCAGAAGGCGCATGCCCATGCTGAAGAGTGAAAGGGCTCCGGCAACCGAAGCCAGGGCCGGGCCGTACTCGATCAGGGCATTGAGAAGCTGCCCGGCTATGGGGATCAGATTGTTCCAGATGTCGCCCAGAGCCCGGCCTACCTCTTCGCCCGTGCCAAACAGGGACCACAGCCCGGAAAGCGTGGATTCGCCGGTGCTTATGTAATTCCACAGGTCGTATAGGGCATAGCCCAGGGCGGCGACGATTAGGGCGATCCAGGTCAGGGGGTTGGCGAGCAGGGCGGCGCCGAAGCTCATGACGGCGGGAATGACCCGGGCGGCAATGACGCCGGCCACATTGCCGAGTGCGCCGGCAAAGGTGGCAAGAGAGGGCAGTATCTCCATGAACCCGCCGAGTACCAGGGAGACGAAAAAAATGACGCCTTTGCCGATAAATTTGAGCAGTTTGCCGAAGCCGCCGGCTTTTTTGATGAGCTTATCGAGGCCCGCTAGAATTATTCCGCTACCTACATTGAGACTGAGAGTCTCTAGGATAGCGCCGGTCCCGGTCAGTTCGCCGCGCAAGTCGGCAAGTTCCTTACGGATTGCGGCAACTGATTCGGCTAGTTCCTTGACGCCGCCCAGTGAACCGGCCATGTCGCGCAGGGCTTGCGCGGCGGTGCGCAGGGCGGCCGTCAGTTCGCCCACTGCCCGGACGGCTTCCTGGAGCATTTCCGCAAGCCCGCCGGAAGACATCTGCGCGGGCGCGTTCAGGTTTTCCGCCACGGCGCGCACACCGGAGGCGGCGCGGGCTTCCACCTGGGCCAGGCTTTTCAGAAAGCCGGCGCCATCCAGGTTCAGGCTGACGCACAAAGCGTCCGCAATGGTTGCCATACTAGACTCCTTTTATTGACCGGCGTGGTATGCGTCGTTATAGCTTGGAGAAACAGGCATGATATCTTTGGAGGTTCCCATGGCGCTGACAAAATGTTCCGAGTGCGGGAAGGAAGTTTCCGACAAGGCTGAGGTTTGTCCTCACTGCGGATTCAGACTGGCCCCTCCCCCAGATCTTCTCTCTTCTATCTCCTGGGGAACTCTTGCTCTATGGGGAGTCGTTGCAGTGATACTCTTTACTCTGTCGCGGTGCATTCCAAAATCTTGGTGACGCACAAAGCGTCCACAATGGTTGCCATACTAAACTCCTTTTATTGACCGGCGTGAGTTGCGCCGTTATATATTGAAAACACAGGCATGATATTCTTGGAGGTTTCCATGGCGCTGACCAAGTGCTCCGAATGCGGCGAAAAGGTTTCCGACAAAGCCGAAGTTTGTCCTCATTGTGGGTTCAGGCTGGCTCCTCCCCCATCGGCTCTTTCGACTATTTCATGGGAGACCGCTGTTGCGTGGTTTATCATCGGGGGAGGTGGCCTTCTTCTTCTCCGCTGGCTTCGTTGATGGCCGGCCGGGCGCAGTGCCGCTTAGCTTGGGAAAACAGGCATGGTATCTTTGGAGGTTTGCATGGCGATGACCAGGTGTCCGGAATGCAAGAAGAGAATTTCCAATAAAGCTGAAGTCTGCCCACACTGCGGTATTCGATTTTCTCCTCCTCCTTTGTTTGACGTCCCATGGATAGTTATCTTCAGATGGTCGGTTGCGGCAGTTATTTTAGGTATCCTTGCATATATTACTCGATAATAGCGCTGTACTCGCCCACATGCGCGGGCACTATTCCTCTTTCCATACCGACTCCCCCACCATGCCCTATACGGGCGATAATGCCCTTGCCGCGCCGCCTGTTTCCGTCATGGCCCCGCCGGCCGTTGCGAGCCGCGATGCCGTCCGGATTTTTCCGTCCGCAGACAGGAGGTTAATACGCGATTACCTTTCGCGTTCCTTGCGGGAACAGCTATGCGTTCCTGCAAGGACGGAAAAATCCGGAGGGTCTGAGCGGCCTTTGCCGCCTTTCGTTTCACTACTCTCTTGCCACGCCGGTGTGCTCTCAGCGCGCCGGCGTCACTTCTTTCGGGCCGCCTCCATGGCCGCCCACTCGTTGTAGTTCTGCACGCTGATCGCTTCCCGCAGGTTCAGGGCATCCTCATAGCTGTAGAAGGTCTGCAGTTCGCGCAGGCTGGCGAGTTTGCGGGTGACGATCACCCCGACGAGGTCCGAGAAGTTGGGGTAGTCCGCGTATGCCGCGCCTGTTACCGAGTTGCGATACCGAGTTTCCCGAGGAAGCCGGAGAGGCTTTCGCCTTCCGGCCGCAAAAAACCCAGGTTCAGCGTGGCGGCCTCCGCCCGCAGGGTGAACAGGGTTTTCACGTCCAGGATGTAGGCGTCCACGCTCTCGGGCGTGCAGCGCTCTTCCACCCGCTCCACAACGCGCGAGCAGCAGCCCAGCAGTTCGTCCAGCAGGGGCTGGACCTTTTCGGGCTCAAGGTGGCCGAGGACGGACAGGCCGTTTCCGGCCAGATAGGCTCCGGCGGCCGGGAGGTCCGCGCCGTCGGGCACCTGGGCGCCGCTCTTGGTCAAAAGCAGGGCCACGCGGAGCAGCCAGTTTTCCAGTTTGGTGGCGGGCATCTCGCGGATTTTGAAAGTCAGCAGTTGTTCGCGGTCTTGAATATCAATAGTAATTTCCTTGCGAGCCATTTCATTTCTCCTGCTTTTTTTGTTGTGTTTGTGTTGCCCGAATGGGTTTCGTTTGTGTTTTCAGAGTGGATATCCCCACCGGCCCGTTTGTGAGCGAATTTCCAGAGCGGGGATTCCCCACTTCCCCTGTTTGTGAGTGGATTTTTTCTTTTGGCAAGGCGGGCAAGGTGTTGCGATGGGGGCTGGACTCTTCGGTCCTTGCGGCCCGCGTTGCTGTGGAGCAGGACTCTGCTCATCCAGAAGCCTCACCGACCGGCCGAGCTTCGCAGCCCTTTTTTCCGGAGGCGAAACGTGCGCCAACGCCGCATGACGGAAAAAGACGCTCACAAACTCGATCTTTCGAAATCCTGGAAGTCGAAGGTCCAGGTCGTGGCGGCCAAAACCTTTTCCAACGAGGGGAACGGCGCGCCGCTCTTCATGATCCCCACGGACCAGGTGAAGGTGGTCTTGATGCTCGGCACGGTGCAGACCAGGTTGCAGGCGTAGACCCGTTTGTTGGCGGCCATGGCCTGCCAGACCGTGGCCAGGTTGGCGTGCGAGGGGCTGGCCGCCTCGAGGGTGACGGTCACGGGGTAAATGGCCGGCACATAGCCGCCCACAAGCCGGCCGTCCACGCCCTTGCGGGTTTCGGCCACGTCCACGGCGTCCATGCTCAGCGCCTGGTCGGTGCCGAACATTTGCAGAACGATGCCGGAGGGGAAAATGTCCTCCACCGTGAGCACGGCTTCGGCGTTGGCGCTGGTGATATCGAGATGTTGCGACATGCGATATGCTCCTTTGGAAGGTTATGGGTGTTCTTACAGGACCGCTGTGGAGGCGACCTCGATCTTTTGGACGGCGCCGCCATAGGTGTACCAAAGGGAGATGATCGGGCTCTCGCGCCGGGCCCTGGCCGGGGCGCCCGGGTCGAGCACCTGGATGTAGTAGCCCTGGGTGCGCAGCTCGTCCGAGATGTCCAGACCCGCCTCGGTCATCACCTCCGAGCGCTGCCGCTCCGAAAGGGCCACGCCCGCCTCGATGGCCGCGTTGGTCCGGGCCTCGTTGACCGGGTCCATCATCCAGGCCTTGATCATGGTGTAGCCGCGCATGTTGTAGGGCACGCGGCCGACCGAGGTGATCCCGTCCATCAGGGCCGCCTGCAGGCGGTTGTTCAGCCAGATGGAGTTGATGTAGGGGTCGATGAAGCCGTAGTCCGAGGCCGAGAGGCAGCCGGGGTAGAGGAAGGCAAACTCGGCGTTGCGCGTGGCGAAGTTGCCGAAATAGTTGCAGTTCTTGGCTTCGAGCACGGCGGCCGTGGTTTCGTCCGTGACCCAGGGGGCCAGGCCGGACTGCTTTTTGAACGCGGCCGTGATCGTGCCGTTGACCCGGCGCCAGGCCACCGAGGCGACCACGCCCATGATAAAGGCGGCGTATTCGAGCGAGCCGTGGACCACGGCCGTGTGGTCCAGGCCGGCGGCCTTGATCACGCTTGCCGTGTCGGCGACGGAGTCGGCCGAGGCCACGGCCGGGTTGGTGGTGTAGGCCACGTAGAGCCTGCCGTAGTTGCGGCTTGCCCAGCCGGCCCATTCCAGGGCGGCTTCGGGGTCTTCTTCCCAGGCTGTGCTGAACGACACCCAGTTCTGGGTCTTGGCCAGCACGGCGGCCATCTGTTGCTCGACGGAAAGGGCGTCCATGCCGCGGGAGAGCAGCGCGCCGCGATCCGGGGTCAGGTTGAGCAGTTCGGCCAGGTCGTTGCCCGAGGCGGTGCCCGCGCCCGCGGATGACGCGAAGGAAACTTCGGAATCCGCGCCGGTCGTGCCGCTGCTGATGGTGAAGGCCTTGGTCAGGCTGGAATAGGTCACGCTTGCCGCGCTCTGCCCGGCCACGGCCCGGAGGGCTGTTTCCAGGGTCGCGGCCACGTCGCTGTAGCTCGCGGCCGCGCTCAGATCGATGCCGGCCAGGCTGTGGGCGGTGTTGTCGATGCTCAGGCACAGGCTGCCGGCGCCGACGCTTTTCAGTTGGGCCACAGTGCGGGTGACCTTGCCGCCGCGCAGCCAGGCGGGCGCGGCCCGGGCGATGCGCCGGGCCGTGAAAAAGGCCTTGGGCGCGGTGAGCTTGCCCGCGTGGCCGGCGAAATAGACCTCGGCCGCGGCGCATTCCGTCGAGGCCGGGCCGAAATAGGCGCCCACGGCCGCTGCCGAGGGGAAGGACAGCACCAGGCTGGAAGCGGAAATGAGCGGGTTGTCGGTGAGCAGCAGCCCGTTCAGTTCCAGGTCCGGGCTGCCGCCGTCCATGACGCGGGGCAGGATTTCAACGATGTGGGATGCGGGGATGGCCATGTGGGGTGCTCCTTGTCGGGTTGGGGTGAATATTCAGACAAAAGTTGGTGGGGGCCGCTCAGACCCGTCCGGGTTTTTTGTTGTTCTTGCCGGAGCGCATAATTCCTCTCGCGGTGAGCCGAAAACCCGTCGTGTCTTAACCTCTCATCCGCCGTGGTGCGCGTTTACGTTCTCAAGGCGGGTGATCCGGGTTGTCGCGAAGTAATCGGCGGGGACTTCAATGCCGGACCACTGCGACAGGTACAGACGGGTTTCGTAGCGCCGGACGAACTGGGCCGCGTCGCCCTTGCAGGGGTGTTCGCGCACCTTGTCCGCATAGAGCGCCGACAGGCCGCGCTCGTTGAAGAAGCGCGCGCCCTCGCTCGACCGGGCCACGATGGCCAGGCGCTGGGCGCGCAGCCGTCCGGCGTCGCCGCTTGAGAAGAACTCCAGGAGCACGGCGGGCCGGAGCAGGGCTTCCAGGCGCAAGGCGCCGGACGCGGCCGGGTCCGGGTCGGGCGCGCTGAAGGTTTCCAAGGTGGTGCCGTGCTGTTGGATCTCCTCGATGCTCATGACCGCGTAGTCTTCGCTGCCGGCGGGCAGGGCGGCGCGGTTCTGTCTGCCCTGAAAGACCCGGTCCGGGCCCAGGGCCGGTTGGGCATAGGCCAGGATGAAGGCGCGCACGGCTTCGTAGAGATTGGCTTCGGCGGGGATGTTCATGGTCGCTCCTTTGAGTGCTGCAGGTTGGCCGGTGCCGAGGGGCATCGCGGCTCGCGACGCTTGGCGGTGGAACGAAAGGCCGCGATGGAATTCCGACACCCAAAAAGCGTACCTCGGGCCGTGGGCTATGGGAATTTTTCAGTAGGTAAATTTACTACATATGTCGGGTGGGGGGAGAACGGGGCCGGGACGCCGTCGGACAAGGAAGGCGCCGCTTTGAGCGATGGGGTCGGGCTCTTCGGCCCCACCCCGGAGCACAAAGCAGGCCCGACGCAGTATCACGGCGCCCCGGCCCCGTTCTCCGGCGGTTCGACCTGCAGCGTGGCCCTGACCGCCACCCAGCCGGGCGGGCGGGCGGCGCCCGTTTGCGGGCCGCCCGCCCGGCTGAAGTCTTCCAGCACCGCCGTGACCAGCCACCAGGTGTTGTCTTCCAGGTGGAGCAGATCGCCGCCGCGCGCCAGGGGGCGCGCGATGCCGGCCACGCGGCGCTCCGGCTCGGGCCGGGAGAACAGGTAGAAGCGGCGCTCCACCTGTTCCAGGCCCAGGGTGTCCGCATGGGCCAGTTCGGTGGGGCCGTGGCTCTGCATCTGGACCATGACCGGCAGGCCCGGGGCGTGGCGGGGGCGCAGCCGGCCCTCGGCGTCGGCGCTTTGGCCGGCGCTCTGGTGCAGCATGGCCGCAAGGTCGGGGTGCAGGCGGTTGATCATCGGCCGGACCAGGGCGTGGAGATTGATGCCGCTTGGCATGGCGGGCGCTCCTTTATCCCAAATACAGCCTGCCGCCCGGCGCAAAGCCGGAGAGCAGCCGCCGGGCCGTGGCCCCGCACTGGGTCTGGTTGAACCAATAGGCCCCGGGGTCGTTCGGCGCGTCAAAGCCGGCCGAGACGCTGCCTTGGGCCGCGTGGGTCATGACGCCCACCGCGCCGCGCACGGAGAGTTCGGCCAGGTGGCAGACCAGCAGGCGCAGGATGGTCTCGCGCGCGGTGGTTTTCGGGGGATCATAGGGAATGGCGGAACATTCGGAGTTCTCCACCACCAGGCAGGCGACCTCAAAGGCGTGGCGCAGTCGCGCGTCCGTGAAGTCGGCAAATTGCGGGTGGATTTCGCGGAATTCCGCCGGATCGAAAACAACAACAGACATGTTCGCTCCCTTCTTGTGGTCTTTACTTTTTGGCGCTCCCGGCGGGGAGTTTTTCGCACAAGCGCTCATGCGTTCCTGCGGCCCGCGCTGTCGCGGAATGCACTTTCGTGACCCGGCAGTATTGCCGGCCCGCCGACCTCTGCAGCCCTTTTTCAGGATGAAAAAACGGAGGGTCTGAGCGGCCTTCGCCGACTTTCGGCAGGCCGCTCCCTTTCTCTCGGTCTTCAGTCCGGTTCTTCGCCGTTCGGGTGGTCAATCTTCGGACTTGGGCTTCGTCTTGACCCGCCCGGAGAGCGGGTTGACCGGCTCATAGCCGTGGCGCAGTCCGCCGCGCTCCCGGGCCATGGCCTTGCCGCGCTCCAGGCTGGGGGCGTCAAAGACCAGGCCGTTGCGGAAGATCTGCATCTTGCCGTAGAGCCTGAGCACCTCGGCCCACTGCGCGGCCGGGACCGTGGTCACGCCGTGGCGCCCGCCCTCCAGGGGCCGGCCGTCCAGGCCCCTGAGCCGGGAAACCGGCAGGCCGTTGATGGCCACGTCGGCGCCGTTCGGACAGGCCGGACCGGGGGGCAGCCGGAAGCTCTGGCCGCTCTGCAGGTTGGCGAAGACATAGACCAGGTCGCCCGTGGCCGTTGCGGCCGCTGCGGCGTCCACGTGGTCCTGCTCCAGGGTTTCGGCGGCCCGCTTGGCGTCGTCGCCGGTTTCGAGCGCCTGCCCGGTGTCGGCGGTTTTCCGCCCGCTCACGGCCGTCTTGGGGGAAGTCGTTTTAGCCATAGGTATTTCTCCTGTTTTATAAAAAGACGCTATCTTACCCCGCGCATGGCGGCGACGGCGAACGGGTAATAGATGATCGCGCCATAGGTGGTCGAAACCCACTTCTGGCGGAAGCTGGAGAGATCCGGCACCACCCGCCCGGCCCGGATCTTGTCGGAAAAGCCCAACTCGCCCACGGGGTTGCCGGCAATTTCCCGGGCGATGAGCAGAATGGATTCGCCCGAGGTCGCGTCGGCCAGTTCCGGCAGGGTGACGATTTTCAGGTCGCTGAAGTACTTGTGCAGCATGTCCAGGACCGAGACGTTGAAGTCGGTGGCCTTGCCCAGGAGCACGGCCGCGGCCGGAGAGGCCGCCAGGGTCAGGGGCGACCCCTGGTCGATCCAGCCGTCGGCCCGGCCGGCCAGTTGCTCGAACAGGGCCAGGACGTCGTCGTAGATCTGCCGGGTGGTTTTGTCGGCCCAGAGCACCGAGCCGCCGGCGGGCAGCGGGGCCATGGCCGGGGGCTGGTCCGGGTTGTTCAGAATGCCGTAAAGCTCGCGGCCCTCCACGCCGAGCAGGGCGAACAGGCCGGCGTCGGAGTCGAGCACGTGGGCCGCGGCCCGCTGCTTGTCGGCGGCCAGTTGGATCGTGGCGGCCGAAGACGCGGCTTCTTCAAAGTCGCCGTATTCGATGACCGTCTCAAAGACATACTGCTCGCGGGTGATCCAGTTGTAGTTCACCCCGGAGGTGCGGGAACGGCCGTAGTCGCTGTAAGGCTCGCTCGATCCGGTCAGTTCGGTGGCCCTGAACTTGGCAAAGGGCGTGGTCCAGTCGCCTTTCCGCACCTCGTTGAAGATTTCGCGGGCCTTGCGCGGCCTGGTGAGCACCTCGACGACGCGCGGGTCGTAATAGGCCAGCAGTTCGGCCGGGACCACGGTGTTGGGCGTGGTCACCAGGGCCGCGTCCCGGGCCAGGGATTGGGCGTTGTCGCGGCCGATCCAGCCGCGCGGGGCCGGGCCGCCGGGCACATGCAGGTGAAAGCCCAGGGCCTGCAGTTCGTTGAAAGAGGGGTGTTTGTCCATAATCAGGCGCTCCAGTTGGTAATGGTGATCAGGGTGTCGGCCGGGCCGCCTTCGGTCACGGTCCAGTCGGTTTCCACGGCGCCCGGAAGGTTGTCGCCGGCATCGCCGGTCCGGACCGAGCCGTCGCTCAGGGCGGCGAAAACCTTTTGCCCCGCGCTCGCGGGCGTGGAAGGCGCCACATACATGTCGCCGCGCCGGACAATGCTCAGGGTCGCGCCTTGCGGCACATACAGGCTGCCGGCGCATTCGAGCCCGGGGTCGGCAAAGCGCAGACCGCGCTCGACAAGGCCCAGGGGCGCGCCGCTGCCGGAAGAAAGGGCCCGGCGGGCGGGGCCGGCGGGGTGCGCCGCGCCCGCGGGATCGGGCCAGACAAAGCGGCCGGCCATGATTGCGGCGTCGCCGGCCAGGTATGCGCCGTCGGCGTGAACGACCGGGTTCAGGCTCGCCTTGTCGCCGGGCACGCCCCGGGCCGGGGCCGCGCCTACGCGGTTGGGGAAGTTTGTGTATGGCATGATGGGGATCTCCTTGGTGTTTCTATGGTTGTTGAAGGCCGCCAAACCGCGTTTCCCGGCGGGTTGTGTTCCCGGCGCCCGGTTCCGCCGCGATGGCGGGTGGTCCACAGGATGCGGACCCGAGCGTCATCCTTTCCTGATGTTGCCAAGGTGGGCAAAGGCCGGGTCGACGGATTTGGCGTCGCCGGCCGGGACCGAGGCCAGGACCGGATAGTCCGCCTTGCCCTGCCGGGTTTCGCGGGCCATGGCGCAGAGTTCCTTCAGGGCGGCGGTGTCGCTGATCCGGCTGGGCCGGCCGATCAGCGCCAGGGCCTTCCGGTAGATGCCGGCCGCCGAGTCAAAGGCCAGGGGGTCGAGATCGCCCACCAGGGGACGCACCTCGCGCGCGGCCTCAATCTGGGCCTGCAGGCCGGAGCGGATTTCGTCGGCCAGACGCGCGGCCACGGCCTTGGCGTCCATGGCCGGAGCGGCCCCGGAGGTCGAAGGGTGTCCGGCCCGGGAGCGCCCGGCTTTGCCGTCCATGGCCGCCCCGGGCTTCTGGCCCCGGCCGTTGTTGTCCGGGGCGTCCTTGCCCCGGTCGTCCTCGTCGTCGGCCCGGGCGCTTTGGCCGGCGCCTCGCGCGGTGTCGGCCTCGGCCTGCTCGACCAATTGCCGCAGCAAAGCCGCGAGCCCGTGGTCTTCCAGATCCGCGATCAGGGCCAGAAGCCTGGCCCTGAAGCCGTCATCGCCGTCATCGCCGTCTTCGGCCGGGTCGGCGTCGGGACCGCGCCCGGAACCGGCCGCGCCGGCGGCATTGGCCGGGTCGGCGCCAAGGGGCTGCCCGGGCTCGGGCCTTCCGGCCGCGCCGGGTTCGGCGTCCGCGCCGCCGGCCGGGGTCTTGCCCGTGCCGCTCAGGATGTTCGCAAGCTTTTCCAACAGTTCTTTTCCGTCCATGTTCCTTCCTCTTTCACGGTTGATGGTGTTCGCATCGGCCACAACCACGTCGGGCCCGGCCCGGCCTTCTTCCACAATGGCGACGTGGTTGCCCCGGATGTTGGTCATGATGAAGTCGTAGGCCTGCCCCTGGAACACGCCCGGCCGGAACACCGGGTCGTAGCGGTAGCTTGCCGACAACTGCCGCCTGGCCGGCCGGCCGTTGCGCGGGCTCAAGGCCGCGACGGCCTCGGCGTCCTGGATGACCAGGGCGTTGTTCAGGTAAGGCGCGTTGAAGCGGGCCTCGGTGCCCAGGTTGCCGACGCGCAGGGCCTTTTGCGGCGCGGCCGCCGAATCGGTGACGTGCTCCTTGAGCAGGGGCAGGCCGTTGAAGGTGGGCGCGGCCTTGGCCAGCTCGGCGGCGGGCCGGTAACCTCGATAAATTTTGTCCGGGTTCAGGCCGAGCGCGTGCCCGCCGGGAATTTCCGCGCCCCAATACTCGTTCACGGCCTCTTTGCTGATGTGGCAGAGGGAAACGTGCAGAAAGCCGTTCTCGTCAACGTGCCGGCGCGAGGCGGCGTCAAAGGAGAGGCTCTCGGAAACGGCCTGTTCCCCGGGCGAGGGGGCGGGGTGCCCGCCGGCTTCGTTGAGCCGGGGGGGAGATGGGGTCTGGTTTTTCACCGGGTGTGCTCCCTGAGGGGGGTGAGGTTGTCGATGGGGTCACGAAGGGGCGTGAGGGCAGCGCGGAGTATGGCGTGTCGCGGGGAGAACAAAGGGACTTGAAGGCGGTGCGGGGTGTGGCGCGTTGTGTGGGGGGAACGTAAACTGCTCTAATAGCCGCCGCTGTAGTTTTTTATGCTCACCAGGCGCCGGGACAGGGAGTTCTCTATTTCGCGGGCGATGTCCTGCGCGTTGGAGTTCGGGGCATTGACCGTGACGCCGCCCACGTTGACTGTGGTCACGCTGCTGTTGTCCGTCGCCCAGGAGGCAAAGCCCGAGGCGGGCAGCATGGCGAAGGAGGGGGCGTTGGCCTCGGCCATTGCCGCGCCGGCGGAAACCAGAAGCGGCGCCGCTTCCTTGAGCCGCGCGTCGGCGCCGGCCGCTATGAGGCCGACCTGTCTGCCGATCTCCTGCAGGCTGGTGAGTATGGCCGGGCCGGAGCCGGCGGACGAGGTTTCATGGCCGGAGATGGGAGTGGCGCCGCTGCCGGGGGCGTTGCCGCCCTGGACCGGCCCGGGGCCGTCGGGTTGCGGGGTCGCGCCGCCGGCGCCCCGGCCAAGGGCGTCGCCAAGCCGGTTCTCGTTCCAGCCGCCGATGAACCCGGCTGCATATTGGCTGAGCATCTCGTGGCCTTTGCCCAGAAGGTCGGCAAAGAAGCCCAGAAGCTGATCGCCGGACACGGCGGAGGCATCGTCCTCGGCGCCCTGGCGATCGCTGTAGCCGCCGGCAAAGCCGGTGAGAATCTCGCCGATTCTGCCGGGCATGGCGGCAAAGAAGTTCCGGACCCACTCGGCGTTCTCCGGGGTGGGCTCGGGAAAGTAGACCCCGGTTTCGTTATGGCCGGTGAGGCCGTCCGCCTGCCTGCCGGCCAGTTCGGCGCGTTCCTCCTCGGTCATGTTGGCGACGTGGTTCGCACCTTCGGTGGCGGCCCAGATGCCCCAACCTATGGGGTGCATTATCAGTTTCGAAATAACGCGGCCGAGAATGTGCCCAAGTATCATCAGGCGGCCTGCACTAACCAAGCCATCCAGAGTGCTTTTCGGGCTTTCCTGCGGTCCATGCCCGCCTTCCTGATCCCGCACACCTTGCGGTGCACTTGCCGTGCCGCCTGTTTCGCCCAGACCCTTGGCGGCTGCACGCAAGCCGGCGTCAAATTCCGCCAGGGCCTGCGTGGCCTCGCACAGCGCTGCCGCAAACTCGCCGAAGAGGTCGGCAGTGGGCGCGCTTAGTGCTTTTCCCGCGGACTTCACACCGAAATCGATACGTATCAAAGCTTGCGCCAGGGCTTGTGAAACTTTGGCAACATCCACACCCAGGCCGGCAAGCCAAGCATCTGCAACAGTAACCATAAGTTTTTATCCTCCCTTGACCGGCATGTATCATGCCGTTATAAGTTGAAGAACTATGAATTATTCCTTTGGAGCTTCGTATGGCGCTGACTCAATGTCCTATATGTGGAAAGGAAATCTCCGATAAAGCAGAGCGCTGTCCGCAATGCAAGGTTCCCTTTTTCACTCTGGCGTGGCGTTCCGTTGTTAGCGCTCTGCTGTTCGGGGTGTTGTTCGTCGCCGTCATCGCATTTTATACCCTTTGACACGGCGTTTACCTGCACGCGAGCGGCGACAGGCCTGCGTGTCGGTCCGGTTCATGATTGCAAGATTCACTTCTGCCGTTTTCATGGCTTGAAGAAACGTGCCTCATTCCCCAGGAGGTTTTCATGCCCCCCAGCATATGTTCCGAATGCGGCAAGGAAGTTCCCGATAAGGCAAAAATCTGCCTGCGTTGCGGTAGTGCCCTCCCCAAGCAAAATCTCGTAGCCTGCTCCGTATGTGGCAAGGCAATTGCCGACACTGCCGGAACCTGCCCGCACTGCGGCGGCGTCGCCGAGAGCGCGTCAACGCTCGTGCCCTGCCCCGAATGTGGCAAAGACGTTTCCCGCAAGGCCGAGAGCTGCCCACACTGCGGTTTCAGGCTGCGCATTTTCCCATCGCCGTTTTTGGATACTTCCCGGCAGACAATTGGGGAAATCATCGTCATTGTGGCAATACTCTATTTTGTCAGGCTTCTCTTTCGTTGAGGCGATGCCGAGAGGAGGCCCTCATGGCGCTGACTCAATGTCCCGAATGCGGGAAGAAAATTTTCGACAAGGCCGAAGTTTGCCCATATTGTGGTCGTCGATTTTCTCCTCCTCCTTTTTATATCGTCCCTTGGAGTTACATGTGCACCATGGCTGTGGTTGTAGCGATCTTGGTTGCCATCGCACATTACAGTAGATGAAGGTTAATACACGATCACCTGTTACCTGTGCCACGAGAGCGGCTATGGGTTCCGGTAAGAACAGCAGAAATCCGGAGGGTCTGAGCGGCCTTCATCATCCTTTGCGTCAGGCTTCTTCGACTGTGGGAAGGCCGCCCTCTTGCGCCGAAACTCTTCAGCCTGACCGTCGTTGTTCGGCGAGAGGCGCCGTTCAAGGACGACGGCGCCCCGCCGCTCTTATTTCCTCCTGGCCTTCGCCGCCTCCATATCCGCCCAGTTGTTGTAGTTGCGCACGCTGATCACTTCCGCCAGATTGAGGGCATCCTCATAGCTGTACACGGTCTGCAACTCGTGCAGGGTGGCGAGCCCGCCGGCCACGATGCCGGCGAACAGGGCCGGGAGGTTGGCGCACTCGGCGCGATCCCTCTCAGCTACTGCGTGACGGTAGCGGCTTTCGCGGGGCAGCCGGAGAGGCTTTCGCCTTCCGGCCGCGGAAAACCCAGGTTCAGCTTGAAGGCCTCCGCGCGCAGGGTGAACAGGGTTTTGACGTCCAGGATGTAGGCGTCGACGCTTTCGGGCGTGCAGCGTTCTTCCACCCGTTCCACGACGCGCGAGCAGCAGCCCAGCAGTTCGTCCAGCAGGGGTTGGGCCTTGGCGTATTCGATGCGGCCGAGGCCGGAGAGGCCCTGGGCGGCCAGATGGGCTCCGGCCGTTTGCGGGTCCGCGTCTTGGGGCGCCTGGACGCCGCCGGCGCCCAGGAGCAGGGTGGCGCGGAGCAGCCAGCTTTCCAGCCGGGTGGCGGGCATCTCGCGGATCTTGAAGGTCAGCAGTTGCTCGCGGTCCCGGATGTCGAGGGTGATTTCTTTGCGGGCCATGGTGCGCTCCTTTGTTTGTGCGGTTGATGGTGGATTGGAAGGTTTTCTCGATGCCTACCCCAACCCCAAATTTCGCCTTACCTCGGCCGGGGTCAGTACCCCCCGATCGATGTAAATGGCGTCGCGCTCGGCCTCGGCCTTCATGGTCGCGGCCTTGCGGGCGTCGTCCTCGCCGCACAGGGGCACGAACTCGGCCGTGATGCCGGGGTCGATTTCCCCGAACAGGTGCAGTTGCAAGATTCCCAGGACCCGCTGCAGGGGCGGGCGCAGGATTTTCTCCTGCTTGCCGGCCACGTGGTCGAAGTAGTTGCGCAAATCGGCCTCGCCCGTGGCGTTCAGGCCGCCCGGCGAGATGCCCAGAAATTTGACGAAAGGGATGCGGAAGATCGCGGCCAGGAATTCCAGCGACTGCCGGACTATTTCCGTGACCCCGGAGAGCGGCGTTTCCAGCTTGATCACGTCTTCCTGCTCCTTGTCGATGAGCAGGATGGCGTCATTGTCGCGCTTGCGCGCCAGGTAGTGCAGCCGGCGGTCCATGTGCTCGGCCGAGCCGCCGGCAAAGATGCCCGCCATGTTCGACTTGAACACGGTCAGCGAAAACTTGGTCAGCAGGCGCTGGGCCGCCTCGCGGGTGCCGCTGAAGTGGGCCAGGTAATCGAGGGCGATCTGCGCGGCCGGGATGCCGAAGAAGTTGTATGCCGGCCGCAGCAGCATGGGCACCTGGTTGGGCGCGAAATAGAGAAAGCGCGAGGCGTGGATTTTGCGGCCCAGGACCATCCAGGAGTCGGGCGCGAAGTAGTCCGGCGCCAGCGGGTTCACGGCGTTGTACGGGCCGGGGCACAGGTTCACGGCCTCGACCGGGGTGAAGCGCCGCACCCGGCCGCGCAACAGGGCGCCGTCTGGGATCAGCTCGCGGGCCAGGGCCTCGTCGTCTTCCTCGCCGGTGTCGATGAAGATCAGGCAGCCGCCGTCAAAGTCGCACTTCTGGGCCGCCTCGTTGAACAGCTCACGCAGGCCGAAGCCGCGCAGGGCCGCCTCCAGGATTTTGAGTTTGGCGCCGATGGCCGCCGGGTCGGGCATGGGGGGCGCGTCGGTCTTGTCCGCGCCGTCCGCCGCGTCGCCGTCCGCTCCGTCATGGGCCTTGCCGCCGGGCGCGGGTTGGGCCGCGCCGCTGTGTTTCAGTTCGATCCAGCGCCGGGTCATGTCGTCGGCCACGGTGGTCACGCCCGCCCGGAGCAGGCCGTTCTGGGCCAGCCCGGCCAGGTAGGCATAGCCGAGAAACTGCGGGGCGATCTCGGCAAAGCCCAAGCCCAGGCCCACGGCGTGGGAAAGCAGCGAGGGCAGGCCCGAGGCGCGCAACCGCTCGTCCATGGCCAGTTGCTGCTCTTCCGTGGCCCCGAGGCTGCGGGGCGGGGCATAGCGGCGCCAGGCTTCTTCCGGGGTCGGCGGGGTGGGGTGGCTGTGGAAAGCGGGCAGGACGGCGGAAAAGCGGAAATCGGCAGGGGTACCGAAAACGGCAGGGGTGCCGTTTTTGGCAGGGGTACCAAAAGCGGCAGGGGTACCAAAAGTGGGAGGGGTGCCGGAATTGGTGGGGCGGCGCGGGCGGCGTTTCATGAAGATCCTCGGTAAGGTTGAGTGAACGAAAGACTCATTTGCCGACCACCCCCAGGTCTTCCCGGATGCGCAACGGCCCCCGCCCTTCGCACAGAAGGTTGAAGGCCCCGGCGCAGGCGTCGGCGTGGTCGTCGTGGGCGCCGTCGGGAAAAGCCTCCAAATGCTCGAAGAACTCCTCGTTCCAGTCGGCCCGGACAAAAAACACGTTGCCGGCCTCGCACTGGGCCGAGAACGGGGCAAAGCGGGCCGCTTTCGAGCCGCTTTCCGGCCGGGCGCGCAGGTCGTGGCCGGCCAGGCGCGCGGCCAGAGCCTGGGTCTGGGCCTTGCCGGCCTGGCCGGGGTCTTGGGGCAGGCCGACAAGGACTTCGGGTCCGTCTTGGGCGGCCAGGTTTTCGATGGCCCGGGCCACGTGCAGCGGGCTTTTGCGCAAAGACAGGCCGTGGGTCAGGTAGAAGCGCCCGGCGTTGTCCGCGCCCATCTGCGCGGCCACGGTGAAATCCGGGTCGTTGCCGGCGGTTTTTTCCGTGGCCGCCAGATCCCACCAGCGCACCCGGCGCAGTCCGGCCGGAGCCCGGTCGACCACGCCGACCCAGGAGCGCTGAAAGAGCAGCCCGGCCGTGGGCCGGATTTTCCAGTTGCCGCCGAGCAGGCGCTCGCGCTCCACCAGGGGCAGGGCTTTCAGGTTGGCCAGGTAGCCGGGGTCGGCGCGCAGCAGCGCGGCGTTGTCAAAGACGCTCGAGGCGATGAAGGTCACGCTTTTGGGTCCGCAGTCCGGGCCGTGGGTCGCGAGCAGTTCGTCGGGCGAATCGGCCCAGTGCAGCGTGTCGTTGTGCCGAACCATCCAGCGCAATACTCCGGAGCGCTCGGGCCGGGCATAGCCCGTGGCCGGGTTGATCCACCAGGCCAGGAAGCGGGCCGCCCAGGAATCGGCATCCGGGTTGCAGGCGGCCCGCACGTAGGGACGGATGCCGCAGGTCGAGCGGTTGCGCGAAAGCAGGTAGAAAAACTGCCGTTCGCTGAAATGGGTCAGCTCGTCAAAGCCGATCAGGGCGATCTGGCTGCCCTGCAGGCCGAAGACGCTGCTTTCGTGCTCCAGGTGGGCGAACTTGATTCTGGCCCCGGAGGGGAAGACCCATTCCAGGGGCTGCCGCAGGGGTTTGCCGCCGAGAGCCGGGTAAAGGCGCAGCGATTCGTCCCACAGGCCGCCGGGGCTGCGGGCCTGGACCGCGTTGCGCCGGAAGACGACGGCCCGGAAGCCCGGCCGCTCCAGGTGGCGCAGCGGCTCGAAAAGCAGGGCCCAGGTCTTGCCGCCGCCGGCCGCGCCGCCGTACACGGCGATGTCGGCCGGGGAAGCGAGGAAGGCTGTTTGCGGGCCGGGTTGCGGTTCAAGAATCGTGGCCGCCGACACAGCCGGGAGGGCTGTTCGCGGGCCGGGTCGCGGTTCGGTGATCGCGGCGGCTTTGCTCATGGCTGTTGCCCCTGGTCGCGGCCGTTGTCGGGAATTCTGTAGCTGATCACCACGGCCGGAGCGCCTGGGGAATCCGGGGAGCCCGGGGCGCCGGGATCGGCCGGCCGGACGGCGCCCTCGGCCCTGGCCCGCAGGCCGTATTTTTCCGGCATATGGGCCTTGAGCAGCAACACCAGCAGGGCGTCGGAAAATTTGCGCACCGTGCCGCAGGGCTCGCCCTTGTGCCAGACCTGCTCCAGCCGGCCCTCCAGAGCCCGGCGCCGGGCTTCGTCCTCCAGGGCGGCCAGGCCGAGGGTTTCGGCCTCGGACCAGGCCAGGGCGAAGCCGTCGTCCTCGGCCCGCCTGCGGTAGAGAGCCCGCCGGGCCAGGCCGGCCCGCTCGGCCGCGGCCGTGACGCTGCCGCTTTCGGCCAGGGTGTCCAGGAACACCGTGTCCATGTCTTTTTTCTGTTTCATTTCGTCTCAGGGGCCATCGCCAAATGAAGGGTTTCGCCCGGCTACGCCTTGTTGCCGGCCACCCAGGCCGCCAGCCCGAGCAAAATCAGGGAAAGCAGCCCGACCACCAGAGAGCCGATCACGGTTTTCTTGGCGTGCTTGGTCAAGGCCAGAAATTCCTCAATGGCCTGGTGGTGGGCGATGTGCGTGGGGCCGTCGATCAGGTTGTTGCCGCGCAAAGCCTCGGCCACGGCTTCCTTGACCGCCTCGCGCAGGCGCGCCTCGGTCACGGCGCGGCGTTCCGGGCCGACGTATTCGCCGTTCATTTACGGGTTCCCTTGGCGTTCGGGCCTGCCGTGGCGCCCTTGATCTTTTCAAAGGTGCGCAGGCCGCCGATGCCGAGCATGCCGAACATCAGTTCCCAGAGCATGGCGTCCAGGCCCGGCGGGGGCACCGCCTCGGGGAACCAGTTGGCCTGCGTCCAGATCCAGAACGGCCGGACCAGATACTCGAAGGCCAGGGCAAAGCCGCAGACCCAGCCGATGAACGGCCGCCAGCCGGCCACGAAGATGCTCCGGTGCGCGGCCTCGACCTTGTTGGTCTCGCGCTGGTCGCGGCCTTCCTCGACCACTGCGTCCAGAATGCGGCGGTTGAAATCGGCCTCGGCCCGGGCGCGCTCGTTGGGGTCGGGGATCAGATTCAGGAGTTTTTCCAGGGCCGGGCCCAGGATGGGGATAAAGGCGGCGAAGCTCATTTTCTGCCTCCACGGCAGCGCTCGTAGGCGTAGGTCAGTTTGACGTCGTACTTGTTTTGGGCAAAGGCCGGGCCGTTGTAGCGCCGGGCAAAGCCGGCCCAGTCGCGGCCGACCAGGAAGAGCGCCAGACCTTCGTTGCGCAGAAACTCGCAGAAGGCCTCGAGTTGCGCGGCCTCGTCGCGGGCCATGGCCCGGGCAAAGGCTTCCGCGTCGGCAAAGCCGCAGAGCCGGCAATTGAAGCCCATGATCTGGAACAGGCCCCAGGAGGCCGAACTCAAGGCCGCCTCCCGGTGGATTTTGCAGGCCGCCTCCAGGCGCTCCCATTCGCCGGGACCGTTGCGGTAGTGTTCCCTGGTCCACTTGGCGCAGACCAGGTCGGGGCGCGCGGCCGCGTGGGGCTCGGGGTCGAGGCCGCGCTTGCGCAGTTCCTTCCAAAAAATGTGGCCTTCAAACAGAACCTTCGGCCGGCCGTCGGGCAGAAAGCCCGCCCCGGCCGACTCGACCTCGACCACGGCCCGGATTGCGCAGGGCTCGACCCCGAGGCGTTTGGCGGCGGCTTCGATCTGGGATGTCGTCAACGGCATAACTTCTCCTTTGCCGAGAGGCGCGGGCCGGGTTGCGGGCCGTGCTGCGGCTTCGATCCGGGGTGATCCCGGCGGCGCAGCGCTCTCCTTGAGAGAAAACCGTATAACGTGACGGGGGCGGGGGGAAGAAAACGGGTATGAAATTTCACTCATTCGCCGTGTGGGCGTTTTGAGGGGAGCCGCGATGCCGTCCGTTTTTTCCGTCCGCGGGCAGTTGGAATGTGAGGCGGGAAAAAGAGCGCCCCGCGCTGTGGCGGGCGCGGGGCGGACAATTTTTAGACTACATGTTCGGAATCACTGCCGAATTTCCACAGCGACAAAAAAGAGGTGATCAAGCGCGTCAAACTTGCTCACTTTTACCATCCGCCGGCCCCAATCATGAAGCATACAGCTTTGAGCCGGTGCCGGCGAAGTAGCGCAGCATTTCAGTGCCATCACCCGAATCGTAAAAGGCTCTGAGTTTCGCGTTGAATTCTTCCGTGGTTTCCCGCAAAACGGTAATCGGGTAAAATCCTTCCGACAAAAGGACGCCGTTCATTATGAGCGAAGCCGTCCGCTTATTGCAGTCAAAGAAAAATTGGCTCCGCGAGATGAAAAGGAAGGTGGCGATTGCCCGCTCTATGGGGTTTTCCAGCCGCTCACGCAAAAAGCCAAGGCCTTTTTCGGCCAGAGCGGAAAGTTCATCGGCCGCGGGAGGAACATGTGAAACACCATGAATATGCACCTGTTTGCTCCGCAGAACGCCCCATTCCAACGCCTCTTCTTTGCCGACAAGCGCATGAAGCTGTTTGGCAAACTCAAGATCAAGGTGAAAGCTCCCATTCTTCACGGCGGCAATCAAGTGCGCGGCCCCTTCGCCGTAACGCTTCACTTGTGTGAGTTGGTCTATGCTGATGCCGCCCACCGCCTGCCCTTGCAGAATGGTTTCCGTCTGGGGCAGCGTAGACGGGTTGTTTTCAAAAACTCCCAGCGAGTTCCAGATAATCCCCGCCATGTTTTTTTGAAATACGAAAAGAGCCTCGCCCGGCTTGTCTTCACGCGGCAAGGAAATTGTGGTCGGCTTCCATGAGAAACCGAGGGATGAGCTGAAAAGCCGTCTGTCCATATTTGCTCTCTTCGTCAATTGAGCCGGCTGCCCTGGTCGGTGTGAAGATATCCGGGATGCCGCATTTCGCCAAGGCCTGTTCCGTCTTGATCTCGCCGGAAAAGATACCCACCGTCGATTCCTTGAGCCGCTTCACCCATTTGTGGATGAGCGTCCGGTGGACGCCGAATTCGGACTGGGTTCAGCAATGGTCTTCTCTCCGGAAAGAGCGGCCGGGGCCACCCCCGCCTTGAACGCCGGGGCGTGATTCTTGCGCCCGGACATGTGCGTTCTCCTCGTCTTGTTGAGCAGCTGTCACATCTGTCCGATTTTGGGGGAGCACCTCTCGGTATCGGCAAGGAGGGTGCGGACTTCGGCCACCAGCTCCTTCTGCATGAGTGAGCGGATTTCGGCCACAAGCTCCACCTGCCCGACCTGGGTTCGCCCGCGCCGCGCAAGTATCACGGCGAGTTCCCGGCCGTGGATCGCGGGCCGGCCTTTGGTTTTTTCAGCTTTTGTCCTGCGGGTCATGATGTCTCCCAACAGATATTGGCGGTTCGGGCCGTTCTCGCCGGGACGGCAAGACCCGGTCCGCCGGGCAATTGGGCTGCCGATTCCGCCTGTCCGCAAAAAAGTTGCTTCCCCTATAGCAGGGAATGTAAAAACAGCAATAAGATTATTTATATTTCTCGGACAGGCCGGGCGCGCGGGCAGGCCCCGCGGCCCGGGGCGGTTCAGGCGTCGGCCTCGGGACGGGAGCCATGCCGGGCGGGCTTCCCGGCGCGGACGAATGAAAGGGCCGGGGCGCGTCAACGCCTCGGCCCTTCGGCGGCACGGCGGCGCCGGGGACGGCAAGCTCCCCGGCCGGGCCGGAGCGGTTTTTTGCCGGCGGCTCAGCCCCCGGGTTTATCCGCCTCGCCCGCAAGAGCGGGCTTGCGGGCCTGGAAATCCAGAATATGGCCCTGGAGTGCATTGAGCTTGCCGACGAGTTCGGGGTCGTAATTTTCGGCTTTCCGGGCCAGAGCGGTGACATCTTTGAGCAGATCGACAACGGTTTTCACTTCGGAAACAAGCATGGGAAGTTCCTCACGGATGGCGGTTGCGCCTTTGGCCATGGCCTTTTACCAGGTGCGACCATATCCGCCCGCGCAGCGCATGGCAAGATGAATAGGGGCAGGCGGGCTCGGCTCGCCGTTGGGCGATTGTTTGAAGCGTAAACCGCTCTAGAAATAGCGGCCTTTGGTTTGATAATTCCGGCGCCTTTCCCGGGCCATTTCCAGCATGGTCTTTTCCCGAAACTCGGTATCGCACAGCACCAGCTTCGCCCAGAAGCGCGACGACTCGGGAAACACCACCATGCTTTCTTTGCGGGCGACGGCCTCCAGAATGATCCGCGCGGCCTCCCGCACCGGGACGGCGTCGTCGGGCAGCGCGCCTGCCTCGGCGAAAATGGCCGTGGCCACATTGCCCGGGTATACGGTGGTGACCCGGATGTTTTCGTCGGCCAGTTCAAAACGCAGGCATTCGCCCATGGAGGCGACCGCCGCCTTGCTGCTGCAATAGACCGCCTGGTACGGCAGGTTGAGCAGCCCGCCCAGCGAAGAGGTGTTGACGATCTGCCCGCCCCCTTGGGCGCGCATCAGGGGCACGGCGTAATGCAGCCCGTAAATGACGCCCCAGAGGTTGATGTCCATGACCCGGCGCCAGAAATCCAGGTCGATCTCCTCCCAGGGCCTGGTGGCGCCGATGCCGGCGTTGTTGAAAAGGATGTCCAGCCGGCCGTTGTGGCCCGCGGCCAGCTCGATCAGCGCGCGCACCCGCTCTTCCTTGGTCACGTCGACAACAACCGCATGAGCCTTGTCGTGGCCGAGTTCCTCGCGGGCGCGGGCCAGTTTGTCGGCATCGACGTCGGCCATGAACACGACCGCCCCGGCCGCCGACAGGTCTTTGCAGAGTTGCAGGCCGATGCCGGAAGCCGCGCCGGTGACCACGCAGACTTTGTCCTGAAAATGGCTGTCCATGGATCCTCCTTATTTATTCCAAAACGCGGGCGAGGGACGACATCAGGCAAACGGCGCCCCGGCTTCACACATGGGCCCGCTCACGGTCATTATTGCGCATGATCGCCCTCCATGCCGCGGCCGGCCCGGCGCGGCATTCCGGCGCCCGCATCGGCCGCCGAGCCGGCCCGGCGCAACGTATGGCGGATATAGTCCGCCTGCAGGCACCGCCGGACCAGCAGGGCGGAAAGGGGCTTGCCGAGCATGGCCGCATAGACCGTGATCAGCGCGGTGAACTGGTAAAAATTCAAGACCGCGATGTCGAAAAGGGCCATGACGGCCCGCAGCGCCACGGCCGAGAAAGCCATAACGCACAGGCAGACCAGGCCGGTCAGGGCGGCCCGGCCTTTGGGCATCCGGGTCAGCCATTTGTTCGCGGTCGCATGTTCGAGGCCCGTCGGGGGGGAGGCGGCGATGATTGTCGCGTCCATCGAGGCGACAACCCCCCTGGTGACGAGAATCCCGAGGATCAGCCCGAAGACCAGGCCGGTGATGGGAACCCCCGCCGCCGTGGTGGGAAGGATCACCACCGAACCGTCGGCGCGGGCCGCGACGCCGCCCAGCAAAGAGCCGATGATGATGTTCAGGGCGATGTTGCCGGTGATCGCGGCATACATTTCTTTGAATATGCGGACTTTCGGCAGGGGATTCCGAATGGGGCCGGTCAACGCGCCGGGGGTGGCCGGAGCGCCGGGGGCCGCGCCTTGCGCTTCTTCGGCCTGCGCCCAATCGGGCTGGATGTAGCGGAAAATGCAGAACTCGGTAATTTTGACGCTTAAGACCAAGGCGTAAACAGCCTTATAGACAAGCCAGGGCGCAAAGGCCATGGCCCGGATGTCGAAGAACCATAGAATCGCCGCATTGGCGCCGGCGGTGAGCAGCCCGAAGGCAACGGCGTAAATCAGGCCCAGGGCGAGAGGGTGTCGCGGCAATTTTTGCATCGGGCCGCTGACGGGAACCTGTGCGGGCATTGCCCCGGCGGCCCGGAGTTTTTTCAGGCCGGTATGGACGATCCGCAGATCCACCGCTGTGGTGATGGCCGCGCAAAACAGCGAATCCCAAATGACGCCGGCATGGCCGATGCCGTCGGGCCAATTGAACAGGAAGACGCAGCCCAAATTGACCGCCAGGGTGATCAGCACGGCTTTGGCGTTGTCGATGTAGGGCAGGCCGAGGGGCTGCGTTTTCATGCCTCTTCACCGCCGGGTGAGATGTCTGCCGGGCCGGACGCGCCCGTTCGGGCAGGCGGGCGATGCCCGCATCCGGGCGCGGGCCGGACGCCCGCATGGGATACATCTCATGGAATAAATGAGGCGGGAGATTTGCGCATCGTCCGAATGGACGAGATTTGCGGAAAAACCGGCGTTTCCTGAAATGCGCTACTTCAGCCGTTCCGTGAGCTTCGCCCGGCGGTCAATATCCAGTTTCTGGAATATGGCCCGCAGGTGGGTGCGCACCGTGCTTTCCGTGACCTCGAGCCCGGCCGCGATTTCGTGGTTGCGCAGGCCCTCGGCCGCAAGCAGGGCAATCTCGCGTTCCCGCCCGGTCAGGTTCACGGGCGGCTCGTCCCTGGACAGGGCGGCGCGCAGGGTTTCCCAGCCGCTGCCGAAGCGGGCCTTGAGATCATTGAGCCTGTCAAGCAGTTGGGGATGGTCTTTGGCGATCAGCTCTTCCACCAGCCCCCGCAGCAGCCAGGCAGAAGCGGCAAAGGCCAGAATGAACCCGTCCGGCAGGGCTTTGGCCGCGGCGCGTTCCAGAAATTCGCCGGCACGGGCGCGGTCGCCCGCGAACATGTGCCCGATGGCCATGAGCAGGGCAAAGAGAAAGGCGGAAAAGGCGCTTTTTTGGATGATCCCGGCCGGCAGGGCCTTCTGGGTGCCGAGAAAGCGCGCGAGCTCCCCCCGGTGCAGCAGATACATGACATGCACGTACAGGGCGTTGTCGCGCACGGGCGGCAACAGCGGGCGGGAGGCGACATCGCCCTGTCGCAGCCAGTCGGCGATGCGCTCCGGCTTGTGCAGCTCGCTGAGCATGGCGCCGCGAATGGTATCCAGCACCGGCCGCAGGGCAAAGTCGTTGCGCCCGGCCGCGGCCCGTTCCAGGCCGTCGAGGGCGCGTTGCCAGGCGGGTGTATCGGCCCTGACCAGGGCGATGTCGGCCAACATCTTGAGCGCGCCCAGGCGGATGACGTGCTGCCGGGCGTTTTCGGCCAGGAAGGCCGCCTTGTGGGCGAAGATTTCCGCGCCCGCCATGTCGCCCCGGCAATAGGCGATTTCCGCGCGCATGAGCGCTCCCGCGCCCGCGCCGTGGCCGTTGGTCAGCCGCGAATAGGGGACGAGGAAGGCCTCCAGGGCATCGGCCTCCCGGTCGGCCGCGCCTGCCCGCAGGTGGAACTCGGACAACTGGAAATAGTTGCCGAAAGCCCAGGGAGCCTGGGGCAGAATGACCTGCGAGCAGGCCCCGGCAAAGAGCCGGCCGGCCTTTTGCGCCAGGGGCAGCATTTTGGCCGGACGCGGATAGTGCCGGTAGGCTGAGAGCAGCAGCCACTCGGCCCGCAGAAGGTCGTCCCGCCGGGCCTCGCCCTGTGCGGCGCCGTCCCGCCGGGCGCCGTCCTCGGCCGGGGCCGACTCCTCCAGAATGGCCGCGAACGCGGCTTCCCGCCCCGCCGCCTTAAGGGCCCAGGCCAGGCGCAGCATGGACAAAGGATGCTCCTGCCGGATCCGCGCCGGGCAGCGCTCGAAGATTTCCAGAGCCAGGGCGGCAAAGGGCCTGTTGTCGATTTCCGCGAACAGCAGGGGGGAGAGATCCAGGGCCAGGATGCGTTCGTAAGCCTGGATGCGCGCGTAAAAGCCCAGGGCCTCGGCTGTTTCGCCCCGGTCGCGGCAACAATCGCCCGCGCCCAGCAGGCACTCGCGCTCAAAGGCCGGGCCGCGCTCGGCGCGCTTCTGCCGGATCAGCTCCAGGAGCACGGCGTGCGGCTCGTAGCGCCGCGTCGCGGGATCATGGCGGATAAAGGGATTGGCCAGGGCCGCAAGCGCATATTCGGGCAGCTCGTCGTGGCCGAGCAGAACGCACATTTGCCGCCCCGTGACGGTTTCAAAGGGGGAAATGCGCAGGAGAAGGTTTTGCTGATCGCGGCTCAGCCGCTCCCAGATGACCTTTTCCAGCAGGGTCTGGACGGCGGTGTGAGAGAAGGCGCCTGTTTCCCGAAAGGCGCGCAGTTGCAGATGGACGGCCATGACCCAGCCGTCCGTAAGGCCCAGCAGGGTTTGCGCCTCGAACGCGGGCAGAGCCACCCCGGCCAGGGCGTAATAGCGGCGGATGTCCTCGGCATCCAGGCGCAGATCGCCGGCCGTGAGATGGAAAAATGCGCGGCCGGCAACGGCCGCGCGCATCTCCAGGCCCAGCGGTTGGGTGATGACCACGACCTGGAGCCCGGCGCCGCCGTGCTCCAGCAGCGCCCCCAGGAAAGCGGCCGGCAGGCCGGGGCAAAGGCTTTGAAAATTGTCGACGACCAGCCGGGTTTCACGTGCGCAGGTCAGGGAGCGCAGGGCCTCGCAGGCTTCCCCCAAGGTGAAGGCATTGGGAAAGCCGGCCCGCAGCAGGCGCTCCCCGGCCCGGGGGTCGATGGTGCCGATTTCGCGGCAGAACCGGCCGAAACCGGCCTCCGGCGCCTCATCCACGGCGGTGAACCAGTGGACCTCCACGTCCCGCGGGACAAAGGATTTCAGATATTCGCGCACGGCCGTGGTCTTGCCGCAGCCGGAAGGCGCCTCGACAACGGCGGAGGAAAAGGCCTGAAGTTGCCCCAACTTGCGCCGCAGGCGCTCGGAAAAAAAGCGCAGCTCGGCGGGCGCGGCGTTCGTGCGCGCGGCGTCTTTGCGCGTGTTTTTTGGTTTGCGTCTGCCGGCCATGGCGGTCCTGATGTTCCCTTCCGGTTGCGGTGGAGAGCGAAATGCTCCCGCTCGGACCCTGCCTGTTGGGAACATACGCGAGATGCCCGTAAAAAACGAGAGCGCCGGGGCGGGGTTCCCGGATATTTCGGGGTTGCGACACGGCCCGGCGTTTCTTCAGGCAGCGCGGTTCCACCGCCGCGCCGGCGCCCACACGAAAGCCGTTGCAGGCCGCTCATGCGCCGCCCCTTCATCTCCCGCCTCCGCGCAGCTCTTGCACCAATCGGCCCAGGGGCGCGGGCGCGTGATCTTCAGGCCGGGTGCCTTCGGGCGCGGGCCCTTTGCGCGCGCGGCCCTCGGGTTCAAAGGCTTTGGGCGCGCGGGATGCGGGCGGAACAGCCGCGTGCGCCCGAGGGCCGGGCGCACGGTCTTCGACCTCGCGGACAAAGGTGCCGGTGTCGACCACCACCAGGTTGCAGGCCCGGCAAATGCGGCGCCAGATGCGCACACTTTTGTCCGCGTTGACTTTGGCGTTGGCGTAGGGCAGTTTTTCCCCGCAGCGCGGGCATTCCAGGGTGTTGCTCTTCATCTGTGTTCTCCGTAATTTTTTTTGCGCGACCCCGACCCCGGCAAGGGGGGGGGTGTGGAACACTCCCCCCCTTTAGGGGGTGTGCTGCCGGGAACTGGGAATTTGTTCTCTGCCAAGGCTTTCATCGTTCCCGTTCCCGTTTTTTGTCCGGGAATGGAAATTTGTTGCGCCGCAATGGTTCCCGGTTCTTCCCGGTTCGTGTTCCCGGTTGTTCCCGGTATTTGTTCCCGGCTGTTCCGGAACAGCCGGGAATGTTCGAACGTCCGCTTTGGCCACGCTCCGGGGAATATCCAGCCATTTCCTGTTCCCGCCCTCGGCGGGAAAGCACAGCACGAGGCTTCCCTCGCCCAGCAGCAGGTCCACCAGGCGCTCCAGGCTGTTGCGGCCGAGGCAGGCCAGTTCGTCGGGCAGTTCGTTTCGGCGGACGTAGACCCCGTTGTTCCCGGTTTTGGAGAACGGCCGCAGGGCTTCGGCCGCCTCGGCCACGGAGCGTGCCAAGGCCTGTTCCAGGCCCGGCCCCCGTTCGGCCCGGCCCAACCGTCGGCCTGGGCCGTAATCCGTTGCCCTGTCCCGGCGGGGCTCGCGCAGGGCCGGCGGATTCCCGGCCTCGCGCGTTTCGGGCAGATTCCGGGCCGTGTGCGTTTCGGGCAGATTCCGGGCGCTCCGGCTCGGCCGCCGGCCCGGCTCGTACAAGGCCGGCAGGTCGCGGGCCACCAGCAGGCCGGAGGAATTCCGCACATAGGTCTTGATGCTCTTGTCGCCGCCGCTGTTTTCCTTGGCCACGCAGCCGCAATAGACCCGCTCCCGGGCCCAGGGCTCGCCCAGGGCCGCGCAGAGCTCCTTGCCCTTGCTTTCCCCCGGGCTCCAGAGCACGTAAGCGGCCCGGGTGCGGTCGACGATGGCCGTCGAGCCGCGCACCAGCACCCGGGCCTGCTCCGGGGTGGAGATGTTTTCCTTGCTCTTGGACAGATGGTGCGTGACCAGCACGCAGGCTCCGGTTTCGTCGGCCAGGCCGGCGAACAGGCTCATGGCGAAGTCCGCGACCTCGGGTTTGTTCAGGTCCACCAGGGCAAAGGAGGCCAGGGGGTCGAAAATGATCAGCGCCGGCCGCATTCTGACCAATTGACTCCGAATTTCGTGCCACCAGGGCGAGGGCTGCGGACCGTCTTTGCCGCCGGGCAGCACAAGGGGCAGGGGCCCGCCAGCCGAGGGCAGGGGCACCAGGGCAAAGGGATGCGCCGGTTTGCGGCCCAGGGACCAGAGCCGGCGGTGCACATCGTCGCGGTTGTCCTCGGCCGTGAACATGGCCACCGGGCCGTGGCGCAGCACCCGGTTGCCGAAGGCGCCGGGGAAGGCCTTGGCCCGGAACGGGCCGAAACCTCCGTCATCGCCGTCCGCCGGGTCGAAACCGTCGTCGCCGTCCGCCGTTTGGAAAGCTCCGCCGCTGCCGCGCTCCGGCCGGAAGTCGTCGCCGGGGGCATGGATGCCGGCAAAGCAATCGCGATCGCCGCCCGCCGGCCCGGCCACCTTCAGGGCCAGGTCCAGGGCCATGAGGCTCTTGCCCGCCCCGCCCATGGCCGCCAGCAGGTTCACCGAGGCCATGGAAAAGGTTCCCTCCACCAGCCACTCGCGGGCGGGCGGCGGCTCTTCCAGCAGGCCCGGACCCACCAGCCAGTCGCTGAGGCGCACCCGATATTCCCGCTCCCGCAGCAGTTGGCGCCGCACCTCCCCAAGGCCGGCCAGGGCCTGCAGGTCGTTCCAGTCCGTGGCCCGGCCGCGCTCCCTGCCTTCGGGCAGGCGGGAAAAATCGGGCAGCAGCGCCACGCCCGCGCAGGCCTCGGCCGCCTTTTGCGCCGCGCTCCGGCCCGGGTTGCCCGGGGTTTGGGCGTCGTCGTCGCCGCAGATAATCGGCCGGTCCCAGGGGTGGGCCCGGCGCCAGATCTCGGCCACGGCCGCGAGGTTGCCGGCGTCAAAGCAGACCAGCACGGTCCAGCCCGTGGCCTGGTGGATGGAAGCGGCTGTGGCGTAGCCCTCGCACAGGGCCGTCACCGGCGCGGCTCCGTTCCCGGCCCAGAACCCGGGTGCGGGCACGGCTCCGCCTCCTGCCCCGAATCCGGCTCCGGCCCGGCCCGGCAGCAGGAAAAAGCGTCCCTTCTTGCCGCAGCCGAAGGTGAAGCGCTTTTCGCCGTCCGGGTCGATGCTCTGCAGGCCGTGGATCTTCCCTTCCAGATCGCGCAGGGGCAGCAGCAGGCAATTGTCGCGCAGGCGCAGGCCCAAGGCGGGCACTCCCTTTTTTTCCAGATAGGGGTGGCTCTCGGCCGGCAGGGCCCGGTCCCATTGCCCCCGGGCGCGCTCGGCCGCCTTGGCGGCCAGGCAAAGTCCTTCGGCCTCGCGCAGTTCACGGATTTTGGCCATTTTTTGGCGCAGGGCCAGACTTTCTGCCCGGCGTTCGGCCGGGCTCAGGGGCGCTTCGCCCGCCGGGCGCCAGGCGCGCGACTCGCCGCTTTTCCAGGAGCCGAAGGCCCCGGCCGGCGGATGGTCAAGAAAAAGCACGAACCAGCCGCTTTTGCGCCCCGGCTTGTCGTCGGCCGTCGGGCAGCGGACGATGCGCCCGGCCGAGGCGGCCGGCGATGCGCCGGGCGACAGGCCGAAGGCCTCAAGGGCACGGCGAAATTCCTCGGCCGGGTCTCCCCGGGGGGCGCGCGCGGGGGCCGCGGGCGGGGCGGGGGCCGTGGGCCTGGCGTGAGCCGCGCCCCGGCTCTCGCCCGCGCCGTCGTTCGGAGCGTTCTCTCGGGTGGGGGGCCCGGCATTTCGGGCTCGGGCCGGGGCCTCTCGGACGGGGGCGACAAGCGCAGGCATGGGCGGGCCGCGATCGATGTGCTCATGGAGGTATGTCATGATCAAAAGTTCTCATATGAGTACAAATGAGTCAAGAGAAAGTATTCTTTTGAGAACTAAGGATATGTTAGGAAATGATACGTTAAACAAATATTCGTATCCGGCGGGGCTATGACGAACCAACAAATTGCATGGGAAGCATTTTTGCGCAGGGTCGACGAGCTTCTTGGGCAACCCGGCGAAACCTACGAAAGTATTGGGAACCGCATCGGAGTGGGCCGCTCGGCCGTTTTTGACTGGCGCAACAAGGGCAAGGGGGGCAAGCGCGTGCCCTTTGAAACCATGTGCCGCTATCTGCGGGGCGTGGGCCTTGACCCGGAAGACTTCTTCACAGTCAAGGAGATTGAGGAAAGCGATTTCGCTTACGTGCCCAAGGCCAATACCCAGCTCGGGGCCGGCTCGTCCCTGGTGGTTCAGGACGGGCACGGCAAGGACCACGCCTTCCGCAAGGAATTCATCCGTTCCCTCGGGCACTTTGACACCCGGCGCCTGGTGCTTTTTGACGTCATCGGCGACAGCATGGAGCCCTTGGTGCAGGATGGCGACACCGTGCTGGTGGAGCGCTTTGACGAGCCCAAGCCGCGCAACGGCGAAATCTGGGCCGTCTGGGTGGGCGACGAGGTGCTGATCAAGCGGGTGCAGGCCCGGCCCGACGGCTGGCTGCTGACCAGCGACAACCGGCGCTATACCCCCATCGAGGCCACGGGCGAGCAGGAAAACTTCGGTTTGATAGGGAGGGTCAGGTGGCTCGGCAGAGTATTTTGATACGCCCCGGCGCGGCGGCCGCCGCCGGCGGGCTTATCGGCGGAGTCCGCCGGCACGGGAGGGTATGCCGATGCCGTTGACGATCTATCAGGCCGGTCCCCTGTTTTCGCAGGCGGAAAAGGAATTCCACCGCAAGCTCTCGGCTGCGCTGCGCGCCGCCGGGCACACGGTGGTCTGGCCGGGCGATCTGCTTTCGGAGGCGGCCATTGCCGCGGCCGGCCCCGGCGCCGTGGCCCTGATCCACAACGCCTGCAAAGAGGCCATTCACCGTTGCGCGGCCGTGGTCGCCCTGCTCGACGGCCCCCAGGTGGACGACGGCACGGCCTGGGAAATCGGCTATGCCCACGCGCGCGGCCTGCCCGTCTTTGGCCTGCGCACCGACAGCCGCGTGGCCGGCGACACGCCGCACAACCGCATGAACTCGATGGTGGAGGGGTGTCTTGCGGGTTTGGCTCAAACCCTTGAGGAACTGGCCGCCTTGCTTGAGGGCAATGGGCGGGCTTTGGGGTGATCCGGCGTCGGGGGGCGGGCCGCGCGGCCATACGGCCGGCGCTGTTTTAAACCAAGGTTGTTTTTGTTGTCTCGCTGCGGTCTGTCTGTTGTAGCCATTGCCGCATGCGATCTGTCGATTGTTTTCAATCAAGGTTTCCGGTTCCGGTCACCGCGGAGCCGTCCGGTCTGAGCGTGGCGCGAAATTCAACATATATCTTATGAAGCGGCGATGCGTTTCGGTAAACTGTTTCCCGCCGGAGGTTGCGATTTTTTTTTATGGGAAAAGTTCTCATATGTGAACAAAAATCCTTGAACATTTTGTCCGCCTATGAGAACTTATTGTCGCCACCAGAAAACGCCGTCGTCCGCCCGGCCTTCAGGCCATGAAAGCGGGCGGGGATGCAACCGCGCGAGGAGGAAGCATGTCGCAAGCCTGTAAACAATCCCAACCGCAAGACCGGGCTTCGGATCGGGCTGTTGGCGAAGCGCCGGACCAAGCGGGTCTGCCCGCCCCAACCGGCCGAGGAGATCCGCCGCTGCGCGCGGTCAATACCGGAATAGCCCGGAGGCCGGTCATGTGTGCCTGTCTTGCCCCGGATTTTGATTTTTGCAGCGCCACGGGCGACGCCTGCATTGCGCATGGCGGCCGCGACGTGCGCGGCTGCGCCCTGGCCGCGGTCACGGGCGGCCTGTGCCCCTATTGCCTGGCCGACGGCGAGACGCAACTGCTCTACATCTTCGAGGACGGCCGGCTGATCTGCTCCGGCTGCCGCGAAACCTGGCGGGACCACGACGAATTGTGCACGGCCTACGCCGGTTGTATCGTCGAGCTGCGGGACGACCGCGAGGCCGTGGCCGCTCAGCGCGATGCCGCCCGGGAGCGGCTGCGGAATTGATCGAACGTCGGTCGGGGCCGCAACCTGCGCGCGGCCGTGAAAACGGCTGTGCGTTCCCGCAAGGACGGAAAAATTCGGAGGGTCTGAGCGGCCTTCGTCGGTCTTCGCCCGCCGTTCCCTTGGGGGGCGCTACGAAGTACCCCGCCCTACAGATGCGGCTTGCAGATGATCTCGTGGATCCTGGTCTGCAGAATCTTGCCGGCATGGGCCGGGGAGAGGATCACCGCGGTGTCGGCGCCCCCGCCCGTGCCGGCCACGGCGATAATTTCCTCGCCGTGGGGGATGGCCCCGGCATCCAGGGCCATGACCGCGATCTCGACGCAGACCTTGACCCCCTGGCCGAACATGCGCAAGGTGTGCGAGATGATCTCGGCCGGGTACATGCCGCCTGCCCGGCTGCTCAGGCCGCGCTCGACCCCGCTCAGGACGTGGGCCGCGGTCACCAGGGTCACGCCCCGGTCCCGCAGTTCTTTGCGGGCCTCGTCGGGCATGGGGTTTTTGCCGTCTTCATGAAAGCCGTAGGCCGAGGTCACGCAGGTCAGGCGGATATCTACCCGGCCGCCGCAGGGCAGTTTGTCGGCCAGGGACAGGGCGGTCTTGCCCGAACCCGAGGCCACGACCAGCCGGCTGATGCCCCGCTCGCCGGCGACGCGCAGGGCGGCCTCCAGGGTAGCCACCGTGTTGGACGGGCCTTTTTTGCTGAAATACATGGGGGAGAATCCTTTTGGGTGTATCGGCGAAGGTGTTGTAAAAATAAGCGGTTAAATCATATCGATTCTCGTTGCCCTTGTCGATGATAGGCAGACGCCGGGGTGGGGCGCCATCCTTATTTCTTGCGCAGCAATGCGGTCAACTCGGCAAGTTTTTGAGCGATGGCCCCAAGCTGCCCCACGGTGCCCGAAGCCGAGAGCATGGCCCGGGCCGTTTCGGCGGCAATGCTTTTGACCGTTTCGGAAGAGTCGTGGATGCTGCCCGAAAGGACCGCCTGGGCGTTGCCTGCCTCGGTGATGGTATTGACCTGATCGGCGCTGCGCTGCACCAGGGCGTGGATTTCGGCCAGGACGCCCCGGGTGTCGTCGGCCAGGACGCTGCCCGCCCCCACCAGCTCGACGGCCTTGTCCATTTCCACAATGGCGGCCCGGGTGCCGTTCTGGATGCCGGCAATGACTTTGGCCACTTCGCGCGTGGCCTGCATGGTGCGCTCGGCCAGCTTGCGCACCTCGCCCGCCACCACGGCAAAGCCCCGGCCCGATTCGCCGGCCCGGGCAGCTTCAATGGCGGCGTTCAGGGCCAGCAGGTTGGTCTGATCGGCGATCTCGGAGATCACGCTCATGATCTCGCCGATGCCGTCCACTTGGGCGCCCAGGGCCGCCAGGCTGTCCTTGACCTGCAGGCCGGCGCTGTTGACCTTGCCCACGGCCGCGGCCATTTCGCCGACCACGCCGGTGCCTTTGCCCGCCTCGGCCTGGGCCAGGCGGGCGAAGGCCGCCGCCTTGGCCGCGTTGTCCGAGACCCTGGCCGAAGCCGCGTCCAGATCCCGGGCCGCGGCCACGCTTTTTTCCGAGCGGGTCAGGGTGTTTTCGGCCCCGGCCACGGCCTGGCGCACCTGGCCGGCCAGGGTGGCCGAAGCCCGGCCCAGGTCGGCGACAATGGTTTCCAAATCGCCGGCCACGGCCAGCATGCCTTGGCGCTGCTTTTCCTCGGCCTCGGCCCGCACGGCTTCGGCCCGCAGGGCGTCTTCGGCCCGGGCCCGCGCGGCTTCGGCCTCTTTGGCCTTGGCCCCGGCCTCGGCCAGGGTGCCGCGCATGCGTTGGACCATGGCCGAAAGGGCCCCGGCCAGCACGCCGATCTCGTCTTTGCGGTCGGTCTCGTAGCGGGCGTCCAGATCGCCGTCGGCCACGGCCCGGGCGTAGGCCACGCCCTGCTGCAGGGCGCGCGCCACCCTGGTGACCACCAGCACCACCACCAGGGCGACCAGCGCCAGGCCCAGCAGGCTCACGCCCAGCATGATGCGCATGGCCGCGTCGCTCTGGGCCAGAATCTTGCTTTTGGGCACGGAAACCGACCAGCACCAGCTGTTGCCGCCGTCGGCCACGGGAATGTGCCGGTAGACCGTGAGCACTTCTTCCTTGCTGAAGGGCGAAACACCGCTCGCGCGCAGGGGCTTGCCGCCGAGAATCGCCTCGCGCACCTCGGCCGGGGTCTCGGCGGGCAGGGGCTTGCCGATCAGCCCGGAATCGGGCGCGGCCAGCACGGTCCCGTCCGGCGAGAAGAGCATGGCGTAGCCGCTTTCGTAGGGATGCACGGCCGAGACCCGGGCCTGGATGTCGTTCAGGGCCAGATCCACGCCCACGGCCCCGAGGAACTTCCCGTCCCGGATAATCGGCGCGGCCACGGTGCCGACATACTTTTCGGCGGTCGCGTCGTAGTAGACGGCCGGGAAAAAGGCCGCGCGGGTCCTTTGGGGGCCGACGTAATATTCTTCGTTGCGCATGGCGTCTTCACCGGGGACGGACTTGAAGGAACCGTTGTCCTGGCGGGTCCAGTAGATGTTGATGCCGCCGCTTTCGGTGGTAAAGTCGCCCCGGGGCGTTTGCGCGTCCAGCTTGTCAAAGGCCCGGGGCTCCCAGATGGTCCAGATGCCGAAAATTTGCCGGTCGGTCGCGATCTGCGCCCGGAGCATCTCGGCCAGAAAGGCGCGCGGCACGCTGCCGGTCTTTTGCAGTTCGGCCATTTCCGCGGCCAGGGCGCGCACCAGGGCGTAGGCCTTGTTGGAAGTCTCGGCAAAGGGGCCGGCCTCGGCCAACAGAATATTCTCCGCCTCGATGTAGGCTTCTTCCATGGCCGCGCTCTGCATGCGGTACCAGGAAAAGCAGATCAGCGCGGCCATGACCGTGAGCAGGCACGGCAGCAGAACGGCAAGCATTTTGGGACGCAAGGTCATGGAACCCCCGGAGGATGAGTCCTTGGTATTTTTCGTCACAGGCCGAAACCCCGAAAGCGCGGCCGAAGCCCCGGCATGGCGGCCGGCGGCGCTGCGACGCTTGGCATAAGCCTTTATAGCATCCGGCTTTTTATAACAAGGCAAAAGAATTCTTTTCCCGCCGCCGCCTTCGCAAGGCAAACCGTTGCCAAGCCGCCCCCTCGCAAAGTCGGCCGTTGCCAAGCCGGCGATCCCGGCATAGGCTCGCGAACGGAACGCCGCGCGCGCGGCATAAGCCAAGGAAGCATCTCATGAAATTGTATCAGGTCGACGCCTTCACGGCCGAGCCCTTCAAGGGCAACCCCGCCGGGGTCTGGATTGGTGAGGAATTCCCGGCGGACGCGCTCATGCAGTCCATGGCCATGGAGATGAACGTCTCGGAAACCGCTTTTGTCCAAATCGGCGAGCACGGCCACGCGATCCGCTATTTCACCCCGACGCGCGAAGTGCCGCTCTGCGGCCACGCCACCCTGGCAAGCGCGCATATTTTGCGCGAGCAGGGCATCGTGGCCGAAGCCGAGCCCTTTGTCTTGCGGGCGGGGCAAAAGGAACTGCCGGTTTCGGTGCGGGACGGCCGGGTGAAAATGGCCTTCCCCGCCGATAGGCTGGTGCCGTTGGAAGACGCCGGGTTTCTCGAGGGCATTCTGGGTCTGCCGGTGCTCGCGGCCTTGCGCAACGAGAGCGGGAGCGCGAACAACTGGATTCTGGCCCGGGTGGCGGATGAATACAGCCTGCTGCAGGCCCGCCCCGACTTTCCGGCCATCCAAAAGCAGGGCATTGAACTGATCGCGGCCACGGCGCGGGCAGGCGGCCCGGGTTACGATTTTGCCGTGCGGGTTTTCTGCAACCCCGATTGGGGCATTCTCGAAGACCCGGTCACGGGCTCGGCCAACTGCGTGCTCGCCCCGTACTGGAGCGCCGAACTGGGCAAGACGGACCTGGCCTCACGCCAGCTCTCGCAACGCGGCGGGGAACTCAACATCGCCCTGCGCGGCCCGGAGGTGGAGATTATGGGGAGGGCGCGGACGGTTTTTGTCATTGAGGCGAAGGTTTGCGGCCGCCCCTAGAGCAGTTTACGCTTCAAATAGTCGCTTAACGGCGGGCAAAGCCCGCCTACGCCTATTTGTCGGCAAGGATTTGCCGACAAATCCTTGCGAGCATTTCACACTTGAAATGCTCTAATCCTCCTCGCCCGAAACCACATCCTCGGCATACGCAATAAACATCTTCGCGGCCGGCGAGGCGCGCTCCCGTGAGGCCAGGGCGATGCCCAGCCGGCGGGCCACGGCCGGTTCGGTATCCTTGAGCAGCAGCTCGCGGGCTCCGCCCGCCCGGATGACCCGGTCGAAGAGCAGGCTCACGCCCAGACCCTTTTCGACCATGGCCATGACCGCAAAGGCCTCGGTGGAGCGGCAGACGATGTTGCGCGGCCTGATGTGGCGCAGCCGCAGCACCTGGTTCATGTCGTATTCGTAGGCGTTGATCGACGAGATGAACGGCTCGTCGGCGAAGAGTTCCAGGGGCACGCGCTCGAGTGCGGCCCAGCGGTGATCCCGGGGCAGCACCGCTTTCAGGCGGTCGTCGCCGAGATCGATCCACTCGCAGTCGGGCCGTTCGCGCAAGCTGCTGCAGGCCAGGTCGACCTTGCGGCCGGCCAGGGCGCTTTCAATGGTTTCGTCGCCGCCTTCCCGGATGTCGATTTCGATGTCCGGGAAGTCTTTTTTGAACTGGCGCAAGATTTCCGGCAGCCAGGTAATCCCGATGCTCTGGTAGGTGGCGATGCGCAGGCTGCCCCGGGCCAGGCCGTTGATGCCCGAGATGATCTGGCCGATCTTTTCCTTCTCGGCCAGAAAGCCGCGAATGGCCGGCAGCAGCTCTTCGGCGGGCGCGGTCAGGGCCACGCCCTGTTTGTGGCGGACAAACAGGGGGAAGCCGGTTTCCTGCTCCAGGCACTTCAGGATGTAGCTGACCCCGGACTGGCTCAGGTTCAGCTGCTCGGCCGCGGCCGTGACGTGCAGCACGTCGGCCACCTTGAGGAACACTTCCCACTTGGCGATGTCCATGGCTTGCGCTCCCCCCACCCCTGTATTGCCCGCACAGCGAGGCCCGATTGCATCAAAGTTTTTGATGCAGTCAATCAAATATTCGATTTGTTTTCAGAGCATAATTGGTGATAGCCGTCAATACATGGAACACCGACGCTGTTGTCCGGGTTGATGCAACGTACACCTTGCGCTTGAGACAAACAAAAGGAGCAGATCATGGCCTTCAAAAGAATGATTCATGCTGTTGAAACGCACGCGGGCGAGCCGATGCGGGTGATCACCGGGGGCGTGCCGCACATTCCCGGCAATTCGGTCTACGAGCAGATGGTCTATCTGCGCGATCACGACGACCAGCTGCGCAAGCTGATGCTGCGCGAGCCCCGGGGCTATCCGCCGCTGTGCTGCAACCTGATTGTCCCGGCCAAACACCCCCGGGCCGACGCCGGCTACATCATTATGGAGCAGGTCGAATACCCGGTGATGTCCGGCGGCAACACCATTTCCGTGGCCACGGTGCTGCTCGAAACCGGCCTCTTGCCCATGAAGGAGCCGGTGACCGAGCTGACCCTGGAGGCCCCGGCCGGGCTGATCGGCATTCGGGCGGAATGCGGCAACGGCAAGGTCACCAAGGTGACCTTCAAGAACGTGCCCGCCTTTGCCGTGCACCTGGACAAGACCATCGAGGTGCCCCACCTGGGCAAGGTCACCGTGGACGTGGCCTGGGGCGGGATGTTCTACGTCATCGCCGACGTGCGTCAGTTCAAGGACATTGAGCTGGTGCCGGAATGCGGCGGTGAAATCGCCCGGGTCGGCGCGATGATCCGCCAGGCGGCCATTGAACAGTTGCCGGTGGTCCACCCGCATTACCCCGGCGTGGGCATCAGCATCAGCCAGCTTTCCGGCCCGAGCGCGAACCCGCAGGCCGACTGGAAAAACTCGGTCGTCGTGGCTTCCGGCGCCCTGGACTGGAACGCTCCGGCCACCTGGACCGGGGCCCTGGATCGCTGCCCCTGCGGCACCGGCACCTGCGCCAAGATGGCGGTGCTGCACGCCAAGGGCGAGCTCAAAGTGGGGCAGAAGTTCCGGCACGAGGGCATTCTGGGCAACGTCTTCACCGGCGAACTGGTCGAAGAGGTCGACATGGACGGGATCAAGGCCGTGGTGCCGACCATTTCCGGCCAGGCCTGGATTTACGGCATCAACACCTATGTGCTCGACCCGACGGATCCTTTTGTTGAGGGGTTTGTCGTCGGCGACATCTGGGCCTAAACGGGAGCGCGCCATGCAACAGACAATCGGTTTTGAAGACGCGCCGCTCTCGCCGGTGCATCGCAAAGTGCGTCTCGGCACCTTCATCGGGATGATCTGCGCGGGCTACATCATGGGCATTGTCGGCACGGCCCTGGGTCAGGCCGCCGGGCCGCTGGGCCCGACCAGCTTCTGGATGGGCCTGATCGGCGCGGGCACGCTGCTCGGCGTGCTTTTCGGCAGCCTGATCATCGGGCCCGTCGCCGACCGCTGGGGCCGGCGGGTGCCGTATATTTCGGTCATGTACGTTTCGGTGCTCTTGTCCCTGTCGCAGCTGGTCATTTCCGACCCGGCCCTGCTGGCCCTGGTCCGCCTGCTGCTCGGTGTGACCATCGGCTGGGACTACACCGTCGAGGTTTCCTTGCTCAGCGAATGGTCGCCCCGGGCCGAGCGGGCCAAGACCATGGAAGTGCTGGTCTTTTACTGGACCGTGGGCTACGTGCTGGCCTTTCTCTTCGGCTACGTCTCCGACTGGGTCGGCGGCATCGGCTGGCGCCTGATGCTCTGCACCTCGGCCGTGCCCGGAATCATCGGGATCATCGCGCGGGCCGGCACGCCCGAATCGCCCGGCTGGCTGGTGGGCCGGGGCAAGCTGCAAGAGGCCGCGTCGGTGATCCAAAAACACCTGGGGCCGCAATACGGCCTGCCCGAGGCGGAAAAAAAGACCGTTTCAGCCTCGTGGTTCAGCCTGTTCAGCAAGAAGCTGCGCTACAACACCATTGTCGGCGGCGTGTTCTACGCCTGCCAGGTGCTGCCCTTTTTCGCCATCTCCCTGTTTCTGCCCCTGGTCCTGGCGGATCTGCACATTGAGAACCCGCACGTTTCCGGGGTCATGTACACGGTCTTCACCATGGTCGGGGTGATGCTCGGCACCTGGCTGCTGAACAGGGTTTCCCGTCGGGCCTTTCTGCTCTGGACCTTCTACGGCGCGGCCGCCATTCTCGCGGTCATGACCTTCTGGCAGGGCATGCCCGGGCCCGTGGCCCTGGTCTTTCTGGCCGCCTTGGCCCTGATCCTGGCCGTGGCCGTGACCAGTGAATGGGCCTACCCGCCGGAACTGTTCCCGACGGAACTGCGGGCCTCGGGCGTGGGCTTCTCGGTGGCCGTAAGCCGCATCGGCGCCGCGGGCGGCACCTTTCTGCTGCCCATCGTCAGCGAACACTTCGGGATCTTTGCCTCGCTCGGCGGCTGCATCGGCGCGTTGCTTCTGGGCGGCATCGTCTGCCACCTCTGGGCTCCGGAAACTTCGGCCAGGTTCAGGCGCCCCGGAGCGCCCATGGTGGATGGGGTTCCCGTGCCCGCCGCGGCGCTGAAGTAAGGCGGCGCGCCGCTGTGGCGCGGCGCGCTGAAGTTGCTCCAAGGCAGGAGGTCTCCCGGCCCTTTGGAGCGCGAAGGCAACCGGTTTTTCCCGACATGCGGCGGGAGATGCCGGTTGCCCGTATTGGAACGCCTTGTCGCTCGTATTCGCGCTTTTTAGAGCAATCCACAAATGAAATGAGTTGATTCCTCCGCCCAAGGGCCGATAGGACACCGGCTTCCCGTGGCCGCGTTCTTTTGTCCGGGTCAGATTGTTGTTCTAAAATGATAATATAGTTATATCTATGAATATATGCAATTTTTTTTTGACATGAAGGCGGAGATGGCTATGCTTAACCTGTGGAGCGTTTAACCCCGCCTGGAGACCCCGAACAACGCCCCGCGCGGCAGGCCGGTTGTTCGGAAGCCGCTGAAAGAGGAATCATGCCACACCCTACATCTCCATTTTCTTGCCGCGGGCGGTCCGGTTTGTCACACGCCTCGGGCTCGCGAGCCCTCGACGGTGAAGCCCACGACATGCCGAGCCGCGCACAATGCATCACGCCGATATAATCGCCCGCTGTTTTTGTGTCGGGCGTCAATAAGCTTCAGCACATATAATGATCCTGTGTCATAAAACAGAGGAGCTTGTATATGGACGCGCAAAAGATTATTTTACCCATTCTGGAAAAAGCCGATGTGCGCATCAACGGCGACCGCCCCTGGGATTTGCAGGTGCGCGACCGGCGCCTTTACGGGCGCGTGCTGCGCAAGGGTTCGCTGGGCCTGGGCGAAGCATATATGGACGGCTGGTGGGAATGCCCGGCTCTGGACGAGCTGTTCCGCCGCCTGCTCGCGGCCCGGGCCGAGGCCGGCCTGGGCTGGACCCTGCCGGAAATTTGGAACCGCATACAGTATGCTTTTTTCAACCTGCAGAGCATGCGCCGGGCCTTTCAGGTGGCCGAGAAGCACTACAATCTCGACAACCGCATGTTCGAGCGCATGCTCGGCCCCTCGATGTTCTACAGTTGCGGATACTGGCGCGACGCCCGAAACCTTGACGAGGCCCAGGCCGACAAGATGGCCCTGATCTGCGCCAAGCTGGGCGTGCAACCCGGCATGAAGGTGCTGGACATCGGCTGCGGCTGGGGCACCCTGGCCGGCTACCTGGCCTCGCGCCACAAGGCCGAGGTCACCGCGGTCAGCGTCTCGGCCGAGCAGATCGCTTACGCCAAAGCGCATTCCGCCGGGCTTCCGGTCAACTGGGTGCTCGACGACTACCGCAACATCGTCGGCAGCTTCGACCGCATCGTTTCCGTGGGCATGTTCGAGCATGTGGGCCGCAAGAACTACGACACCTACATGGCCGAAGCGCGCCGGCTGCTGCGGCCGGAGGGCCTGTTCCTGCTGCACACCATCGGCGGCAACGTCGACAAGAACGGTGTGGACCCCTGGATTGCCAAATACATCTTCCCCAACGGCATGCTGCCCTCGATCACCGCCGTGGGCAAGTCCATTGCCTCCCGCTTCGTCATGGAAGATTGGCACAACTTCGGCGCCCACTACGACAAGACCCTCATGGCCTGGGAAAAAAACTTCAGCCAGGGCCGGACGAGCCGCGACTTTACCTGCTCCTCCCGGGGCCTGCGCATGTTCCGCTATTACCTGCTGAGCTGCGCCGGGGCCTTCCGGGCCAGGAGCATCGAACTCTGGCAGATCCTGCTCAGCCCCGAAGGCCTGCCCGGCGGCTACGACCGGCGCATCCACCCGGACCAGGCCGCGGCCCGGGCTTTTATCCGGGACCGGGGCGGCAGGTCGGACCGGGAACGGCAGGCGGCCTAGATATATAATGTTTCAACAGCTCATTCTCCTTTTTCGTTGCGAAATGAAAAATAGACATTCAGGAATGGCAACGCTTGTTGACACCAAGTTCATATGAGTTCAGATTTGATTACAGGTCGGTAAAAGGAGACTCTGCCTTGGACATTCCACGTATTTTCACTATTACCGAAAGCGCACATCGCATCCATAACCCGTTCACGGCAGAAAAGTACGCCACCCTCGGCGCGGTATTGCGCCTGGAGCCGGGAACCCCCGTGCTTGACCTCGGCAGCGGTTCCGGCGAGATGCTGTGCACATGGGCACGCGATTACGGCATCACCGGCGTCGGCGTCGACATGAGCCGGTTGTTCACCAAGCAAGCGAAACTCCGTGCTGAGGAACTCGGAGTCGCCGACCGGGTCCGCTTCCTCCATGCCGACGCTGCCGGTTACGTTGCGGACGAAAAAGTCGGCGTGGCTTCCTGCATCGGCGCCACATGGATTGGCGGCGGCGTTGCCGGAACCATCGAGCTTTTGGCGAAAAGCCTCGGCCCCGAAGGAATCATTCTCATCGGTGAGCCTTATTGGTTGAGATTGCCGCCAACGGAAGACATCGCCAAGAGATGCGAAGCCAATGTTATTTCTGATTTTCTCATGCTTCCGGAGCTTATCGAATCTTTCGAAGGTCTTGGCTATGACGTTGTGGAAATGGTTCTGGCCGACCGGGAAGGCTGGGACAGGTACGAAGCGGCCAAGTGGCTCACCATGCGTAAATGGCTCAAAGCGAACCCTGGCGACGATTTTGCGCAAGAGATTCGGGCGCATTTGACCTCGGAACCAAAACGTTACGTCACGTATACGCGTGAATACGTCGGATGGGGTGTGTTCGCTTTGATGGCGCGGTGATGTGGGCTATCCGAGATAAGCATAAAAAGAGTGTTTACATTACCGCCCACGCCGCTGCGCACAGCGAGGCGTCCACATTGGTATGAACTACGCGCTGTGAGCCTTTCCGGCAGTTGGTCGTTTGAAAGGCAAATAACGGATTTTGTTCCAAGGGCAAAGAAAACGGGCCTTCCCGCGCAGGGACGCGGACTCTGATGGTCCTCGACCGGAGCGGGAAGGCCCGTTTGACACGAACAGAACAGCGGAACTCGGCCCAGCGATGGTGCATCCGGCGGAACAAAGCCCTTCCTCAGAACAACGCGGGCCGCAACTGGGCAAAAAATGTATTTGCCGATGGTCTTCCTATTCGAATTTGGCGGCAATAACATCCGCCAGAAGCCGCTTGGGCACGCACTGGTTATCCTGCTCGTCGCGGTGATATTGGAAGGGCTGCCCCTTCTTGAGGTCTTTGATCACCACGCTTTCCGCCGGGTAGCCGATGGCCATGACCAGTTGCACGCCCAGGTAGCCGCGAAAACCCATGGCCGCGTGGACCGCTTCGGCGTCGAAATGGTTGAAGATGCAGCAGCCGATGCCTTTTTCCGCCAGGGCCAGCTGGATGGTCATGGCCGCGATGCCGGCATCCATCTGCGGCGGCACAAAGCTCTTGGTATCCGCGGCAATGACGATAAAGGCCACCGGGCGCTCGCCTTCGGCCGGGCCGGGCCATTCGTCGATGGCCGGAGCCCAACCCACCAGGGAGGTCAGGCGGGCGTTCATTTCCGGGGCGGTGGACAGCCCGTAGCGCAAGGGTTGCGCGTTGGAGGCGCTGGGAATGAGCCGGGCCAGGTCGATGATCTCCACCAGGGTCTCCATGGGCACGGGCTTGTCCTGATGATAGCGGCGGTAAGTGCGCGCCTTGGCCACGAGTTCTTTGAAATCCATGTGTGTTGCTCCTGTGTCGGCGCGCTCCCGCGCGCCGGGTTCGGCAAAATCGAGAACAGGGCAATTTCCCTTCGAAATTGCCCATAAAACCGGGTATTAGAGCAATTTCACTTTGAAATTGTCTCTAAAACCATGGTCCCGACAGACTTCTGAACGAGCCCGCAAGCAAAACAGAGCGGCGAAGGTTATTCGGCCGCCGCACCGGCGGAGAAACAAAACCATGCCGCGCACAGGCGCGGTCCGCGGTCCGCTTGCGCGGCCGTCGGAGCAAATGAACATTTCCAATGTCCATCCGCTCCAACAATGCGCGATACATGCCACAGGGCCACACAGCGAGAATGGAACCCGCGACGACGCGGGGGCCGATTTCCCCCGCCCATTGCCGGGTTTCGTTCCATCTCACGATTTACCTGATAGCCTTATGCCGGGGAAAATGCAAGGCAGGGGAGTGGGGGGGCACAGAGCCGGCGCGGCCTCGCCCGGCCCTCAACCCAGATGTTCGGCCAGAACCCGCATGAGCTCGTCGACATTGATCGGCTTGGCGATATGCCCGTTCATGCCGGCCTCCAGGCTGGCCCGCACGTCTTCTTTGAAGGCGTTGGCGGTCATGGCGATGATCGGCACGGCGCGTTCCCCGGGCTGCTCGGAAGCCCGGATTTGCCGGGCGGCGGAAAGGCCGTCCAGCCTGGGCATCTGGATGTCCATGAGGATCAGGTCGTAGCCGGGGCGCTTTTCGAGCATCTCCAGGGCTTCCAGACCGTCGCCCGCGCAGTCCACGCCCACGCCGGTCTCTTCCAGCAGGCTTTGGGCCACTTCGCGGTTGATCTCGTTGTCTTCCACCAGCAGAATGCGCTTGTCCCGCCAGCGGCGCGGCGTTCCGCTCCGGGCTTCTTCCGGGAGCAGCCGGCCCCGGGTCAGGCGCAACAGCGTGTCCAACAGGGGGGAGGGCAGAATCGGCTTGGGCAGAAAACCGGCCAGGCCCAGGCCGGAGGCGGTTTTTTCCAGTTCCGACCAGTCCATGGCCGAAATCATCACGATGATCGCGTCGTTGCCGAGCAGGCGCCTTATTTCGCGGGCCGTGGCCTCGCCGTCGAGCCCCGGCATTTTCCAGTCCAGCAGAATGACGTCATAGGCCCGGCCCTCGGCCAGGGAGGCGCCGACTTTTTCCAGGGCCTCGGCCCCGCCGGCGGCCTGGTCGTGGCGCATGCCGAAGCCGTCCAGGAGGCCGGCCAGGTATTCCAGGGCGGCCGGCTCGTCGTCCACCACCAGCACGCGCAGGTTCCGCGGCTCGGCCGGCAGGTCCGTCCGGGCGATTTCCGCTCCCCAACCCACCCGGATGCTGAAGTCAAACAGCGAGCCCCGCCCGGGCGCGCTTTCCACCCGAATGTCGCCGCCCATCAGGTTGACGATTTTCTTGCAAATGACCAGGCCCAGGCCGGTGCCGCCATATTGGCGGGTAATGCCGCCGGCGGCCTGCTCAAAGGTGCGGAACAGGCGGCTTTGTTCGTCCGGGGTCATGCCGATGCCGGTGTCGCGCACTTCCACGTGCAACAGGGAATGGTCGGCATCAAGCGGTGTCTGCCCGATCTTCAGGGTGATCCGGCCCAGTTCGGGGGTAAACTTCACGGCATTGCCCAGCAGGTTGATCAGCACCTGCGACAGGCGCAGCTCATCGCCGATCATGGCCCGGCGGAACAATTCGCGGCCCTCGAAGGTCAGGGTCTGGCGTTTTTCGTCTACCTTGACCTGGACGACGTTGAAGACCCGCTGGATCATTTTTTCAAAATCGAACTCGTAGGCGGAGATTTCGAACTTGTCCGCCTCGATCTTGGCCATGTCCAGCACGTCGTTGATGATGTCCAAAAGCTGCCCGGCCGCGCTGCCGACCTTGTTCAGGCAATAATGCAGGCGCTCGGGGTCGTTCGTTTTTTGGGCCACCTGGGTCATGCCGATGATCGCGTTCATCGGGGTGCGCATCTCGTGGCTCATGCGCGAGAGAAACTCGCTCTTGGCCTTGGTGCTTGCCAGGGCTTCCTCCCTGGCGGCGATGAGCAACTCGTCTTTTTTGCGCAAATCCCCTTCGGTGGCGCGCACCACCTTGCGCAGGGTGAAAATGGCCGGCACCGAGCAGAGCGCGACCAGGGCCGCGGCAATGAGCACCGTGAGCAGGCGGACCCGGGCGATGGCCGCATGCAGCTTTTCCGCGTCGAATTCCATGCCGATGGCGCCGATGACCGCGCCCTCGGCATTGTGCACCGGAAAATAGGTCACGTAGACGATGCCCCATTCCGTGACCAGAATATCGTCGCCGAGCACGGTTTGCCCGCGCAGGCAGGCGTCCAGCTTGGGGATGATCTCCTCTTCGATGGGCGCCCCGACGTGCCGAAAGTCTTCGGCGTCGCGGTCCAGGCCGTCCAGCACATAAATGTAACGGCCGTCCGCGGTTTTTTTCGCGGTGTACAGGTAGCGGATGTTGGCGATGCGCCGGATCTGGTCCATCAGCCTGTAGGTTGTCAGGTAAAGATCTTTTTTTTCGTCCTCGATGCTGTTGAGTTCGCTGAAACTCTTGTCGTCGATGATCTCCTCGACATATTCGTGGACGGTTTTCGCTTCTTCCTTGAGCGTGCCGATGGTCAGCCCGTGGTATTGGCTGTAGATCAGAAAGTAAAAGGACAAGGCCAGGGCCACGGCGATGCCCAGGATGATGGCGATGATCTTTATTTCAAACCGCCGCCAGAGCTTGCGGGTTTTCTGTTCGTTCATATGTTCCCCCCGGCTTTGCGCCGCCCGAAATCATGTCCGGTGGCGCCGTCGATGGCCGACAAGCCTGAGGCGATATATTATATATAATAGCGAAAATGTACATAGATATTTCGAATTCCGCGGGCGTTGGTCGGGGGGAGGCGGCAACGGGAGGGGGCGGAACCCCGGGCGGTTGCCCCATTTGCCCGCGTGGATCCGCCGCGTTTGCGTTTCTGGAGCAGTTTACGCTTCAAATAGTCGCTTAACGGCGGGCAAAGCCCGCCTACGCCTATTTGGCGGCAAGGATCTGCCAACAAATCCTTGCGGGCATTTCAAGTGTGAAATGCTCTATTGGTTTCCCGACGGTTCGTAACGACCGCCCATGGCCTTGTAGATCCGGCTCTCCAGGCAGACCGCCTGATACTTGGCCGAAAGCGCGGACAAGGCCGAAGCGTCGGCCGAGGTCTGGGCCTGCAGGTAGTCTTTCAGTTCCGCGCCGCCCTGTTCATAGCGCACCCGGTAATATTCGGCGATGCGCGCGGCCCGGTCGTGCTCGGCCAGGGTCTGCGCGAGGGTCAGCCGGGCCTGGACGTAGGCCGAGCAGGTCGCGTCCACCTCGTTCAGGGCCGTGGTCACGCTCTGCGCCAGGGCCAGCTTGGCGTCGTTAAAATCCGCCTCGGAAATTTTGACGTTCCAGTGCAGGGTGCTCCAGTTCAGAAAGGGCAGGTCCAGGCCGGCCAGACCGGCCAGCAGCGGCACATTGAAAAACTTGCCGGCGCTGTCGGCCGAAACGCTCAAGGTCGAGCCCACGGTCAGGCGCGGGTACCAGGCGGCTTGATCCGACTCCAGGGTCTTGAAGGCCCCCTGCATCCGGGCTTCGGCCGCGTGGATGTCCGGCCGGGCGGCCAGGGCCGCGATGGGCACATTGAGATCCACCTGCACCGAGGGAATGGCCAGAATGTCGCCGCCGGCCATATCGGGATTTTCGCCGGGGCGCAGGTTCAGCAGGTTGCGCAGGGTCTGCAGGGCCTGGGCTTCTTGGGCCCGCAGGGAGGCCAGTTGGTTCCGCGCGGCCAGAAGCGACTGCTCGGCCTGCAGGGGTTCCACCGAGGCCGCCTTGCCCAGGGCATAGCTGCTCCGGGTCAGCTCCAGCATCTTTTGGTAGCGCTCGACGCTCTTTTCTTCAACCGTGATGGACTGTCGCGTGTACAGCAGGTTGAACCAGCCGTCGACCACGTTGTTGATCAGGGCCAGGCGCGCGTCGGCCAGGTCTTCCACCGTGGCCCGGCGTTCCCATTCGCCGGCGTCGGCGGCGTCGCGCAGCCGGCGCCAGAGATCCAGCTCGTAGCTGACGGCGCCCTGGCCCTGCCAGTTCTGCCGCCAAGTGTCGCCGGACGATCCGGAAAAACCGTGCAGGCTCGACGCGCCGGAGGTGCCGGACATGCCCGGCGGACCGGAAAAGCCGGACATCCCGCTTTTGCCGGTGCTCAGGTCGCGGCCGGCCGAAACCGAACCGTCGGCCGAAAAGGTCGGCAGCAGGTCGGCCGAGAGCAGCCGGGCCCGATACAGGGCCTTGTTCACGGCAATGGCGCTGCGGGCCAGATCGACGTTGCGGGCCAGGGCCAGATCCACGGTGCGGTTCAGGGCCGGGCTGTTGTAGTCCGTCCACCAGGAAGTGTTCAGGCGGTAACGCCGGGCGGTCTCCCGCGGCGAGAGCAGGACGCTTGTCGGGTTCGGGCCGGAATGGTTCTTGCCCGCGCAGCCGCACAGGGCCAGGGCCGAGCCGAGCACGAAGAGACAGGATAATCGATATATATAATTATGCATTATTCCCTCGACAGGGCGTCAATGGGGTTGAGCCGGGAGGCGTTGCGGGCCGGGACAAAGCCGAAGCCGATGCCGATGGCCGAAGAACAGACCGCCGCCAGGACCATGGAGGCCGGCGACGGGCTCATGCTGAAGGAGGTGATCACCAGGCCGACGCCGAGGCCAATCAGGCCGGCCAGGCCGATGCCGAGAATGCCGCCGGTCAGGCAGATCAGCACGGCTTCCAGCAGGAACTGCTCCATGATGTTGATGCGCCGGGCGCCCACGGCCATGCGCACGCCGATTTCCCGGGTGCGCTCGGTCACGGAAACCAGCATGATGTTCATGACCCCGATGCCGCCGACGATCAGGGCGATCAGCGCGATGCCCGAGACCAGCAGGGCCAGGGTGCCGGTGGCGCTTTCAACGGTCTTTTTGATGCTGTCGGTGCTGAAGGTGAAAAAGTCCTTGCTGCCGTGCCGGACCGTGAGCAGCTTGGTGATGTTGCGCTCGGCCATGAGCGGCATGACGTTGTCGGCGACCTTGACCGTGATCGAAGAAATGGTGCGCGTGCCGGTGATCTTGTTCATCACCGTGGTGTAGGGCGCCCAGAGGTTGAGCATGTCGGACGGGCCGAAGCCCATGTCCTTCTTTTTGCTCACGCCGACAATGCGCAACGGCTGTTTGTCGAACAGGATGACTTGGCCTTCGGCCGTCTCGCCGTTGGGAAAAAGCTTCTGCCTGGTGTTGTCGTCGATGACCACATACGAGGCGCTGCCGCGCACGTCTTCGGCGCTGAAAAAGCGCCCCGAGGCCGGCTCCAGCCCCTTGACGTCGAAATAGTCGGCCCCGACCCCGTTGAGTTGGGCGGAGACCGAGATGTTCCGTCGGGCCAGGGTGCCCGAAGCCGAAGAATTGGGCGTGCTGCCGGCAATGTAAGACTGGCCTGCGAGAATGGCCGCATCGGCCACGGTCAGGGTTTTGATCTTGGCCGCGTAGCGGTCGCCAAAGCCTTCGCCGGGGAAGATGTCGATGGTGTTGGTGCCCATGGCGCTGATGTCGGCGATGATCTTGGCCTGCGAGCCTTTACCCAGGGCCACCACCGAAACCACCGAGGCAATGCCGATGATGATCCCGAGCATGGTCAGGCAGGAGCGCATCTTGTGGGCCAGAACGGCCTGCACCGACATGCGCAGGGCTTCGCGCAGCTGATCCAGGCGCTCGGCGATTCGGGAGCGCCGGCCGGCAAGGGCAGGCCTGCGGGGTTCTTGCGGCGGCACGAACGGCCGGCTGCGCTCGTCGGAGACAACGCGCCCGTCGCTGATGCGGATGACCCGGCCGGCGTGGCCCGCGACCTTGGCGTCGTGGGTGACCACGATGATCGTGTGCCCGAGGCGGTTGAGCTTGCCCAGGATGGCCATGACGTTCTCGCCGCCGGCCGAATCAAGGGCCCCGGTGGGCTCGTCGGCCAGAATGACCCGCCCGCCGTTCATCAGGGCTCGGGCGATGCCGACCCGCTGTTGCTGCCCGCCCGAAAGCTCGGTCGGCAGGTTGGCGGTCTTGTCTTCCAGCCCCAAATCGTGGAGCAGGCCGCGAGCCCGGGCCAGGCGGGTCTCGCGGGCTTCGCCGGTGTACACGGCCGGCAGGGCCACGTTCTCCAGGGCCGAGAGCTTGGCCAGCAGGTTATAGCGCTGGAAGATGAAGCCCAGATGCGAGCCGCGCAATTCGGAGAGGCGATCCGGGTCGAGGTCGGCGGTTTTTTCGCCGTCGATGCGGTAGGTGCCGGAAGTCGGGGTATCGAGGCAACCCAGAATGTTCATCAGAGTGGATTTGCCCGAACCGGACTGGCCGACGATGGCCACAAAGTCGCCGTCTTCGATGCAAAAACTCACGTCGTGCAGCACCTGGACGCGGTTTTCGCCGCCGCCGAAAAATTTGCAGACCCGGTCCACTTCAATGATAGGCATTAGAGCATTTTCATTTTGAAAGTGTTTATGAAACCATATTGCCGATGGACTTCGGAACGAGCCCGCAAGCGGGCCTCAGCTTGCGCGTCCGCCAGAGCCTTTTAGAGCAGTTTACGCTTCAAATAGTCGCTTAACGGCGGGTAAAGCCCGCCTACGCCTATTTGGCGGCAAGGATTTGCCGACAAATCCTTGCGAGCATTTCAAGTGTGAAATGCTCTAACTCTGAGATAAAATCTCAAAGTTAAAAGGCTCTAGTGCGGTCTCCCGCCGCCCGTACTCTGCTCGGCGATCTCCGCCCGGGTCAGCCGGCCGTTGATGACCTTTTCGCCGGCCTGCAGGCCCCTGGTTATTTCCACCTCAATGCCGTCGTTGATGCCGGTCTCGACAGGGCGCGTTTCCGGCTTGCCGTCGGCGCCGAGCACCTGCACGCTCGCCTGGCCCCGGGCGTCGCGCTCCACGGCCAGAAGCGGCACCAGCAAAACATGGTCCGCCCGAGCCACGACGATTTCGGTCTGCGCGGTCATGCCGATGCGCAGCCGGCCGTCGCTGTTGTCGATCGGCGCCTTGCCGTAATAGTAGACCGCCGTGTCGGTGGAGCTGCTTGAAGAGGTGCCGCCCGTGAGGGAAGAGGTGTTCTTGTAGGTGCCGTCCGACAGGGTGCTCAGGCCGGGGTCGATGGAACTCAGGGAGCTTTCGCGGACCTGGTCCGGCTCGCCCAGAATGGTGTAGGTCAGGGCCATGCCCGGCTTCACCGCGGTGATGTCGCCTTCGGAGATTTCAATCTGAATCTCCATGCGGCGCAGATCGGCAATCTGGACAATGGTCGGCGCGGACTGCACGGCGTTGACCGTCTGGCCCTCGTCCACCGGCACGGAAACAACGGTGCCGTCCAGGGGCGAGGTGATCCGGGTGTAGCCCAGGTTGGTCTCGTCGGTGCTCACGGTCAGCTCGGTTTCGCGAATCTGGGCTTCGAGCACGGCCACGTCGGCTTGGGCCAGGGACCAGGTGTTTTCCATGTTTTCCAGCGATTCCTGGGAGGTGGCGTCGCGGCCGCGCAGGGCCTTTTCCCGTTTGTACTGCCGCTCGGCAATGCGCAGGGCGACCTGCTTGGAGGCCAACTGCGCCTGGTAGGACCGCAGGCGGGCCTTGTCCGTGGCCAACTGGTTTTCCTGGGCGACGGAGTCGATCTCGGCAATCGGATCGCCTTTTTTAACCGCCTGCCCGACCTTGACATGGAGCTTCTTGATCTGCCCCGAAACCTGCGCGCCCACCGTGACCAGCTGCACCGCGCCGACTTCGCCGGTGGCGCCGACCACGCGGCGGATGTCGCCCACGGCGGCCTTTTCGGTCAGGTAGATGATCCGGTCTTCGTTTCTCAGGTGCGCCCACACGCCGTAGGCGGCTGCCAGCACCGCGACGGTCGACAGGGCGAAAAGAATCTTCTTCCGGGTGGTTGTCTTCTGGAGCGGCATTGCTTCCTCTTGAGCATTTTCATTTTGAAAATGTTTCGAAACCATATTGCCTACGGACTTTCGAACGAGCCCGCAAGCGGGCTGCCGCTTGCACGGCCGCCGGAGCAAATCAACTCTGGAAAGTTGCTTTGCTCTTGGTTTCAGGCGCCGGCCACACAGGCCGGCTGGAGCGCCGGCCGCATGCTCGCATGGGCAACCTCAAAATGAAATTGTTTTCATATGCCCCGATTTTTCTATTGCCTGCCCGCTTCCAACCGGTCAGGGCCATGGTTCCATCGTCGTCTGGACAAAATAATAATGATTATTAACATCAAATAATGCCATTTCGGCAAAAGAAAGGAACTCCAAACATAGTTGTATGCAACGGTATAAGATCATGAAGCAAATCAACATATTCATAGTGGCGGGTTTTATACAGATGTCGTCTCTGTCTTCCTCCGCCCAGGCCGCGGACATCACCTATCCGGGCGCTTCTCTGGCCCCCAGCCCCTTCGGCTCGGTCCCTTCCTCCCTTTTTCCGGGAAGCAGCCCAAGCGGCAACACGGTCACCATCACCGGAGGAAGCATCGGCGGCGAGGCTTACGGCGGAGTCGTCAACGGCCCCGGCGACGTAAGCGGCAACACGGTCACAGTCACCGGTTCCCCCACCATAGGCGCGCTGTACGGGGGCCGGAGCGCAGGCGGCCTCGTCGGCGGCAACACGGTCATCTTCAACAGCGGCACCGTCAACAGCAGCATCATCGGCGGGCGCTCCACCAGCGGCGGCGCCACGGGCAACAGCGTCACCGTCAACGACGGCAATATTCTGACCGTCGTCCGCGGCGGGCAAAGCGACGGCGGCGGCGAAGCCTCGCACAACAGCGTCACCGTCACCGGCGGGACCGTCGGCAGCAACGTCGAGGGGGGGAGCAGCGCCTCGGGGACCGCCGCCGGCAACACGGTGCTGGTGACAGGCGGGAGCTTCAACTTCGACATCGCGGGAGCCAGAGCCGCGGGAGGCGGGCATGCCCTGAACAACATGGTCCGCATAGAAAACCTCGTCACCAGCCGCGAACTTCTTGGGGGAGCCGTCAGCGGAAGCGGCGACGCGCGAAGCAACATGCTGGAAGTGCTCAACGGCGCGACCAGGGGCAATGCTTACGGAGGATTTGTCGCGACAGGCAACGCCGTCGGCAACCAACTGGTCATCCACGGGGGAACCGTCAACCTTTCCGCGCACGGCGGGGCCGCCTCCGGCGGCGGAACGGCCGGCGGCAACACTGTCGTTCTGTATGGCGGCACGGTCAACGGCAATGTTTACGGCGGCCGCGTCAACTCCGGTTCCGGCGGGGCCGGGGCCAACACGGCCGTCGTATCCGGCGGTTCCGTGCTCGGCAGCGTTTACGGCGGCCAGCAACGGGGAACCGGGCCGAGCAGCGGCAACCTGGCGCATATTTCCGGCGGTTCCGTGGGAACCAACGTTTACGGCGGGTATAGCGAAGGCGGCCCTGCGGACGGCAACGCCGTCGAATTTTCCGGCGGCGCCGTTGCCGCGAAAGTTTACGGCGGCGCCGGCAACGGCGCCGCCGGGGCCACCGGCAACCGGGTGACCATTTCGGGCGGCCATTTCGGCAACGATATCCACGGCGGGTTCAGCGCCGGCGGCCAGGCGACGGGCAACACGGTGGAACTTTCCGGAACGCCCGACATTTCCGCGGCCACCATCTACGGCGGCCTGTCCGGCGGAGGGGGAGACGTTTTTTCCGGCAACACGTTCAATGTGGACGGTTTCAGAGGGCCGGCGAAAGGCATCCTGAATTTTGAAACCTACAATTTCACCACTCCGGCCCTGGGTAATGGGGAAACGCAGATCACGATAACCGGCGGCACACCCACAGGCATGGACGGCACCACCGTCAACCTGCGGGGCATGGCGGGCGGCGCGCCTTACCTGCGGCCCGGCGACAGCATCGTGCTGATCGACAAGGTCACCGGAATTCCCGCCTCGGCCAACGGCGGGCAAGTGCCCAAAGGCATAGCCCTGCTGTACGATTTCGACATCACAACAACCGACGGCGCGTTGCGGGCCACGCTGCGCGGCCGCGACGTAAATCCGGACGTCAACGTCCTGCCCGGCGGCCCGGCGGCGGCGGCGGCCTTCATGGGCCACTATGCCGACCTGCTTACCGGCCTCGCCTCGGAAAAGCTCCTGGAGCCGGCGGAAAGAAAGGCCGGCCCCACGGTCTACGCCGTCAGCACAGGCGGCAAGTATCGCTATACAAACGGCCCTTCCCTTGATGTCCGGGGTGTTTCCTTCATCACCGGTCTGGACTGGCGTCTGCCCACGGAATCGGCCGACACGGTGCTGGGCGTTTTTTTCGAGGGCGGTTTCGGCGACTATGACACCCGCTACGGCGCAGGCAGGTCCGGGGCGGTAAAAGGCGACGGCAACGTGAACTATCACGGCGCCGGCGTTCTGGGGTTTGTCGGCCTGCCGTCCGGTCCTTACGCCGAAGCATCCCTGCGGGGCGGCCAGGTGCGGACCGACTTCAGTTCCACATACACGCGGGACTTTCTGGGCCGGGATGCGGACTATGAAACGTCCCACGCCTATTACGGAGCGCACGGCGGCCTCGGCCTGCTGTGGCGGCCGAGCGAACGCTCTGTCCTGGATATATACGGCAAGTACCTTTGGCTGCGGCAGACCTCGGACGACGTCGACATCCTCGGCGACAACGCGCATTTCAAAGCGATTGATTCACAGCGCGTCAGGACCGGAGCCCGCTTCTCCCATACGCTTGAGAAGGGGTTCACTCCCTATGCCGGAGTCGCCTACGAATACGAATTCGACGGCAAGGCCCGGGCCGACGTGGGAGGCATTGCCCTGACCGGCTCATCATTGCAAGGTGGAAGCGTTGTCGGCGAACTGGGCGGCGTCTATAAAAATCCCAACGGCCTTTTTCTGGAGCTGGGCGTCAGGGGCTTTGAAGGCACGCGCGAAGGTTTTGCCGGTCGTCTTCAGGTAGGCTTCGAATTCTAGAGCAGTTTATGCTTCAAATAGTCGCTTAACGGCGGGCAAAGCCCGCCTACGCCTATTTGGCGGCAAGGATTCGCCGACAAATCCTTGCGAGCATTTCAAGTGTGAAATGCTCTAGCGTGCGGCAAACGCCGCGCCCGGCGCGGCGGTTTCCGCACGCAAGAGCCTTTCACACTTGGAATGCTCGCAATGATTTGTCGGCGACTCCTTGCCGCCAAAGAGGCGTTGGGGGGGTTTGGCCGCCGGTGA
>JAVBLS010000060.1:0-5279 GCA_031553235.1 Desulfovibrio sp.
GCCAGCCCTGTTCATAAAGCTCCACGGCCCGAAGTCGCCTGAACTCGCGTGCATCTTGACTGGTCTTGCTGAGCGTTTTCATGTCTCATGACATACCAGAGTTTCTAGAAAATGTTTAGTGAAAAATGCGGATATCAATAATTGCGGCCGCCGGCGCGGTATGGGCGATGTCCCAAATGGCTTCAAGGTCGAACCGGGCGACGTCGGCGATGCGCTTGAGGTGCTGGTGCAGATGCGGCATTTCTTCGGCCGGGAAACCATATTGCCGGCAGTTCTCCGGACGAGCCCGCAAGCGGGCGCCCGCGGACGCGACTAAATATCGATTTTACCGTTTCAGACCGAACAGGACGCGGTAGGCCGTCCCGCCCAGAAAGCCGCCGGCCAAGGGTGCGAGCCAGAAAAACCAGATCTGCTGCAGGTATATGCCGCCGGCAAACAGGGCCACGCCGGTGCTGCGGGCCGGGTTGACCGAAGTGTTGGTCACCGGGATGGAGATCAGATGGATCAGGGTCAGGGCCAGGCCGATGGCAAGGGGCGCAAAGCCCTTGGGCGCGCGCTCGTCCGTGGCGCCCATGATAATGAAGAGGAAAAAGGCCGTGAGCAGCACCTCGGCCGTGAGGCAGGCCGCCGGGGAATAGCCGCCGGGCGAGGCCGGGCCGTAGCCGTTGGAGGCAAAACCGGCAGAAACGGAAAAGGCCGGGATGCCGGAGGCAATCACGTACAGGGCGCCGCCGGCCAGGATTGCGCCGATGACCTGGGAGATGATGTAGGCCGGCAGATCTTTGGCCGAAAAGCGGCCGCCGGCCCAGAGCCCCAGGGATACGGCCGGGTTGAAATGCCCGCCGGAAATATGCCCCACGGCAAAGGCCATGGTCAGAACGGTCAGGCCAAAGGCAAAGGACACGCCTAGCAGGCCGATGCCGCCGGGCACGACGCCCGCGGCCAGAACCGCGCTGCCGCAACCGCCGAAAACCAGCCAGAATGTGCCGAAAACTTCCGCTGCATAACGTTTCATAACAGTTCCTCCTGTTGAGTAGTCTTACTTCGATCTGTTTATAACACCATAGAACAATAAAAACATCCACGCGGGCAAGCCCACCGGATCCCTGCTTGCGGGAAGTCGGTGAAAGGCGGGAAGAACCTTGGAGCATAACGGCAGAAGCGGCTTTAGCCCTCGGCCGACCTCCGGGCTCGGCCGAGGGTCAAAACCCGGCGCATTATTTTTTGCCCTTGGTCGTGGTCTTGCCGCCTGCCTTGGTTCCGGTACCGCCCCCGGTTTTGCTCCCGCCCTTGCCTTGGCCGTCCGTGTATTCCCTAAAGGCCTTTAGATAGCGTCGGCCGAGCAGGTTGATGGCTTTACCGATGCGGGTATATTCCACTTCGGTCAGGTTGGCCAGCGAGATCCGGAACGAGGGGTGGGTCGTGCCGAAGCCCCTGGCGGGCAACAACACCACGCCGGATTCCTTGGCCAGCTCGAACAGGGCCTGGTTGGGCTTGAGGTTTTTGAGAAACCAGTCGGCAAACTCGTCGCCGTGCATGCGCCGGGCGATCTCTTCCACGTCGAGCATGTGGTAGTAGTCCACGGAGAGGGGCGTGTCCTTGGGGGCGGCGCCCATCTCGCGGTACAGGGCCTGTTTGCGCCGTCTGACCAGGCGCTGCATGGCTTTTTTGTAGCTGTCGGCCTGGTCCATCAGAGCGAAGAGCGAAAACATGACCATCTGAACCTGCGCCGGGGTGGAAAGGCCGGCCGTATGGTTTAGGGCCACGGCGCGGCTGTCGGCCACCAGGCGGTCGATGAATTTGAGCTTGCGCGGCTCGGTGCTGATCGACTCGTAGCGTTTGTCCAGTTCCTTTTTAACAGCTGCGGGCAGGGCGGCGATGCTCTTGTCCAGAATGTTGCGCTCATGCACGGCCACCACCCCGAGGCGCCAGCCCGTGGCGCCGAAATATTTGGAGAAGGAGTAGACCAGGATGGTGTTGTGCGGGCAAACTGCGAAGAGCGAGGTGAAGGGCTCGGCAAAGGTGCCGTAGACGTCGTCGGTGAGGATGATCAGGTCCGGGCGCTTTTTGACGATGGCGGCGATGTGCCGAAGGTTTTCGTCGGACAGGCGCACCGAAGGCGGGTTGCTGGGGTTGACCAGAAAGAAGGCCTTGACCTTGGGGTCGAGGAGTTTGTCCAGTTCCTTTTTGCTGAATTGCCAGCCGTTTTCGGCTGTTGACTCAATGCCCACTTCGACCAAGTTGTAGTCCGTGAGTTGGGGGATCGCGATGTAGGGCGTGAAAATGGGCAGACCCAGGGCAATGGAGTCGCCGGGCAGGAGCAGGCGGTTTTTTTGCAGTGTGTTGAACAAATAGGTCATGGCCGCGGTGCCGCCTTCCACTGCGTACATGTCGAAGTCGCCGGCAAAGGGCTCCGAGCCGATCATTTCCTTGCGGACATATTCGCCCACAATGCGCTCGCTCAAGCGGAGCATGCGGTCCGGCACCGGGTAGTTGCAGCCGAGCACGGCCTCGCACATTTCATAGATGAAGTCGCCGGCCGAAAGACCCAGGTGATCCCGCACGTAGGAAACGGCGGCCCGGAGAAAGTTCACCCCTGGTTTGCCCGCGTGGGCCTTGACGAAATCTTCAAAGCGGGCCTCAATACCCTCGCGTTTGGGAAAGCCGCCCACGCCCTCGGGCATGTAGGCAAAAGAGCGTTCGGCCTCGCCCATGGCGAACAGGCCAAACTGAAAAAAGGCGTGCCGAGGCACGGTGGCCAGAAAGTTGGGGTTGCCGCGGCCGGCGTTGAGCATGGCCCGGTCCGGGCGCGAGGCGGCCGCCTGGATGAGTTTGTCTTTCAGTTCAAAGGGGCTGAGGGCGGCGAGTTCCTCGATGTCGAGTTTCATGCAGGACTCCTTGTGCCGGTTATGCCGGCGGTTGATCACGCGGCGCGGGCCCGCCCCGAAGGTCGAGCCCGTTTGGCAAGTCGGGCGTTATTTTTCAAATCCTGGTTCATCAGTTCATCCGGGTTGAGTTCCGGGCTATACGGCGGCAAAAGGAACAGCGCTATCTTGTCCGAGTTTTTTTCGACCCATTTGCTCACCGCCCCAGACTTGTGAACGGAGTGCCGGTCCACGATAAGGTAGACCTTGCGGCCAGACGCGCTTTTCACCAAGCGTTCCAAAAAATCCAGAAAAACCGGCGCGGTGAAAAGCTTCTCGAAAACCATGAACCGTAAGTCGCCCTGGTTTGTTATGGCGGAAAGCATGTTGCAGCCAAGACGCTTGCCGGTCTTTTTCACCACCGGGTTTTTGCCTTTTTCACCCCATGTGGTTCCGGTCTGGTGGTCAGAACGCAAACCGGTTTCGTCGCCCCACCAGATGGATGCGCCTTCCGTCTTGGCTTGCTCCCTGATTGCGGGGTACTTGTTTTGCAGCCAGTAGCGCACTTGAGCCGGGTTACGCTCCATGGCACGGCGCGTGGGCTTTTGCGCCGTCAGGCCCCAGGATTTCATATACCGCCCCACGGTCCAGCGCGACAGGAGAATGCCGTGGCGCCGCTCAATCATGGCTCCCACAAGCTCGCGAGTCCAAAGAAATCCCGGCAGGCGCAGTTGGTCGGGACACCGGCCCACGATGCTTTTTCGTATCCCGGCGGCTTGGGATTCAGCGAGTTTTTGCCCTCTTGGACGTCCCAGCGGCCTGTTGCACAGAGCTTTTTCCCCTCCGGCGCGATATGCTTTCATCCACAGGCACACGGATTCCGGTGTGACGCCGAAAGTCCGCGCGGCGTCTTTCTGGCTCATGCCTTGCTCAACAACGACCCGGACTACTTGCTTGCGAATCGCCTCGGCTGCGGAACGGGAAAGTTTGCGGGTGTCTTGCTTTGTCATGCGGAGACAATACCATACACTGATTCAATTGAAAAGATTTTTGCTCCAAGTAATATTCCCCGGCGAAACGCTGCCCGGATTCCGCTTTGGTCATGCCTACGAACATGCTGTTGCCGCATGTGAAGATTGGCCGTATTTTTATGGACGCCGCAATGCCGTTGATGCTCGGTGTAGCCCAAGGCGGCGGCAAAGCGCCCCTCTATGGCCCTGAATACCTCCGGCGTGAGCCTGACTTCGTCCTCCTGGCGGAAGCTGATAACAAGATGATAGGTCTTGCTCTGCTTGGTGCGGGTATTCATGGCCTGAACGTCCACGGCCTCGGCAATGCCGTTTTGGTAATCATCATCCCCAAGACATCCGGCGCACCAGTGCATGAGGCTTTTTCGCCCCCCTGTCTGGAAAGGTTCCCGGCATCGGCAATGTAGTCGGCAAGGCGGGCGTAATTGTCATTTTTCGGGCTGATGCTCACTTTTTTGCTGATCATTTTATGGCCGCTATCGCCTGTTGGAGTTCCCGTTGCCGGGCGTCCAGTTCATGCAAAAGGCGGTGAACCGTCTGCCTGTCCGCACCGTCCGCCAATGCCTGCTTCACCAGACCGCCAAGCCTGCCCAGGTCGCCCTTGAGGCGGCGCAACTCAATCCGCGCCTCCTGATGCTCCAGACTTGGGACGGAAAACCGTTCTTCCATTTTCCGGAACATCTCCGGGCTCAGCTTGTCCTCATCCTCCGGGCGGAAGCTCACGACCAGATGATAGGTTTTGGCTCCCTTGGCGCGGGTGTTTTTCGCCTGGGTATGCTGGACCTCCGCGATGCCCTCCATGTAATCGTCGCCGCCAAGGCAGCCCGCGCACCAGCTGACCAGGGACTTTTCCCTCAAGGCAGCCCGCGCACCAGCTGACCAGGGACTTTTCCCTCAAGGCAGCCCGCGCACCAGCTGACCAGGGACTTTTCCCTCTTGTGACCCGCGTCGGCGATGTAGGCGGCAAGGTGGCCGTAGTTGTCGCTCTGCGGCGCTATGTGGATGCGCTTGCTGATCATGGCTGGATGCGGGCGATGGCCGCTTGTATTTCCCGCTGCCGGGCGTCCAGTTCCGATAGAAGCCGGTGAACGGTATGCCTGTCCGCCCCGTTGGCCAGAGCCTGTTTGACCAGCCCGCCCGCGCGGCCCAGGTCGCCTTTCAGCCGCCGCAGGTCGAGGATGGCGTCCAGATGCTCCATGCTCGGCACGGGATAGCCGGTGCAGACCCGCCTAACGTAGGTCGAAATTCATTGCTGTCCGGCTAAGCAGCCAAGTCTAACAGGCTGAGGTTGTAGGGATTTTCATTTTTTCGTCGTCGCGGATTCAGGAGTTCTTCCAGAGAAGCCGCACCAAGCAAGTTGAGCTGGATGATTTGGAAAAGCTGCTGC
>JAVBLS010000031.1:0-29222 GCA_031553235.1 Desulfovibrio sp.
GCCAGCCCTGTTCATAAAGCTCCACGGCCCGAAGTCGCCTGAACTCGCGTGCATCTTGACTGGTCTTGCTGAGCGTTTTCATGTCTCATGACATACCAGAGTTTCTAGAAAATGTTTAGTGAAAAATGCGGATATCAATAACTTAATTTTTGCAATTAAGCGCTAGAGCGCCGGCCAACCGTTCCGCTCATTATCTGCTTGTTTTTCAATTATTGTCATGACAATACAAGCGCAACGGCAAGGTCGTCAACGGATGATATTGGCCGGCGACCCGACAGCTTCAACAAAAAATATTGTGAGACTTTCAGCGCCTGACCGGAAAAAGGTGAATGCCCGGCCCATAAACTTCGGTCGGACCATAGGCCGAAAATAAAATCTGGAGTGAAGCCGATAATCTCGCTAAAATATCACAAGAAAAACCGAGCGTCACCTGCGACAAGGTCTGGAAATCAAATATTTTTCCAAAGCCTGCACAACCAGACGAGCCGGCGGCCGTCCGCCCGCAGCCTTATATGACAGGTGATCGGCAATATAATTTCAGTGGTGACAACCTCGGCCCAGGTCCGTCGCGCCTCTCCATATCGACGCCGCCCCAAGAAGGTACCGCCACGAAAGCCAAAAGACTATTGTGGCGACATCTCTGTGAATTACTTGATAAATTCAATGAGATTATTTTTGCTGCACTATCGTATTGACATAGAATTATAAAAAAGCTAATTCGGTAAAAAACGGGATACAGTAACTTAATACGGTATAAAATCGAAGCCGGCAGTTGGGTTCCGACAAGTCGGCCGTCGCCGGTAGGCTGTTCCCCAAAGATGTGTATCTGGTATGACTCAAAGGTGTCTTTAGATAAAATTACGGAACACTGTAACACAATTCGAGACAAAAAACGACTCGGCCCCATACCACCCGACACCCCACTCATACCCGGCCGCCGTCGCAATCTCACCGGCACAAAGGAGGTCTGCCGAAGGGCAACAATCATTTTCGCGTCAGGCTACGTTCACAAACAAAGGCACGGCTTTGGGGCAGCATTTCTTCGGCCCGTTTGACCGCATGAAGGCGGGATCGAGGCGGCTCCGAAAGACGCGCGTTTGCCGGCACTCTACAACTATCCCCAACCCGTATAACTAGGAGACCGTTATGTCAGGTGCGGCAGGGTCGCAAGCAATCAGTTTTGAGGATGCCCCTTTTTCTCCGATACACAAAAAAGTCAGGGCCGGCGCCTTTATGGGGCAGGTATGCGACGGCTACACGCTGGGCATTGTCGGCATCGCCCTGAGCTATGCGGCGGGGCCGCTGGGCTTGACCAGCTACTGGATGGGCCTTATCGGCGCCGGGGCCTTGCTGGGGATTCTTTTCGGCAGCCTGCTGGCGGGCGCGCTCGCCGACCGCATAGGCAGAAAAGGCCTGTTTGCCACGGTTATCCTGGTGTCGGTGATTTTGTCGGCGCTGCAATTTTTCATTTCCGACCCGCTGATGCTGACCATTCTGCGCTTCCTGATCGGCATGACCATCGGGGCCGACTACACGGTGGGCATTGCCTTGCTCAGCGAATGGACGCCCAAAAAAGAGCGCCCCATGGTGCTGGGCTGGCTTTTGGTGCTCTGGACCGTCGGCTACGTGCTCTCCTACATCGCGGGCTTTATCCTGAACTGGATCGGCGACATCAGTTGGCGCGTCATTCTCTGCACCTCGGTTGTTCCCGGCGCAATCACCCTGCTGTTGCGCGTCGGCGTGCCCGAGTCCCCGGCCTGGCTCCAGCGCAAGGGACATGCCGCGCAAGCCCTGTCGGTCATCCATAAGTTCCTCGGCCAACAGTTCGGCCTCGCCCGGCTGGCGGATGACGCGCCCACGGCCTCCTGGTTCCACCTGTTCAGCAAGAAGCTGCGCTACAACACCATGGTTTCCGGCGTCTTCTTCGCTTGCCAGGTGCTGCCCTTCTTCGCCATCAGCATTTTTCTGCCTCTGGTCCTGTCGGACCTCAAGATTGAGAACCCGCACGCCTCGGGCATCGGCTACAACGTCTGCACCATGCTTGGCGTGCTCATCGGCCTCTGGCTGATCAACCGGATCTCCCGCCGGGCCTTCCTGATGTGGACGTTCTACGGCGCAGGCGTCATCCTGGCCATCATGACCATCTGGCAGAACATGCCCGGTTACCTGGCCCTGGCCCTGCTGACCGCCCTGGCCCTGGTGCTGGCCATCGCCATCACAGTTGAGTTCCTGTATCCGCCCGAACTGTTCCCGACCGAACTGCGCGGCTCCGGCGTGGGCCTGACCGTGGCCATCAGCCGTATCGGCGCGGCCGGCGGCACCTTCTTGCTGCCGATCATCAACGAGCAGTTCGGCGTATTCGCCTCCCTGGGTATGTGTATCGGCGCGCTGTTCCTCGGCGGCATTGTCTGCCAGCTGTGGGCGCCCGAAACTTCGGAAAAGTTCATGAAGCCGGAGCAACCGAAGGTAGGCGGCATTCCCGTGCCTCCGGCGGCGGTATCGTAAAGGCGAAGTTCTTGAGCGAGTGTGCGATAATGCTATAGCGATGAATGCAACAAGGAGTTGTTCTCATGAATGAAGTCAAGCTTTTTCCGGCGGAACTGGGTTCTTCGGGCTGGTTTGAAACGTCTCCTTATAAGAGGCACCAGTTCAACGAACCCCGGGAAATCCTCGACCAATACGATTTCATCGTTGTCGGTGGCGGCTACGGCGGCCTGGGCGCGGCCTGGCGTTTCGCCGAGCTCAACCCTGAAGCGAAAATAGCCGTTTTCGAGGCCATCCGCATCGGCCAAAACGACAGCGGCAAAAACGCGGGCTTTATGATTGACGTGCCGCACGCCTTCGGCACCGACACCTCGACCATTGAAGAAAAAAAATGGAACGTGCAGTTATATGCGACCATGCTGAACAAGCTGCGCACCATCATCAAGGACCACAACCTCGATGTCGACTGGGACGACTGCGGCAAGTATCTGGCCGCCCACGAGCCCGGCGCCATCAAATATCTGGAGCATGAGGCCAAGGATCTGGACGAGGTCGGCAAGGAATACCGGTATATTGAGGCGGACGAACTGGCCCGCAAGCTGGGCACCCGCTATTACAAGAAAGCCCTGTTCAGCCCGGGCTCCTCGCTGATCAACCCGGCCGACGTGCTGCGCGGCATGTACACCGTTGTGCCGAAGAATGTGCAGGTCTTTGAAGAAACGCCCGTTCTGCGCGTGGACGACGGCGCCACCCCCACCGTGACCCTGGTCAACGGCCGCCGGCTTCCCTGCAAGGCGGTTGTAGTGACCGCGGGCCCCTGGCTGGAGGAATTCGGCCTTTCCAAGAACCAATTCTGTCCGGTAATTTCTTTTGCCGGCATGTCCCGCGAGCTTACCGCGCAGGAACTGGAAGGGTTCAAGGACATCAAGCCCTGGGGCAACACCTCGGCCCACCCGGCCGGAACAACGGTGCGTTTTACCCGTACCAATCGTCTGATGGTACGCAACGGGTTTGTCTATCCCACCTGGTTCACCTGCTCGCCGGAACGCATCCGCCGCTCCCGCCGCATGCTCAGAAAAGCCTTCAACAACCGTTTCCCCAACCTCACCCATGTGAACTTCGAATACGTCTGGGGCGGCCTGATCCACCTGACCATGAACTCCAAACCGGTGTTCGGCCGCAAGGGCAACATCCACTATTCGGGCGTGGGCGAAGGTGCGGGCGTGGCCAAGACCTTCACCATGGGCATGTACCACGCAGAATGGGCCAACGGCATCAACAGCGACGTGCTTGAGTTCCTGAAAAACGACAAAAAGCCGAGCTGGCTGCCGCCTGAACCGTTCAGGACCGTGGGCGCCGAGTGCCGCTTGGTCTGGGAAAACGTGCAGGCCAAAGGGGAAATCTAGCGATATCGTCATCCCTCCCGCATTCCCATGGGTAGTCCGGGAATGCGGGGGGAGGGAAAAATATCCACATTTAACGGAACAATGTACCGCATTTCGGTATTAAATGGCCCCATACGCCGTATGGATGCCTGAGCCCAACAACTCAATGAGGTGACGGGATGAAAGAAACGCTGTTTTTGAAAAATACGGAAACCTTTGCCGAAAGCATGGTCCGTTGCGGGGTGAGCTGCCATTTTGCTTACCCCATCACCCCGGCGACGGACGTGATGAAGTACACGGCCGTCAGGCTGCCGGAATACGGCGGCCGGATGGTGCAGATGGAAAGCGAACTGGCTGTTTCCAACGCGCTGGCCGGGTATGCCTGTACCGGCAAGCTCGGGGCGGCCTCTACGTCCGGGCCAGGCATGACCCTGATGCAGGAAGCCATAGGCTTCATGGCCGCCGCCGACCTGCCGTGCATTCTGCTGGACGCCATGCGCGTGGGCCCGGGCGACGGCGACATCATCGGCGCGCAAAGCACCTATTTTCAGGCCACACGCGGCGGCGGACACGGCGACTACAGGATCATCGTTCTGGCGCCTTCCTGCGGCCAGGAAATAGCCGACCTCATGCCCCACGGCATCAAGCTGGCTTACACCTACCGGTCGCCGGTGCTCTTTGTGGTGGACGGCGTAACCTGCCAGATGACCGAATCCACAACCTTTGCCGAGCGGCACGACTACAGCGCCGATTTCGACACCTCCGGCTGGAGCTACACCGGCACCAAAGACCACCCCAAGCGCTTCCTGCTCACCGGCAGCTACACCCATGAGCAGGGCTATGAAATGAACGAGCGCCTGCGCAAAAAGTACGCGACGATCAAAGAAAATGAACAAATGTGGGAACAGGAAAAGGTCGAAGACGCCGAAGTGCTGGTGGTCGGCTTCGGCATTCACGGCCGCATGGCCAAAGATCTGGTGGCCAACATGCGCTACCAGGGCAAGAAGGTCGGCCTCATTCGTCCAATCACCCTGTGGCCGTTCCCGGACAAGGCGTTTGAAAACCTCCCGCCCTCGCTCAAGGCCATTCTGGTTGTGGAAATGAACCACGGCCAGATGATCGACGACGTTCGCCTGGCCGTGAACGGCAAAGTCCCGGTGCACTTCCTGGGCAAGACCGGCGGCGACATTCCCATGTGCACCCTTGCCGACATGACCGAAGCGGTCGGCAAATTATTCTGACGGAGGCCGGCATGCAGACACTGGCGGATTACTACGGCAAGACACTGAAATTCGACAAACTCTTCAGCTACTGTCCCGGCTGCGGGCACGGCATCGTCACTCGCCTTGTGGCCGAGGCCATCGAATCTCTCGGCATCAGAGAGAAGACCACCTCTGTGGTCGGCATCGGTTGCGGCGGGTTCTCCCACCACTACATGGAAATCGACGCCATCGAGGCCATCCACGGCCGCTCGCCCGCCACAGCCGTGGGCTACAAGATGGGCCTGCCCGACAATATCGTTTTCACCTACCAAGGCGACGGCGACATGAGCGCCATCGGTCTGGCGGAAGTGCTTCACGCCGCCAACCGGGGCGTGCCGATCACCTGCTTCATGATCAACAACTCCGTTTTCGGCATGACCGGCGGCCAGATGTCGCCCACCAGCGTGGCCGGCCAGGTGACCGCGACCACGACCAAGGGCCGCGACATCCAGACCCACGGCTACCCCCTGCTCGTGCCCGAACTGATGCGGGCCATGCCCGGCGTGGCCTACCTGGCCCGCGAAACCGTGGTGGACGCCAAAAGCATCATGAAAGCCGCCAAAAGCGTGCGCAACGCCTTCGAGTGCCAGATCAAGAAGCTCGGGTTCTCGTATGTGGAGTTCATCGTTCCCTGTCCCACGGGCCTCAAGAAAAACGTCACGGACGCCTATGCCTGGTGCGCCAAAGAGGCCCTGGACTGGTTCAAGCCCCAAGTATTCAAAAACGAACTGGAGCAAAGCCGTGAAGTATAAATGCGCATTTTCCGGCTCGGGCGGACAGGGCGCGGCCCTGATGGCCAAGCTTGTCTGCCTCGCGGGCATCAAAGAATCAAAACAGGTGGTCATGACCCAAACCTACGGCATTGAGCAGCGCGGCGGCGACTCCACAGGATACGTCATTCTGTCGGACGACCCCATCGGCAACCCCATTGTGGAGTCCGACGCCGACATCGCCGTGGCCATGAGCGCGAGCATCTACCAGACCGCCCTGGAAAGCGTGAAACCGGGCGGGACGTTGTTCGTCAACAGCTCGTTGGTCGAGAACCAGATGACCCGCCCCGAAGTGAAGCAGATCCACCTGCCTGTTTCCGACATGGCCCAGGAACTGGGTGACGTGCGGGTGGCCAACATCATCATGCTCGGCGCGGTCATTCGGGCCACCGGCATGCTCGGGCCGGCCGCCGTCAATGCCGCCATGGAAGACAGCATCGGCAAGAAAAAAAGCGCCATGCTGCAAGTCAACGCCGAGGCCCTGACCAAAGGCATGCAGGCCGTGGCAAAGGAGATGGGCAAGTGAGCAAGAAAGACAAGCTGCACCTGATTGAAAGCGGACGCTGCAAATCCTGCGGGCTTTGCGTGGCCGCCTGCCCCAAGCAGACGCTCGGCATCGGTTCCGCCCTCAACCATCAGGGCTATGCCTACGTTGTCCAGGTGGCCCCGGAAAACTGCGTGAAATGCAACATCTGCCGCGTCGTATGCCCCGACGTCGCCATTGGCGTCATTGAGGCGCAACTGTAAAAACTCGAGGAAGCGGAACAATGTCGGATCTGACCCCCCTCTTCAGGCCGAAAAGCGTCGCCCTGATCGGAGCCTCTTCGGATACGAAGAAGTACGGCTACTGGACGGCCAAAAGCCTGATCGACAACAAATTCACCGGCGAACTGTACCTGATCTCCAAAACCGCCGCCGGCGACATTCTCGGCCACAAGCCCTACCAGTCCATCTCGGACGTGCCCGGGCCGGTCGACCTGGCCATTGTGGGCATTGCCCCAAAATACATTCTGCCGGTGCTTGAAGAGTGCGCCGGCAAAGGCGTCAAAGCCGTGATCGTGGTTTCCACCGGCTTTGGCGAAGTCGGCCCCGAAGGCAAGGCCCTGGAGCGGGAAATGGTGGCCATTGCCCGGAAAAGCGGCATGCGTATCATGGGCCCGAACTGCATGGGCCTGTTCAGCTCGGCCCCCAGCCTGAACGCCAGCATCATCGACCTGGACAAGGGCCACATGGGCCTGGTGCTGCAGAGCGGCAACTTCGGCATCGACATCAATTTCAACGCCAAGAAGCGGGGCTTGGGCTACAGTTGCTGGGCCACCATCGGCAACCAGATCGACCTGCGCTTTCCGGACTTCGTGGAATACCTCGGCCAGGACGACGAGACCCGCGTGGTCATGATGTACATGGAAGGCCTGCGCGTCTCTTCGGTGGACGACGGCCGCTCCTTTTTGGAAAAGGCCCGGCGCACCACCCTGAACAAGCCCATCACGGCCATCAAGATCGGCCGCAGCGAGGCCGGGGCCCGGGCGGCCGTGTCGCACACCGGTTCCCTGGCGGGAAGCGAAAAAATCTTTGACGCCGCCCTGAGCCAAGCCGGGGTTGTCCGCGTAGACACACCCAACGAACTGCTCGACGTGGCCGAAGCCTTTTCCCGCTGCAATCCCCCCAAGGGCAACCGCATCGCCATTCTCACCGACGGCGGCGGCCACGGCGTCATGGCCACGGACACAGCCGAGCAATTCGGCCTGAACGCCTTTGTCCTTTCGGAAGAAACCCAGCAGAAGATCCGTGCCGTTCTCAAGCCCCACTGCCCGATCAAAAACCCGGTGGACCTCGCGGGCACGCCCGAAGGCGACATGTGGGTCTTTGACCGCTGCGCGGAAATTCTCCTGGCCGATCCCGAAGTGGACGGCCTGGTCATCGTCGGCCTTTACGGCGGTTATTGCGACCTCTCCGAAGAATTCCGCCAGTTGGAAATGGATGTGGCCAAAAGCCTGGTGGAACGGGCGGCCAAGTCGGACAAACCCGTGGTCATGCATTCCATCTACCAGCCGCAGCAACCCGAAAGCCTGCAGTACATCACCAAAAACGGTTTTCCCGTGTACGGCTCCATCGACGCGGCCATGCGGGCCATGGGCGCCCTGGTCGGCTTCAACGCCAAGCGGGAGCGGATCAAGGAAGAACTGGCCGCGGCCAAGCCGCAGCTCCCGGCCGACCGCCTGGACAAGGTGCGGTTCATCTTCGCCAAAGCCCGGGCCCAGGGCCGGGTGAACCTGGTGGAAACCGAAGCGCGCGACGTTCTGCGCGCCTATGGCTTCAACCTGCCGCCGCACGGGCTGGCCCAGAGCGCCGACCAGGCCGCGGCCATGTTCGCCGAAATCGCCGGCGGCAAAGCGGTCATGAAGATCGTTTCGCCGGAGATTCTGCACAAAACCGATGCCGGCGGCGTCATCCTGAACGTCGACTCCGCGCAGAAAGCGCGCGAGGCCTATGCCGCCCTGCTGGCCAACGCCAAGAAATACGATGCCGACGCCAACATATACGGCGTGCTGGTCACGCCCATGCTGGCGGGCGGCGTCGAATGCATCATCGGCAGCAGCTATGATGTGACCTTCGGCCCGACGGTCATGTTCGGCCTGGGCGGCATCTTCGTGGAAGTGCTCAAGGACGTGGCCTTCCGCGTGGCTCCGGTCAACACCCCCGAGGCGGGCCGGATGCTGCGCGAAATCAAGGGCTACCCCATGCTTGATGGCGTGCGCGGCAAAAAGGGCGTCAACATACCGGCCCTGATCGATGCGGTGAGCAAGCTCTCCTATATGGTCACGGAACTCGCCGATGTGGCCGAGGTCGACTTGAACCCCGTGTTCGCCACGGAAAGGGGCCTGGACATCGTCGACGCCAGAATCGTTCTGCATCCCGCGGAGGGAGCCTGAGTGTTGGGGCCGTTTTGCGAAAGGTGAAGAACCTTGCCGCGAAACGGCCAGTTCTATTCATTATTTGCATTTACGGAGGACAGAATGGAATTCGTCAACGACAAGAATGGTACGCCTCCTCACGGCCCATACTCGCACGCGGTGAAGAGCGGCAACATGCTGTACATCTCCGGGCAGGTGCCCTTTGACAACAACGACAAGTTGATCGGCACGGATATCGGCGCCCAGACGGAGCAGACCATGAAAAATATGCAGTCGCTCCTGTCTTCGGCAGGCTTGAGCCTGAAAAATGTGGTCATGACAACCGTCTATTTGGCCGACTGGAATGACTTTGCCGAATTCAACAAGATGTATTCCAGGTTCATGGGCGATCACAAACCCGCCAGGGCGACGGTGGAAGTCGCCGGAATAGCCGGCGGATGCTTGATCGAGATTGCCGCCGTAGCAGAATTCGGTTGACGCTCGGCTTGCAGTGGGCGGCCCGTTATCAAACTCTCGCGGCCCTGGAAGCGCGAGGGTTTGTTCGGCGGGCCGCCACAGACAACGGCCGTAATATTGCTGCATTACCGGGGCACACGAAAGGCGGCGGGGAGATGCGTTGTAACCTGCAACATATCGGAGATGGTCAAACAACGTGCACACGCATAAGCGTATCACGTACCAGAACACAGCTGCTATACTTCGTGCACCGGCGCCGGCAGAACAGGAGGCCGTATTGTTCCTTTTATTGGAGACGGCAAAGAATGTATTGAATGATGCCGGGTTGATTCCCGCAGGAGCCCACAGTGAGCACAAGATCGTTGACCGAATCATTTGACGAGGCCCCTCTAAACCATTTTCACAAGCGCCTGGTGATCTACTCGTCGGGCGGGCCGTTTCTCGACGGCTATGTCTTGAGCATCATCGGCATGGCTTTGGTGCAGGCGACTCCGCAATTGCAGTTGGACCTGTTCTGGGAAGGCATGATCGGCGCCTCGGCCCTGATCGGTGTTTTTCTGGGAGGGTTTGCCGGCGGCTGGTTTACCGATAAATACGGCCGCCAGATCCTCTACACCATCGACCTTATCGCCATCGGCGCTTTCTCCCTCGCCCAATTCTGGGTTGAAACCGCCTTCGGCCTGTTCATTTTGCGTCTGTTCATCGGCATTGCCGTGGGCGCCGACTATCCCATTGCCACGGCCCTTCTGGCCGAATTCGCCCCACGAAAATATCGCGGTCCGTTTATCGGCTTTTTGCTGGTCATGTGGTTTGTCGGGGCAGCCTGCGGATATATCGTCGGCGATATCATGCTGCGCACGGAAGGCCAGGACGCTTGGCGCTGGATGCTGGCCAGCGCGGCTTTGCCCACAGCGGTCTTTCTTTTCCTGCGGCGCAACACGCCGGAATCTCCCCGCTGGCTGGTGCAAAAAGGCAGGTACGACAAGGCCAAGGCGGTCCTGAAGCGTGTCTATGACCAGGACGTCAGCACCGAAGCCCTGCGGACCATGTCCACCGGGGTCAAGCAGGCCGGCGTTTCCGCCCTGTTCAAGTCCGGATACGGCGCCCGCATGCTGTTTGTGACCATCTTCTGGACCTGCGCCATCGTGCCCTTGTTTGCCGTGTATGCCTTTGGGCCGAAAATCATGGCGGCTCTTGGGCTTACGGGCCACCTGGGCAACCTGGGAGCGGCCGCGATCACCGTTCTCTTCATGATCGGCTGTCTGCCCCCCTTGTTCATCATCAACAAGAAGGGACGGCGTTTTCTGCTGATGAACAGCTTTTTCTGGTCCGGCATTGCCCTGTTGCTGCTCGGGCTTTTCCCCGACAGCCCGCACCTTATTGTTCTCGGACTGTTCTCGGCCTACGCTCTGGCAACGGGCGGCTCACAGACGCTCCAGTTCGTCTATCCCAATGAGCTGTTCCCCACCGAAATCCGGGCTTCGGCCGTGGGCCTGGCTTCTTCGCTGAGCCGCATCGGAGCGGCCATAGGAACCTATCTCGTTCCCTTCGCCCTGGTACACCTGGGAATAGGACCGACTATGCTTGTGGCCGCGGCTGTGACCCTGTTCGGTTTTTTCGTCAGTTGGAAAATGGCTCCGGAAACCATGCACAGCAGCCTGGAGGCTGCGGCGAGTCTGTCCGGAAATCATGAACAGCAGTCTGAAAGCCGCAGCCGGCCTGTACAGATGTCTTCACTTGAGAGCAGATGAATATTATTAACGTCCATCTATAGCACCGCTCCACCACGTTTCCCCGGGTTGTCATCCGATCGCCCGCCGACGGACGGCAACCCGGGAAAAGCCTTTCCGGAACATTGTGGCTCATGAATATCTACCGGATATTCAAGTGGATGGCCCCCGGCTTGTCTGAAATGCCATCCCGGCGTAAAATCAATATCAACACGCCGCCGGCGGAAGGGGCCCCCCTCTGCCATACACATTTCGCGTTGGAGAGGAGACCATAACCATGCTGCAACGGCCAAAAAAATATTATGAGATAGGGTCCATATCAAAAGTCTGCTCTCTTGTTGAAATGCTTTCCACGAGAAAGTCCTGGGAGCTCTCCGACTTGTGCCGGGCCGTGGGCATGCCCAAAACAACGGTGCACAGAATGCTGCTGACCCTTGAGGACAACGGCTATGTGGTGCAGGAGAAGCTTCGGGGCGAATATGCGCTTTCATTCAAGCTGTTTTCCATCGGCAGCCGGATGGTCAACCATTCCAATCTGGTGGATATCGCCCGCCCCTTTTGCAAAGAATTGCTGGACGCAGTGGACGAAACCGTCAACCTGTGCGTCGTCTCCGGAACGGAGATGCTGGTCATCGACAAGCAGGTCACCAGCCAGATGCTCCGCCAGGACTCCATCGTCGGCAGTGCCTTTCCCTTGTTCCAATCCGCTTCCGGCAAGGTGTTTCTCGCCTTTGCCGAGAAGGAGGAAGCCCACAAGGTGCTGGCCCTGCTGCAGGCGCAGTCCGGTGAAAAACGCGAGGTGCTTTCGGCCGCCCTGCTCGAAGAACTGGAAATGGTCCGGCAAACCGGGGTTGCCCACGACTATGAAGAAGTCTTCAAGGGCGTGCGTTGCATTGCCGCGCCCATCTTCGATTTCCAGAACAGGCTCACGGCCACGTTGAGCATCTCGGCTCCCACCGTGCGGCTGAACGAGGTCGTGAACGCCAAGATTGAAATACATCTGGTCGAGACAACGAGAAAAATTTCCCGACGACTCGGAGCATCCGCGGCAGCCGGAAGGTTGTGATTCTCCCGCCGCCCCTTGCTTCTGCAAAGGGCCGGCGGACTTTTCCCCGGCCGGCCGGGCCTGCGTATTGACTGTTTTTTCGAACAACAATAAAATGGAATACAATTCCATAATACGGAATAAATTATCGACACAGCATCGGCATTTTCCGGAGGCGCTATGAGACTGCTCCCTGTCGGCCACAGCAACCTTGGCAGAGCCCGTTCCGACGGCGTCAGGTATGTTTGGCGGCTCGGCCCCAAGACCCCCTATATCGAAAGTGCGGCTTTCACCACCAGGGCGAAAATACCTGTTGCCGCCATCGACAACCGCATTTCGGCCTATACCACTTCGGTCAGCTCGGGCTGCGCCTTGACGCCGGCCCGGCTGGCGTGCAAATTCTGCCGCACGGGCAATACCTTGCGTTTTTCCGGGCCGCTGAGTTCCGAAGAAATCGCCCTGCAAAACGTTTTCATGGTCCTGGCGGATATGGCTCGCGATGCCGGCGACCCCGTAGCGAGCAACTTCAGGGAATTCGCTTACATGGGCCAGGGCGAACCGGGTTTTTCCTATACCCAGCTCAGGCGGGCGGTACGGATTACCGACGAGGTGATGCAGTCTCTGGGGCAGAATATTTTTCGGCACATCCTGGCCACCTGCGGTGTGGTGGAAATGGTTGACGCGCTCATCGACGATCTGAAGAGCGGTTTCTATAAAGGAACCAGGGTCACCTTCCACTACTCCCTGCATGCCACCCAGCGCCGGGCCGAGGTTATGCCCATTGACCAAGTATACGACCATAAGCGGATCATCGAACGGTTGCCCAAAATTTTTGAGATCACCGGCGAAAAGCCCTGCGTCGGTATGCTGCTGTTCAAAGATTACTGTAACGGGGAAAGGCCCCGGCAGTACTCCACGGACGAGGACGAAATCGACAGGCTGACCAAATTGCTCGACCCCAATGTCTGTCGGATCAGCCTGTGTGAGTTCAACCAGTGTGACAACGTCGGCACCAACGGCGAGGTCACACCCGAAGAAGCCGCGAACCTGGTGCGCCGACTGGAAGACCGGGGTTTTCAGGTCAAGCTCTTCGCCTCGTTCGGAAAGCAGGAGAACACGGCCTGCGGCCTGCTCGGCGGCACCGAGCCGGACATGAAGGCCGACGAGAAAGCCATGGCCGGCTGGGAAAGGGCGCGGGGCCTGGTCGCAACGGCCAGCAATTAGGGCCCGCCGACACTATGTCTTTTTGCCCTCCGGCGGCGTCAGATTTCGCCTGCCATTTCGGTCGAATACCGTAAGAGTGTACTCCCTCATGGCAGACTTATCTTCCTTGCCGGAGAACAAAAATCCTCTAGTGTCGACGGCCCCTTGGGCACTTTCAAAGTGAGATTACCCTGGAATATCCTCTCAAAGGATTGGCCATATGGACGACGGTTCGCTGCAGGGAATATTGGCCTTCATCCAACAGGCCGAAAACCTGAAGAACACCCTCCGGCAGGCATATACCTCCACAGGCAGGCAGGAAAGCGCCGCGGAGCACAGCTGGCGGCTCTGTCTGCTGCTTCTGGCCTGCTCCTGGGCGTTCACGGGCCTGTCAACGGCAAAGCTGCTCAAGCTGGCCATACTCCACGATCTGGGCGAAGCAATCACCGGCGACACGCCCGCAATCACCAGGCAGAGGCCGGAGGCCAAATCAGCCCGGGAACGGGACGGCATGCTGCGGCTCTGCGCCTCGTTGCCCGAAGAGGCGCAAAAGGAATTCCTGGGGCTGTGGGACGAATATGAGGCCGCCTCCACGGCCGAAGCCAAGATGGTTAAAGGCTTCGACAAGCTGGAAACGCTCATCCAACACAACCAGGGCCTCAATCCTCCGGACTTCAACTACGCCTTCAATCTCTCCTACGGCCGGGAGCACACCGATTCACACCCCCTGCTCCAGGCCCTGCGGGAAATCATCGATGAAGACACCTTTGAACACGTGAAGCACTAGATTACGGGCACTAGATCACCCGACCCATGGGGTCGGCAAAAACCGTCAGGCGTTTTTCCGCAGGCCGGCAGAAGCCCACCAGGGTGATGCCCGCTTTGGGGGCTTCACGCAACGCTATTTTGGTGATCGCCGCCCGGCTGACCATGAACGTGATGCCCAGTCTGAGGGCCTTGGCATACAGGCTCGCGGTCAGCCGGGCCGTGGTCAGCAGAACATGCAGGCCGGGGACAAGGCCGCTCAGGGCGGCATGCCCGGCCAGCCGGTCCAGGCAGTTGTGCCGGCCGATGTCTTCCGCCGGCAGGGCCATCTGGGCGTTCACGCCGTCCGGTTCAAGCCGCAGCAAGGCGGCCCGGTGCGAGCAGCCGGTGCCCGCCCAGAGCCCCGGGGCATCCAGAAAACAGCGCATGTGCTCAAGCAGCGCCGAGGCCCGGGCTCGGCCCGGGCCGGCCTGCGCCGCGCGCTCCCGAAGCGGCCCGGTGAAGCGCACCCGCACCAGGGGCTCTTCACCGCTCCGCTCTTCTTCAAGCACAATATGCTCCGGCGCGGGAAAAGCCGCCGGGCCGGGCAAAGCCAATCCCCATTCCAGCAGCACGTTGCCCAACGCCAATTCCTTGATTTCCTGGGGCCTGGACCAGAGCGGGCGCCTCTCTCCCGCATACTCGACGACAAAGCGTATCTCGTGGGCGACCGAATCTTCGCCCGCATGCCACGCGCCGTCGTGCCATTGCCGAATCAGGGCCGGTCCGTAGGGTGCGTTCGCCCACATCAGAACCCCCAGGCCGAGCCGGTGGGACGTTGAAAGCCTTCTTTGGCCGCCGGCAAATCCAGCGGCAGCGACAACAGGTCGTCCAGCGCGGGCGCGAAGTCGCCGGCAATTTTCCGGCGGGAATCGGCCAGCTTGATGTAGCACATGCAGGTGCGGCAGACATGGACCTGGTAGCCGGGCTCGGTGTCCGCGGTGAAAAAGGCCAGCTTGTCCGGGCTCTCTTCCAGGCAGAAGGGGCACTGCAGCCGCTTGGCCCGGTAAGTGAGCAGACAGAAAGAACAGACATGCAGCCGTATGCCCTCCGGCCCGCGCAATTCACCCATGACAGGATGGGAGCCGCAATGCGGGCAATGCCCGTAGGTCCAGATTGAAGCCGGGTCGTGCCCGCCGTTCTTGGCCATGGCCCGTGTTACGGTGTGCATGAAGGGGCTCAGGGCGCTTTGGGCCAGAAAACGAGGCAGGCCGGGAGCTTCGGCAAAGTTCCGCCCCTGTTGCGCAAACCATTCGGCGTCGTCGCTCGCGTGCGCCCGGAACAGCGCCTCGGCGCTGATCTCGCCCTTTGCCTTGAGCGCCCCGAAGCGCTGCGAAGCCTCCCTGAACGGCCCGCCCAGGCGGCTGAGCAGGCCCTGAAGGGTGCGCAACAGGTTGTGCGCCTGCGGCAGATCAACCGGAAAATCCGCGCGCGGCAGCAGAGGAACGCCCTGACGGTGCTGTTCGTCGCCGGCCTGCGCCGGCAAAGGGGCCAGGGGGATCTCCTCAAAAGCCGCCAGTGCGCGCGCCTGGGCGGCGTGCACACGCTTGGCCAGAAGTCTGAGATCCGGCGGCAGCCATGACGTCTGATCCAGGGCTTTGAGCTTTGCGACGGGCGCGGCGAACCGGGTGTCGAACATGATTTTCCCCTTCGGACATAGCGGATTTATGCATATGAATCTCGCACATGATATCTGCTAATGCAAATACAAATACGTATTAATAATTATAGTTGACTTTAACCTTTATACAGGTCTAACCTGATATATACTTGGATATTTTCTGAGCGCAAGCGCTCCGGGGCGTATCCCCGATATCCCAACAGTACTCCTTCAGGAGGCATAACATGAGCATCACTCGACGAACCCTGCTCAAGGGCGGCGCGGCCGCCGTCGCCGGCACGGCCTTTTCGGGCCTGCCCTTCAACTTCAGCGCCGTGGCCGCTAAAGCGGATATTGCCCGGCTGAAATGGACCAAACAGACCCCTTCAATTTGCTGTTACTGCGCTGTGGGCTGCGGCATCATGGTCAATGCCGGCGACGAGACGGCCGGCAACAGCACCGACAGGGTCATCAACCTGGAAGGCGACCCGGATCACCCGATCAATGAAGGCGCGCTCTGCGCCAAAGGCGCGGGTTTCTGGCAAATTGTGGAGAACCAGGCCCGGCCAACCAAACCCATGTACCGCGCCCCCAAGTCCAAAGAATGGAAGGAGGTGGAGTGGGACTGGGCCATGGACCGCATCGCGGCCAACATCAAGGAGACCCGCGACGCCACCTTTGTCGAGAAAAACGCCAAAGGCGAAAAGGTCAACCGTACCCTGGGCATGGCCTCTTTCGGCACGTCTTCCATGGACAACGAAGAATCCTGGGCCATCCAGGCGATGATGCGCGCCCTCGGCCTCATCTACATAGAGCACCAGGCCCGTCTCTGACACAGCTCCACTGTACCGGCTCTGGCAGAGTCGTTTGGGCGCGGCGCGATGACCAACCACTGGCAGGACATCGCCAACAGTGACTGTATCCTGATTATGGGCTCCAACCCGGCGGAAAACCACCCAATCTCCTTCAAATGGGTGCTCAAGGCGGTGGAACGCGGCGCCACGCTGATTCATGTGGACCCCCGTTTCACCCGCACCTCGGCCAAAGCGCACTTCCATGTGCCGTTGCGCTCGGGCACCGACATCGCCTTTCTGGGCGGCATGATCAAATACATTCTCGACAACAAGTTGTACTTCTCCGACTACATGGAGGATTACACCAACGCTTCTCTCATCGTGGGCGGCAAATACGGCTTCAAGGACGGCCTTTTCTCCGGCTATGACCCCAAGGAGCAACACTACGACAGAAACTTCTGGGCTTTCGAGATGGATGAAAAGGGCGTGCCCAAGCGCGACCCGAGCTTCAAGAACCCGCGTTGCGTGCTGAACCTGCTCAAGGCACACTACGAGCGCTATACGCTCAAAGCGGCCGCGGCCGCCGTGGGCTGCTCCGAGGCCGAAATTGAAAAGGTTTACAAGGCCTTTGCCGCCACCGGCAAGCCGGACAAGGCCGGCACGGTCATGTACGCGCTGGGTTGGACCCAGCACACCGTGGGCGTGCAGAACATCCGCACCATGGCCATCATCCAGCTGCTGCTCGGCAACATCGGCATAGCCGGCGGCGGGGTGAACGCCCTGCGCGGCGAATCGAACGTGCAGGGCGCCACCGACCAGGGCGTGCTCACCGAGAGCTGGCCCGGCTACCTGCCCGTGCCGCACAGCGGTCTTGCGGATCTGGCCGCTTACAACAAGGCCATGACGCCGGTTTCGCACGATCCCATGAGCGTCAACTGGTGGCAGAACCGCCCCAAGTATGTGGCCAGCTTCTTGAAATCCATGTACCCGGATCTGACGCCGGACGAAGCCTATGAGCTTATGCCCAAGGTGGACAACGGCAAAAAGATGACCGACTACTTCTGGCTGGCGGTCTTCGACCACATGCTGGCCGGTGACGTCAAAGGCTTCTTCGCCTGGGGCCAGAACCCGGCCTGCGGCGGCGCCAACGCCGGCAAAAACCGCAGAGCCCTGGCCAAACTCAAGTGGATGGTCAGCGTCAACCTCTTCGACAATGAGACCGCCTCGTTCTGGCGCGGCCCGGGCGTGAGCCCCGAGACCGTGGATACAGAGGTCTTTTTGCTGCCCTGCGCCACGGACGTGGAAAAAGACGGCTCCATCACCAACTCGGGCCGCTGGATTCAGTGGCGCTCCCATACCGCGCCCGCACGCTCCGGGGTGTGGACGGACGGCCAGATGATGCTCGCCCTCAGCGAGCGCCTGCGGGTCATGTACGCCGAAAAGGGAGGCGCCTTCCCCGAGCCGATCAAGAGCTTCGGCTTCGACATCTGGAAAGAGGGCAACGAGTTCTCGCCGACCAAGGTGGCCAAGCTGCTCAACGGCACCTTCGTGCGTGACGTGACCGTCGGCGACAAGCCCTACACGGCCGGGCAGCAGGTGCCGGGCTTCGCCATGCTGCAGGCCGACGGCTCCACCGCGTGCGGCAACTGGCTGCACGGCGGCTCATGGACCGAACAGGGCAACATGATGGCCCGGCGCGACCCCAAACGCACCCCCGAGCAGGAGCGCATCGGCATTTCCGCCAACTGGAGCTACTCCTGGCCGGCCAACCGCCGCATCATGTACAACCGGGCCTCGGTGGACAAGGAGGGCAAGCCTTGGAACCCGGACAAGGCGGTGATCCAGTGGAAGGACGGCAAATGGGTGGGCGACGTGGTGGACGGCGCCGGCGACCCCGGAGCCAAGCACCCCTTCATCATGCAGATGCACGGTCTGGGCGCTCTGTACGGCCCCGGCCTGCTGGACGGGCCCTTCCCCGAGTTCTACGAGCCGATGGAGTCGCCGTTCAAGACCCACGGCTTCTCAAAGCAACGCAGCAACCCCACGGCCTTCGTCGCCAAGGACGAAAAAATGGCCGTGGAAGACCCGCGTTTCCCCTATGTCTGCACCACCTACCGCTGCACCGAGCAATGGCAGACCGGCAACATGACCCGGCAAAGCTCCTGGCTGATTGAGGCCGAGCCGCAGGTCTACACGGAAATCGACCCGGAACTGGCAAAGGCCAAGGGTTTGAAAAACGGCGATATGGTGCGCATCTCCAGCCCCCGAGGCAGCATGACGGCTGTGGCCATGGTCACGGAGCGCATCCGGCCCTTCATGAGCAACGGAAAAAAGGTCCACATGGTGGGGCTTTCCTGGCAATACGGCTGGCTCACGCCCAAAGACGGGGGCGATTCCGCCAACCTTCTGTCGATAGCGGTGGGCGACCCGAACGTGGGCATACCCGAGACCAAGGCCTTTATGGTCAACATAGAGAAGGCATAGGAGGCGGCCATGGGAATGGCGTTCTTTATCGACCTGACGTTGTGCACCGCTTGTCGCGGCTGCCAGATTGCCTGTAAACAGTGGAAAAAGCTCCCGGCGGGAAAAACCCGCAACACCGGCTCGCACACCAACCCGCCGGATTTGAACTACACCACTTACAAAACCGTCCACTTCATAGAAAATGGCGCCAAAGAGGACCTGCGCTGGCTTTTCTTCCCCGAGCAATGCCGGCACTGTTTCACCCCCTCCTGCAAGGCGGCGGCGGATGGAGAAAATGAACAGGCCATCCTGCAGGATCCCAAAACCGGGGCCGTCACCTATACGGAGCTGACCCGCCAGGTGGACGGTGAATCGGTGCGCTCTTCCTGTCCCTACGACATCCCGCGCATGGACCCGGAGACAAAACAACTGGCAAAATGCGACATGTGCCCGGACCGCATCGCCGAGGGGCTCTTGCCGGCCTGCGTGCTCACTTGCCACTCGGGCTGCATGAGCTTCGGCGATGAAAACGAAATGCGCGACAAAGCGCAAAAACGCCTGGTGGAGGCCAAAAAGCGCTGGCCCAACGCCGTGCTCGGCGACATTGACTACGTGCGCACCATCTACCTGTACCAGGAAGACCCGCTCACCTACCATAAACACGCCATCATGGCCGATGCCGGCGGACCTGCCCCGCTGACCCGACGCAACCTGCTGGCCGGCCGCTTCATCGGGCGGGGGCGCAAGGGGTAGCCCGGCGGAGTACTGGATGAGGCACCGCGACACGACGGTTTTTATGTTGCGGCAGAACGGATGAAGCACTAGAGCAGTTTACGCTTCAAATAGTCGCTTAACGGCGGGCAAAGCCCGCCTACGCCTATTTGGCGGCGAGGATTTGCCGACAAATCCTTGCGAGCATTTCAAGTGTGAAATGCTCTAAAATACACGGGCGGGCTCAGAAATGAGCCCGCCCGTGACGTGTGGAACGTGGAGGCGATGCGGGGTGGATCGGGGGGAGGGAGCGGCGTGCAGCGCGAAAGACGTAAAGCGAACCGCCGAGCTTGCATTTTATTATTATTTTGTTGATACTTCAGCAGTATTTGCTTTCTGTCACAAGTGGAAGCGGACGTCCTGTCGGACGGCGTACGACGTGTGGAGTTTGGACATGTCTGACGATCTGTTTATAGCCCATTCCGAAAACGACGCTGGGGAATTTCACCCCCTGCGGGAACACCTACGCGGCGTCTGCGCCTTAGCTCAAAGTTACGCGATTACGGAGTCCCAAAAGCCCTTTCTGGCTTTAGCTGCCTTGTTGCACGATTTGGGCAAGTACAGAAAGGAATTCCAGCAATACCTGCGCAAGGGTGGCAGACGCGGTTCCGTGCCACACGCCCGATGGGGGGCTATAGTGGCCCGAAAGCTTGCAATGCTTGAAGTTTCCTATGCGGTTGATGGCCATCACGGCGGCCTGCCGGACGAAGCCGTCTGGGCGTATGAACATACCACAGCGGGCGCTGAGGAACTCGCGGAAATAATATTACTCCTGCAACGTTTTTATGGAGACACAGATCTTTCCGAACGGACACTGCCTTTTCCCCAGCGAAAAGCTCTCTCCCCCCTGGAGCAAGACGTGCTGATCCGATTCCTCTTTTCCTGCCTTGTCGATGCCGACTGGCTGGATACCGAGGCGCACTTCAGTCCGGAAAAACAACGCCTGCGGGAACGCAGGACTCTGGACATGCATGCCGCGCGTGAACGGTTGGAGCAGACGTTCGCCTCTTTTGCCCCCGGAAAAAAACGAGGGTCCGCTCAAAACAAAATTGGCCGTCTCAACAAATTGCGAGACAGCGCGAGGTTGCAAGCCTTGCAAAAAGCCGCCTTGCCGACCGGCTTTTTTTCTCTCAACCTGCCCACAGGCCTTGGCAAAACCCTTACCTCTCTCCGTTGGGCCATAGAACATGCCATCGCCAACAACCTGGAACGCATCATCATCGTTTTGCCGTACGTCAACATCATCGATCAAACGGCAAGGACACTGAAAGCTGTCTTTGGCGAGGACATGGTACTGGAGCATCATTCCAGTTACACTCCTCCGAAAAAAAATGATGGCTCGGCGTTGACCGAAGAAGACAAGGAGCAGGAAGATCGTAAAAAACTGGCCTGCGAGAACTGGAACTATGAAATCATCGTTACCACTACTGTCCAATTTTATGAAACGCTTTTCAGCAATCGCCCTGGAAAATGCAGAAAATTCCATAATATTGCCAACTCGGTGATAATTCTTGACGAAGTACAGACCCTGAACAAAGACCTGGTGCTGCCAACCTTGGACATGTTGCAAAACGTTCAAACAATCCTGAACGCAAGCTTCGTCTTCTGCACGGCTACCATGCCCGCTTTCGAGAGCAGAGAAGGGTTTCCAGGCGTGAAGGTAATCACGCCCTTGGTGGAGAATGCGGAATCGCTGTTTAACAAGACCATTCGCGTACGCTTCGAGCAACTTGAAAAGTTACACCCCGTATCTCTTGCCACGGTAAAAGACGCCCTTGAGACGAGTGGCGTGTCTACACTGGCCATAATGAACACCAAACGGCCCGTCAACGAATTATACCGTGAACTTCATGATTCGCCCCGGTGGAGCAAGGTATTCTACCTGACCACCAATCTCTGCCCCCATCATCGTAAGAAAATCATAGAGGAAATTCGCATCGCTTTGTCCGACAAGAAAGTCCGGATTCTGGTGCTATCCACCCAACTGGTCGAAGCAGGAGTCGACCTTGATTTCCCATGCGTATTCCGGGAGATGGCCCCGCTGGAATCCATCATCCAGGCCGCCGGCCGCTGCAACCGCGAAGACGCAATGCCCGAACCCGGCCGAGTGGCACTCTTCCGACTTGCCGATGCAAGCGCTCCGGATAGCTTCTATGCGACACAGGCGGGGCATGTGCAGGCACTACTCACGTCCAGCATCGGCGATCTGTACAGCTATACATTCTTTCAAAACTATTATAAACAAATTCTTAGCCTGTTCATCACCCAGAAACAATCCGTCACGCTGGAACGGGGACGCCGTAATTTCGCGAAGGTGAACGACCTCTACAGGCTGATGCCGGATACGGCGCAGTCTCTTTTCATATATGATTATGATGAAAAAAGTCGGAAACTGCACGATACGTTACAAGCTAAGGAACGGCTGAAGCTGAAGCTCTCCCGCGAAGGATACCGCGCGGTGCAGCAGTATTCCGTGCAAGTATACGATAAATTCTTCAAGCACGCGGCCGGTTTGTGGACGGAATTGTCCTGCGGCATGCGCGTCTGGAACGGCCGATATGACAAAGACGGGCTCGGGCTGGATATCGGCCTACAATATACGGATACTCTCATTATATAGCTTGTGTAGCTGAACTTTGGAGGAAATATGGCCGCAGTTCTCGATGAACAAAGGGTAAGGGTGAAAGTCTCCGGCGAATTCGCCTGTTTCACCAGGCCGGATCTGAAGGTGGAGCGGATGAGCTACCCGTGCATGACGCCCTCGGCGGCGCGGGGCGTTCTGGACAGTATTCTGTGGAAACCTGAATTCAAGTGGTACGTACGGCGCATCCTGGTGCTGAAACCCGTCATGTACTGCTCCATCAAACGCAACGAGTTAAAGGCCAAACAAGGAAAGGAGCCCATAGATATCTGCGTTATGGATAAATACCGCACCCAACGTAGCGCCACTTTATTGCGGGACGTCGCCTATATCATTGAGGCCTCCGTGTTTCAGGACGCCTTTGACGTAAAAAACCCGCCTGTCAAATATGTGGAGATGTTCCGTCGCCGGGTGCGCAAAGGGCAGTGTTTCCGCCGTCCCTACCTGGGCACTCGAGAATTTTCCTGCGAGTTCACGGAACCGGCTGCGCATGACGCCCCGATCACCGATACCGTTCCCATCGGCAGCCTGTTCTATGACATGTTTTACGCCCCCAACGGCATTCCGCAACCGTTATTCGCCCACAACATGGCCGTCCGCAGCGGGGTTCTGGACTGCGAAAACGCCAAGGGGGCAGATGGAATCCTGAATGAAAAACTCATGACCTCAAGCCACATCCGTCCGCCCGTGACCGATGGAGTTCGGGAACTTCTGCAATTTTATGCGGAGCAGGAGGAGTTGGAGGAGCAGGAGGCGAGCCATGCTTAACGAACTGGTGGAATTCGGCAGACGTATCCGCAAGGCGGACGCCAGCGATGCCCTGAAACAGGAAATTGTGGTCACGGATCTGCTCATTGATTCCCAGGGTAATTTCCTGGGGTTTACAGTGCACGATAAAATCTCCACCCCGGCCGAAGCTCTGACCGCGAAAAAGGGCAAAGCCCGGCTGCTGGTGGACAAGCCGGAAGAAACCCTGGGCCTGGACGCCAAAAAGCACGCCTGGTATCTGGCCAAACTGCAAGAATATGCGGACGTCCCCTCCCTGGCTCCCGTGTTGCTTTTTTACGGCGAAAACAAAGCGGCGGGCCTGGACAAAGCGGTGGAAGCCTTTGAGGCCGGCGTGCCTCCAAAGGAACGCATCGGCAACATCGCCTTTCTCCTGCTGGGCGATTCCGTTCGGCTACATGAAAAACCGGATGTGACCGAAGCGATTGTCCGCCGCTTTGAGGGCGCACAGAAAAAACGCAAGACCGAGCAGTCCAGGGCCTGTTCGGTATGCGGTACCACGGACTATCCCGTGCTGGCCGCCCCCCACGGCATGATCAAAAAAGTCCCCGACGGACAAACTGCCGGGTCGGCACTTATCTCCTATAACGAAAAGGCCTTTGAGTCATACGGGCTTGAGAGTAACGAAAACTCCTCGGTCTGCACCGCCTGCGCCAGAAACTACGTGGAAGGCCTGAACTTCCTCCTGGGAGACGGCGAACAGGTGCAGCCGGACAAAGGCAAGCCTTACTATCGCTATTCACACCGCAAAAATCTGGCTTCCGATACGGCCATGATCTACTGGACGCGAAGCGGCGCTCCCTCGGTGGAAATTCAGCTTGTAGACACCCCTGAAGAGCATTGGGGCGATATTACCGCCATGCTCATGGAAAAAGAGAATGATTCGCCGCAGGACGAGGCCGCGTTGGAACTCTTGCTCAGCGCCCCATACCGGGGTGCTGTAAAACCCCTGGATACGGTGCACGCGGACAGGTTCTATGCCTGCATCCTTTCCGGCGCGGCAGCCCGCATTGCCATACGCAGTTGGATAGAAAGCACGTCCTCCATGATCAAAGCCAACGTGACGGCCTGGTTCCACGATATTGCCATCGTGGAACGCAATTTCGATACCGGCGCCCCGGAAATGCGGTTTTTCCCGTTACGCGCACTGGCGAACGCCTGCGGCATACACAGAAAAAAAGAGACCGGAGGCGCGGCGCGGTTTGAAATTGACAGCAAAGACGACTTCCCGGGCCGGGCTGCCACCATACTGTGGAACTGCGCCCTTTTGGGTCGAACACCGCCCTGGACGCTGTTGGACAGGGTGCTGCGACGCATCCGCATGGAAGAAGGACGCGTAACGGCCGCACGGGCGGCTCTTATCAAATTTATTTTGAACAGAAATAGCCAGATACAAAAAACAGGAGGGAAAAGAATGCAACCAAAACTCGACGTGGGGAACTTGGAAACGGCCCATATAGCCGGAAGAATTTTCGCCGTGCTGGAAAGCATCCAGACAGCGGCTCTCGGCAAGGAGCTGAACGCCCCGCTCCGGGATCGGTTCTATTCCGCCGCCTCCACCACGCCCGCTCCGGCCTTCGGCAGGCTGATCAAGATGTCCCAGAATTATCTGGGCAAGTTACGCGGAGAAAAGCCCGGCCTGGCCGTCACCCTGGACAAGCAACTGGGCGAACTTTTTATATCCATCCGTGTGTTCCCCGCTATCTTCTCTTTGGAAGAACAGGGACAATTCGCCATAGGCTATTACCACCAACGGCAGGAAAATTTCAACAAACCCTCCACAGACTCCGGAAAGGAATAACGCCATGAGTGATATCATCAAAAATCGTTATGATTTCGTATACTTTTTCGACGTGAAGGACGGCAACCCCAACGGAGACCCGGATCAAGCCAACCTGCCGAGAGCGGACGCCGAGAACCAGGAAGGTTTGGTCACGGACGTGTGCATCAAGCGCAAAGTGCGCAACTATGTGCAGATCAAGCACGATCTCAAAAAGCCCTATGATATTTTCATACGCCAGGGCAATGTTCTGAACACGATCATCGACGCCGCCGCGGGCGAAGCTCCCCAGGAGCGCCAGAAGGATCTGTGCAAAAATTACTTTGATATCCGTACCTTCGGCGCCGTGCTCAGCACCGGCAAAAAACCTGCCGGCACCGTACGCGGGCCCGTGCAGTTCACCTTCGCCCGCTCCGAAGATCGCATCTACCAGGCCGAACATTCCGTCACCCGCTGCGCCGTGACAACGGAAGAAGATGCCAAGAAACAGGAAGACAAAAACCGGGAATTCGCCTCCACCTTCGGACGCAAGAACACCGTACCTTACGCCCTGTACCGCATGCACGGCTTTGTCTCCACTGTGGACGCAGCCCGAAGCGGCTTTACGGAAGACGATCTCGCCTTGCTCTGGGAAGCCCTGCTCAACGCTTTCGAGCACGACCGCTCCGCAGCGCGCGGCGAGATGGCTCCGCGCGGGCTTCTTGTGTTCAAACACGGCAACCACCTGGGAAACGCCCGCTCCGGAGAACTGTTCGATGCCGTAAAAGTTGCGCATACGCCTCAGGCCGCCGTACCGCCTCGCTCCTTTGAAGATTACTCGCTTACTCTCGAAAAAAATGCGGTGCCGTCAGGCGTGGAGATCATCCCCATGTTGTGGCCATGTTCTCCGAAGAAGAGCTGATCCCCCTCTCGGCCCTGCAGCATTACCTCTACTGTCCCCGGCAGTGTGCGCTGATCCATCTGGAGCAGATCTGGACGGAGAACGCGTACACCGCCGAGGGGCGGTTGCTGCACGAGAAGGCCGACAGCGGCAAGGCCGAGACCCGCGGCGACGTGAAAACCGTCACCGGTCTTTTGTTGCGGTCCACCGCGCTTGGGCTGAGCGGCAAGGCGGACGTTGTCGAGTTCCACCGTAAAGACGGCAAATGGCTGCCCTATCCTGTGGAATACAAACGCGGTCGCCCCAAAAAGCACGATGCCGATCGAGTGCAGTTGTGCGCCCAGGCCATGTGCCTGGAGGAGATGCTTGGCCTTCCGGTGCCGGAAGGGGCGCTTTTCTACGGCAAAACCCGGCGCAGGCAGACAGTGGCGCTTACTGACGATCTGCGCGACGAGGTCCGAAAGACCGCTCTGAACTTACACGAATTGTTGCGCCAAGGGGCAACGCCGCCGCCGGTTGTCGACGAGCGCTGCGCCGCCTGCTCTTTGTCTGGAGACTGCCTGCCCAAAACCACCGGCGAGCGGCAATCCGCGTCACGCTACCTTGAATCCCTGCGGGAGCCGACATGAAGCAGCATCTGAACACGCTCTATATTACAACGCAGGAAAGCTATCTCGCCAAAGATGGAGAATGCATCGCCGTGCACCAGGGTGGAAGCCTCAAAGGCAAGATCCCCATTCACACTCTGGGCGGCCTTGTCCTCTTTGGACAGATTTCCTGTAGTCCCTTTTTGCTCGGCCATTGCGCGGAAAACAATGTGGCTGTTTCCTGGCTGACGGAAAACGGCCGCTTTCTCGCCTCGATGCACGGCCCGACACGCGGCAATGTCCTTCTGCGCCGTGAACAATACCGTATGGGCGACAATCCCGAAGCGTCAGCGGGCATTGCACGGGCCGCAACCATAGGAAAAATCGCCAACTGTCGTACAGTATTGTTGCGCACGGCCCGCGAACGGCCAAACGCCGAACTTGATGCCGCCTGTACCCGGCTGACCTCCTGCATGGCACGGCTGCAACCCGGTCTGCCCCTCGACGTGGTACGGGGCATTGAGGGCGAGGCGGCCAATACCTATTTCGGCGCCTTCCATCTGCTCATCGCCAATCCCGATCCGGCATTCCTGTTTTCGGGACGCAACAGGCGCCCTCCTCTTGATGCCGTCAACTGCCTGCTCTCGTTTCTCTACACCATGCTGGCTCATGATATCCGCAGTGCCCTGGAAACCTGCGGCCTGGATCCGGCGGTGGGATTCCTGCATCGGGACCGGCCGGGCCGGCCAAGTCTGGCCCTGGACATGATGGAAGAATTCCGGCCGTATCTGGCCGACAGGCTCGCCTGCACCCTGATCAACCGAGGTCAGGTCAAGGCAAAAGGATTCAAGAAAACGGAATCGGGTGCGGTGGTTATGGGCGACGCGACCCGCAAAGACGTGATTGTGGCCTGGCAGGAGCGCAAGCGGGAAGAGGTGGAACACCCCTTTCTGCAAGAGCGGATGCCCATAGGCCTTGTGTGGCACAATCAGGCCCGCCTGCTCGCCCGGCATATACGAGGCGATCTGGGGGCATACCCACCTTTTGTCATACGGTGACCTTATGATGGTTTTAATCAGCTATGATGTGAACACCCAAGATACCGAAGGCAAAAAGCGCCTGCGCCAGATAGCCAAGCATTGTGAAAACTGGGGGCAGCGCGTGCAGTTTTCCGTATTTGAATGCCTGGTGGATCCGGCCCAGTGGACCGCCTTACGTGCCAGACTTACAGCCTGCATGGATGAGCAAAAGGACAGTCTGCGCTTTTACTACCTGGGCGCCAATTGGAAAAACCGGGTAGAGCACATCGGAACCAAGGCGGCCTACGATCCTCAAGGACCGCTTATACTCTGACGGGTGCCCGCGCTTCGGTACACCGAGGCGCGGGCACCCCAAGCGTACATGGTTTTCCCGGGAGGTGCTCGAAAGCAGAATATGTTGGTTTTATTGAATGTATTTTCTTCAACAACAAGAGCACTTGCCTGATTGCGCTCCGTATACGCCATATCCCCGGGAAACAATAGATAACGCGGCGTTTTAAAATACAAAATTCGGGCAACGGTCGCTCCCTCACACGGGAGCGTGGATTGAAACCCGCAACACCCTGCGTCACATCGAGGCCGGCAAGTCGCTCCCTCACACGGGAGCGTGGATTGAAACGTGTGGGTAAGGTTACTCATGGGAGGCATTATGGTCGCTCCCTCACACGGGAGCGTGGATTGAAACCCTACCACGGATATTTCCGGCTCGGCTATCGCCGGGTCGCTCCCTCACACGGGAGCGTGGATTGAAACCTTACTCGTTACTCTCGGTCTGGATACCTCTGCTGTCGCTCCCTCACACGGGAGCGTGGATTGAAACACGTATTTGCAAGGAATGCGCCGGGCGCGGGCGCGTCGCTCCCTCACACGGGAGCGTGGATTGAAACACGATTTTGCCAAGGAGAAATTGGAAAAGATTAGTCGCTCCCTCACACGGGAGCGTGGATTGAAACAGCCGCCGCCCGGGTGGCCGCGGCATTGTATTGGGTCGCTCCCTCACACGGGAGCGTGGATTGAAACGATTCCCCCTTGGGGTCAATAATCGTGTCCTGCGTCGCTCCCTCACACGGGAGCGTGGATTGAAACTCGAGGATTATCTCGACCCCGTGCAACTCGCGGTAGTCGCTCCCTCACACGGGAGCGTGGATTGAAACCCGATAATGCGCGCGAAATCTACAATCACTTTGAGTCGCTCCCTCACACGGGAGCGTGGATTGAAACACGTTTTTCGGACGGTTTTCCGGCGCGGTCGGCACGTCGCTCCCTCACACGGGAGCGTGGATTGAAACTTGATCTCGCCCTTGGCGGTTTTCGGGTTGATTCCGTCGCTCCCTCACACGGGAGCGTGGATTGAAACTTGATCTCGCCCTTGGCGGTTTTCGGGTTGATTCCGTCGCTCCCTCACACGGGAGCGTGGATTGAAACCACCCCGCCCTACCCTGCCTAATTGACGATTAATGTCGCTCCCTCACACGGGAGCGTGGATTGAAACTGCAAAAAATGGGAACGGAGGTGGATCATGGCGAGTCGCTCCCTCACACGGGAGCGTGGATTGAAACTATCTCCCTCACTCAACCCGAGGGCCTCCAGGATGTCGCTCCCTCACACGGGAGCGTGGATTGAAACAGATTGCCCTCGGGGCCGTCCTGGATGCCATCAAGTCGCTCCCTCACACGGGAGCGTGGATTGAAACACATGGTGAAAATACATAGTAAATAGTAGGGAAAGTCGCTCCCTCACACGGGAGCGTGGATTGAAACCACAAATTCCACCCGCACCAGCTTGCCGTCCTTTTGTCGCTCCCTCACACGGGAGCGTGGATTGAA
>JAVBLS010000052.1:0-29425 GCA_031553235.1 Desulfovibrio sp.
GCCAGCCCTGTTCATAAAGCTCCACGGCCCGAAGTCGCCTGAACTCGCGTACATCTTGACTGGTCTTGCTGAGCGTTTTCATGTCTCATGACATACCAGAGTTTCTAGAAAATGTTTAGTGAAAAATGCGGATATCAATAGTTATGGGATCAAGGTGAGCTGCTTTTCTTTACGGCTGCTCGTGGCCACCACGGTGGAACGAGCCAGCAGGCCCTCCGGGACGCCTTCGAGAAAGCGTGAGGGTTTGAGACGTAAATCCTTGCCGTAGAGCCGGCGGCCGGCGGCGTGCGACAAAAACAGGGCGGTCTTGGCCCGGGTCAGGGCCACATACAGCAACCGGCGCTCCTCGTCCACATCGCATTGCTCCTGCCGGTCGACCTTGCCCGTGAGCATGGCCGCGCCCACGAAGGGCATCAGGCCGTCCTCCAGGCAGGGCACGAAAACCACCTCGAACTCCAGGCCCTTGGCCGCGTGCATGGTCAGCACCTGGACCTTCTCGGCCTTGGCACGCACCAGTTCCAGGCTGTTCTGCAGGCTGATCCAGGTGATCAGCCCCGGCCAGCCCCGGTGCTCGTCATAGGCCTTGCTCAGAGCCCGGAAGGGCCGGCTTTGCCAGAAGACCTGATCAAAAGGCGGAATTTCTGCGAAATAGGCGCCGACACCCATGGGGCCCTTGGCAAAGACCTTTTCCGGGCAGTCGGGCAGGCTTTCGGCCGAAGGGTCGATATTTTCGGTAATCCCGAGCATCCTGCCCGCGCTGCGCAGAATCAGGTCCACCCGGTCGTCGTGCCAGAAGGCTTCGGTTTCCGGCTCGGCCACGGGCACGCCGCAGCGGGACAGGGTGGCCCGAATGGGCTTGCCGGCCGCGTGGGTGCGCACCAGCACGGCGATGTCACCGGGGCTGAAAGAGGCTTTGGCCAGGCCGGGCAACGACGGGCCGACGCCGGCGTCGAGCAGGGTGTGACCGCCCAGGCCGATCAGGGCGCAGACCCGCTCGGCAATCTTCTGTTGCTCGGCTTCTGCCGAGGGCGCCTCGAACAGGTGCAGGGTCGCGACCGTGGCCCTGGCCGCCGCCGGCAGGCCGGTTTTGGCGTGCTCGCCAAGCACGGTCCGGGACAGTTCGAGCACGCCGGGGGCCGAGCGGTAGTTGGCCTGCAGGTGGATGACCCGTAAATCCGGCCAGGCGGTTTTAAAATATTCCAAACAGTTGCCGTGAGCCCCCCGAAAGCCGTAGATCGATTGATCCGGGTCGCCGATGCCGAAAAACCCGTCGCCGTTCTGCCGGGCCAGGTTGCGGACCAGCTCCAGTTGCAGGGGGGAAAGATCCTGGATCTCGTCCACCAGCACCTGCTCCCACGGGGAGGTGAACAAGCCCTGGCGGATCTGCTCCAGCCAGAATTCCAGCAAATCGGTGTAATCGGCCAGGTTCCAGGCGGATTTCTGCCGGGAGAAACGCCGCGCCGCCTCGGCGTATTCCTGGCCGGGCGCGGTCAGGGTTTCGCGGGCCAGGTTGATGCGCTTCCAGGCCTCTTTGATGAGCTGGGCCGATTCTTCGACATTGGCCTCGTTGAAAACCCGAAAAGCGGCGTCTTCCGAGAGCAGCACCGGGGTGTCATGGGTGCGGTGCCAAAGCTCCAGGGCCAGGGCGTGCAAGGTGTCGGTACGCGGCATGGGGCCGTCGCCGCCGCCCAGGCGCTCGTCCAGTTCGGCCGCGGCCCGGCGGGTGAAGGTCACGGCCAGAATGCGCTTGGGCGCGGTGCCTTCGTCCAGCAGATGTTGCACCCGGGCCACCAGGGTGCGGGTTTTGCCTGTGCCCGGACCGGCCAGAACCAGCACCGGTCCGGGACCGGCGGCCACGGCCTGTTCCTGCATCACGTTCAGGCGGTCGTGCGGCCCGGCCGCCTCAGCCGGCTCCCCGTCTTCCGGAAAGTCCTCATCAAGATCGGAAAACAAAAATTCCTCCTCGGACTGCTCCACCCCGGCGCTCTTGCCGCCCCGGCGCTCTTTTTTCACGGGCTCGGGCGTGCCCGGCAGGCACAGCCCGGCGGCGGCCGCGCCGGCCTTTTTGCCCACGCCGGCGCCGCGGCGGATTTCCCGCTGCTCGGCCTCGTCAAACATGCGCACCACGCCATACTCGCCGTCGTAGCCGGCCTGAAGAATCACCCGGCCTTCGCGCATACGCTCCACGGCCTCGCCCAGGGGCGGCAGAAAACGGGCCAGTTCGTCCACGGGCGCATCGCGCAGCACCCCAAGTTCCGATCCGAAGCGCTCGAGCACCTTGCCGTAGAGGTCCGCGACCTTGCGGCTCTTGGAGCCCACGTCAAGGATCTCGCCCAGCACCTCCGGCAGGGGCACCAGGCTGATAAAGGGGGCCTGGTTGTGGTATTCCGGCTCGTTGCGGTCGGCCAGCTCCAGCACCCGGTGCAGCACGCCCACGGTCAGATCGCCGCCGCAGACCGGGCACTTGCCGCCGTGAGCCCGGGTTTCTTCCGGGCTCAGGCGCATGTCGCAGTTGCGGTGCCCGTCCATATGGTACTTGCCCTCTTCGGGAAAGAACTCAAAGGTGCCGTCAAAGCGGGTGTTACCCGGCTTTTCCGGGTTGCGCAGGGCCTCGAGCATGCCCTTGTAAGAAATTTCGCCGGCAAAGAGGTTGGCCTCACGGCCCAGGTTTTCCGCCGAATGGGCGTCGGAGTTGGAAACCAGCCGGAAGCCGTCCAGGGCGCTCCAAAGCCGGTTCATTGCCGGGTCGGAGGAAAGCCCTGTTTCCAGGGCAAAAATATGGTCGGTGAGATCGCCGTAGCAATCCCGAATGGAGTCAAAGCCGGATTTCGATCCGAACAGGGCGAACCAGGGCGTCCAGATATGCGCCGGAATCAGAAAGGCATCCGGGTGGGCCTCCAGAACCATTTCCAGAAGATCACGCGAATCCAGCCCCAGAATGGGCCGGCCGTCGGAGGTCAGGTTACCGGTTTGGGCCAGGCGCAGGCTGAAGGCTTCGGCGGTTTCCAGGTCGGGCATGTAGACCAGATTGTGCACCTTGCGCACCTTGCCGCCGCGTTTGTAGATGGAGCTGACCTCGCCCTGGATCATGAAGCGCACCGGCTCGCCGGGCAGTTCGGGAAGTTGCGGCACGAGCCCGCGGGTGACGTTCTCGTCCTTGAGGACATACAGGCCGCTCGCTTCTTCAAAGCGCAGCAGGTCGGCCAGTTCTGCCCGCCAGGCCGGGTGGGTGAAGTCGCCCGTGCCGAGGACCGTCAAGCCTTTGATCCGAGCCCAGGCGGCCAGATACGGAGCGTTCAGCTTCTTGCCGGTGGCGCGAGAAAAACGCGAATGGATGTGGAGATCGGCCCGAAATTGCTGCATAGCGCAACCCGCTGAAGATTATTTTTCGTCGGGAAGATATCAGAAAGCCCCTCCCTCTGCAAACCGTCATGCATTGGGGAGTGGGGACGGTTTGGCGTGATACGGCGGAAGATTCCCGTTCCCAGGGGCGGTGGCCGGAAAACCTTACGCCCGCTTCCGCAACGGCCGACAGAGCAGAATGTCGAGCAGGGCCACGGCGAAGCCGGCCAATTGCATGGGGCTGAGGGTGTTGCCGAAAAAAAGTAGCCTTGCACTGCGGCCAGGGGCGGAGCCAGAAGCACCAGGCTGGCGATGCGCGAGGGGTCGAGCCGGCGGGTCAGATAGACCATGCCGAAGTTGGCGCCGCCGATGCAGACTATGGCCCAGAGCCACGAGGCCGGCACCGTAACGATCGGCTCAAAAGTCCGCTCCTGGAAAACCAGGGCCAGCAGCAGGCAGACGGCCATGCCGCCGATGTTCTGCACGGCAAAGGAGGACAGGACATTGTCATGAAGGAACAGACGCTTTTGCAGCACCATGCCCAACAACGGCAGACAGATCACCGAGACAACGCCGGCCGCGGCCGCCTGCGGCGGGATAGCCTGGGCTCCGGCGGTCCGCAGGCCGGGCAGGAGCAAGGATCACCCCGGCCAGGGCCACGGCAAAGCCAAAGGCAAAGCGCCGGCCGGGCCGGGTGCGCAGAACGAAAGACGCCAACGGCACGGTGAAGGCCGGCTGGAGGCGCCGATCAAGGCCATGACCGCCGGAGGCAGACCCTGGGGCACGGCGCGGTAGCTCAGGCCCAGGTAGAGCCCAAGCATGATCGCCCCGACCGGCAGGTGCGGCAGAGCCTTGTGCCCGCCCGGTACCGGGATGCGCCACAGGTCGCAGACCGCCAGACACAACACGGCGGTGCCGGCAAAGCGGGCCACGAGAAAAAGATTGGGGTCGGCACCGCCCACAATGAAACGGTCCACAATAAAACCCGTGGACCACATGACGGCGGTGAAAACGGCGCACAACCACACGGAAGATCGTCTCCCGGCCAAAGAGCCGGGCGCGCCTTGTCGCCAAGGACCGTTCGGTGTATCAGACCGCAGGGTCCCGGGAAAAGGCTCGCCGCAGCCGGCCTAGAAATGCTTCGGAGAGCCGCCGCCGGGCGTATTGGGATTCGGCATATCGGAGGGCCCCGTGGTGTTGAGATCTTGTTCCACCTCGGCGGAGCGCTCGGCGCAACCGCTCAGAACGGCAAGGCCCAGCACGAGGAGCAGGGGAAGCAGACGAAGGGTTTTCATGGGCGTTTCCCGGCCGATCAAAGCGGCGGCAGGGGGTTACGCTACATCTTCAGAGCAATTTCAAAATGAAATTGCCCATGCAGCCGGATTGCCGACGAACCTCTAAACGAGTCCGCAAGCGGGCGTCCCGCTTGCGCGCCCGTCGTAAAGTAACTCTGTTGCTTTACTTTAATCTATACCAGCCGGCTCGCGGCCGGCAAGGTGATTCTATGGGCGTTACAGAACCCGGTCACTTGGGCAAGGCCCTGCGCTGGTCGCTGCAGGGGCTCGGACGCGCCTGGAAAAGCCAGGTCGCCTTTCGCATGGAACTCTGCGGCCTAGCCGGCGTGGCCGTCGTCCTGGCCCTGCTCCGCCCCGGTCCGCTCTGGTCCGGCCTGCTCGGCGGCGCGGCCCTGCTGGTGCCGGCCGTGGAATTGCTGAACTCGGCCCTGGAGGAAATCTGCAACCTGATCACCCGGGAATACAACGAACGGATCAAGCACGCCAAGGACATGGGCTCGGCCGCCGTGCTCCTGGCGCTGTTGCTCAATGCCGTGCTCTGGGCGGCCATGCTCTGGAATTACTTTATCGCTTAAAGTTTCCCCGATGCAGGACCACACCAAACCGCCCACTGCAACGTTGAAATTCCGGCCCAATCGCGGTAGTCTGCCGAGCGGCCCGCAGCCGCCTTCAGGAGATGCATGATCCAGGTCAGAAGCCTTTTTAAGCGATACGGCGACAACACCGTGCTCCACGACATCTCCCTTTCCGTCGAGGAAGGGGAGGTTTTTGGCGTGGTCGGGCACTCCGGGGCCGGAAAATCCACCCTGCTGCGCTGCTTCAACGGCCTCGAAAGCTACGAGGAAGGCAGCGTCAAGGTCATGGGCCAAGAGGTCCGCGACCTCGGCAGGCACGGCATCCGCGAGCTGCGCCGGAGCATGGGCATGATCTTTCAGACCTTCAACCTGATGTCCGGGAAAAACGTCTTCGACAACGTGGCCTTCCCCCTTGAGGTCTGGAAGGTGCCGGCGGCCGAGCGGCGCCGGCGGGTCATGGAGCTTCTGGCCCTGGTCGGCCTGGCCGACAAATACCAGGCCCGGGTGCAGAGCCTTTCGGGCGGCCAGAAGCAGCGCGTGGGCATTGCCCGGGCCCTGGCCCTGTCGCCCAAAATTCTGCTCTGCGACGAGGCCACCTCGGCCCTGGACCCCAGAACCACCATCGCCATCCTGGACCTGCTTGAAGACGTCCGCAGACACCTGAACCTGACCATCATTCTGGTCACCCATCAGATGGAAGTGGTCAAACGCTCCTGCCACCGCCTGGTCCTGCTCGACGGGGGCCGCATCCAGGGCATGGGCAGAACCGACGATCTCTTCTTGGCCCCGACCCCGGATCTGAAAAAGCTCATTGAAGACGAGTTTACCCTGATTCCCACGGGTACGAACATCCGCCTCTGGTTTCCCAGAGAAATTTCCCAAGACGCGGTGATCACCAACATGGCCAGAGCCCTGGACGTCAATTTCTCCATTGTCGGCGGCAAGCTCGAGCGCTACATGGACGACGTGCGGGGTTTTCTGATTATCAACGTCGACGACAATCATCTGGAAATGGTGCTCGACTACTTGCAGGAGAGAGAGCTCTTCTGGGAGGTCATGGACAATGAGTGATCCCGGCTTTTTCGTCCTCGCCCGGCAGGCCGTGGCCGACTCGTTTCTGCGCATCTATCCGGACCTGATCACTGCCCTGTGGGAAACCTCGATCATGGTCTTTTTCTCCACCCTCTTTTCCTTTGTCATCGGCTTTATTCTGGCCTGCGCGATGATCATCACCGGCCCCCACGGCCTGCGGCCCAACCGCAAGATTTACGCCCTGCTGGACATGGGCGTCGATTTGCTGCGCTCCATGCCCTTCATTATCCTGATCATCGCGATCATGCCCCTGACCCGCCTGGTCATGGGCACCACCATCGGCACCGCCGCCACCATTCTGCCCCTGACCATCGCGGCCGCGCCCTTTGCCGCCCGGATCATCGAGGGTAACTTTCTTGAAGTCGACCGCGGCGTGGTCGAGGCGGCCCGTTCCTTCGGGGCCGGCGCCTGGCAGATCATCTTTCGGGTCATGCTGCCCGAAGCCAGGCCCGCCATTGTGCTCAACATAGCCGTTCTGGCCGTGGCCCTGATCGGTTACTCGGCCATGGCCGGCACCGTGGGCGGCGGCGGCCTGGGCGACCTGGCCTTTCGCGTGGGCTACACCCGCTTTCAGGGAGACGTAACCATCTGGTGCGTTCTTGTCCTGGTCATCCTTGTCCGGCTGATTCAGACGGCCGGCAATTATCTGTATAAACGGTTACGCTAGAAACCGCCGATCGGCCTTTTTGCCCGCTGCCCCCTGCACCCTCACTCCGGCTCTTCCCCATTAGAGCGTTCCGGTGTATGCAGGGCCATTGGCGTTTTATCTCCCCCCAAACCGTAGCGAGGATTTTTTATGAAAAAACTTTTGTCCGCTCTGGTGTTGCTTGCCTGCCTCTCTTCTCCGGCCTTTGCCGGGCAGAAAATCGTCGTCGGGGTCACGCCCTTCCCGCACAAGGACATCATGCTGATCGCCGGGAAGCTGCTGGCACAAGAGGGTTACACCCTTGAGATCAAAGAATTTTCCGACTACGTGCAGCCCAACATGGCTCTGGCCGAAAAGCAGTTGGACGCCAACTTCTTCCAGCACATCCCTTATCTGGAGAACATGAACAAGGAAAAGAACCTGGATCTGGCCTGGATCGCCAAGGTGCACATTGAGCCGCTTGGCCTGTATTCCAAGAAGATCAAGTCGCTGGACGAGTTCAAGAAGGGCGACATCGTGGCCGTGCCCAACGACCCGACCAACGGAGCCCGGGCCTTGCGCCTGCTTGAGGCCCACGGGCTGATCAAGCTGAAGCCCGGCGAACTGGTCACCGCCCGCGATGTGACCGAAAACCCCAAGGGTCTGAAGATCATGGAGCTTGAGGCCGCGCAACTGCCGCGTACCTTGCAGGACGTGACCGCCGCGGTGATCAACACCAACTTCGCAGTGGAAGCCGGGCTGACCCCCTCCAAGGACGCCATCGTCATGGAAGGCAAGGATTCTCCCTATGCCAACGTGCTGGCTGTGCGCGCCGCCGACAAGGACTCACCCATGGCCAAGGCCCTGGTCAAGGCCGTGAACTCCCCGGAAGTGAAGGAATACATCGCCAAGGAACTGGAGCCCAAGGGTATTGTCCCCGCCTTCTAGGGACTGTCGCCCTTTGCCGAACCGCGCGGGGAGAAGGGGACAACTCCTTTCTCCCCGCCGCGCGGCAGGGCTTGTGTCTCTTCCCCTCCATGCTTATCTCCACCGCAACGCCGACAACGGCGAGCGTCATGCCCCGACGGGGCGAATTCGATACGAGGTCCGGTAATGGCCGACGACAAGGCACCCCCGCAGGCCGGGGAAAAACCCGCCGATCCCCTGAGCGAAAAACAGCGGCGCGAACTCTGGCTGTATCTCGGGGTCTCCATCTGCGCGGTGGAGCTGCTGATCTCCGTGGCCGCCCTGTGCTTCGGCTTCATGACTCCGAGCGGGAATTTCACTTTTCCTCTGCTGGCCTGGGGCGCGGGCATGGTCATGGCTCCGGCCCTGATCCTTCTGGCCGTACACCTGGCCGATGTAGGCCTGTTCACGAGCGCCAAGGTCGAGAGCGGCGACTCCGAGTGGCAGAAGCATCTGCCCGAGCGCCTGCAGCGTTTCTACCGAATCGTCAAGGGAGCGCCCGCTCTGGCCGTGCTCCTGGGCGTGGTGGCCCTGGGCGCCGCTCTGCTCACCCTGGAAGGCGCCCTCGACAGTCTGGGCGGCATCGGTCGCGCCCTGGTACCCTATATTCCCCATCTGGCCGCTGGGGTAGCGCTGGTCCTGGCCGTGTTTATCGGCGCCGGGGCCTGGCTTAACTATCGCACCCGCCGGCTGCACGAGGAATATGCCTTTCGCCGCGAGGTGCTGGAACGCACCGGCGTCGTCATTGTGGACAAAGGCTCCCAGGCCCTGCCCGGCGCGAACGGAAGCATGCCGCCGGTGCTGGAAGCCGGGCAGGTCTTTGAGGCCCAGGCTCTGCCCCCGGCCGAAGAAGACAAAGAAGACAATAAAGGCGAGTGATGGCCGGCAGGCTGCTCCCTATATGGGACTCACCCGGAGCAAAAAGCCCGCTTGACGCAGGCATTGGACAAAAGACGTATTTGGAGTCGGCCCCTAGCGTTTCCAGTGTACCACATGAATATCGGAAACAAAAACCTCGGCGCCCTTGGCAATCCACAGGCCCACACCCGTACCCACGCCGGGGGCGAGCTTTAAGTCGTCTATGACCAGGGTGGGCTGGTCCGAGCCGTTCAGATACAGCCGGGCATCGCCGGCGCAGACCTCAAGACGCAGGGAGAGCCAGACGTTCGGCGGGCAGTCGGCATGGGCCGACCAGCGGCAAGGGGACCCGGTGTTAAGCACCTCGGCCGGAAAATGAGGCAGACTCTGGTATTGCAGCGTGCGGTTGCGCCGCTCCTGATTCAGGCAACGGGAATTGCCGGGCTGCAGCGAGACGCACTCAAAGGTCTTTTCCGCGCTCACCCGAAAGGCGATCCCGGCCCGACAAGAAGCTTCCAAGGCCGGCGAAAGTGCCCGGCAGGCCAGGCTGACCTGGATCAGCCCGTCGTGAAAATCCAGACCGGGCACCAGGGCCAGAGCGTCGGCGGCCTCGGTCCCGGCGCAGGTCAGACGTGTGCACCGTTTTCCCCGGCAGCGGGCCGGAGAGGCCTCGGCCCCGACCAGAATCAGAGCTTGCGAGCCGTCCAGGAAAAAAGTTTCATTGTTGATGGCCGTGAGGCCCGAAGAAAAGCCCCCGGCGGGCAGGGGCAAAATGCTGCGCAGAAACTCGCCGGCAAAGGCGGGCGCGGCCGGATCGCCGGTCTGCATGGACTGGAATTTTTGTGAATGGGAAGACGGAAACGGCATAAGCCCAAGCATACAACCTCCACAGCCGCCGCCGGCGCCTCCACCGTCGCTCGACGGAAACGTTTGGCGGACAAGCCTATATATAAGGAAATGTATACCTGTCGGGTTACCCCCAGTCAACCCGCCCTAAAGCAGTTTACGCTTCAAATAGTCGCTTAACGGCGGACAAAGCCCGCCTACGCCTATCTGGCGGCAAGGATTTGCCGACAAATCCTTGCGAGCATTTCAAGTGTGAAATGCACTAGCTGCGCTCAAGCATGATGCCGGCCATCAGCGCATCAAGCTGCTTGAAAGCGCCCTGTGAGAGGGATTCAAGAATCTTGCCCGTCTCGCGAATGCTGGGAGCGGCAAGCCCCTGCTCGGTGCGCAGGCCGCCGCCATGCAGGGCGAGATTGGCGGCAGACCATGCTTCAGCCGCCGCAGAGCCGACTTTCAGGCTGCAGGTCTCTTTGGCGCCGTCGCAGAGCATGCCCATCAGGCCGGCGACAAAGGTCACCACAGCGCGTTCCGCCTGCTCCATGCTGCCGCCCTGCAGACGTACAAGACCGGCGGCCGCTCCCGCTCCGGCGGCAACGGCGCAGCCGCAGATGGGAGTCAACCTGCCGGTGTGGGCCTTCAGATATCCGCAAACGAGATGGCTGATGGCCAGGGCTTCGGCGAGCTTCCTGTCGTCGGTGTGCAGTTGTCTGGCCGCGACCACAAGGGGAATAATCGCCGTGATGCCGTGGTTGCCGCTGCCCGCGCTGCTCATAACCGGGTAGTCGCCGCCGCCCATGCGCACTTCAGAAGCCGCCGCCGCCGCCTGACGCACTTTGACTTCCAGCGAGTCCTCTTCGTCGCCAAGGCCGGTGCCGAGGCCCCAGTCCTTGCCCATACCGGCATTGGAAACAACCATGTTCATGGCCGCGCCTTCGAGCAGGGTCTCCACATCCCGTGCGTCAATGCCGGCGGCCAGGGACCAAAGGTCGGCCATGCCCAAGGTTTTGAGTTCCCCATACAGCTTGTCCGGGTTTCCCGAAGCGACGTCGGGCGCCTCGTAGGTGACGATGCCGTCCAGCACGAGCTTTTCCACATGATCGTGCTTGTGGGCCAGGGTGCATTGGGCCGTATGCCCCTGCCCGTGCAAGGTCACCTCCACCCACATGGTCGGGACGTTTTCCGCGATGCTCTGAGAGACCTTGCCGTCGTGCACAAGGGCTTCGGCCCCGGCGACGATTTCGGGGCTGACGCCCTGCAGGACCATGAGTCCTTTCTCCGGGTCGCCGCCCAGGGCGCCGATGGCGGCCGCCAATACATTGCCGCGCAGGCTGGGCAGGCCGGGCAGGCCGACGGAACGGCCGTTCTTGAAGATGTTGATCGACATGCGGATGGCGATGCTTTCGATGGGATGCGCAAAGGCACGGGCGGCAACGGCGGCCGCCAGGGCCACGGCGCCCGGCTCGGTGCAGCCGAAGGCCGGCTTCACCTCTTGGGCGAGAAATGTCTTCATATCCATAATGCTTGCTCCCCGCGGTTATTCCTTTTCCATCGCCTTTCCCCGCGCGGCGGCGGCCAAAACGGCATCAATGATGTGGCCGCGCACGCCGGTTCTGGCCAGGTGGTTTGTGCCGGCTATGGTGGTGCCGTTGGGAGAGGTCACCTGTGAATGCAGCACGGCGGGGTGCAGTCCTGTCTTCTCGACCATGCGGGCGGCGCCCCGGAACAAAGCCGCGACCATGTCGTTTGCTTCTTTTCGGGTAAAGCCGAGAGTAACCCCGGCTTCCATGACGGCGTCCATCATGTCGAAGACATACGCGGGCCCGGCCCCGGTCACGGCCATGAGCGCGTTCATCTTGTCTTCATGGAGGACAAACACGCTGCCGAGCGCACCAAAAAGCTGCAAAATTGCCACTTTGTGATCTTCGTTCAAAGACGGATCGTCAAAACAGAGGCCGAAAACGCCGTCCCCGATCATCGCCGGCGTGTTGGGCATGGCCTGCACCACGGAGCATTTTCCGCCAATGGACTTGCAGAGCGCAGACAGGGGTTGTCCGGCGGCAATGGAAATGACTGTTTTTTCCGCAGCCAGTGAAGGCAGAATTGTGCCGATAAGCGCATGGATCTGATACGGCTTCACCGCCAATAGAACAAAGTCGCACGACGCGGCAAGGGAAGCCGGATCGGTGAACCAGCTGCCGCCCTCTCCTTCCAGCCTGGCCCGGCCGGCATCCAGCACGTCATATGCCGCCACGGAAAACAATTGGTTCAGCTCCGCAGAGTTGAGAATGCCGTGCCCGATGGCGCCGCCCATGTTCCCGAACCCGATGATGCCGAGTGAATATTTTTTCATAACATGCTCACTGTTTGCTCAGACCGTGAGAAAATCTTGTTTTGCTTCCAGCGCCAGGGCATCGGCCTTTTCCTGGCCGAACAGGGCCGAGTATTCGGCAAGGGCCTTGCGGACGACGTCTTCAGCTTTGAGAAGCCCCAGTTCGACAAGGTAGGTGCGCCGGAGGGCCGACAGCAGGTGCCCCGTGTGATAGAGAAAATCCTTCACCGTGCGGGAGCGCAGCCCGGCCTTGATCTCTTCGTCTTTTTTGAAGTCTTCTTCCGAGTCAAAATCCGCGCCGAGAAAACCGAAGCTGCAGATATCCCCGCCCCGAGCTCTGGTTGTGTCGATACGCAGCCTGTTTTCGGGGTTGAACCCGGCCACTAGTTCCTGATCAATCCAGGCGCAATAAACCGCCCCGTATTTTTCCATGCCGTGCCTTTGCCATGTCTCGCTCCAACCGCAGCGGTTGAATTGCAAGACAAAGGGCTTGGCCCCCCCGGCCGAGAGTTCGGACCACTTGCGGTCGTCCACCCACTCGCCGTAGAGCAGATAGTTCCTCGGGGTCAACGGGCGGCCGTCGGCCGTGCAACGCATGGCCATGCGCAGGCCGCGCTCCCGGGCGTACAGGATGGTTCCCTTGACCGAGGCCTCATGCCCCTTTTCCCCGCACAGCGCTTCGGCGCTTTGCAGCAGGTGGGCGTAGAGCATGGCGTGATCGTCCATGTAAAAAGAAGCGGCCAATGGCGATCTGTCGGACATTAATGCCTCCTACATTCGGCTCAACATTCATCTGCCCAGGGGCTGTTGCCAAATGAAAGATTGCGCTCCAAAGACAAGAAAATCGACCCTTTCCGTGCAGGGACGTGGGCTCTGATGGTCCTCGACCGGAACGGAAGGGGCCGATTGACGCAGTATTTGGACGAAAGATTCATTTGGAAACAGCCCCTAATCCACTCGGTGGTGGCAGCCCAAGGACACAGTATTGCGCGCGGCGGCCTGGGTAATCAGATAGGCGGTCTGGCAGCCGTGAAAAAGGTCGATCAGGTTCTTGGACAGGGGAGTGGCTTTGTAAAAGCCGTGGATGCGCCGGGAAAGATCCCGCAGGTCTTCAAAAGCCCGCGAAAGCCGTGCCCCGGTACGGCTGATGCCCACATAGTTCCACATGGTTGTGCGGATGGAGGCCCAGTCTTGGGCAATCAGGGCAGGGTCGGCCGTGCCGTCGTCGCCGAGCGGGGTCCAGTCGGCAATGGCCTCGTGCAGCCGCTTGTCCGGCTTCAGACCCTTGTCGAAGCGTGCGGCCGCGTGGTCCGCCGCCTCGCGTCCCCAGAGCAGGGCCTCGAGCAGCGAGGTGCTGGCCAGGCGGTTGGCCCCGTGTACCCCGGTGCAGGAACACTCTCCCACGGCATAGAGGCGCTCCAGGGTGGTGCGGCCGTGACAATCCACCAGGATGCCGCCGCAGAAGTAGTGGGCGGCCGGCACCACCGGAATGGGTTCCTCGCGCGGGTCGATGCCCCGCTCCAGGCAGTTGTGCAGCACGGTGGGAAAGCGCTCGGTCAGATCCGGCACCGCGGTGGCGTCCAGAAACACGCAGGGATCGTCGGACAGGTGCATCTCGTCCACAATGGCCCGGGCCACGATATCGCGCGGGGCCAGTTCGGCCCTGGAATCTCTGGCGGGCATGAAGCGCTGCCCCCGGCTGTTCAGAAGCACCGCGCCCTCGCCGCGCAGGGCCTCGGTCATGAGCACCCGGCGCTGGTCGTGGTGGAACAGGGTGGTGGGGTGAAACTGGACAAACTCCATGTTTTCCAGGCGGGCAAAGGCCCGGCCGGCCATGGCGATGCCCGAGCCTACTGCCGTGGAAGCGTTGGTGGAGTGCAGATAGACCTGCCCCACCCCGCCCGTGGCCAGAATGACCACATCGGCCAGAAAGGTTTCGGTGGTGCCCTCGATCTCGTTGAAGACGTAAGCCCCGCAGCAACTGTTCTCCAGACGGTAGCGGTAGGTCATGCCCCTGGTGTGGTGATGCGAGGTCAGCAGATCGACGGCCGTGTACGAGGTGAGAAAGTCTATGCCCGGCGTGTTTTGCACGGCCTTGAGCAGATATTCCATGATGCTGCGGCCGGTGTGGTCCGCACAGTGCAGAATGCGCCGGTTGGAATGCCCGCCTTCGCGGGCCAGATCCCAGTCGCCTTCGCTGAGATCGCCCGCATCGACCACTCGTTTGCGGTCAAAGGGCACGCCCAGGCGCTCGACCAGAATTTCCTGCACCGCTCTCGGCCCGCACTGGGCCAACAGGCGTACGGCCTCTGGCGAATTGTGCCGGTGCCCGGCGGTCATGATGTCGTCGGCCAGCGAGGCCACTTCGTTTTTGTCGTCGGCCCGGAAGATGATTCCGCCCTGGGCCTGCCAGGAATTGGCATTTTCCACCGACTCGGAAGCCGAGAGCAGGGTCACGCCGATGCCCCGGTCGGCCAGCCGCAGGGCGGCCGTGCAGCCGGCCAGGCCGGCGCCGATGATCAGTACCTGATTGTATCTGCGTAGCGACATATGGTTTCCTTACGCCGGTGCGCCGGCGCAGCCGGCGCCCGGAAAATGGAAAAAGCGGCCGGAGCTAGGCGCATACGCGCAACATAGTCTCCAAAGCCGCCCGGGCCGGGGCGGTCTGCTCGGCCGGGGCCTGCACCAGGAATTCGTCCGAGCCCTTGGCCACGGCTTCAAGGACCGCGTGCAGGCGCTCCTCCGTGGTCTGGGCCATGTGCGGGCAGGCGCTTTCAAGCAAGGGCAGGATCGTGAGCCGGTGCTTGTGCTCCTGGGCCAGGCGCTTCACCAGGTTGATTTCCGTGCCGATGACGATGGTTGCGCCGTCTTCGGCCTCGCGCACGTACTTGATGATGAAAGAGGTCGAGCCGGCCGCATCGGCCGCCTTGACCACCTTGGGTTCGCATTCCGGATGCACGAGGATCCGGGCCTGGGGATTTTCCGCCCGGTGTTGTCCGATTTGCTGCAGATTGAAGCGGGTATGGATGGTGCAGTGGCCGGGCCAGAGCAGTAAACGGGCGCGGCCGGCCTCGTCCGGGTCGATGTTCGCTCCGTTCTTGCGGATATCGAGAAGCATCCGGTCACTTTCCGGCAGACCCAGCACATCGGCCGTGTTGTCGGCCAGGTTCCTGTCCGGCAGAAAAAGTACCGCGTCCCCCTGTTCCAGGGCCCAGGCCAGCATGGTTTTGGCGTTGGCCGAGGTGCAGACCGAACCGCCGTATGTTCCAACCACGGCCTTTACCCCGAGAGTGGAATTGACGTAGGCCAGGGGCACCACTTTGCGGCCGCCGGCGACCAGGCGTTCAAGCACCGCCTCCACCCTGGCGGGCGGCGACATCAAGGCCATGCTGCACTCGGCCGAGGGTTCGGGCAAATGCACCTTCTGCCCCGGCTTGGCCAGCAGGGCCGCGGACTCGGCCATAAAATAGACCCCGCAAAAGACGATGTGCCGGGAATCAAGCCCGGCGCAACGCCGGGCCAGCTCCAGAGAATCGCCGCGCAGGTCGGTGTGCCGAATGACTTCTTCAGCCTGGTAATGGTGGCCGACCACGGTTACGTCGGCACCAAGCTTGCGGCGCAGGGCCTCAATGGAATCGTGCAGTGCGGTCATGATACCGGCCTTTTGAGAGATTTATCTCCGTGAAAGAGAAGTGATTGAAAGCGGCCGGCGTTCCGTTTATGAGCCTGAACCGACCTCGCGGCTGTTTCGCGTTTTCCGGGTCAGGGTAACGGCGTCATCTCGGCCGCCAAAAGCAGTAACGCGTTTTGTGGTTTTGTGAAAGGCGGGATGTTTTATGAAATTTTTCACCAACTTCGCCAAGCCGGCGTCGTTGCACGGCCCCACTAGGGAAAACAAAAGTTTTCCGTCGCTGCCGTACAGCAGAAGGCTTTTCCCCTTTTCAAATATAATTGTCCGGATATCGTCCAGATCCTGAACAGACTCCCGCCCGCTCCCGACAAGGGTCAACGTGTCGCCCTTGAGACTCACGGTCACGCGGGCGCAGGTCAGCCGGCGCAGCAGCAATAGGGGCAACAGGCAAAGGGCTCCGGCACAAATTCCCGCGCCCCACCGCCATGAGTCGTCGACAAGATGCAGAGCGCTTTCCAACCCAAAGGCGGCCAGAGCCACCAAGGCCATAAGAAATGCGGAATAACCGATGATGAACAGGCGCATCCGCTGCTGGCTTTGCAACAGCAGTCCCAGGGTTTCCACGTTTTTCGTCATTGTGAAATTGCTAGGCGGGGTTTTCAAGCCGTGTGCGCATGCTGAAATCCGCAGCCGGAGCCGAATGGCTGAGCCGGCCCACGGAGATGAAATCCGGCTTGCGCCGTGAGGCCGGGCGGGCGCGCCGGCCGATGTTTTCCAGGGTCACTCCGCCGCTGATTTCCACCTCGATATGGGCGGGGATGCGGTCCAGAGCCTCGGCTTCGGCCGCCGGGTCCATGTTGTCGAGCATAATTCGCGTCGGGTTGCAGCGCGCGGCCTCGTCCGCCTCGGCCGGGGTGCGGCATTCAATCTCCAGCGGCGGCATGGGCGCGTAAGCTCCGGCCAGCCTGGCCACAGCCGCGTTGATGGAGCCGGCCGCGTCGATGTGGGTGTCCTTGAGCATGAGCATTTCGGACAAATCCAGGCGGTGGTTGCGGCCGCCGCCGGCCAGGACCGCGTATTTTTCCGGAAAGCGCAACCCGGGCAGGGTTTTGCGCGTGTCCAGCAGGCATACTCCCGTGCCTTCCAGGGCCTTGACGTATTGTCTGGTCAGGCCGGACACGCCGGAAAGATGGGTGAGGAAGTTCAAGATGACCCGCTCAGCCCGCAAAAGCACCCGGGCGGAACCTTCCAGCCGGCAGACTTCGGTCCCGGCCGCCAGTTCATGGCCATCCTCGACGAGCAGGTGCGCGGACCAGTCGCCCGCCTCCAGCCGGGCGGTTTCTTCCAGGATCATCGGGATGATCGGCAGCCCGGCGGGCACGGCCCATTCTTTAGCGACAATCGCCGCCCTCATTCCGGCCTCGGCCGGAAACACGGCATTGGCCGTGAGATCCGCTCCATCTTCCGCAAGGGCGGCGCGCACCGCCCGCAGAAGAAAATCCCTGGCCCGGCCCTGAAAAAATCTTGTGAAAAGCTCTGCGCCCATCCGGTTGTATCCCATGCCTTGAGATGATAAATGAATCCCGCAACGGGGGGTCAGACAACCTACAAAGGGCCGCCTGCCCCGTCAAGCCGCCTCGCACCTTTTTCCCCGGAAACGCCCATGTCGCACGGTCCCAGCCCCACTTTCCCGGAACAGCCCGAAAAGCCGGAAAAGGCCCGGGACGAAGGACCGGAAGGCCGCGCCGATGCCGCCGTTCAGACGGAAAATCGAGAAGACGCGGCCGGTCCCGTCGACTGCGGCGACGAGCTGATCCTTTCAGAGTTCGCCCACCCGGCGGACGTGGCCGAACACCTGGAAAACCTCTCTCTGGAAAAACAGGTCTGCCTGCTCGGCGCCCTGCCTGTGGAAGAAGCGGCCCAGGCCCTGGCCGAACTGGACGAGTATACCCGGGTTGAGATTCTCGAAAACCTCGATCCGGATACGGCCGCCGGCATTGTGGCCGAAATGTCGCCGGACGACGCCGCCGATGTGCTCGACGAACTGGACGAGGATCACAGCGACGTTCTGCTGTCCAAGCTTGAATCCGAAGACGCCGAAGAGATCCGCAATCTCATGGCTTTTGACCCGGCAACGGCCGGCGGGGTCATGAACACGGAAATTTTCATTCTCGCGCAGGATCTGACCGCCGACGAGGCGATCATGCACCTGCGGGCCGAGATCGGCGACAAGGAAATTCCCTATTACGCCTACATCGTCGATGCCAACGACATTCTGCTCGGCGTGCTCTCTCTGCGCAACCTGCTGCTCAGCCCGCCCGGCACCTTGCTGGCCGAACAGATCGAAGGGCAAGAGCTTATTGCCGTGCGCTTTGACGCCCCGCGCGAGGAAGTGGCCCGGCTGATCAGCCACTACAATTTCATGGCCCTGCCCGTGACCGACTACGAAGGCCGGCTGCTCGGGGTCATTTCCCACGATGACGTCATCGACATCATTCAGGATCTGGCGGGCGAGAACATGCTCGGCATGGTCGGCGCGGGTCAGGACGAAACCTCCGACACCCCCTGGCGGGAGTCGGTCAAAATGCGCCTGCCCTGGCTGCTGGTGAACATGGTCAACTCGGCCCTGTCCGCCTCGGTGGTCTGGTTTTTTGACGGCACCATCGCCCAGATGGCCGTGCTGGCCGTGTTCATGCCCATGGTGGCCAACCAGGCCGGCAACACCGGGCAGCAGGCCCTGGCAGTGATCATCCGCCAACTGGCCACCGAGCGCTTTGAACGCAAGCGAGCCTGGTGGGCCGTGCTGCGCGAGGGCAAGATCGGCTTTTCCAACGGCCTGATTCTGGGCCTGCTGGTCTGGCTGGCTGTTTTTCTCTTTACCGGCAGCCTGCCCCTGGCCTCGGTCATGGTGGCCGCGCTGATTCTCGACATGTTCCTGGGCGCCGTGGCCGGGGCCTCCATCCCCCTGGTGCTTAAAGAACTCGGCCGCGACCCGGCCCAGGCCTCAAGCATCTTTCTGACCGCTCTCACCGACGGAGCCGGCTTTTTCCTCTTCCTCGGCCTGGCCACGGTGTTTTTAGTATAGCACCAAGGAAAACACCGCGAAAAACCCGCTCAAGACGACAGAAAGAATCGTCTTTTTCCGCCAACACCCCTCACCCACTTTGCGCCGACCTTTGCGCCCCCGGAGCGTGATGTCCCGGCGTTTTGCCCCGCATCGACAGGCTGTGATGCCGCAAAGTGGGTGAGGGGTTGGCGAATGTGAGAGACGGCCTTTCCACCAATACAACTACATCACACCCAGGGCGATCATGTTGTCGGCCACCTTGCGGAAACCGGCGATGTTGGCGCCGAGCACCAGGTTGCCGGGCTGCTTGAATTCCAGGGCGGTCTCATGGGCGGCGGTGAAGATGCCGCGCATGATGTCTTTCAGCTTGCCGTCCACGGTTTCAAAGCTCCATTGCTGCATGCTCGCGTTCTGGGCCATTTCCAACTGGCTGACCGAGACGCCTCCGGCGTTGGCGCACTTGGCCGGGCCAAAATGGATGCCGGCTTCGTGAAAGACATGCACCGCTTCCAGGGTACAGGGCATGTTGGCGCCTTCGCACACGCAGATGCAGCCGTTGTTCAGCAGCACGCGGGCATCGGCCTCGTTCAGCTCGTTCTGGGTGGCGCAGGGGAAAGCCACGTCGCAGGGCACGCTCCAGACCTGGTTGCGCCCGGCCGGATAAGCGACCGCCGGGGTGTACTCGACCTCCGAACAAAGTTCTTTGTAGCGCTCAAGAGAAGCGCGCTCGCCTTCTTTGACCTGCTTGAGCAGAGCCAAATCGATGCCGGCGTCGTGGCGGATCATCCCGCGCGAGTCGGAGACGCTCACAGGCTTGGCCCCAAGCTGATAGAGCTTCTCGATCAGGTGGATGGCCACGTTGCCGGAGCCGGAAACGGCACAGGTCTTGCCTTCCAGAGAAGCGTCGTCGGCCGAGAGCATGTGCTCGGCAAAGTAGGCCGCGCCGTAGCCCGTGGCTTCCTTGCGGGCGCGGGAGCCGCCGTAGGGAATGCCCTTGCCGGTGAGCACGCCGTCGTGGGATTTGGTCAGGCGTTTATACTGGCCGTACATATAGCCGATTTCGCGCGCGCCCACGCCGATGTCGCCGGCCGGCACATCGACGGTCGGGCCGACGTGGCGGGTGAGTTCGGTCATGAAGGCCTGGCAGAAACGCATGACTTCGTTGTCCGACTTGCCCTTGGGGTCGAAGTTGGCGCCGCCCTTGCCGCCGCCCAGGGCCAAACCGGTCAGGGCGTTTTTGAAAATCTGCTCAAAGCCGAGAAATTTGATGATCCCGGCGTTGACGCTCGGATGGAAGCGGATGCCGCCCTTGTAGGGGCCGCAGGCGGAGTTGAACTGGATGCGGTAGCCCTTGTTCACCTGGACCTCGCCCTTGTCGTCCACCCAGGCGATACGGAACATGATCTGCCGCTCGGGCTCGACCAACCGCTCCAGCACCCTGTGTTTCATGTACTTGGCATCGCTTTCCAGCAGGGGCTGGAGCGAGTGCAGCACTTCCTGCACGGCCTGATAGAATTCCGGCTGCCCGGGGCTGGTGCGCTTGATGTCTTCAATGATCCGAGCCGAGTAGGACATGGGTGCCTCCGACGCCGCCCGCTGCGGCGCTCTATGGGTGGGTAAAAGATCACATGGGCCAAACGAAGCACAAATAGAATGAATTGACCATTTGTGCAAGAATTTCCATTGGCTATACGGTTGGCCCAAAATCTTCTTGCGCCTCTTGCCCAAGCTGTCGACCCTCGGCAGCGAATTTTTCGACTACAAAAAATAACGGACTTGGATGATCCGAAGGAAGAAGGTGACACCCGCCGGAACTGGCGCGGCCGGAGTCTTTCGGATAAAAAAAGGCGGCCCGCCGGCGGCATTGCCCCCCGGCCGGAGCAGATAACTATTGAAGAGGTTTCATGGCCCGTAAGCGCTCCTCTTTCCACCCCGTCAGGCTCACCCCGCGCCGAGCGTTCTCCCTGCTGCTGTTGATCATCACGCTGCTCGGCGGCGGATTTTTGCTGCGCGGCAAAGTGGTCTCCGTGGCCGACGGCGACACCCTGACGGTTTTCACCGACAGCGGGCTCAAGCGCATTCGCCTGTACGGCGTGGACTGTCCGGAATCGGCCCAGGCAGGCGGGCCCGAGGCCGCCGCCCTGACCCGCTCCCTGACCCTGCTGCAGGAAGTGCAACTGGAAGTGCTGGATACCGACGGCTACGGCCGAAGCGTGGCCCTGGTCCGCCTGCCTGACGGCCGGCTGCTGAACGAAGAGTTGGTACGCCAAGGCCGGGCCTGGGTCTACACAGCCTATTGCAGCCGGCCGGTCTGCCTGTCCTGGAAGGCTCTGGAACATGCTGCCAGGGCGAAGCAAAAAGGCCTGTGGAGCCGGCGCAACCCCAAGCCGCCTTGGGTGTGGCGGGCCCAGCGCCGCTAGGGGCTGCCTCCAAATACGTCTTTTGACCAATTGCTGCGTCAAACGGCTTTTTTGCTCCGGTCAAGGACCGCAAAAGTCCGCTCCCTGCGCAAAAAAGCCGTTTTCCTTACTCTTGGGCAAAATCCGTTATTTGATGGCAACTCCTAAAATACGATCGCCACCTGCGCCGCACCGACCCTCCTACAAATCGGCCAAGGCGGAACGTACCCGCTCCATCATACAGGCAACTGCCTCACAGGTGGCCGCATCGGCCGCCGGGGCAGGCGGCAGCACGGTGGTGCCGATATCCACTCCGGAGAGCCGGATGGCTTCTTTCATGGCCGCATAAAACGGCGGGCCCATTTCATACAGGGGCGGGACAAAGGACAAGATGCGCTGCAGCCGTCGCGCCTGCTCCCAATCGCCCCGGCAATGGGCTTGATATATGCCGCAGGTCAGTTCCGGCGCGAAGTTGGCGCTTGCGGGCACGCAGCCGTCGCCACCCAGAATCAGGGTGGTCAGCAGATACTCGTCAAATCCGCAGAGAATTCTGAAGTCGGGGCGCTCCGGCTTGACGGCCGCAATCATGCCCCGGATGTGGCTGAGCGCGTCGATGGTGTCCTTCAGACCGATGATCTCGGGAACTTCCAGAGCCAGTTTTTTCACCAGGGCGACGGACAGGCTTTGTCCGGTGGCGGTGGGCAGGTTGTAAAGAAAGCTGGGGATGCCCAGACCGCCGGCCACGGCCGCGAAATGGCGGTAGAGGGCCTCTTCGCTCAAGCCGGCGTAAAAGGGATTGATCAGCACCACGGCGTCCGCCCCGGCCCGTTCGGCTTCCTTGGCGTATGTAGCGACCTGGGCCGTGCCGCAGCCTATGGCCCCGACCAGAAGCGGCAGGCGGCCCGCGGTATGGGCCACGCAGAACCCCATGACTTCACGACGCAGCTCGTCGGTCATGTGCGCGGCTTCTCCGGCGCTCCCCAGAAAAAACAGTCCGTCGACGCCGGCCGCGATCAGCCGATCGATCAACCGGCCCATGCCCTCTTGATCAAAAGTGGCGTCGCTGTGAAATATCGTGGCCACGGGCGGGATGATCCCGGTAAATTGCATGATCGTCTCCTTCTTCCGTTCGGATATGGAACAGGTTGCCGTACCCGCGCACGGGTAGGGTATGCTTTGGACGTGACCCTACACCCGCCACCGGCCACAGGCGACGAAGCGGCGGGCAAAAAAAAAAGGGTTCTCATTTACTTCCATATTCCGAGGGGTTAACTTTCCTCTCAAGTTCTGTGGAAAAAACCGGTTTTCTCGACAAAACAACGCCGGACACACACCGGAGCAGATAAACATTGAAAATGTTCATCTGCTCCGGCAGCCGCGCTAGAGCATTTCAAGTGTGAGATGTAGGCGGGCTTTGCCCGCCGTTAAGCGACTATCTGAAGCGTAAACTGCTCTAAGGACGCTTGCGGACTCGTTCGGAAGTCTGTCGGCAATATGGTTTCATGAACATTTTCAAAGGGAAAATGCTCTATGGATGTTCCCACGCACGACGACGACAGGTATACCGTCCCTGCCCTGGCCCGGGCGCATCAAATTCTGGCCCTGGTGGCCGAGCGGGCGGGCGGGCTGCGGATGATCGACATTGTCAAGGGTACGGGCCTGAACAAAAGCAGCGTGTTTTCCCTGCTGAAAACCATGACCCGTCTGGGCTGGCTGGCGTCGAGCCGGCAAGGGACATACGAAATCGGCGAGACCCTGGCCGTTTACGGATCGTCCAGGCTGTACCGCTTCGACGTCGTCCGGCACTTTCACTCCTTGGCCCAGCAGGCCGCCGGCGTTCTGGAAGGGGCCTACCAATTGTCCGTTCTGGATAAAACCAACGTGCTCTATCTGGCCAAAGTGACTTCAAAAAATTCGGTGCGGGTACCCACCTATCCCGGGCTGCGCCTGCCCGCCCACTGCACGGCCATGGGCAAAGCCATGCTTTCGGCCCTGCCGCGGGAGGAGCTGGACACCCTTTTCGGGCAGGATTTTCTGGAAAAAGTCACCATGAACACGGTGGCCGACCTGGACGAGCTGTACCATCAACTACGCGAATGCAGGCACCAAGGCTATGCGCTGGAAGTGGGCGAAGCCATGTCGGGCTATTCTTGCGTGGGCGCTCCCGTGCGCAACCACAGCGGCGGCATCTGTGCCGCGGTCAGCCTGACCACTTCGGAAAGCTACCCTTCACCCTTCTTCGAGCGGGCGGCCGAGGTCGTCACCGGCCTGGCCCGCGACATCGCCGCCGCCTTGGGCTCTTGAACTCCCACTCCAATCACGCCCGCTCGGCACACCTTTCTTCACGCAACAACCACCGACAAAAAGACGCCGGTGCCTGCCGGCACCCCGAGTACCGGTTTTCTTTTTCAGCCCAAAGAACAGGTTCTGCATACAAAACCAACCGTATCGAAGACAGATCCTCAATCTCCTGATTTTTCAGTCTTTATCCAATCACAAAAATTTCTGCCCCAAAACGCGCTTTTTTTTTTTGCTATGCCTTGCCCCCGGCCATAGCATGCCTTCGCCCCTGAATCGCTGAAACCCACCGGGCAAGACGATCTTGCGGACGCTTCGGATAACAGTGCGGCCGGGCGGGTGAGGGCCGCCCTCCCGGATTCCGGTCGCAACAGCTTACGGGAAGGAGTGCAATGACTGAGAAGGCAAACGTCCCCCGCATCGATGCGCATCAGCATTTCTGGCGGTACAATCCGGAGGGGTACGCCTGGATCACCCCGGAACTTGGCCTGCTGCGACATGACTTTTTACCCGACGATCTGCGTCCCCTTCTGGAAAAACACGATTTGAACGGGAGCATCGCGGTCCAGGCCCGCTCGGGAAGCCGGGAAACAGAATTTCTGCTGGATCTTGCCGATCGCCATCCCTGCATTTTGGGCGTGGTTGGTTGGGCGGATCTGTGCGCCGACGATCTGGCCGATGCATTGGAACGCTACGGCGATCATCCGCGACTGAAAGGATACCGCCACCAGATTCAGGACGAGCCGTGCCCGGCCGACTTCATGGCCTTGCCGGCCTTCAACCGCGGGCTGATCGGGCTGCAGCTCCGGGGGCTGGTCTACGAAGTGCTGATCCACGCCAAAGATCTGGCCCCGGCCGCCGCCCTGTGCGCGAGGCACGACCGGGCCCCGCTGGTCCTGGACCACCTGGGCAAACCGGCCGTCGGGCAAGAAAGCGTCACGGACTGGGGCAAAAGACTGCGGCTGCCGGCCGAGCTGCCCCATGTCTTCTGCAAGCTCTCCGGTCTGATCACCGAAGCCGACTGGAAGGCCTGGAAGGCAGACGACCTGCGCCCCTATATTCTGACGGCCCTGGAACTGTTCGGGCCGGAACGGCTCATGTTCGGCTCGGATTGGCCGGTCTGCCTTCTGGCCGGGAGCTATGACCAGATTTGCGATCTGGTGCAGAATTCCCTGGCCGAGCTGCTTTCGCCGAGCGAACTCTCTCTTGTCATGGGCGGCAACGCTTACCGGGTCTATCATCTGGCCTGAAGTCCAAGGAGACCGTCATGGAAATCGTGCAATATATTTTGGGTTTTGGGCCTGCCGTGGTCATTCCCGTGATCATGCTCTTTTTCGGCATTTTTTTCGGCTCCAAACCGGGTGAGGCCGCCAAAAACGCCATGACCGTCGGCATCGGCTTTCTCGGCCTGTCGCTGCTGATTGGGTTCATGGTGCAAAACCTCAGCGGGGCCACATCGGCCATGGTCAAAAACCTCAACCTCCACTACACCGTGCTGGATCTGGGCTGGCCGCTGATCAGCGCCTTCAGCCTGGCGGCCCTGTCGCTGCCTGTGGTCTATGCCCTGTGCTTTGTCACCAACCTGGGCATGATTGCCGGCAACCTGACCAAAACCTTGAATGTGGACTTCTGGAATTACTGGCACTTCGTTTTCGCCGGGATCATCGTGGAACGGATTACCGGCTCGTTTGCCGCCGGAGTGCTCGCCTCCTGGCTGACCTTTGTGATCACCCTCAAAATCGCCGATTTTATCGCGCCCTATGTGCAAACCTTCTGCAGCACAAAAAACGTGACGGTCACCCAGGCCGAAATCGTGGCCTGGGCTCCTCTGGCTTTTTTGATGGACAAGATCTTTGATCGCATTCCCGGCCTGAACAGGCTGAACTGGAACATCTCCAACATCGAGGCCAAGCTGGGATTTTTCGGCAGCCCCCTGGCCATGGGCGCGATTCTGGGCATCTTGATCGGCGCCCTGGCCGGTCTGCCCTTTGCCGACATCGTTAAAAGCGGCATGAACTTTGCCGCGGTCATGGTGCTCATTCCCACCATGGCGGGCGTTCTGGTCGGCGGTCTGGTGCCGATCACCGAGAGCGCTTCCGCCTGGGTGAAAAAACGCTTTCCCGACAAAGACCTGTATTTCGGCATCAGCGGCGAAATCACCTTCAGGAACCCGGCCGTGCTTTCCGTGGGCATTCTGATGGTGCCCCTGACCATTCTGATCAGCGCCGTGCTCCCCCTGAACGGCATGATGCCCTTTGCCGACATCCCCTACCTGCCCATGTTCATCGTCTTCGGCACCGTGGCCTGCAACGGCAATATCGTGCGGGGGCTGCTCAACGGCATCATCATCGTGTCTCTGATTCTGCTCTGCGGCACCGACCTTCACGCCGTGACCACCGGTCTGGCCCTTAAAGCCGGGCTGCAGGTGCCCGCGGATATGGCCGCCTCTTCCATCGACGGCGGCTCCCACTTCTTTTCCTGGATCATCTACCGTGTTTTCGGCCTGACCCAAGGCATGGGCCTCTGGGCCGCCTGCGTGGCCGGCGTCGCGATCACGGCAGCGATCCTGCTGTTCATGAAACTGCTGTTCCGCCGGCCGCCGCACGACTTTGTGCCCGCCGACTTCCACGAACAAGAAATCGAACCGCTCGGCGTCGAAGAACCCCTTGCAACCCATCAGTCCTAGAACAATTTCACTTTGAACTTGTCTCTGCAACCATATTACCGACGGACTTCCGAACGAGCCCGCAAGCGGGCGTCCGCTCGCGCGTCCGCCGGAGCAGATGAACATTGAAAATGTTCATCTGCTCTAAAGAGAGCCACGATCATGATCGAAACCCGAGCCATCAAGAGCGTCACCCTGCAGGTACCCACCCTGACCTTTGGCGGGGCCAGCATTGCCAACCTCTTTCGCAAAATCACCAATGAAGAGGCCCTGGCCGCCGTGCGGCGGGCCGTCGAACTTGGCTGGCGCTACTTTGATACCGCGCCGCATTACGGCTCCGGGCTTTCCGAGCGCCGCCTGGGCCTCGGTCTGCGCGACCTGGAGCGCGACGAATATCTGCTCTCCACCAAGGTAGGGCGCCTGCTGGTTTCGCGCGAACACACCCCCGGCCTGGATGCCGGCGACTTCTTCTACGACGAGGCCCCGTTCAACCGGCACTATGACTACACCTACGACGGGATCATGCGCTCGTTTGAAGATTCCATCCAGCGCCTTGGCCTGCGTTGGATCGACATTCTGCACGTGCACGACCTGGGGGTGTACACGCACGGCAAAACGCCGGAAGAACGCGAGTACTTCAAGCAATTCTGCACCTCCGGCCACAAGGCTCTGGAAGAACTCAAGGCCAAGGGAAAAATCAAGGCCTGGGGCATGGGCGCCAATGAAGAGGAAATTTTTCTGGAAGCCCTGGAGCACGTTTCACCCGACGTCTTCATGCTGGCCAACCGCTACAATCTGCTGGAGCCGGATCGCAAGCACTTCTTCGGCAAGTGCCGGGAACGCAATGTTTCCGTAATCGTAGCCGCCCCCTTTGCCACAGGCATCCTGGTACACCCGGACAGGGCCGATACCCTGTACGAATACGGTCAGGCGCCTCAGGAGGTCAAAGAACGGGTGCGGCAAATCGAGGCGATCTGCAAAAAGCACAATGTGCCCATTGGGGCGGTCGCGCTGCAATTCCCCCTGCGCCAAGACATCGTGGTCTCGGTCACCTGCGGGGTCCGTTCTCCGCTGCAGGCGGAAACAAACCACGCCTGGGCGGAAATGGATATTCCCGCCGCCTTGTGGCACGACCTCGCCGGCATTGGTATCGAATAAACATGCCGGCGTCGGCAGCGAACAACCATCGTGTGCCGCCGTGCTCGAAAACCGACACGGCGGCACACGGCAAACAACCGGATTAGGGCCATGCAAATCGTCAAAGCTGAATTGTTCATGGTGGATCTCAAGCCCAAAGTTGAACGGCGCGACGCCATCCAGGCTTTTGAGTCCCAAGAAACCCCCATCGTGCGCCTGACCGCGGAAGACGGCAGCTCGGGCGTCGGCTATTGCTATACCATCGGCACGGGCGGCTCTTCGGTCACGGCGCTGCTGCGGGATCACCTGCTGCCCAAGCTGATGGGCCGGGATGCGGAGATGATCGAGCAAACCTGGCACGATCTGCTCATGAGTACCCATGCCACTTCGGTCGGGGCGATCACTTCCCTGGCCCTGGCGGCCATCGACACCGCCCTGTGGGATCTGCGCTGCCACAGACTTGGCCTGCCCCTGTACAAAGCGGCAGGCGGCGCCAAAACCGGGCTGCCGGTATACAATACCGAGGGCGGCTGGCTGCATCTGCCCACGGAGCAGATGGTCGAAAGCACCGTTGAGGTCAAGCGCCAGGGCTTTAAAGGATCGAAAATCAAGATCGGCTCCAAAGAGCCCGGGACGGACAAAAAACGGCTGGAAGCCGTGCGCCGGGCCGTGGGTGACGACTACATCATCATGACCGACTGCAACCAGTCTTTTACCCCGGCCGATGCCAAGCAACGCGTCGCCCTGCTGGAACACCTCGATCTGGCCTGGATCGAAGAGCCTTTTCCGGCCCACGACGTAGCCTCGCACCGCCGGCTCTGCGCCATGACCACCATACCCGTGGCCGTGGGTGAATCCATGTATTCGATGCAGCACTTCAAAGAATACCTGGAGCAGGGGGCGGCGGACATCATTCAGGTGGACGTGGCCCGCATCGGCGGCATCACTCCCTGGCTGAAGGTGGCCCATATGGCCGAATGTTTCAATAAAACCGTGTGCCCGCACTTCCTGATGGAACTGCACATCTCGCTCTCCTGTGCCATTCCCAACAGCCGCTGGCTGGAATACATCCCGGAACTGGACGAGATCACCACCTCGCGCCTGCGCCTGGAAGACGGCTGGGCCGTTCCCCCCGAAACCCCCGGCTTGGGAATAACCTGGGATTGGGAGGCCATCGAAGGCCGCACTCTGTTGCGGGAAGTTGTTTGCCGTTAAGTAAGGCACGCCATGCCGGTCCGGGAGTTCCTCCGAGCCGGCATGGATGCAAAGATTAGAAATCGAAAAGATCGCTCAGAAAGCTTTCCCTCTTTTTTTTGTGCCCATGTTCATGCCCACGTGGATGTTCATGGCTTTCATATCCGCGTGAATGCTCATGGTCGCCGGAGCGCTCCGGCTTCCCGCCGGACATGGAGGCGTTCGAGCGCTCAATAATCTTGTCCAGCTCACCGCGATCCAGCCAAATACCACGACACTGCGGGCAGTAATCAATCTCAACACCCTGCCGTTCACTCATCTTCAGTTCTACTCCGTTGCATACCGGGCACTTCATACTTTACTCCTGCTGTTTTCTCTTATGCGGCAATTTGATTACGCAAACATGGTGCCTCCTCCGGCGCCATGATTATAATTCGTCGCAAGCCTGGCTTTTCCGCGCCTCACCCGCCGGTATACCGTGCAGGACAACGCCCAAGGGCACACCTGGGCGCAGGATATTCCAAGGGTTCGCGGAGCACAAGCAAATCCAATCTTAAAAGTCTGGTATTTTACGTGCTCCGGTCACGTGCGCAGGCCAGAGTGAGGGTCACTGCGCCCTTATCCCGCTCGAAGGCCATGCGAGGGGCCCGCGCCATGCGCAGGCCCCTCGCATGGCCTTGAGAAAGACTGCGCCGGGAGGACGGAGGCCGGGGCGAGGGAGAAGAGGTGTGGCGAAGCGGTATCTTGCGGGGGCGTTGGGGAAGGCTCAGGCGAGAGGTTGGGAAGGAGTCCGGCCGGGGGGAGAAGAGTTCCGGCTAGAGCAGTTTACGCCTCAAATAGTCGCTTAACGGCGGGCAAAGCCCGCCTACGCCTATTTGGCGGCAAGGATTTGCCGACAAATCCTTGCGAGCATTTCAAGTGTGAAATGCTCTAAACCGTAAAACCCCTCGAAGCTGTATACTTCGAGGGGTTTTTGGTAAGAATTGTTGGCCCCGGCCTACGTTCCCACGTATGAGTGCGCAGTATCATCGGCGATGAGGCGCTTAACTTCCGGGTTCGGAATGGGACCGGGTGTACCCGCCTCTCCATGGGGACCAACAAAGTTG
>JAVBLS010000026.1:0-41118 GCA_031553235.1 Desulfovibrio sp.
CAATGCCGAAACCCGCAAGGAAGGGAAACCCCCCCCCCCTGGGGGGTCCTCTAGGGACACCCCGCGAGGGGGTCCCACCTGCCAGCACGATTTCGGCCGTAGGAGTGTAGCGGATGCCTTACGAAATTCACAACAGCAGAACGGGAAGTGCAAAAGCGATGCCACCTGAGGTCATGGCTTCGGTGCAAAAGTGACAAATCTAAAGTTGCTGTCATGAGAAGAATCGCCTCAGTTTCTCGTGTTTCCCTTCACTTCCATAAAGGACAGCATGGAAATTTTCTCGCAACTCTGGGCCGGCATCCTGCTGGTGGCCGACTTTGCCCTGCACATCGACGTGCACTTGCACGAGTTGGCGCAGAACTACGGGGTCTGGGTCTATCTGCTCCTGTTTCTGATCGTTTTCTGCGAGACCGGCCTGGTGGTCACGCCCTTTCTGCCCGGCGATTCGCTGCTCTTTGCCGGCGGCACCCTGGTGGGCGCGGGCATGCTCGACTACACGGCCCTGTGCGCGGTGTTGTTGGGCGCGGCGGTCATCGGCGATGCCGTGAACTTTCGCATCGGCAAATGGATCGGCCCGCCGGTGTTCGAGAAAAACTATCGGCTGCTCAAAAAGGAACACCTGCACGAGGCCCACGCCTTTTACGAGCGCCACGGCGGCAAGGCCATCATCCTGGCCCGCTTCATCCCGATCATCCGCACCTTTGCGCCCTTTGTGGCCGGGGTGGCAGGCATGCACCAGGGCCGCTTTCTGCTCTTTAACGTCACCGGCGCGCTGATCTGGGTCCTGGGCATCGTCTCGGCCGGCACCTTTCTGGGCAACCTGCCCTTTGTGCAAAAGAACTTCAGCCTGCTGATCTACGCGATCATTCTGGTCTCGGTCATGCCCATCGCCGTCGAGTGGCTGCGCCACATGCTGCGCAAAAAGCGGGGGTAGAAATAAGCGATCTTGAGAAGCCCAGAGCGCTCTCTTAAAGGGCGGATTTTCAATAAAAGATTTTGCCCCAAGGGCAAGAAAAGCGGGCCTTTTTGCGGAGGAAGTGTACTCTTGCGGTACTCGACGGAGCAAAAAGGCCCGCTTGACGCAGCAATTGGGCAAAAGATCTATTGAAAATTCGCCCTACCCCCAGGCCCAGACGGGCACCCAGCGCACCCTCGCCCTGCGCAACTCGCGGTCGCGCTCCAGGGCATCGGGCTCGACGGCAAAGAGCAGCTTCCAGTAACGCTCGGAGTGGTTCAGTTCCTTGAGGTGGCAGAGCTCGTGCAACAGGACGTGGCGGATCAGCCGGTCCGGCAGAAAGGCCAGGGCCGCGTTCAGGTTGATGCCGCCCTTGGACGAGCAACTGCCCCAGCGGCTGCTGCGAAAGCCCACCCGACCGGGCCGATGACGGAAGCAGTGGGTCTCGGCCAAACCCGCAAGCTGCGGCAGAAGCAGGCCCTCGGCCAAGCCCCGGAATCCCGTGCGGAGCAGACGAAAGGCCGCTTCAGGCTGTTCACGGATATCGCCGGCCAGGGGCGGCAGGGGCAATTCCCGTTCAACAAGGCCGGCGGCCGCGGCCGGGCCGAAGAGTTCCGGCGCGTCCTCATGCAGACGGGCGTTGCGCCCGCCCAGACGCAGACGTACCAGTTCGGCCCCGCCCCGGATAAAAAAGTAAAAGGGGAAAGGCTCCGGCCCGGTTTGAGCGGCAGGCAGACGGGCCAGGGCACGGGCAATCCAGTCACGGTGCCGGTTCAGAATATGCGGAACCAGGGCAGGGTCCATGCCGCATGGCAAGACTACCTCCAACCCCTTGCCTGGCAGAACGCGCAGCAAAGGACGACAGGCACGGGCGCTCAGGCGCAGGGCATAGGCAAGGGGTTCAGGCATATGGCTCCAGCGGATGATTGTCTTTCACCGCCGCCCTTTACCTTATTCCCTATCCGGGATAAAAGAAAGCGCGGGTTCGGCCCCGAAGCGGGTGCCGACCTTTTCTTTCCCCGATATTTATGCTCATCGTTCACGGAGCAGACATGGCCGCATCGTCGCGTACCGTTTCCATTCCCTGGCTGGGATTTTTCTTCGCCCTGTGCGGCCTGATCTGGTGCGGCTGGATTGCCTTTCCCACCGAACATCACGCCCCCTGCCTGACCTCAGGCTGTGCCCTGTTCCGCGACGGCAAGGTCGGCGGCATTTCCCTGTGGTGGCTGGGCGGGGCCTGCTTTTTCGCTCTGGCCCTGCTCTGCCTGCGCGGTAAACGCCGGTCCGCCTATGCCCTGGCGGTCCTGGCCCTGTTCCTGGACGCGCTGCTGCTCCTGGTCATGTTTTTCACCGCCCCCTGCATGGATTGCCTCATCGCGGCGGCCTTCTTCGGGTTTACCTGCTTTGCCCTGCGCCCCGTGCAGGAAGGCTGGTTCGGGGCCGAACCGGGCCGGCTGTTGCTCCTGCCCATCTGGTTCGGCCTGTTTCTCGGCAACATAGCCGCCGCAGGCAACGAGGCCTTGCCGCACTGGGCACTGGCCAATGCCGGCAACACCTCGGTACGCCTGTATTTTGCCCCGTCCTGCACGCACTGCCGCACCGCGCTGCTGGCCTTCGGCCAGTCGGCAGCCCTCTACCCCGTGGCCGAGGCCGACGGGGACACCGAAGCGATCATCAAGCTGGAAGGCCTGCTCCTGCAGAAAGTGCCCATGGCCGAAGCCCTGGAGCGCTGCCGCAACCCGCAGGAGCCCATGCCGGCGATCGGCCCCGTCGACCGGGCCATACTTTCCATGCGCCTGCTGCGCAACAAGGCGGCCGTGCTCAAACAGGGCTTCCAGGCCTTGCCTCTGATTGAGATCAACGGTATGCCCAGCCTGCCCGCGCCGGCCGCCGCCCGCGGCACACCGGCCGCCCGGCCGGAAACGCCTCCGGAACCGGCCGTGCCCGGCGCCGAAGGCCCCATCAGCCCCCGCGCCCGCGGCGAGCAGCCCGCTCCTTCGACCGGCGCCAATGCCACCATCCCGCACGCCGACCCGAACCTGCCCCTGGAATTGGACAACCTTGGGCAATGCGGCCGTAATGGCGCCCCTCCCTGCGATTAAGGAAGGAACGGGGCCTGTTTGGGCGGCTCCCCACTACCCGACCGGTTCTCGCCGGCACAAGCCGGTGTTTCAAGGAAAGCCCGCCAATACACGGGTTTTCTTTTTAGCCAAAAACCAGCCGTCTTCATGCTCTCCCGCCGAGCCGCCGCGGATCGTGAAACCCCACACAAGCCTTACCGGGCAAGCCTTGACAGCCTTATACGAACCCGCAACACCCTTGACCTTTCAACATTTTACGAATAAGGAAAGGGATACCGGGACGGGACGCCCGAACCGGTTTGGCGCAACGCGGGCATGACCGGCCCGCGGGCGGCCCGGAGGGGACCACTGGTTCCCGGGCCGGTCGCGTCTTTTCCGGCTCCTGTGGAAAGGAGCCCGGAACCTCCATCCAACCGTCGACAAACGGGGAACAATGAGCGCAGCAAAGGACGCCGATACCGCGTTGCGGGCCCTGCTTCTCCCCTTGCGGGAAGAACTGACCAAGGGCTGGATTGACGTGGTGCACGGCACCTACCCGTTTGAAACCATAGGCTTTCTACGCACCCGCAAGGACCGTTTCGTCAACCCGGTGGGGCATCGTACCGAGGAGGTGGCCCGGGCCGTTCTGGACGCAGTCTTTGCCGACGCACCGGATGAAGATTCCTTGTCCCGGGCCCTGGACGAGATCATCCGGGTGCGGGCCATCCAGGATTTTCCGCCCGAAACGGCCGTGGGCATCTTTTTCGCCCTGAAAGACCTGATTCGGGCCAAGGTTTTTGCCGCCGAAAACGTCGCCCGGATGCTGCCCGCTCTGCCCGCTCTGGAAACGCGCATCGACGCCGTGGTCCTGATGGCTTTCGGTGCCTATGCCCGTTGCCGGGAACAAATTTTCCATCTGAAAGTGGAAGAAACCAGCCGCCGCTATTCGCAAATATTGCGGTTGGCAAGGAAATACGGGGACGTCCCGGAGGAATCGGATCAACCGACAGCCAAGCAGCGAGGTAAGGAATGATCATTTCACTATTGGCGGTCATCGCGCTGGGCATCATCGCCTGGCTGGGCGGCTCGTACGCGCCCTTCGTGTTCGGCGCGGTTGTGCCGTACCTGGCGGTGGCGGTGTTTCTGGCCGGCTTTGCCGCACGCATCTTCGACTGGGCAAAATCTCCGGTGCCCTTCAGCATTCCGACTACCGGGGGCCAACAGCGCTCACTCGACTTCATCAAGCCGGCCCGGCTCGACTCCCCCTACACCAGGATGGGCACCATCGGCCGGATGATTCTTGAAGTCGCCGCCTTTCGCTCCCTGTTCCGCAACACCAAGATGGAACTGAAAAAGGACGGCCCACGCCTGGTCTACTGGTCCTCCAAATGGCTGTGGCTCTTCGCCCTTCTCTTCCACTACTGTTTTCTCGTCGTGTTCATCCGTCACTTCCGTTTCTTCCTGGAGCCGGTGCCGCCCTGTCTGTCTTTCCTCGAGACGCTCGACGGCATCATGCAGGTGGGCGTTCCCCGATTCTTCATCAGCGGCGGCCTCCTGTTTGTGGCCCTGCTCTTTCTGCTCTGCCGCAGGCTTTTCGACCAAAAAATTCGCTACATCTCCCTGCCGGCCGACTACTTTGCCCTGTTCCTGCTCATCGCCTTGGTGGGCAGCGGCATCTGTATGCGCTACATCGGCAAGACCGACATCGCGCAAGTCAAGGTGCTGACCATGAGCCTGGTCGCCTTTGCGCCCACCACGCCCGAAGGCATCAGCCCGCTCTTCTACATGCACCTTTTCTTTGTTTCCACGCTTCTGGCCTACTTCCCCTTCTCCAAACTCATGCACATGGGCGGGGTCTTCCTCTCCCCCACCCGCAACCTGCCCAACAACACCCGGGCGGTGCGCCATGTGAACCCTTGGAACCCGAAAAAAACCTACCGTACCTATGCGGAGTATGAGGACGAGTTCCGCGATCTCATGGACGAGGCCGGCCTGCCCCTGGAAATCACCCCCGAACAGGCCGCGGCCAAGGAGTAGCCATGTCCAAGCTGCCGAAAACTTCCGAAATGATCAAAAGCATCAACTACGTCTTTCCCACGGCGCCCTGGATGGACACCAAGCCGGCCTTCGCGCCCGGCACTTGGTGTTACCCGGCCAAGAAAGAGACCATGGAAGGGCTGGGCATGCCCAACCCCCACGAGTGGAACCCGGCCGACGAAGACTGGAACCTGCCGGAAAACTGGGAAGAGATCATCTACAACGCCCTGAAGGACCGCCTGGAGAAATACCGCTCCCTGAAGGTCTTCATGGATGTGTGCGTGCGCTGTGGGGCCTGCGCCGACAAGTGCCACTTCTTCATCGGCACCGGCGATCCCAAAAACATGCCGGTGCTCCGGGCCGAACTGTTACGCTCGGTCTACCGCAAAGACTTCACCCTGGCCGGCAAGCTGCTGGGCAAGGTGGCCGGGGCCCGCAAGCTCGACAAGAACGTCATCAAGGAGTGGTTCTACTACTTCTACCAGTGCACCGAATGTCGACGCTGCTCGCTGTTCTGTCCCTACGGCATCGACACGGCCGAAATCACCATGATCGTGCGCGAGCTGCTGCATGAGCTCGGCCTGGGTATCCACTGGATCATGGACCCGGTTTCCAACTGCAACCGCACCGGCAACCACCTGGGCATCCAGCCGCACGCCTTCAAGGAAATCGTCGAGTTTCTCTGCGACGACATCGAGACCATCACCGGCATCAAGATCAAGCCGCCCTTCAACGAAAAGGGCCACGAGATCCTTTTCATCACCCCTTCGGGCGACGTGTTCGCCGACCCGGGCATCTACACCTTCATGGGCTACCTGATGCTCTTCCACGAGATCGGCCTGGATTACACGCTCTCCACCTACGCTTCCGAGGGCGGCAACTTCGGCTCGTTCACCTCGGCCTACATGATGAAAAAGCTCAACGCCAAGATGTACGCCGAGGCCGAGCGCCTGGGCGCCAAATGGATTCTCGGCGGCGAGTGCGGCCACATGTGGCGGGTGGTGCACCAGTATATGGACACCATGAACGGCCCGACCCCGGCCTGCATGGAAACTCCGAAAAGCCCGATCACCGGCACGGTCTTCCACAACGCCGCCTCCACCAAGATGGTGCACATCACCGAGTTCACCGCCGACCTGATCAAGCACAACAAGATCACCCTCGACCCGTCGCGCAACGACCACATGACCGTGACCTTCCACGACTCGTGCAACCCGGCCCGGGGCATGGGCCTGATGGACGAGCCGCGCTACGTGCTCAAAGCGGCCTGCAACAACTTCGTGGAAATGCCCGAGAACACCATTCGCGAACAGACCTTCTGCTGCGGCGGCGGCTCCGGCCTGAACACCGAAGAGATCATGGACCTGCGCATGCGCGGCGGCCTGCCCCGGGGCAACGCCCTGCGCTTTGTGCAGGAGCGCCACGGCGTAGACACCATGGCCTGCATCTGCGCCATCGACCGGGCAACCCTGCCGCCGCTGGCCAACTACTGGGCCCCGGGGGTCACGGTCACCGGCACCCACGAACTGGTGGCCAACGCCCTGGTCATGAAGGGCGAAATCAAGCGCACCATGGACCTGCGCCAGGAAGATCTCCCCGGCGTTGAGGAGGACGAATAATTATGTACAACGCCAAATACATCTGGCCGGGCATCATCGTCTTCCTGGCCCTGTTCACCGCTCCGTTCTGGCTGAACTTCGGTTCAAGCAAGTACGAGTATCCGGACGTGGCCCTGCCCAAGGCCAAAGCCGCCGACGTCAAAGCCTGGGGAGCCCTGCCCGAGGCCGAGCGTCTGGAAAAGCCGGGCACGGCCTGCGTCGAACCCAAAGAATTCATGCGCGCCGAGCACATGCAGTTGCTCAATTCCTGGCGTGACGAGGCTCTGCGCGAAGAGAAGCGCGAGTATATCTCTTCCTCCGGCGTCAAGTGGGAGATCAGCCTGCAGAACACCTGCATGAAGTGCCATACCAATAAGGCCGAGTTCTGCGACAAGTGCCACAATGCCAACAGTGTGGACCCCTACTGCTGGGATTGCCACGTTGCACCGAAGGGGAACGAATAATGAAAAACGCCAGACGCCAATTCCTCAAAGTGGCAAGCCTGACCCTGCTCGGCGCGGCTTTGCCCGGCGTGTCCCGGGCCGCCGTGTTCGCCGCCCCGGGCGCCTCTTTTGCCGAGACCGACGAGCAACTGCAGGCCAAACACTGGGGCATGGTCATCGACACCAAGGCCTTTGACGACAACCCAGAGATGTTCCAGGCCGTGATCCACGCCTGCCACTCCTACCACAACGTGCCCGACGAGCCCGGCAACCAAAACATCAAGTGGATCTGGACCGACGGCTACCGCGAAACCTTCACCGACCAGATGGACAACTATCCGTCGGAAAAAGTCCTGGCCCGACAGTACCTGATGCTCTGCAACCACTGCATCAACCCGGCCTGCGTGCGGGTCTGTCCCACCCAGGCCACCTTCCGCCGGGCGGACGGCATCGTGGTCATGGACTACCACCGCTGCATCGGCTGCCGCTTCTGTATGGCCGCCTGCCCCTTCGGCGCGCGCAGCTTCAACTTCAGAGACCCGCGCCCGTTCATTGCCGAAGTAAACCCGGCCTTCCCCACCCGGATGAAAGGCGTGGTGGAAAAGTGCACCTTCTGTTCCGAGCTTCTGGCCAAGGGCAAGCAGCCGCTCTGCGTGGAGGCCTCCCAGGGGGCCATCCTGTTCGGCGACCTGGGCGACCCGGAATCGGAAGTGCGCAAGGCCCTGGCCGAAAACTTCACCATCCGCCGCAAACCCACTCTGGGCACCGAACCCAGCGTGTACTACATCATTTAAGGAGGTAGGCCATGTTGGAAAAAGTCTTGGAAGGCAGGCCGCGTTTCTACATCTGGCTTGCCGTGCTCGGCGCCCTGATCACCGTAGGCGCTCTGACCTACCTCATTCAGTTGCATTTCGGCCTGCAGGTCACCGGCCTGTCGCGCGATGTGTCCTGGGGCTTCTACATCGCCCAGTTCACCTACATGGTCGGCGTGGCGGCCTCGGCCGTGATGCTGGTCCTGCCCGCCTATTTCCACCACTACAAACAGTTCAAAAAGATGATCATTCTGGGCGAGTTCATGGCCATCGGCTCGGTGATCATGTGCATGCTCTTCATCCTGGTGGACCTGGGCCAGCCGCAGCGCGTGCTCAACGTGCTGCTGCACCCCACGCCCAACTCGGTGATGTTCTGGGACATGATGGTGCTCAGCGGCTATCTGGTGCTGAACCTGATCATCGGCTGGGTCACCCTTGAAGCTGAGCGCTTCCAGGTGGACCCGCCCAAGTGGATCAAGCCCCTGGTCTACCTTTCGGTTTTCTGGGCCTTCTCCATCCACACGGTCACGGCCTTCCTGTACGCGGGCATTCCCGGCCGGCACTACTGGCTCACGGCGATCATGGCCGCGCGCTTCCTGGCCTCGGCCTTCTGCTCCGGTCCGGCCATCCTGCTGCTGCTGACCTTCGTGCTCAAGCGCCTCACCGGCTTTGACGCGGGCAAAGAAGCCGTCCGCACCCTGACCAAGATCATCGCCTATGCCATGGGCATCAACGTGTTTTTCTTCATGCTCGAAGTGTTTACGGCCTTCTACAGCCAGGTGCCCGGCCACATGCACCCGCTGGTGGCCCTGTTTGCCGGCCACGACGGCCACAGCCTGTGGGTCAACGCCTGGATGTGGACCGCCGCCGTGCTCGGCCTGCTCTCGCTGCTGCTCATGGCCATGCCCGGCACCCGCGATAACGAGAAGCTGCTGCCCTTCACCCTGATCATCCTGGTGCTGGCCACCTGGATTGACAAGGGCCTGGGCCTGCTGATCGGCGGTTTCACCCCCAATGTGTTCGACCAGATCACCGTGTATTCCCCGAGCATCGCCGAACTGCTCATCGGCCTCGGGGTCTACTCCATCGGCGCCCTGATCATCTCGGTTCTCTGGAAGATTGCCCTGAGCGTCAAACAGGAAGCCGGCACCTTTTAATCACGGAAGAATAAGTTTTCAACAAATCTGCCGGGAAAGTGACAGCTTTCCCGGCAGATTTTTTTCCCACATACAACAACAAGCCAATAAGCCAATGGTACTTGCCCTTTCGCCGGCCTCAGGTTAGAACCACATATTATTTTGTTGCGGCGTCGCGCACGGGCCGCTTTCTTCATGACCTCGACGGGAATCGGCAGTGAACGATAAGCGACCGGAACACAGAGAGGACGACGCCGTCCACGTCACCCGGGCCGTGGTGCCCGACAAGGCGTTGTATGAGCAATTCCTCGACCGGCTGTTCACCTCGCGCCGCTTCACCAACCACGGCGCCTTTGCCGTGGAGCTGGAACAACGTCTCAAAGACCTGCTCCTGGTTCCTCACCTGGCCCTGTGCGCCAACGGCACCCTGGCCCTGCAACTGGCCCTGCGCGCCTCGAGTCTGGCCGGCAGGGAAGTGATCGTCACGGCCTTTTCCTATGCGGCCACGGTTTCCGCCCTGCTTTGGGAAGGCTGCCGGCCGGTTTTCGCGGACATCGACGAGGAAAGCCTCTGCCTGGACCCGGCCAAGGCCGCGAACCTGGCCGGCCCAAACACGGCCGGGATCCTGCCGGTGCACATCTACGGCAACGCCTGCGACATCGAGGCCATCGAGACCCTGGCCGAACAGGCCGGGTTGATCAGCCTGTACGACGCGGCCCAGGCTTTTGGTTCGCGTCTGCACGGCAGAAGCCTGCTGACCTTCGGCCACTTCTCCACCTGCAGTTTCCACGCCACCAAGGTCTTCCACACTGTGGAGGGCGGCTGCGTGATCTGCCGCGACCGGGAGGCGGATACGAAACTCCGGCTGATGCGGGCCTGCGGCCACGTGGGCGATACCCACATCATGCCCGGCACCAACGCCAAACTTTCCGAGATGCACGCGGCCATGGGCCTGGCCCTGATCGACCGGGTGGCCGAAAACATCGCCGACCGCGGCCGGGTGGGTCAAATGTATGACGCCCTGCTGCCCGAACGCGGCCTGCGCCGGATCACCCCGCGCCCGGGAGTCGAGCACAACCACGCCTACTACCCGGTAGTCTGCGAGAGCGAAGCCGTGGCCCTCAAGATCATCAAGGCCCTGGGCAAAGAAAACATCCATCCCCGGCGCTACTTCTACCCGGCCCTGAACACCCTGCCCTATCTGCCGGAACGGCAACACTGCCCGGTGGCCGAAGACGTCGCGCCCAGGGTGCTGTGCCTGCCGCTGTATGCGGAGATGGGGGAGGCGGTGGTGGCCAGGACAGCAAAAATTATTGCCAAGAACCTATGAGCGCCTTTCCGCCTCTTTTATCGCGCACACATGCACACTTGCGGCGGAAAGCCGGGCCGAACGACGATTCGTGCGCTTGCCCGTCTCTGGAATGGAATCTGCATGCTAGTTCAAAAATGTGACGCCAGAGGAAAAAATGGCCCGGAGCTTCTTCAAACACGCGAAAATCACCGGCATCGGCGCCGTGGTGCCCAAGAAAACCATCCGCCTTGAGGACGAGCTGGAATACTTCGGCAACGACATCAAGAAGGCCCGGCGCATGACCAAGATGGTCGGCCTGGACTGCCGGCGCGTGGTCGACCCCGGGGTAACCGCTGCGGATCTCTGTCAACAGGCCGCCGAAAATCTTCTGGCCGATCTAAGCGTGGACAGGCAAAGCATTGAGGCCCTGATTTTCATCTCCCAGGGGCCGGACCACTACCTGCCGGCCACGGCCTGCATCCTGCAACACAAGCTGGGCCTGCCCACGACCTGCGCCGCCTTTGACGTCAACCAGGGCTGCGCCGCCTATACCTACGGCCTGTGGCTGGCTTCCTCCCTGCTGGAATCCCGCGCCGCCGGCCGGGTGCTCCTGCTGGCGGGCGAAGCCCCCAGCATCACGGCCGAGCAGAATAACCGCATCGTCACCCCGGTATTCGGCGACAGCGGCACGGCCACCCTCCTGGAATACAGCCCCGAGGAGCGTCCTTCCTGGTTCCTGCTCGGCGCCGACGGCTCCGGGGCCGAAGCGCTGATCATCCCGGCCGGGCAGATGCGTCTGCCCCCGCCTTCCACCACGGCCGCATACGAGCCACTCTGCCGGCCGGTCGTCGATCAGAACGGCACGCCCTGGCGTCTGGTGCGCACCTACATGGACGGGGCGGCCATTTTCGACTTCACCCTGAATGTGGTGCCCGACCACATCAAAGAATTGCTGCGCTTTTCCGACACAAGCCCGGAAGAGATCGACCGCCTGGTGCTGCACCAAGCCAACAAGCAGATCCTCGAGGCCGTGGCCGAAAAAGCCGGTTTTCCCCTAGAGAAAACTCCCAGGGAAACCTTCACCAAGTATGGCAACCAAGCCGGGGCCTCCATCCCCGGGGTGATCTGCGACGCTCTGGCCGAGGAGGTCCGCACCTCCCGCCCGCGCCTGCTGCTTTCCGGCTTTGGCGTGGGTCTGGCCTGGGCCTCGGCCGTGCTCGATCTGGACCACATCTGTTGCACCGGCATGCAGGAGTATGAAACGCCGCCGGGACACCGAACGCCCGAGGAATATCGGGACTACTGGCTGCGCAAACTTGCCGGGCAAGACCCATAATGAAGGACACACCACGTATGGATATTGCTCTCTTCCTCAAAGAATTCCAGGAACTGCTGCAGCGGGATGACCCGGTGCAAACCGAAGACGTACTGGTGGACCTGGAGGAATGGGACTCCCTGGCCATCATGGCTTGCATCGCCTATTTCGACAAAAAGTTCGGCAAAAAGACCAATGTCGGCACCTTCCGCGATTTGCACAGCGTGGCCGACGTCTTTGCTCTGGCAGCGGGGACGGCCGCATGATCGCCTTTGGGCCCGAAGACCGCATTCTGGTCACCGGCGCCGGTTCCGGCATCGGACTGGCCGTGGCCAAGACCCTCAATGCTTTGGGGGCGCTGGTCCTGGCCTCGGGCCGCGACCGGGAAAAGCTGGAGCGGGCCAAGGCTGAGGCCGCCCGGCCCGAGGCTTTTCTGGTGGAAATTCGTGACCTCTGCGAGGCACCGGAAACTCTGCCCCAGTGGATTGCCGACCTGCGAGCCCGGCACGGCAAGCTGCGTGGCCTGGCGCTCTGCGCCGGCAAGACCCTGACCGCGCCCTTGCGCGAGTTTAAGCTTGCGGCCGCGCACGAGCTTTTCGACCTGCTCTTCCACGCGCCCATGCTCCTGGCTAAGGGCTTTGCCGACCGGCGCAACAACAGCGGCAAGGGTGCGGCCATGGTTTTTATTGCCGCTGCCGGGGCTCTGACCCCGGTGCCCGGCCTGTCGGCATACGCGGCGGCCAAGGGCGCGCTGATCACGGCCGCGCGCTGCATAAGCCGCGAGCTGGCCTCGCAGGGTATCCGGGTCAACTGCATCTCGCCCGGCCTGGTGGACAGCCCCATGAGCCGGGAATACGCCGAACTCATCGGCCAAGAGGCCTTCGAGGCGGTGCTCGCCACCTACCCCCTGGGGTTGGGCAGCCCGGACGACGTGGCCCAGGCCGCGGCCTTCCTGCTCTCGGACCAGGCCCGCTGGATCACCGGCCAAAACCTGCCCCTGACCGGAGGCTGGTGCTGAGATGCAACGCAACGTGGTAATCATCGGCAACGCCGGCGCGGCCAGGGAATGCCGCTGGATTTTGGAGGAAGCCGGCAAACAGGACGCTTCGCTCGCCTTCAAGGGCTACCTGGCCTTTGAAGGCTATGCCGGCGATTTGCGCGAACAGGCCCAATGCTCTCTGGACAACGACGACGACTATTGCCCCGAGGCCGGCGACGTGTTCGTTATCGGCATCGGCGACCCCGGCCTGCGGCAAAGGGCTTTCGCCAAATGGAAGGCGCGCGGCGCAAGCTTCCTGAACCTGATCCACCCTTACACCTCCATCCACGCCTCGGTGCGAATGGGCGAAGCCAACATCATCGCCTGCGCCTGCTTTCTGGCCCCTGGGGTGGATCTGGGCAATGCCAACTACCTGAACGGCGACAACACCTTCGGTCACGACTGCCGAGTGGGCGACGCCAACTTCTTCGGCCCCGGCGCCATGCTCCTGGGCAATGTCACGGTGGGCAACGCCAACGCCTTTGGCGTGCGCAGCGTGGTTCTGGCCAAGGCCAGGGTGGGGGACGGCAATGTCCTCGCGCCCGGGGCCTACGTCTACAAAGGCTGCCGGGACGGCAAGACAATGACAGGCAACCCGGCGTTGGACGTTTCGGAGTGAATTACCTGTCTGCGGCACCTGCAAAGGGAACCACCATGTATCCGATGGAACACATAAAAGACCGACCCGCCGCCGTTCTAGGCAACGGCCCTTCCCTGCGCGGATTTGACTTCAAAAAAGAGCTGTCAGGCTTCGACACGTTCGGCATGAACGCCGCTTACCGCTATTGGGACACAATCGGCTGGTATCCCACCTACTATAGCTGTTTGGATCGTGTTGTGGGCGCATACCATATTGATGCTATTCGACGACTGATCGAAAACGCTGATAAGTATGGCATTCAGCGATTTTTACTGCGAGAGAATATCGTCGACGCGCTCAACACACTAGGGCACTCTTCGAAAGTGGTAAACTATGACCTTCTGCTGGCTGCGGACTATCGTTGGTTAAGAGGCTATTGGTATAATACCGGCAGCCATACTGCAGCTTGGGCAGCCTCTATTGGATATAAAGATATCATCCTTCTTGGTGTCGATGCAAATTATACACAATTTGTTGAAGGGGCAACACCTGTTAATGAGATGGTCCTAAAATTGGCAGATGAGCCCACTGAGAACCCAAACTATTTCTTTTCTGATTACCAACGCAAAGGGGATATCTATCATATCCCATTTCGGTGCCACCCAGATTTTCCCCATGAGGACCAACTACTTGGCTGGCACATGATACGCCCACAGATTAAGCTATCCGGCTCTGTTGTGGTGAATGCCAATCCTGCTTCACACGTGACGGCTTTTCCTAAATGTACCTTTAAAGATGCCCAGGCCACCATTGCGGGAGTGCGGGTGAAGCATGACACTGTCCTCCATCTTTCTGCAACATTTATCAGAGAGCAAGGAGCTTTTTTCAACACCAATGGAGCTGCGGTAGCACTCCTACCTGAGCAGCCAGGCAGGCTGATGGACATCGGAGCATACCACGGTGATGGTTCGATTCTGTTCCTCCAGCGAGGTTGGCAAATATTCGCTTTTGAAGCCGATCCTAGGAACGGCGCTATACTGAAGCAACGCCTTGCGAAATTTGAAAAAGCCATAATTGAAGAAATAGCTGTATCAAGTGTGACAGGACGCAAATACCCCTGGTATGTATTTCCATCACATCCGGAATGGTGCACCATGGGAGGTCACTTGCCTGAGCATATTTACGACGGGGGAACGACCACCACAACCATCCGAGACTACTGCCGCGCAAATCAAATTAATAATATCGATATTCTCCTAGTGGATATTGTAGGTTTTGAACTTATGGCCCTGCGTGGCTTTCCTTTTGAACAATTTCAGCCATCCATCATCATATGCGCTTTTGACGATGAGAAGTCCATGCCGCTCTATTCAGATATGCATGACCTCGGGAGCTTTCTCCTTAGTTACGGTTACCATGTCTTTATGAGTGAGTGGCATCCTATGCTGACGTCTGAAGATACGCCGCAATGGCGCCGTTTTGTGTCGTACCCTGCGGAGCCCATGGAGCCGGGAGCATGGGGGCATTTTTTTGCTTTCTCCAAGACGCCTGATTATGATAATTTAGCACAGATTGTGCTTTGTAATACCGAGCAACGCCAATTTGTACCGCAACCGGATGTCGTCCCAACGATTGCCAGAAAAAAGCCACGCTATACCATCAAATACTAGCGAGCCAACATTGTGTCGACAGTTTGCGCCCCTCCCGATGCTCCTCCCTCCCGGCAAAGCCGGCGAGACATCTGTCCGCCAGTGTCCTTTGGGCGCCCCGCCGTCATCATCGGCAATGGCCCTTCGTTGCGCGAGTTCGATCTCAAGACAAATCTCCGGGGCTACGCCACATTTGGCATGAATGCTGCTTATAAATATTGGGATGCCATTGGTTGGTACCCAGAATATTATAGTTGCTTAGACCCTGCAGTGGGTATGTCGCACATTACTCCCATCAAGCGCATGATAAAACAAGCCGCGCGTCTTGGCATTCAGAAATTTCTTTTGCGTGACTGTGTAATCAAAAAATTGGGATCACTAAAAGCACACCCTGCGGTCGACAATTTTGACACTATGCAGGGAAGATCCTTCTTCAAAACGCCAGAACGCCTGATCACCACCGGTAGTCATACTTGTGCCTGGGCAGCCACTTTGGGCTATCGCGATATTATTTTGCTGGGCGTGGACTCTCGCTATGTGCGCAAAATTAAAGAGGCTCATCCAGTTGATGACTTAGTGCTGGAAATAGTGGAAGAACCGGTGGATAATCCCAATTACTTCTTTGAAGGATACCAAAATAAAGGAGATAGGTATCAGATTCCAACACCTCAATCCGGAGCGGATGAGTCCGTCCACTGCCTTTCATGGCGTCATGTATGCCAAAATCTGAAGCCGATCGGTGTAGTGATTGTCAACGCTACTCCATTATCTCAACTAGAAGTTATCCCCAAGGTCTCTTTCAATGACGCCATCCCTTTTATTTACACTTTACGGCAACAGACAACGTCGCTGTAGGCTTTATAAGAGTGAGTCTCGCATATTCAATACAATAATATTATAAATAATTGACGATGAGGTTTCCGTTATGAAATCTGTTACAGCCTTAGTTCCTATAAAAGGAGAATCAGAGCGCGTTCCTGGTAAAAATTTACGTAATTTTTGTGGTAGACCACTACTCGACAGAGTCTTGGAAGTACTGCAAGAAACTAAACACATCCAACGAATAATCGTTAATACTGATAGCGCTAGTATTGCCAAGCTTGCTCAAAACTTTACCAAAGTGTGTATCCATCAACGTCCTCTCCATCTGGTTGGACATACCGTGCCGATGAATCTTGTTTTGGCTTCTGACTTGAAACTGCTTGGTGAGGGGCATTATTTGCAAACCCATGTTACAAATCCAATGCTGACAAGTACGACTGTGACTAAGGCATTGCAGGTATATTTTTCTAAATTACCAGAATGTGACTCCCTCTTTTCCGTCACCCGCCATCAAAGTAGATTTTTTTCAGCGGATGGACAGCCGTTGAATCATAACCCCACCATCTTGCTCAATACGCAAGACTTGCCACCTTTGCTTGAGGAAAACAGCTGTATATACATATTTTCGTATGACTCATTTTTTGCGAACAAGGAAAACCGGATAGGCAGAAAACCACACCTTTACCCCATGCCCAAACTGGAGTCATTGGATATTGATACCGAGGATGACTTTCATTTGGCGGAAGTGGCTTGGCGAGCATTCCGAACACGGCACTCGATAAGTACGAATATAGACATAGAATAGACACTGCAGACTGACACTACCTATTAAAAAATTAGTCCAAATATGAGGAAAAGCACTTTGGAAATCATACCTGGCCTTCGGAGCCCCCATGACGAAAGAGCCAAGCCCCCCCCCCAGACAAGACCCGCGGCGGTGATTGGGAACGGCTCATCTCTTCGTAACTTTAATTTCACTGAAAGTCTGACGCGATACGACACTTTCGGCATGAACGCAGCGTATAGGTACTGGGATACCATCCATTGGTACCCTACCTATTATAGTTGCTTGGATCTGGTAGTCGGCCTCTCTCACAAAAACGACATCGCTCGGCTGATCAACAAAGCCGATATCTACGGTATTCGGGCTTTTCTGTTGCGTGAAAGCTTAATAGACGCTCTTGGGCAAACGGGGCGTTCCCCCCGAGTGGTAAATTTTGATACCTTATTCAAAACGGATACCCCCTCATTTCTCACCAACAGGGTCACCACCGGCAGTCACACCATGTTTTGGGCTGCTTCGTTGGGCTATCAGGACATCATCCTTCTTGGCATCGACGGGAACTATGTGGAAATTCTTCCAGAGGCCATACACTTGTCCGGCAATGTCCTAACCATGAGTAAAACGCCCGAGAGTAACCCAAACTACTTTTTTGACGGCTACCAGCTCTCTGGCGATCACTTTCACATCCCCAATCCAAAGCATGAACAACGGGGAAAAGTACATCTGGTGACCTGGGACAGGGTAGGTACCCTGCTTTCTTTAAGCGACACTGTCGTTGTCAACGCGAATCCAGCTTCTTGCGTCGATGCTTTTCCTAAGTGCTCCTTCGAAAATGTGGGGGCCATCATCGCCTCTATACGCCGCAATCGGCTGAACAAGCGGGAGGAACCGAAACTTGTAGGGCCATACACACGTGAGCAGGGCATTCATTTTGAAGAACTACGTGTTTTTTATCCCTTTTTCCCCGAGAAGGACGGGACTATGATCGATGTTGGCGCCCACAAAGGTGAGTCCTGCATTCGTTTTCTCCGACGGGGTTGGCGGGTGTCCGCATTTGAGCCGGATCCGGACAACCGCGCCGAACTTACCAAAGCGACCGCACCCTACGAACGGATCCGCATTGAAGAGCGTGCGGTTTCCAAAGTCTCCGGCCGGTTGTATCCTTGGCACAAAACGCCCGACAGCACCGGCGCATCAAGCATGATGCCTTTCAGCTCCACGCACCGGCCGATTGGGAACGTGACCACCATCACACTACGTGACTACTGTGCTAAATACGATATCACCGAACTGGACTTTTTAAAAATCGACGCCGAAGGCTTCGATTACATGGTCTTGCAGGGGTTTCCCTTTGAAATCCTTCGCCCACGCTTTATACTCTGTGAATTTGAAGATCGCAAAACCGTCCCCCTGGGCAATACCATACACGATATGGGCACATTATTGCTCAATCTCGGATACCATGTCTTTATGAGCGAATGGCACCCAATCCGCCGCTACGGCATAAGACATCAATGGCGATGCTTTACACATTACCCGGCAGAGACCGCAACTCCGTATGCCTGGGGAAATTTGCTGGCCTTCGCCGAAGCTCCGGATCTTGATATATTGCAGCAGACCGTCAAGGCAAACATTCTACCGGGTAAGTCTATACCGTCGGCTTCCGTACCACATGAGGAGGGAAGCCATATATGACGGCTGAGCGTACAAAGACTCCGGTATTTTATATCGTCACACCATGCTTGAATGCTAAACAATATATTGACACCACAATTACCAATATAGTTAGCCAGGCAGGTGAAATTATTATATACTATCATATACAAGATGGCGGCTCAACAGATGGTACACTTGACAAACTATATACATGGGATAGCCTTATAAAAAGCAATCCACCAATAATAAATTGTAAAAAAATCTTTTTTTCTTGGTCTTCTGAATCTGATTATGGCATGTATGATGCCATCAATAAGGGATTTTCAACATTTTCTATACCAGATGATGGCATTATGGCATGGTGCAACACAGACGATATCTATTTTCCTTATATTTTTGCCTGCCTCGGTAAGATATTTCTCGAACAACCATCGTTGGAGTACTTGGCAGGAGCATGGTACTTTTGGGAAAACGGTGCCATCTTGCCTCATAGATTCTGCGAGGGCCCGTACCCTCAGGAAGTCATGCGGAACTATTGCTGTGATGGAAAGATGTGGAATCCACCGCCACAACCATCCATATTCTGGAAAGGTTCTCTATGGAAACGAGCCGGTGGGTTGGACCCGCACCTGCGTTACGCCGGCGATTACGAGCTGTGGGGGCGCATGGCTCACCATGCTGAATGTGTATATCTACCAATTCCACTCAGCATGTGCACTCGACATGATGAGCAGCTGGCAAAAAGAAAGCCGACTCCGGACGGTCCTACCTATTATGAAATCGAGCGTGAACGTATCCGCCCTTTTACCAGCCGTGTTGTATCAATGCAAAATTTCTGGAAAAAAAGATTGTTGCCCCCTAAAGGGGCTTTGCTAATTTTCCACAACGACGCATACGGGATTGCATGGAAAAGATGCTGGCCCAACTGGTGGGGTGAGACACTAACGGCCTTCTTCCGCAGGCGACTGATTTACTACATACGACGTGCCAGAGCCACTCTTCGCATGATACCGGACGGCAGACAATGAATTGCGGCAAGTATATTTCCATGATCTGCGACTATCGAAACGTGTGAGTCCCAGATATCCTTATGGATAAGGTTCGGAAGACCACCCTGGCTGAAGCGGGGGACCTTCATCGTAGAAAGAGGTCATCGAAAAAAATGCGGGTACTCTTCACCACCTTCTTCGATTCGCTCAACTATGGCGTCCAAGTGCTTGCGGCCTGTGCACAGAAGGATGGCCATGATGTCGGCATCTTGCAAATGAAGACTGCACCTAGGGAGGTTGTCGACACCGTTCCCGATTTTCCATGCCAACTCTATGCGTATATTGACAGATTGCTGATAACGTCCATACGCTCCGAACTGATTTCCCCCATTGAGCGCCGACTCTTTGCACAAGTCATCACCGCCTGGAAGCCAGATGTTATCGGAATCAGCATGATGGGCGTCGTTCAGCATATATTGCCGGATGTTCTTCCCATCGTGCGAAGTGCTGCGCCTTTGGCGTTTATCGTCGCCGGTGGCATAGGGCCAACGTTGGATCCAACCTTTTTCCTCAATACCGGTGTGGACGCCGTTATTCGAGGGGAAGGGGAAAAAGCTTTACCCCAGCTCTTGCAGTGCCTTCAAACTAAGCGCCCATGGCGTGACTTGGATAACATAGGCTATGAGGAGCGCGGACATATCTTTCTAAATCCTGCATTTGCCTTAAGCAAAAGCGAACTGGAAGAACTGCCGCACCCCATTTCTGATCCAGGATTATTTTTAAGTATTGAGAACAACGAACATAGCAACCTACCGCTATGCATGACGGACTCAACAGAGAAAACTACTTCCACAGCAACATATTATAACCTGGCTGGCAGCAGAGGCTGTCTCGGTTCTTGCACCTATTGTTCCGCAGGTGCTTTGCTTGACCTGTATCGACAATTTGTCCCAAGCACTCCGCGCCTTAGAAAGCGTAACTTGTGGGATATTTTTGAAGAAATTTCTGAAGCAAAATCCAGAGGGGAGGAAAAAATCCGCATCGTTGATGATTTTTTTATATACCCAAAAGACGAACTTACTCGTTTTTTTGAAAAATATAAGACGGAAATATCACTACCCTTTGTGGCATTTTTTCATCCGTCTCAAATCAATGGAGATGATAATTTTGTAAAATTACTATTTGATGCCGGCCTTGAAGTACTTGCCTTTGGACTACAGTCGGCGGATGCCGATTTTTGTAAAAAAATTTATATGCGAAATACATATTCAAAAAATTATTCAGCTATTTACCGCTCTGTCATGAAACATGCTGGCACCTTTATGCTGCATTTTATTATGGGGAACCCCCTTGAAACAGAAGCAGTTTTTCAAAAAAATCTTGATTTTATTGCTAAATTCCCCTTTGACCCCTCGCGCAGATCAATCCTGACACTGGGCACTTTCGCACTGAGCTTTTTCCCTGGAGCAAAAATATGCAGCAATTATCCCGGCATAGAAAAAAAACCCAGGGATCTTCACGACTGGCACTATAAGTCGGCCTTACTTGCGATCAGGCATTTAGTCACAAAAGAAACTTTTCAAAAAATTGTCGAGAACTCAACATACAAAGAAAATATTACAGATTTAACAAGACTAAAACAGGCGATGCAAAATGATATACATCGATATTATGTTTTTTCAAATGCGAAACGACTGAAGGATAGAGACATTTATTTCTGGGGATGCGGCGACATTTATAAATTACGAAAACATTTATTTTTTGACACAAATCCTCTTGGAATAATTGTTGATTCAAAATATCATCATCAAAATAGTGTTGATGGTTTAAAAATATATTCTCCTGAAGAAGTATTTGAACAAAATAAAACACCAATAGTAGTTTTTTCGCGAGAACAAGGAAATATTTATCGTCGTATAACAGAACAATATGGAAATGATGCAGACGTTGTATCTTGTGTATTTTGATTCAATATATTTGTCGTTCAAAAATTCACTAAAAATATCAAATTAATATGATATCACGCATTATTCTACACATTGGGACAATATCTTCTGCGCTGAATATTCAAAAATTCTTTGTCAGTAACCGTAAATTTCTTGCATCAAAGGGTATAATATATCCAGAAGGATTATCACCATATTTTCTTCCGGAATCTTTTGACCACTCTGTTCTTTATCAGATAGCAAGTGGAATGACTCAATATGGCAACTTAAATTCATTAATCTATAATTTATCATCATATATATCACGCGAGCATCGATATGCTCACACCATAATATTATCTTCTATGGTTTTCTTTAAAAACATTTCAACTGTTCAACATGCTGTTGGGTCGTTACAATCCAAATTTCCGAAGTCTTTAGTGCATTTTTATATATCCATAGGTCGGCAAGATCATGACCTCGAAGCATATTGTGGTATCAGCAGCCTGACGGGCGGATATGACACCTTCTCAAGCTGGCTCAAAAAGCAGCGACAGCAATGGCCGGCCTATGACGACTGCCTCGCCAATTTTTTTAAACTCTACGGGAAAGAAAACCTGAGCTGGACAATTGCCTGCGAGGATAAGGATGCGTCTCTGGAACGTGCCCAAGAGGCCTGCCTGGCGGCCGTCGATCTACGCTACACCAAAGAAGAACTGCGAGGCCTCAACACCGCCCCCTCTCCGCTGGACCTCCGCTTGCCTCCGGAATTTTGTTTTTTTTGCCGTTCATGTAACAAGGTACGGGTTCCAGATCCATCCCATCCCTGGCGCCACACGCTCCCTTGGGCACATGAAGCCATACGCTATTCAGCGTCACATTCCAAACTCCAAAATTCTTTACTCGGCCCTGAACTACGCACCGAAGTCCTTTCCCAATACGCTTCTTCCAACGCCGCCACCGCCAAGCTCCTTGGCATGGACCGTCTCTTCCCCGATCCCGAGCCCGACTGGGAACCATTCCTCGGCCTGACACCCGAAACCGCCTATGGCATAGCCTCCCAACTTGAACCCGACTTCGCCCGTGCCCGCCTTGCGGAATTCGACACCCATCCTCGCCACTACCTTCTGCGCGAGCAACGCATCGTCCACGACGCCCTACACGACGCGGTCATGCCCGCTCCTGCCAAACCGTTCATCCGACAGAAGCCCTCAGGCCCCAAGCTTTCGGTCCTGACCCTCACTTACAACCACACGGCCTATATCCGGGAGTGCATCGAAAGCGTCCTGGCCCAGCAGGTCGATTTCCCCATTCAGCACATCATCGCCGACGACGGCTCCAACGACGGCACCCAGGACATTGTTCTGGAATACGCGGCCAAGCATTCGCACATTATACCGGTGTTTTACAAGGAGCACAAAGGGAGCAACCGCAACGTCCACAACCTCTTTGATTTTGCCCGCTCCCCCTACGTCTCCCTGTGCGACGGCGACGACTACTTCACCGACCCCCTGAAGCTGCAGACCCAGGTGGATTTTCTTGAAGCCAACCCCGATTGCGCCGTGTGCTTCCATCCGGTACGGGTGACCTATGAGGACGACCCGAGCAGGGAACGCATCTACCCGCCCCTGGAAGAGCTGCCCAAGCGGGCCCGGCCGTTCTATTATCTCTCGGATCTGATCCGCTGCAACTTCATCCAGACCAACTCCGTGGTCTACCGCTGGCGCTTCAAAGACGGCCTGCCGGACTGGTTTGACCCGAGCCTCTGCCCCGGCGACTGGTACTGGCATCTGCTGCATGCGGAAACCGGCAAGATCGGCTTCATCAATAAGATCATGAGCGTCTACCGCCGGCACAAGTCCTCGATCTATTGGCTGGCCGAGGTGGACCGCCTCAAGCACCGCACGGTGGTCGGGCAGGCCGAGTTGAAAATGTACGACACCGTGAACAGGCACTTTGAGGGCAAGTACGAAAGCGTGCTGCTGGATCTGGCCTGCGGGGTGTTTGCCGACTGCCTGCTCTATGCCAACGAGACCGACGACTTCGAGGTCTTCAACAAGATCTGCGACCTCTACCCGCACTTCGCCAAGGAAGTGCTGCGTCGCCTGAAAATGGAAAAAGCGCCCAAGGCCTGAAACCCTGAGCGCCGGTCAAAACCGCCGGGCACCTCACTGAAACTGGCTTGACGCATAGCTGCCTCCCTTTCACAAAGAGAGGTATAGGAAGAACTGCACCTTGGCGCTCCCCAGTAATGATTAAATCAGCAGTTCCTTAAATATTACATGGCATTAGAGCGCATATTCCTCGTCCTGCGAGGCGGCACCCCGATGCTCTCCTGGGGCGAGGACGGTACAGCAGCCATCTTTTGCACGAATATTTTTTCCCGGCAAAAAAATTTTCTGAACAGGAAAATGAGCTGTAAGCTACAAATTTAACACTAAAAATTGTATCAGCCTTATTTGGAATGCGGGCATTCATGACATCCAAGAGCAGGTTCGGGGTTGTTTATAGATTGCACGGCAAAAAAATAAATTATATAATGTTTTATACGGCTTGTCATCGGGAGGCCTGCCCGCTCGTGTCAACCGTGTGTGGCCGCCGGCGCCAAAAGCCCGGAACGGTTTTCTGTGCAGAATGCTCCAACACAAAGGTACTTCCACCTCTCCGGCATTGGTTTCCGGCGTGACGTTGCGGCATGTCGAACGTAGCGTCCGCCGGACATCAACGTAATTCTGTGGTTTACTTATGCTTTTCTGTAGAACGCAAAGTAATTTCACCCATATGAGAGGCTGGTATGACAAGCGAGACCCAAAGCATTCAGATCCCGACCGTTCAATCTTTTCTTAAAGCATGTCCCTGGATTATTCTGATTTTTGTCTTGGCCTTCCTGAGCTGGCGTGTCTGGGAGGGTTTCTTTGCCCTGTTCATGCCGGCCCCCTCGGCCCAGTTCGCCTCCATCGGTGTTTCCACGATGGGTGCCTATGCGGTCAGCATTTTCGGTCTTGCCGGCAACTGGCCCCTGGCCGGTATGCGCAACCCGCGGGCCAGGGGCGTTGCGCTGCTCGTGCTGGCCCTAGCCGTTGCCGCTGTGTTCTGGATAATTATCGGCGGCATCCTGAAGATTGATCTGCAGGTCTGGTCTTTCCCCATTATAGCGAACTCCTGGTTCATTCTCTCCATCACCAGCTTTGTGGGCGGTGATGCGCATTTTCAGGATATTCCGCCGGTGCGCAGAATGCTCCTTAACCTGTTGATCTCCGCCGGCGGCACTCTTGTTCTGATGCGGACCATCGTGATTGTTCCGGCCTACTGGTTCCCCTTTTTGCAGACAATCATCATAACCGGGGGCCTTGGCTACTATTTCCGGCGGACCAGACAGCCGTTTTCCAGCGTGCTCTCATGGTCTCTGCTCTTCGGGCTGATGTGGGTCTTTTTGTTTGTCGCCTCGTGCGTCGACCATTTTTCGCTGATCAACACCCCGACAACCCACTGGACCTGGAATCTGGGCGGGGGAACGCCGGAGTTCGGCATCTTTTTCCCCCTGGCCTGCGGCTTGAATTTCGGAGTGCTGGCCTGCGCGCAATGCTGGCCGTTCTGCAGGATCAAGCAGCCTTGGGCCACGCCCGTGGCTGTGGCCTGCATGCTCGCCTGGTGTTGGCTGCTGACGAAAATCGCCATCCCCCTGTTCCAGTCGATAGTGCCGGGGGAAGACGCGCTCTGGCAGGCGCAGATCATGGCCTGGCATACCGTGTTCTGGGGATTCGCCTGGGTATATTGCTTCGGCGTGGGCCAGACGCCCTATTTATGGGCGGGCCAGAAGACACCGGGTACTTGGGATGACGTGAACTAGAGCTACCCCTAAACCGCGAGCAAAAAGCAGCCTTTGCCGCATCCGGCAAGGGCTGCTTTTTGCTCCTCGCCTGCCGCCATGCCGGCATGATTTTTCGTGAAATCTCGAGCGTCATCTGCTATATTCAACCAACCGGCAGGCCGCCGGCGTCGTTTCCGGCCGGGTGGACACGTACCATTCTCCCAAGAGGCCCCGCATGGATTTCTATCAGGCCCTCAGTCGGCATTATGATGCAATTTTCGCCGTGGATGAAGCGGAGATGCGCTTTATTCGCGAGTTGGTGCCCGAAGGGGCGAGCGTGCTGGATCTCGGCTGCGGCACGGGCAACAAAACCGTGCACATTGCCGAGACCGCCGGCCAAGTGGAGGCCGTGGACCTGGAATGGGGCATGGTCGAGCGGGCCCGGCGCGACAACGCCCGGCCGAACGTCCATTATTCCGGGCTGGACATGCGCGAGCTGGGCAAGGCTTTTGCCGGCCGAAGCTTTGATGCTGCCCTTTGCCTCGGCAACACCCTGGTGCACCTGCCGTCGCCGGCGACCATCCTGGGTTTGCTGCACACGGTGCACGGCCTCCTGGCGCCCGACGGCGTGTGTATCATCCAGATTCTCAACTACGACCGCATCCTCGACCGGAACATCGAGGAACTGCCGCTGCTGGAAACGCCCGGCGCGCTTTTCCGCCGGCGCTATATCCGGCGCGACGGGTTGCTGCGTTTTGTCACGGCCTTGGAAGACAAGGAAACGGGCGAGGTGCAGCGCGGCGATATTGCGCTCTATCCGCTACGCAAACAAGAACTGACCGACCTCTGTGCCCGGGCCGGGTTCGGCCCGCCGGAATATTACGGCAACTATCGGGGCGAGGCCCACACGTCGGATTCTTTTGTGACCATTGCCTATTGCCGAAAGGCTTGAGTCAGGCAAAACGCTCGACGATTTCCTTCGCTTCGGCATTGTTCGGATCTTTGGCCAGCACGTCGCGGGCCGTTTCAAAGGCTTTGTCCCGCTTGCCCCATTGAACATACAGCCGGGCCAAGTTGAGCATGGTTTTGGGGTGCTTGCCGAATTCCTTGGTGGCGCGCAGATATACGGCCTCGGCCTTGTCGAATTCGCGCAAGGTCAGGTAACAGTCCGCCGCCGCGGCATAGGCGCGACTTTCCTTGGGAAAGGCTCCAATGGACTGTTCCAGAAACTCGGCCGCCTCAAAGTAGAGCTTGGCCTCCACCAGCCATTGCCCAATCTCGACCAGCACGCCGGGTTCATCGCCAAACTCGTCGCCCAGCACCCGCAAGGCCCCTTTGCCTCTGGGTGCGTCGCCTGCTTTAAGGAAATTCAGCCCCTTTTCCTGCAGCATGGTCTTGCGGGCTTCCCGGGTCTCGTGCTCGCTGCGCCTGCCCGCGGCCTCAGTTTCTTCCAGGCCCTTGCGCAGAATGGGCAGCAGTTTTTTCAACTGGTCTTCTTTGCCCGGAGTGTACGCCAGGGCCACCTTGTCGGATTTGGCCAGGGCGATCAGGAAGCTGCGCACCTGGGGCAGCCGGTTGAGCTCGTTCACGCATTCCTGGATCAATACCTCGATTTCAAACCGGGCTTTGCCCATAAGCTGCGCGGGGTCGTATAGTTCCAGGCCGGTGATCAGGGCTTCAAGGGCGCGGATGGGCTCTTCGCGCCGCACCAGCGATTTTGCTCTGGCGATGTTGCGGCTGACTGCCTGGGGAGGTGTTGCCAGAAGATTCATAGAGTTACCTCGGGGATGTCGCCTTTCCAGAGTTCAAGGACGGTGTCTCTGTGACGGTGCAACAGCTCGGCAACAGGGGCCGGGACGAGAAAATCGATACTCCTGCCGGCCAGAAAACGACGCCGCACCAAGGTGGAACTGATTTCCAACTTTGGTTGAGAAATATATAGTAATTTGCCGGCGGCGGGTGGAATAGTATACGTTGCGAGAGTACTGTGCTCTGATGTCGGCAAAAGCTTTGCCGTGGGCCAGAGGGCGCAGGTTTTTTGATGAAACGCCCGGGCTTCGGCGCCGTCTCTCGGCAGGACGGCGAAATCCGTCAGACCGGGCAACTCTTCCCAGCGCCTCCAGCTTTCCAAGGTAAGAAAATCTTTGGCCCCCATGATGAACAGCAGGCGCTCGCCGGGCAGGCGGGTGCGCAGTTCCGACAGGGTATCCACAGTGTAGGAGGGACCAGGACGCTCGGCCTCCAGGGTGCAGACGTCAAAGCCGGGGAGGGCCTTAACGGTTGCTTCAAGCATGGCCCGACGCAATGCAAAGGGCAGCATGTTCAGGGCGCTCTTGTGCGGTGGCGAAGCGCACGGGATCAAAAGCACCCGTTCAATTCCCAAAGCTTCGCGGGTCTCCAGGGCAATGCGCAGGTGCCCTGCGTGGGGCGGGTTGAAACTGCCGCCTAAAACGGCTGTGGTCCTTGGCACGGCTGCCCCCATGGGTTGGCTGGATAAAGGGATAGGCTGGGGCGGGAAAAATGTAAAGCCGAAAATCTATTTGCTTGTATAAGAAATACTATTTATATATGCTACCTCTGTCCCACAACAACTGGAGCCGCACCATGCCGTTCAGTAATGCCCAAATTCGTGAAGTTGCCGACTATTATGAAACCCGCCACGCAGCCCCTCTGTTTGGCCCTCTGTTCACCGCCTGCGCCGCCGGGCTGCGCGCCTGGGAAGCCCGGCGGGCTTATTACCGCAGGACGGTGGATACCGCCGGCCGCTTTCTGCGCGAGCTTGAGGGGCAAGTGGCCAAAATTGTCACCGGGCCGGGTCTGAACGCCGAGACGGAGCAAGAGGTGGCCTACGCTCTGGTGGAATGCCTGGCCTGCATCATCCGTGAGGTCACCGCCGGGGCCGGGGCCGAAAGCCCGGACGAGGAAGCCGTGCTTTCCTTCTTTGAAGGCAGCGGCGAGTGGCGTCGTGACGACGATACCCTGGTGGCGGAATACTTCTTCAAGCGCATTCCGGCCGAAGTGCTTTGTCGTACGGCCTCGGTGCTCGATCAGGGCCTTCGGCCCGCGTCTACGTCCGAAAATCAAGTTCCAGCCCAGTAAGCTTGGCCATGTCGGCCAAATACTCTTCATAGCGCGCCAGATAAAAGGCCAGAGGCTTGGCAAAATTGCGGCCCACCAGACCTTCAACGAAAAAACGGCTGACTTCTTCCACCCGGGTGAGCACCAACTGGGAATGGGCGAAAATGGCCGACTCGTCGGCAGTCATGGATTGGGCGATCTGCACCAGGGTGTTGCGCGCCCTGGGCTGGTACATCCAGAAATACATGAGGTCAAGGGCGTTGATAATGATGGTCCGTTCCAGGTCTCTGGCCTCGCGGTCCACGGCCTGGATAAAGTCTTTGGGTCGGCGCAGAAGTTCCAGAACGTCCTCTTCGGGCATCAGGGCCTCAAGGCGCGAGAAGCAGGTGAAGAGCTGATCCAGCTTGGCTTTGTAATCCCAGTGGCGCATGCGCAGAAACACCACCTTGTCGGCCATGCCCTCGATGGCCGCGGCCACGGTGTCCGAGGCCAGCTTGGAGATAACCGAGGCGCCCTGCTGCAGAATCACCACGGGCCAGCCTGCCAGCAGAAAGATCTCCAGGCCGGCATAGTTGTAAAGGACCGATACCGGAATGGCGAGGACGCTGCGGAACAGGTTGCCGATGACCGCCGCCCTGGGCAGGCCGCGATAATAGTTGTGCGAAGCGATATACAGGCCGTTGACCACGGACATGGTCGTGTAAAGGGCCAGGGGGTTGTTCAAGGCGGTGATGCCGCAGAGCTTTTCCAGGGCAAACCAGCGTACCCCCAGTTCGAGCAGCGGCACCGAAAGCCCGGTGTACATGAGCGAATCGCTCAAACGCGACCAACTGATATAATCGTTCCAGCGCAACAGTTGTGATCTGCGCAGCCCGCCGCCGCTCAAGACGGCCTGGAGTACGTTGCGAAAGCCGGTGATTCCGAACCAGATGAAGGGCCCAAACCAGGCCAGCACCCACCATGTCTGGGTGTAGAGAAAGGTGGCCATGGTCAGGGCAAAGCCGAAAGCCACCTTGAGGGTGTTGCGCAGTGTGGTGTTGATGTAGTCCGTATTGTGGCCGTTGGTTTCTTCTTTTTCCGGCACAAAGGAGAACAGGCTCTTGCCGATGCCCTGGATACCGCCCAGGGTGGCGATGTTGCCGTCTTTGGCGTAGCGGGCGGTTTTTTCGTCAATTACCCAGTCTTCGGCCTCGTACGAGCCCAGGTGCCGGCAACCCGGCAGCCGGCGCAGAAAGGCGGTGAGGGACTCGCCCAGGGGCAGATGGCGCTTGGGGTGGTAGGAGACTCTCGGGTACACCTCAATGTGCATGGGGATCATCCGGCGGTGCGAGGTCGGGCCGTTCCACTTGCTCAAGGACGCCTCGGGCAGGGTTTCGGGAAAGACGAAACCCATGCCGTGCATCCGGGCCGAGCGGCCCGAAGAGTCGCTGCCGATGCGCACCCGCAGCGGAGTGAGCTTGTAGAAGGACTGCAGCCGGGGAATGTTGCGCAAAATTTCCGTGAACAGCCGGCAGCGTTCGCCGGCCTTTTCTTCCGGGCTGCAGCCGTATTCGCGTACGATGCGCCGAATCAGCCGCTTCAAGGCCACGGTGCTGCCCCCGTTCAGAGCCTGGTGCAGGTTGCTGATGGCTTCCAGGTGTTCCATACGCCCGGCGTTGTAGTTCTTCAGATTAAAAAGCTCCAGATGGGTGATCAGGCCCTGGCATTCCCAAATCAGTTCCAGTACGTCCTCCTCGCTGAGCATGCTCACGTTCAGGGTGATGTGGCCGGGCGTGCGGATGGAGGTCAGCCAGTCGATCAGCGTGGTCGGCAGCAGGCGCAAAATTTCCGGCACATGGCCGTCCTGCTCCCGGTGCGGCGGGGGAATATCCGGGTTGTTGTGCGGCAGCAGCCAGGAGTCCAGGATGTCGTCGGGCGAAAGTTGACCGATGCGCTCGGCATGTTCCAGCATTTTGGCCTGTTCTTCGGGCGAGGCGTCGGCGTAGCGGGCGCGCATGTCTTCAAACATCGGTATGAAGGCCCGGCGGATGCCGCGCACGATGAGTTCGGCCAAGTGGGTGCGCGAGGTCTGGCCGATGCCGACCAGGAAGAGGATTTCCGACTCCGGAATGGTTTCAAGCTCCACCCCGTACTCCCGGCCGATGGCGTGACGCATGCTGCCGTTGAAGCGATCCAGCAGGCGCAACACATAGCGGTGGTGGTGCAGCGAGGCCTCGCGGCCCATGCGCATCAGGTGCTGGGTGGGTTTTTCTTCCAGAAAGGCGATCATTTCCCGATAGTCGGCAAAGCCGCGCGGTTCCCAGATGACCTGCACGTGCCGGCCGCGGAAGCGGGCCTGAAACTCCACGCCCACCCGCACCTTGATCTCCATGACGGCCGAGGCCCGGAGCAGTTCTTCCACCGCCCCGGGTTCGACAAAGTTGTAATAGACCACGTTGAGTTCGCGGATGCCTTTGATCCAGGCATCCATGATCAGGTGGGTGGGAGATTTGCGGCCCTTGGTGTTGGCGTCGTGCACGTGGTTGTCGAAGGCGGCCTGGTTCCATTCCTCGGGCATTTCCACCAGGTGGTGTCGGCGCAGCATCTTGCGCACCACCCGGCGCCTGCCGCCTGCGGCCTTGCGAAAGTCGTGGGCGGCTTTCAACTGGGTGTCATAGTCGCCGTGGGCCCGGATCAGGTTCTTCATGATCTGGATCAGCACCCGGCCGGTGTTGCGGCGAAAGTCGCCCGATCCCGTGTAAAGGACTTCGTCGCGCAGGCTTTGCAGAGCGTTGAGCCGCTCCTCCATCTTGGCCCCGGACTCCAGGCTGTCCAGCAGGTTGACCACCGCATAGGCCACGCGGATTTCCTGCGAAACGGCCAGCTCCTTGATACCGTGTGGGTGCAGAGCCGCGTGAAAGTCCTTCTGGACGTCGTCAGCCAGCCGGTCGCGCTCCAGAAAACGGTTGACCACGCGCAACAGCTCGTGATCTTTGGCGTCGTAAAACAGGCTCTCCAGCAGGGGCATTCCGATCCGGCTCCTCAATATAGAGCATTTTCACTTTGAGATGCTTGCTTGACGGCAGGCAAAGCCGGCCTACAAGCATCTTGTGGAAAGGATTTGAAGACAAATCCTTGCAGAGCAGATGTACTTTTTCAAAATTACTCCGCGCTAGAACAGAACAATTCAAAGTGAGATTGCTCTATTCCAACACCACAAATGTTCTAGACATTTTGGCATATTGGGCAACACGGGTCAACAGGCCCGACAAAAAAACGGTCCCGGCAGCATGCTGCCGGGACCGGGGCAGGAGGGGGCGGAGAACAAAAAATCTCCGCGTGGCGTCACCCCTGGGGTTTCAGGAGTCTTTTTGCATCTGGTGGGCGGCGAAATCTTTATCCATGTGCTGAATATGCGCTTTCAGCCACTCGGCGCTCACGGCGGCGATCTTTATGGCCAAAACCCTCTCCCTGGCCGGGTTGACATCAAAGTCGGCCCGCAGCCGTTTATATATTGTTCCAGAGCATACCTGTTTTTTTAGCCACCGTGCGCTGGGGCGCCCGGAGACCTTCGGGCGTGCGGGAGGTATTCAACGTATATATTTTATTATTTATATTTATTATTATGTTTACTCCGGCGCCTGAGATTCCCGGCAGGCATCAGTGAGACCGGCAGTCTTTCTGATTGTTTTTGCCTCTTCTGCCGGGGAAAAAAATCTTGACAACCCTAAAAATCACGCCTATGAGTTTTTCTGTTTCAGCGGGAAAGTGTCGTTCTCTCTCTTTGCTCAATTTTTCCGACCTTTCCCGACATCCTGAGAGCCTGCGGTTCATGGGGTGGCCTGGGGGCCTCCCTTTTTTTTGTCACAAAAAACGACCGCACCCCAAATATGAGCGAAAACCGTCTGTACGAAACCATTCTGTCCCTTGCCTCCCCCCAGGCCGCGTCCCTCGGTTTGGAAATCTGGGGGCTCGAGGTGCAGGCTGCCGGCAAGAGCCTGGTACGCCTGTACGTCGAAGGCCCGGAGGGCGTGGATATTGAGCAGTGCGCCGAACTCTCGCGCCTGCTCGGTCTGGCCCTTGAGGTTGAGGACGTTTTCCCCGGCCCGTATGTGCTGGAGGTGTCCTCGCCCGGTCTGGAGCGCGTGTATTTTACCGAGGCCCAACTGGCCGGCGCCGTGGGCGAGAAGGTCGACGTCTCCCTGCATGCCCCGCTGTCGGGCTTTCCCGGCCGCAGACGCTTTAAGGGTCTGCTTGAAGGCTGCGATCAAGGGCGCTTTTCCCTGCGCGCCCAAGACGTGGCCAAGGCCGGTGAAGAGACGCCGTTGGTGGTTTTCACCTTTGACCAGGTGAAAAAGGCCCGGCGGGTCCATTTTGACCCCGAGCCGGAAGGCAGGCCCGGAAAACCCGGAAAAACCAAGAAAGACGCCGCCCCGCCCGCGCAGGTCACGCCGCGGAATGATTCGGAGGAGATCATATGAGCCTGGAACTGAAAAAAGCCATCGATCAGATCAGCAAAGACAAGGGCCTTGATCGGGCCATGCTGGTGGAAACCCTTGAGGACGCCGTCCGTACCTCGGTTCTGCGCAAGTTTGGCGAAGACCTGGATGTGGAGGTGACCTTCAACGAGGAAACCGGCGATATCGACGTGTTCCAGTTCAAGATCGTGGTTGCGGATGCGGACGACGTGGAAGACGAAAACACGCAGATCTCCTTTGAAGATGCCAAAAAGCACGACGCCGGCATTCAGCTTGACGACGAAATGGGCTTTCGCCTGCGGGTGGAAGATCTCGGCCGCATTGCCGCCCAGTCGGCCAAGCAGGTGATTATCCAGCGCATGCGCGACGCCGAACAGAGCATTATTTACGACGAGTATAAAGAGCGGATCAACGAGATCGTTTCCGGGATCATCCAGCGCCGCGACAAGGCCGGCTGGATCATCAACCTCGGCCGCACCGAGGCGCTTTTGCCCAAAGAAGAGCAGATTCCCCGCGAGCACTACAAGCGCGGCGACCGGGTGCAGGCCCTGCTGATCGATGTGAAAAAGGAGGGCCGCGGGCCCCAGGTCATTGTCTCGCGCTCGCACCGCGACTACATGGCCGCCCTGTTCCGCCGCGAAGTGCCCGAAGTGGACGACGGCGTGGTGCAGATCATGGGCGTGGCGCGCGACCCGGGTTCGCGCGCCAAGGTGGCCGTGCTCTCGCGCGACCGCGATGTGGACCCGGTGGGCGCCTGCGTGGGCATTCGCGGTTCGCGCATTCAGAACATCGTGCAGGAGTTGCGCGGCGAGCGTATCGACATAGTGGTCTGGAGCCAGGACATTGCCTCTTATGCCCGCAACGCGCTCTCCCCGGCGATCATTTCCCGCATCGTGGTGGACGAGGCCGAAGGAGTGCTGGAAGTGATCGTACCCGACGATCAGCTGACCAACGCCATCGGCCGCAAGGGCCAAAACGTCAAGCTCGCGGCCAAGCTGCTGGGTTGGAAAATAGATATTTTCACCGAGACCCGGTACAACGAGGCCAACTCGCTGGGCCAGGGCCTGGAGCAACTGGCCGGCGTGGCCGAAATTCCGGCCGAGGCCTTTACCGGCGTCGGTCTGACCAGTCTGGTCGCCGTTGCCGAAGCCGGCGACGAAACACTGATGGAAGTGCCGGGCATGACCCCGGAAAAACTCTCCAATCTACGGGCGGCCATCAATTTCCTGCGTTCCACGCCGGCTGTTTCTGAAGAGACGGCTGCGGCCGAAGAGTCGTCTGTGGCCGACGAACAGGGCGAAAGCGGGGATGCACCCGCCGGCGGAGAGGCCGAGTGAGCAAAAAAGCCGGGCACGTCCCGCTACGCATGTGCTGCGTCTGCAGAACGCGGGCGCCCAAGGCGGAGCTGCGCCGTTTCACGGCGGGCGCGGAAGGGTTTGTGCCGGATGAACATCATACCGCGCCGGGACGGGGTCTGTACCTGTGCGGCCGGCCGGACTGCGGCGAGGCTTTCGCCCGCGGGCGGGCCAAAAGGAAGACAAAGGGGCACTGAATTATGAGCGACGAGAAAATAAAGGTGAAAGACCTGGCGGGCGAGCTTGGCCTGCAGAGCAAAGACGTGCTGGCTGCCGCCAAGGGCCTGGGCATTTCCGCCAAGGCGGCCGGCAGCAATTTGAGCGAGGCCGAGGTGGCGCGTCTGCGCGGGCATTTTACGCCCGAGCCTGTGGAAAAACGTGAGGACGTGATTGTGCGCCGCAGGCGCAAAGTCGCTCCGGAAAGCGCCGAAGCCGCTGAAATCGCGCCCGAGGCGTCGGAAGTTCCTGCCGCCGCGCCGGAAAGCCCCGCCGTCGCCGCCGCCCCTGAAGCCCCCGTTGCCGCGCCGGAGCCCGAGGCCCCCACGCCTGTGGCCGCCAAGCCCCAGCCCAAAGCTTCGCCCGCCGCCAGGGTGATCAGGCCCGCCAAGGCCGAGACCCCGGCCAAAGCGCCCGCCGCTGCCGCCGTGCCCGAACAGGCGGCCGAAGTCCCGGTCGCTCCGGTTGCTCCGGCAGCCAAAGCGCCCGCCGCTGCCGCCGCGCCCGAGCAAGCGGCCAAAGCCCCGGCCGTGCCGGCTCCTCCAGCCGCCCCGGCACCCGTTGCGGGCAAGAAAGAAAGTAAAGCTCCGATCGGGGCCCGGGTGATTCGTCCGGCCTCCTTTTCCGCCGAGCCGGAGCGCACCGCCGACGGCCAGGCCGTTTCCTCGGCCCCGGCACTGCCGCCCAAGTCTGAAAACCCCGATGCAGAAGGCGGCGGCGACGAAGCCGGCTCGCCCAAGGTGCGGGTCATTTCCCGGCCGGAGGCCCCGGCTCCCCGTCGTCCCGGCGAGGCGCCCGGCCGTTCCGGCGACCGCTTCGGCGGGCCGCGTCCCGGTGCCCCCGGCGGATTCCGTCCCGGCGGTCCCGGCGGTCCCGGCGGCTACCGCTCCAGCGGCCCCGGCGGGCCGCGCGGTCCCCGTCCTGAAGGCGGCGCTCCCGGCGGGCCGCGTGGTCCCCGTCCCGAAGGCGGCGCTCCCCGCCCCGGCGGCGCTCCCTTTGCCGGCCGTCCGGCTCCCGGCGGCGCTCCGGCTCCCTTCAGCCCGGGCGGCGACGAGCAAAGCCGCAAAAAACGCCAAAAGGGCAAGCGCACCGTCGATTTCACCGCCGGCAACCGCGTCGGCGCGGACGGCGACGAGCACGGCTGGCAGCGTACCTCCGGCCGGCGCAAGGGCCGTAAGCCGCGCGAGGTCGCGCCCATGGGCGGTACCCAGCCGCAAAAGGCGGTCAAACGCAAAATCAAGGTGGACGAATTTATCCGGGTTTCCGACCTGGCCCACCAGATGGGCCTGAAGGCCGGCGAGATCATCAAGGTGCTCTTTGCCCTCGGGGTCATGGCCACGATCAACCAGAGCCTGGATATCGACACCGCCACCCTGGTGGCCGCGGAATTCGAGTACGAGATTGAAAAAGTCGGCTTTTCCGAGGCCGAGGTGCTGGAAGCCGCGCAGGATGAAGACAGCCCCGAAGATCTGGTGGTCCGTCCCCCGGTGGTCACCATTATGGGCCACGTCGACCACGGCAAGACCTCGCTGCTCGACGCCATCCGCAAGTCTTCGGTGGTTTCGGGTGAAGCCGGCGGCATCACCCAGCACATCGGCGCCTACCACGTCTCCACCAAAAAAGGCGAAATCGTCTTTCTGGACACCCCCGGCCACGAGGCCTTTACGGCCATGCGCGCCAGGGGCGCCGAGGTGACCGACATCGTGGTTCTGGTGGTGGCGGCCGACGACGGCGTCAAGGAACAGACCCGCGAGGCGGCCAACCACGCCAAGGCGGCCGGCGTGCCTATCATGGTGGCCGTGAACAAAATGGATAAGCCCGAGGCCGACCCCGATCGGGTCAAGCGCGAGCTGTCTGAAATCGGTCTGCTGGCCGAAGACTGGGGTGGCGACGTCACCTTCTCTTACGTGTCGGCCAAAACCCGCCAGGGCCTGGACGATCTCCTGGAGCTTCTGGCCCTGCAGGCGGAAATTCTCGAGCTCAAGGCCAACCCCAACCGCGAAGCACGGGGGCACATTGTCGAAGCCAAGCTGGACAAGGGCCGCGGCGCTCTCGGCACGGTGCTGATCCAACAGGGCACCCTGCGCCTGGGAGACGCCTTTGTCTGCGGCGTGCATTCCGGCCGGGTGCGGGCCATGTTCAACGACCAGGGCAAAAAGGTCAAAGAGGCCGGCCCCTCCATGCCTGTGGAGGTACAGGGCTTTGAAGGCGTGCCCGAAGCCGGTGAGGAGTTCATCTGTCTGGCGGACGAAAAGAACGCCCGGCGTATCGCCGAAACCCGCGCCCTGAAGCAGCGCGAGCGCGAACTGGCCAAGGAATCCAAGATCACTCTGGAGACCTTCCTGGCCCGGCGCGCCGACAGCGTGGAGGCCGAGGTGCTCAACCTGGTGGTCAAGGCCGACGTGCAGGGCTCGCTCGAAGCCATCACCGACGCCCTGAACAAGCTTTCCACCGAAAAGGTGCGCATCAACGTCATTCACGGCGGCACCGGTGCGGTCTCCGAATCGGACGTGCTCCTGGCTTCGGCCTCCGGTGCGGTCGTGGTCGGCTTCAACGTGCGCCCGACCAACAAGGCCAAAGAACTGGCCGAGCAGGAAAAGGTCGACATCCGCTTCTACGACATCATCTACAAGCTGGTGGAAGAGATCAAGAGCGCCATGGCCGGCATGCTCGCGCCCGTGGAAAAAGAGGTCTTTCTCGGTACGGCCGAAGTGCGCGAAACCTTCTCGGTGCCCAAGGTCGGCCTCATTGCCGGCTGCCACGTCTCGGACGGCAAGATGGCGCGCAACGCCCGCGTCCGTCTGCTGCGCGACGGCGTGGTGGTGCACACGGGCAAGATCGGCTCTCTGCGCCGCTTCAAGGACGACGTGCGTGAAGTGGCCAAGGGCTACGAATGCGGTATCGGCCTGGAGAACTACAACGACGTCAAAGCCGGCGACGTGATCGAAGCCTTTGAGGTGGTGGAAGAGGCCGCCCAACTGTAAGGGACCGGCTGCAAATACGCCTTTTGTCCAATTGCTGCGTCAAGCGGCCCCTTCCGCTTCGGTCGAGAACCATCAGAGTCCACGGCCCGCGCGAAAGGGGCCGCTTTTCTTGCGCTCAGGCCAAAATACGCTATCTGGGCTCGGTCCCCGGCGGTGGTATTGAGGGGGAAATTTTGCCTCTCCCAAAACTCTCCGGCAGGAGAGTGACTCCCCTGGTGGAGTTTGGGGCGGAGCCCCAAGTATTCACCCACCGGTCAGGCCGAGCAGGAGCAGGGGGTCGAGGCCGGTGCTTTCCGGTGGCAGGCAGGCGGTGATGGCCGGGCAGCCTTTGCCGGGCACGCACGGCTCGCTCTTCCAGGGCCGACCGTTGGGGTCCATGGCCGGCCGCACCGTGGGGTGCATGGGCTCGGCGGGATTGGAGGCGACCACCACGGCCAGAGCGCCGTTTTCAAGCCGGACCACGCTGCCCACGGGGTAGATGCCGAGCATGCGAATGAACAGAGCCACGACGCGCGGGTCAAACTCCCGATCGCGCATCTGGTACATGATGCCCAGGGCCTTGTGCGGGAACATGGCGCCCTTGTAGACCCGGCGGCTGGTCAGGGCGTCGTAGACGTCGCACACGGCCGTGGCCCGGCCCACGGGCGTGATGGCCCGACCGGCCAGACCCTTAGGGTAGCCGCCGCCGTCGTAGCGCTCGTGGTGCTCCAGAGCGCCGCGCAGCACGTCCTCTTTCATGCCGGGAATCTTGGCAAGCTGCTCCCAGCCGTACTCCGGGTGCTTGCGCATGATCCCGAATTCCTCTTCGGTCAGCCGGCGCGGCGCATTCAAAATATTGAGCGGCACCAGGGACTTGCCGAGATCATGGAACAGCCCGGTCAACCCGGCCGTGAATACCGCTTCTTCCGAACGCCGGGTGAAGCGGGCGAACACCGTGGAAAGCACCGACACGTTCATGCAGTGGGTGTAGGTGTAAGAATCGGAATGGTAGAGGCGCGAGAGGGTGATCAGGGCGTCGGCATTGCGTTCCACACTTTCCAGAATGCCTGCCACCACGGCCTCGCCGCCGGAAACGTCCAGGCTGCCGTTGCGCATGTCGTCCAGAAAGCGGCGGGCATAGGCCGTGCCTTCGTCGTGCAGTTTGACGGCCTTGGGCAGCTCTTCTTCCAGGGCCACCTTGGGCGGCGGGGGCAAAAAATCTTGGGACTCGAGACCGTTCTCGTCGGGGAGCCCGTCGGTAAAGGCCGAGGCGTCGGAACGGTCAAGATCGACCACCGCTTCGCGGTAGCCATCGAAAATGATCCGCTGCACCTCCGCCCGGGAGGTCACGTAATGCTCGGCGGCATACAGATATGGGCGTTTGGTCCAGGCCTGGCCGCTGTCCACAATCTGCATGCCCGGGCGAAGATCGCCGACTGGGATTGATTTCAGCATAATTATTTACCGCTACCGGATTAACATCGACGCGGTGCACCGCTAAAAATTAACATGATAAACTTTATATAACGTTTTTTCGTTTTAACGACAAGCGACACGAGCTTTTTTTATCAGTTCCACCTATTTCTCTTCCGGTCAAGACCTTGGAACGCGACAGGGCCGGATGACGTCTCGCCGGCCCTTTGGTCATAATACAAATTAATAATTACTTATCGAGTGTATGCTCAAGTATGCTCTGGAGCTGCGGAATATCTTTGTCGCCCCGGCCGGAGAGGCAGACCACCAGAGCGCTTTCCCCGGGCAGTTTCGGTGCCATTTTCATGGCCTGGGCCAGGGCATGGGAGGATTCCAAGGCCGGAATGATGCCTTCCAGCCGGCTCAAGGCGAACAAGGCGTCCACGGCTTCCTGATCGCTTACGGGCATATACTCGGCCCGGCAGGCATCCTTGAGCAGGGCGTGCTCCGGCCCGACGCCGGGGTAATCTAGCCCGGCGGAGATGGAATAGACCGGCGCGGCTTCGCCGTCCGGGGTCTGCAAAAGATAGGAAGAAAAGCCGTGCAGCACACCGGGGGTGCCGTAGGTAGCCGTGGCCGCGTGGTCGCCCAGGTCCGGGCCGCGCCCGCCGGGCTCCACACCGATCAGCCGGACATCCGTGTCTTTGATGAAGGCGTGGAACATGCCGATGGCGTTGGATCCGCCGCCTACGCAGGCCAGGATCGCGTCGGGCAGGCGCCCGATCTGCTCAAGGCACTGCTCGCGGGCTTCGCGGCCGATGATCGACTGAAAGTCGCGCACCATCAGGGGGTAGGGGTGCGGCCCCACGGCCGAGCCGAGCAGGTAGAAGCCGGAAGGATCGGCCACCCAGGCGCAGATGGCCGCGTCGACGGCCTCCTTGAGGGTGCCCAGGCCGTCGGACACGGGCACGACCTCCGCGCCCATCATGCGCATGCGCAGCACGTTGGGCTGCTGACGGGCGATGTCTTCCACCCCCATGTACACGGTGCAGTGCATGCCCATGAGCGCGGCCGCCGCGGCCGAGGCCACGCCGTGCTGCCCGGCGCCGGTCTCGGCTATGATCCGGGTTTTGCCCATGCGCTTGGCCAGAAGAATCTGCCCGAGGGTGTTGTTGATCTTGTGCGCACCGAGGTGGTTGAGGTCTTCGCGCTTCAAGTAGATGGACGCGCCGCCCAGAGTACGGCTGAGGTTTTCCGCTTTGAACAGGGGGGTAGCCCGGCCGGAATAATCGCGCAGCAGCCGGCGATATTCGGCCAGAAATTCCGGATCGTTGCGGCAGGCACGGTAGGTTTTGGCCAGTTCCTGCAGCACCGGCTGCAGGGCCGGAGGCACGAACATGCCGCCATAGGGGCCGAAAAAGCCTTTGGAATCAGGGTCGGCACCCGGTTCGGGCAGGTTAATGGTCGGGGTGGTCAGAGGGGTTGCGGTGGCCATGTCTCGCTCCTTTGCGTTGTGTTTTTTCTTGGCGGGCGGCAAGGGAACGGACAAAATAAAAATCGCGGCGGGGTTCCCTGCCGCGATCACATCTGCCTTGTGCGTAAAAATTATTCCATGCACGATGCCGCGCGGCCCTGATTCCATGACCGCCACCACTGAAGGGCTATGTCGTTTTGCGTATGCATGGCTTGCCCTTTAGCCTCAAGAGGTGAGAGTTGTCAAGGGGAGGGACGGCAGTCAACAGGGCAAGAGCATTATAAGCCCCGGCCGAAAATGAGTTTCTCCCTAAAAGAGTCGTCCCATCCAGCCTTCTTCAACTTTTTGGGATTACTATCGCCGTTGGCGTACCGTTTACAGATATTGAGAGCCAGACGGCGCAGGACCGCCATATTTTCCGCAGCGTCGCCTCGCCTTATGCGGCTATCATCCTCTCCGAAGGTGACGTCCAGCACCCAGTGAAGTTGATTCTCCACAAACCAATGCTGCCTGACCGCCGAGAGTGCCTTTTCTGGATTGAGTGGTAAGGAGCTTATAAAATAACGAACTTCCCGAGAAATGCCGGTATGTTGCTGGCGTTCACACTCAACGCGGAGAACGCTTCGGGCGCCTTTCCACTCTTTACTTGAAGGCAGCCAGTCGAGTTCTGTTGATTGCCAGCAACGGCGAATCTCTATCCTTCCGTGCGCTTTATCTATGGTCTCGAACACGCCCGTTTTTGAAGAGGGCTCATTTTTTTGAAGCAGGTAGTTCTCGAAGTATTGCACACAATCTTCGTGCAATGCAGGTTGATTTTTCTTTACGCCTAAAACATAGTCCGCTTTTTTTCGTATAATGTCGGCGGCTATGCTTTTTTGACACCCGATGGCATCAATTGTTATTATGCATTTTTTTATTTCAAGAAGCTCAAGAAGGCGAGGGATAGCTGTAATTTCATTGGATTTGCTATCCGTTTTCACTTGCCCAAGGGCAACTCCGCCAGCGCAACTCCAGGCGCTTACCATATGTAACGCGTTTTTCCTGGACGCTCTGTCAAACGATCTGCGAAGCGACTTGCCGTCTATGGCAATTATATCACCTTCGACTGCTTCCAGAACATCGTTCATCCATTGGAAAAAGCACTGTTGCAGAACGTTCGGATCAAGTCTGGCCATGACTCTGGCTATGGTGTCGTGACGGGGAACTCCGTTCGGCAATTCGATAAACCGCCGAAGCCAATCCAGCTTTGAATGCCCGAAT
>JAVBLS010000037.1:0-18549 GCA_031553235.1 Desulfovibrio sp.
TTGCGAGGCATAAAATCCAGAACCCATGAAGACCTCTTTGCAGGAGTTGGAAAAGCCCTGGACCGCGTTTCTGCAAGCGATGCCCAAGGCTGGTTCAAGTCTTCTGGTTATATACAATTTTAAAGTTGAAATGCTCTAAAAAACCGCGCTTCCCGATGTGGAGGCGCGGTCTATTCCTTTATGACTTTAACCGGGCGCGAGCCGGCAAAGCTATGCTTTGCCGCGCAACAGTTCGGCCAATTCCCGTCGGTCGGTTGCGTGGGTCTTTTTGTAGATGCTTTTCAGGTGGGTGCGCACGGTGTTTTCCGACAAAAACAGTTTGGCGCAGATGTCGGGGGTTTTCAGCCCGGCGGCGATCACGGTTGCCACCCGCGTCGCCAGCGTTCGGCTGTAATAGCCGCTCCGGCAGCCCCGCCCGGCATTCAGGGAGCTTCCATTTCCGCTTCCAAGGTCTGCTGCACAACCTCGCGCACCAGGTCGCGAAGCAGATCCCGGTCCTGCCCCAAAAGCCTTTTCAACTCCTTACCCGATACGATAAACTCCAGCTTGACCATGGCGCTCCCTCCGGGGGGTGTCCGGCTAAACATCCACATGCCATGGTCTTTCTTTTTGCTGAAGAGTCTGCGCACTACCTTCACCCCCCCAAAAAAAATCACCCTGTCGGGGGCGCCGGTTTTGTGTTTTGGTCGCTCCATGGACGGTTGCTGTTCGGGAGAAAGATTAACCGCAGATACCCGGCGAAAAATTTGCCGACCCGGAAAACGTCGGGCAAGGGGTGTGTGGAGGGAGTTAAATAGGCAATTTTACTTTGCCGGCGACCACACCTCTTGTCCCGACGCCGGAAGACCCGCTGCAAAGCGGATCTTCGTTGTTGCCAAAGAGGACTTTGGCAACAGTCCGCCATGAAGGGCGCATTGGCTCGGGGCGGGGGTGCGCGATAGAGTTACAGCCCGGCGGCCGGGCCGTAGGTCGTGTCCATTTCTTCAAAGGCGGTGTAAGAAGAAACGTAGGTCAGGCGCACCGTGCCCACGGGGCCGTTACGGTGCTTGGCGATGATGATCTCGGCCTCGTCGCGGGGCGGGCGTTCCTCGGCCTTGCGGTAGGCGGCCTCACGATAGATGAACATGATGATGTCCGCATCCTGCTCGATGGCGCCGGATTCGCGCAGGTCCGAAAGCAGGGGGCGCTTGTCGCCGCGTTCCTCCACTTTACGATTGAGTTGCGACAGGGCGATAACCGGCACATTCAGTTCTTTGGCCATGGCTTTGAGGTTGCGCGAGATGTCCGAGATTTCCTGCTCACGCGAATCGGTGCGGCGTGAAGCGCGCATCAACTGCAAATAGTCCACCACCACCAGGCCGATACCCTTCTGGGCTTTGAGGCGCCGGGTTCTGGCCCGTAATTCGATGGGCGAGAGGGCCGGCGTATCGTCAATGTAGATGGGCGCCTTGTAAAAATGGTCGGCCGCGGCATGCAGGCCCAGCCAGTCTTCGTCGTTCAGGCGGGCGCCGCGCAGGTGCGAAACGTTGACCTTGCCCCAGGCGCACAGCATCCGAGTGATCAACTGGACCATGGACATTTCCAGCGAGAAAACCGCCACGGGCACGCCGCCCTTGAGGGCCGCGCGCATGGCGATATTCAGGGCAAAGGCCGTTTTACCCATGGCCGGGCGGGCGGCCAGGATGATCAGGTCCGAAGGCTGCAGGCCGGAGGTCATCTCATCCAGACGGTGGTAGCCCGTGGTCACCCCGGTGATCAGATCGCGGCTTTCGGCCCGTTTGGTCAGCTCGTCGAAAACTTCGCGGGTCAGAGCCCCGGCGTCCTTGTAGGTGGCGCCGGAGGTGCGCTGCGAAATGGCGAATACGGCCTGTTCGGCTTCGCCCAAGAGTTCGCGCACGTCCCGCCCGGGCTCAAGGCTCTGCGAGATAACCTCGGCGCAGGAGGAGATCAGCCGGCGGGCCAAGGCGCGGTCACGGACAATTTCCGCATAATATTGGGCATTGGCCGCGCTGACGATGGAACGAGAAAGTTCCACCAAATAGGCTGCGCCGCCGGCCTGCTCCAGCAGCTTGAAAGTCTTGAGGGTTTCGCCGGTGGTGACCAGGTCGACGGGCACGCCGTCCCGGAACATGTCGGTGAAGGCGCGGTAGATGCATTGGTGCGCGGGCAGGTAGAAATCTTCCTCGCGCAGGATGTCGATGAAAGCGTCCAGGCTCTCGGGACGCAAAAAGACCCCCCCCAGCACGGCCTGCTCGGCCTCGACGCTGTGAGGGGGCACATTGCGCAGAAGTTCTTCCGAAACGTTGGAGCGTCCGGAGAGAGCGCCGGCGCCCCCCATGGGGGCGCCGGGCTCGTCGGTCTTATTCCACCGCGGTTTCGGCGGATTGTTCATCGGCATTTTGAGCCCCGGTCACTTCTTCGGCGTGGGCGGCGCGCTCAGGCACGATGGAAACGGCCAGATTCGCCACCACGTCGGCGTGCAGACGCACACGCACCGTATAGTCTCCCACGGCGCGAATGGGGGCGTCAAGGAGAATGCGCCGGCGGTCGAGTTCAATGCCTTGGGCCTGCAGAGCTTCGGCAATAAGGGTGGAGGTGACGGAGCCGTAAAGCTTGTCGTTTTCCCCTACACGCATGGCGATGCGCACCTTGGCGGCGGCCAGGCGGTCGGCAATGCCGGCCGCTTCGGAACGCAGGGCTTCGACTTTGGTCTGGAGTTTTTTGCGCTCCAGCTCAAAGACCTTGAGGTTGGCGGGCGTGGCCGCCATGGCCAGCCCCTGGGGCAACAGGAAGTTGCGGCCGTAGCCGGGTTTGACTTCAACCAGATCGCCGAGGCGGCCCAGGTTTTCTACGTCGGATCGCAAGATTACTTTCATGGCCCGCTCCTACAACACGCTCTTTTTCTTGACGTCACAGGCGTGCGTCGCGGTGTAGATCATCAGGGCCATTTGCCGGGAGCGTTTGATTTCGGTGGTCAGCATGCGCTGGTGGTGGGCACAGGTGCCGGTGATGCGGCGGGCGATGATCTTGCCGCGCTCGGTGACGAAGTCGCGCAGGATATCGGCGCGTTTGTAATCCAGAGGCAGATCCTTGTCGGCGCAGAAGCGGCAGAACTTGCGGCGCGGAGCGAACTTCTTTTTGAAAGCCATTACGCCACCTCCTCTTCCACAGTGTCGGCCAGCTTCACGGAAACAAACTTAAAGATACCTTCGGCGTTGCGGATGTTGCGCTCAAGCTCGGACACCAGAGAATTGGAGCCCAAGTATTCAAGGCGCACATACCAGCCGCGCATCTGTTTTTGCACCGGGTAGGCGAGGTCGCGCATGCCCCAGTTGTCCTCGGCCATGATCTTTCCACCTTCGCGCTCCACAATGCCCTTCAGCCCGTCCAGCAAGGCCGTCCGGACCTCTGTGGCCAGCTCCGGCGAAAGGAGCAGCAGAGTCTCGTACTTTCTCATCCAGTTTCTCCTTATGGACGCATATGGCCCGCCGGACTTTCCGACGAGCAAGGAACTGATATTAATATCCCATTTAAACTGGTCCGTCAAGCAGGCTCGAGCGTGGTACGGGTCGGCCGGCGTCGTATATGAAAAAAACGCCCGTCCGGGAAGGACGGGCGGCTCGCGGCGGCTTTCTTGCGACTCCGCTAGTATGACCAGCCGTTTTTCACGTATTTGACCAACTCGGTCATGGTCGACTTTTGCGCGACTTTGAAGGGACCCGCCATGGCGGCCTCTTTGGTGGCGGCACGGCAGACATACTCAGCCTCGTCATAGCTCATGTAGCCGATATAAGTAATGGCAGTGGAACTTTCCGGCTTTTTGTAGGAGGTCTTCAACGAGGAGGGGTCTACTTCGATATAGCGGCAGACGTAGGAGCCGTCGGACTCCTTCTTGACTTCCTTCTTGTTCTTGGAGGGCACGACCTGGCGGTTCATGGACTCAACGCACTTGAAGGCAAAGACATCCAGCTTCTGGTGCACGGCATCGTTCGCAGAAGCGGAGCTTGCGGCGGGCCTGATCGGAGCCGGTTCGGCAACTGCAGGCGCGGCCGTCGTCGCAACGCTCTTGGCTTCAGCGGCTTCCGCCGTTGTCGCGGCTTTGGGAGCCACTTTCTCTACCTTGGCTTCCGTTTTGGTTCCGGCTTTGGGGTCCGCTTTCTCCGCCTTGGCCTCGGCCTTGGTTTCGGCCTTGGTTTCGGCCTTGGCGCCGCTCTTGGCCGCGGTCTTGCGCGGCTCGACTTTCACGGCTCCTTGCTGCAGGGCACGGGTGACGGGAGTGGACTCGCCGGCAGACTGCTGCATGGGCTGCGTTTCTTCGGCTTCAGGGGTTTTGGAGGCGCAGCCGATGAGCAACAGACAACAGGACGACACGGCCAGGGTGCGAAGCAAAAAGGGTTTCAGAGTCATGAAAAGGGGCTCCTTCCGGAGGGGGGCTGAGAGTTTACGGGTTGCGGGGTTGCCGGTCGAACCCGGCTTATTCAAAAGGCCCGACGGGGCAAGGTGTCCCGTCGGGCCTCGTAGCTAAATCCAATCGTCGCCTAGCGGAAGTCGATTTCAGCGCGGCGGTTCAGGCGGCGGCCTTCTTCCGTGCTGTTGTCGTACTTCGGACGGGCTTCGCCGTAGCCGATGGTGGTCATAGAAGCGGCGGGGACGCCCTTCTTGGCCAAGTAGGCCTTAACGGAGGCGGCGCGGCGATCGGAGAGGCGCTGGTTGTACTCGTCGGAACCGATGGAGCAGGTGTGACCGGCGATTTCCACCGGACGGTTGCTCTGCTTCAGGATGCCGGCCACTTCGTCAAGAATGGCGGCGGACTGCTTGGTGATCTCAGAGGAGTTGAAAGCGAACTGCACGCTGCGCAGAACCAGCTTGCCTTCGGCGCAGAACACGGCGCGGGTGAACTCTTCCGCGGTGTCGGGGCAGGTGATCAGGTCTTCGGCCTTAACCATCTGGCTGCCGGGTTTCAGGGCCACAATGGCGTCCAGGACGGCTTGGCCGGCCGGGGAATCGGCGCAGGAGATCACGTGGAAGGTCAGGCGCGGGTTGGCTTGCAGGGCGGCCTGAGCGGCGGCCACGGCGTCCATGCCGCGGTTGTTTTCACCGTCGGAAACGATGATCACGGCGGCGGGGGCGGGCATGCCGGCGTACACGGCGCTGCTCCAGTGAGCGATGCCGTCACCCATGGGGGTCAGGCGGTTGAACACTTCATAGGTCTTGTTCAGGCCGCGCATACCGGTGGCAATGGCTTCCTTGCCGTAGGGGCCCTGGGGAACCACTTCCATGTCGGTGGCGAAGGTATGCAGGCTGCTGGTGTAGTTGAACTGCGGAATCAGGTCGTTGACGCGGAGAACCGCTTCGCGGGCCATTTCGAATTTTGTTTGGTTAAAGGTCTTGTGTTTCATCATCATGGACCCGGAGTAGTCCACAAGGAAGTCAAAGCTCGCAACGGCGGGACCGCCGCAAGTGAGCGGTGCGGCCGAGGCGGAAGCGGCAAAAGCCATCATCAGCAGGCCGACCAGAGTCATCAGGGTGAAACGCTTCATGAGCTCCTCCAAAAGGATTTTGTCGAAAAAAAACTTTCCGGGTTTTTCAGTTCCACTTGCTGGGGGCAGGATAAACCCGTTTTAAAAAAAAAACAAGTCCCTATAGTGGATAGGTGCATACCTTCGGTGAAATTTTTTTTACTTTGGCAAAATTTTGTGGAATCAATATATTAACCTATATTATTCTTCGATAATCGGAGCCAGCAAAGCACTTCTGACGCATTCATCCAGAGTCGGATGAGCAAAAATAACGTCCGGCAACTCCCCGTGAGGCAGTTTTGAGGCCACAAGCAGGGCCGACAGGGTGATCAGATGGGAGGCGTCGTGGCATACGGCGACGATTGCCTGCAGCACGTTGTCGGCCCAGACTGCCTTGACGAAGCCCTGGGTATGCCCGCAGGCCTGCAGAATGGGGTTGGCCGCCGCTTCGGCCCGCGAGACCAGGGGGCGCTTGCCGGCTCGGCGCAGTTCGCGCACGGTGGGGCCGACACGCATCACTTCCATGCTGCCGTAAACGCAACCCGGCATGGCAGGGGGCTGGTAAGGCAAGTCTGTTTTGCCGGCTGCATGCAGGCCTGCGTATTCACCCTGGTGATCGGCCGCGTGGGCCAACAGGGTGCGGCCGTTGATGTCGCCGACGGCGTAAATGGTTTCGGCGGTTTGCAGAAAATCATCGGTCTCAAGCCAACCATTGGGCCGCACGCGCAGGCCGGCGGCTTCCGGAATCAGTCCGGAGACGTTGGGCCGACGGCCCACGGCCGGCATGCCCCGGGCGGCTTCCAGACGCTCGCCGTCTTCAAAGGTCAGGACGGCCCGGTTGTTCTCCGTGGCCAAGGAGGCGATTTTCCGCCCGGTATGAACGGTCCAGCCCTCGCGGGTCAGCAGGGTACGTAGAAATTCGCTTGTGCTTTCATCTTCGGCCGCGAGCAGATGCGGCATGACTTCCACCAGAGTGATCCGGCTGCCCAGACGGTGGTAGAGTTCGCCCAGTTCTAGGCCGATGGCCCCACCCCCGACGATCAGCAGGCTTTCAGGCACCTCTTTCAGATTCAGAACGCTCGCCGGGGCCAACACGGCCGCACTGTCGGCCTTGAGGCCGGGGTAGACGGCCGGCACCGATCCGCAGGCCAGGATGCATTTGGTAAAGCCGTAGCTGCCGTCATCCGTGCCTTTGACGGTGATTTCACGTGGTCCGGCAAAGGATGCCCGGCCGCGAAGCAGGGTGATGCCGGCCGCGGCAAACTGTTTTTCCAGCGACAGTCGGGTGCCTTTGAGAAAGCGCTCTTTGCGCGCCTGCAGGGCGTTGAAGTCCACCCCGGCTTCACCCGTGACCACACCGCAGCGGCACTGCCGGCGCAGGAGCGGCAAAAAGCCCGTGCCGCCCAGCAGATATTTGGTGGGAATGCAGCCTGCGTTCAGGCAGGTGCCGCCGAGAAAACCGGCTTCGATCACAGCAGTCTTCAGGCCGTTCGCAGCCGCGACAAAAGCGGCCCGAGCTCCGCCCGGGCCGCTGCCCACGACGATAAGGTCGTATGTATTGTTCATATTATAGTGCTCCTCTGGCTTGCAGTTGCAGGGTCGGCTGTCGGAAGAATCCGCCTGCCGCTTTATGCCGGCTTTCCGTCACGGAGCATAGCCATATAATCCGCCTCCGAAAGCACACGCAGGCCAAGTTTTTCGGCCTTGGCCAGCTTGGAGCCGGGATTCTCGCCCACCACCAGGTAGTCCAGCTTGCGCGAGACTGCGCCGATCACCTCGAGCCCGGCCGCTTCGGCCAGGGCTTCGGCATTGGCCCTGGGCAGGGAAAGGGTGCCGGTGAAAAGCACGGTCTTGCCGGCCAGGGGCGAGGCGGCCGCGGGTACGGCCGAAACATCGAACAAACTGCCTTGGACCTGGGCCGTGCGCATGACCGGGGCGGGCTCCGGCGGCAGGCCGAGAGATTTGAAGTCCGCCAGCAGGGCCTGGTTGCCCTGCTCGGCAAAAAAGTTCAGGACCGACCGGGCCACCTCGGGGCCGACGTCGTCCACGGTGCACAGTTCTTCTTCCGGTGCCGCAGCCAGAGCCTTCAGGCCGCCGAAGCGCCGGGCCAGAGCCTTGGCCGTCTGTGTGCCCACGTGGCGAATGCCCAGGGCGCCGAGAAAACGCGGCAGACCGGCCTTCTCCCGGGCCTCTTTCAGGGCTGCAACAAAATTGGCTGCGGACTTTGCGCCCATGCGTTCCAGGGGCAGCAGGTCGGCCTCGGTCAGCCGGAAGAGATCCGCCGGGGTCTGCACGATGCCTGCGTCGATCAACTGCTCCACCCATTTGGCCCCGATACCCTGCACGTCCAGCCCGGCCTTGGAGACGAAATGCTTGATGGACTCGCGCCGCACCGCCGGGCAGGCCCGGTTGACGCAGCGCACGGCGGCCTCGCCGGGCTCGCGGTGCACATGGTTGCCGCATTCGGGGCAAACGGTCGGGAAGCCGAACTCGCGCTCCGAGCCGTCGCGCTTTGCCGGCACCGGGCCGACCACCTCGGGGATGACGTCCCCGGCCCGCTGCACGATGACCATATCGCCCAGGCGCACGTCCTTGGCCTTGATCTCGTCTTCGTTGTGCAGGGTGGCCCGCGAAACCACCACCCCGCCGACGTTCACCGGGGCCAGCTCGGCCACGGGCGTAAGCACCCCGGTGCGGCCCACCTGGATGCGGATGTTCAACAGCTTGGTTTCGGCCTGCATGGCCGTGAACTTGAAGGCCACGGCCCAGCGCGGCGCTCTGGCCGTGAAGCCGAGGCGCTTCTGCAGAGTGATATCGTCCACCTTGGCCACGACGCCGTCCAGTTCAAAGGGAAAATCGTGTCGGTGCCCTGCCAGGCGCTCGAAATAGGCTTCCACCTCCTCGGACGTGGCGCATAGGGCGGCCCGCGGAGCCACGGTAAAGCCCAGATCGCGGATGCGGCCCATGAGCCCGCTCTGGGTTTTTGGGGCTTCATCCGGCCACTCGGCCCGGCCGGCGCCGTAGGCGATGAAGCGTAGGGGACGCGAGGCGGCCACCGAGGAGTCCAGTTGCCGGATAGACCCGGCGGAGGCGTTGCGCGGGTTGGCGAAGATTTTGTTTCCGGCCTGTTCCTGCCGGGCGTTGAAAGCTTCGAAGTCTTTGACGGCCATGACCACTTCGCCGCGCACTTCCAGCAGGCTCGGCGGGTTCTCTCCGGCCAGGCGCAACGGCAGGTTGCGCACCGTACGCATATTTTCCGTGACCACCTCGCCCACAGTGCCGTCTCCCCTGGTCAGGGCCGCGGCCAGCAGGCCGTCTTCGTAGATCAGTTCCATGGCCAGGCCGTCCATTTTCGGTTCCAACCAAAAGGCCGGCGGTACGGTGCATTCCGGGGCGAAGCGGGCCAATTTGTTCAGGAATTCTCGCCATTCCGCCGGTGAAAAGACGTTGTCCAGGCTGTACAAGGGAAGGGCATGAGCCATTTTTGGCAGGGAGTCGAGCACCGCGCCGCCCACCCGCAGGCTGGGCGAGTCGGGCGTGCGCAATTCGGGATATTGTTCTTCCAGAACCGAGAGTTCACGGAACAAAGCGTCGTATTCGGCATCCGGAATTTCCGGAGCGTCAAGTTCGTGGTAGCGGCGGGAGTGGTGTTCGAGAAGGCGGCGAAGTTCGGCGGTACGGGCCTGGGCGGATGCGGGAATCGTCATGATGCTGTAGGGGTTGGGGTGACTTGGACGGGCCGGAGCATAGCCTATTTCCCCCTGGATAGAAAGCGCGGCCGGAGCCGGCGGTCAGGCCTGACGGTTGCTTGAGGCGGCGGACGGAAGAGCTCGAGGGGGCGGAAAGTAAAGTCGTTCGCAGAGCCCCCGGCTCTTTCTAGAGCATTTTAACAAAAAGCTCTAGCGCAGCTTCTTCTGGATCCGGGCGCGCAGGATGATGGCCGCGAAGTTCATGCCCAGAACCAGGACGATCAGCACCAGGGCGGTGGCGTACTGAATGGGCCGGGTTTTGTCGATGTCGGTGCCTGCCGTGGCCAGCACGTAGATGTGGTAGGGCAGGGCCATGACGCTGTCCCAGACGGATCCGGGCAGGGTGGGGGTGTAGAAGACGGCGGCGGTGAACATGATGGCCGCGGTTTCACCCGCGGCCCGGCCGATGCCCAGGATGGCCCCGGTGAGGATGCCGGGCGCGGCGGCCGGCAGAACCACCCGGCGGATGGTCTGCCACTTGCCCGCGCCCAGAGCCAGGGAGGCCTGGCGGTAGGTGTCGGGCACGGAGCGCAGGGCTTCTTCGGAGGCGCCGATGATCAGGGGCAGAATCAGCGCGGCCAGGGTCAGAACGCCGGCCAAAATGCTTACGCCCATGCCCATGACCGTGACGAACAGGGACAGGCCGAACAGGCCGAAGACCACCGAAGGCACCCCGGCCAGACTGTTTACGGCCAGACGGATGGCCGAGACCAGCCGGCCCGGGCGGGCATATTCGCGCAAGTACACGGCCGTGGCCACGCCCCAGGGCAGGGCCACGAGCATGGCTCCATAGCTCAGAATAATCGTGCCCACGATACAGGGCAGAATGCCGCCCTCGGTCATGCTGTTGCGCGGCGACTCGGAGAGCAGTTCCCAACTCATGGCGGGCAGGCCGTGATAGAGCACGAAGCCGCAGACTATCGCCAGGGCGCCCACGTTGATCAGCACGGCCAGGCGTAGGAAAAGAAAGACCACCCCTTGCGCGGCCTTACGTCGGGCATTGAAACCGGAACGGGCGGGCAAAACGGCTTGACTCATAGGTCGGAGCTCCCGGTTTGCTTTTTCTTTTCGGCGATATAGGCGGCCAGCGCATTGAAGGCCAGGGTGAAAATGAAGAGCACCAGGCCGATGGCGAACAGGGCGTGGTAGTGTTCGCTGCCGAAGGGCGTCTCGGCCATTTCAGCCGCGATGGAAGAGGGCATGGGCCGCACCGGGTCGAACAGCGAGCCGGGAATCAGGGCCGCGCCTCCGGCCACCATCAGCACAACCATGGTCTCGCCGATGGAGCGCGACATTCCCAGGATGACCGCGGTGGAAAGGCCGGGTAGGGCGGCCGGCATGACCACCCGACGGATGGTCTGCCACTTGCCTGCGCCCAGGGCCAGAGAAGCTTCGCGCAACTCTTTGGGCACGCTGTAAAGAGAATCCTCGGCAATGCCGGTGATCGTGGGCACGGCCATGAAAGCCAGCATGAGCGCGGCATTGAACAGGTTCAGGCCGGTGTCCAGGTCAAAGGCATTTTGCAGGAAGGGGGCGACCACGACCATGCCGAAAAAGCCGATGACCACCGAGGGCAGGGCCTGCAGCATCTCCACCAGGGGCTTGGCCACGCTGCGCACCTTCGGCGAAGCAATTTCGGCCAGGTACACGGCGGTCATGATGCCCAGGGGCACGGCCAGGCAGGAAGAAAGCAGGGTGACCGCGAAGGTGCCCACGAGCATGGGCAGGATGCCGAAGGCCGGCGGATCGAAGGTCGGATACCAGTCATGACCGAAAAGAAAGTCGATCACGGGCACCTTGCTGAAAGTGGGCAGGCCCTCGCGTACGAGAAAGGTCATGATTCCGAGCAGGGTGATGATACACAGCCCGGCGGCAATCAGAAAGGCGGTTTCGACGAGCTTGTCGCGGGTTGCCCGATCGACGCGGCCGGACGTCTGCAGGGAGGCTGGGGCGTTTTGACTCAAAGCGAAATCTCCGTCAAACAGCCGGTGCCCGGCAGCTTTCGCCTGCCGGCCGGTTTGGCGCCGGAAAAGAAAGGCGATTTTCCCGGGGAGCGGGGCAAACCCCGCTCCCCGATGCCGTGGAGAGATTACTTGCCGAGGGGAACAAAACCGGCATCCTTGACCAGGGCCTGGCCTTCGGGGCCCTTGATGAAGGCGATGAAGTCCGCGACGGAACCCTTGGGCTCGCTGTTGCTGTAGACGAACAGTTTGCGGGAGATGGGATAGGTCTTGTTGCGCACCGTGTCGACCGAGCCGATCACGCCGTTGACCGGCAGGGGCTTGACGCTGTTGTTCACGTAGCCGATGCCGTCATAGCCGATGGCCCGGGGGTTGCCGGAAACGGCCTGCATGACCGCGCCGCTGGAAGCCTGCATCAGAGCCCCGGCAAAGACGCGGGTTTCCTTGCCCAGGACGAGTTCCTGCCAGGTTTCGTAAGTACCGGAAGAAGTGTCGCGCGAGACTACCACGATCTTGCCGTCTTGGCCGCCCACTTCCTTCCAGTTGGTGATCTTGCCGGCAAAGATGCCGCGCAGTTGCTCAATGGTCAGGCCGGGAACCGGGTTCTTGGGGTTGACGATGGGCAACACCGCATCCAGGGCGATCACGTGCTGCGTGGGCTCAACATCGGCCGCCTTGGCTGCCTCGACTTCTTGGTTCTTGATTTCGCGCGAGGCCATGGCGATGTCGCAGGTTTTGTCGATCAGGGCTTTCAGGCCGTTGCCCGAGCCGCCGCCGGAAACTTCGATGGCCACTTCGGGGTTCTTTTTCATGAAGGCTTCGACGGCCTTTTGCATGATCGGCAGTACCGTAGTGGAGCCGGAAACCACAACGCGCTCGGCCGCGAAAGCGGGAGCGGCGCCCAGGCCGAAGGTCGCAAACACGGCCAGGGCGGTGAAAGTATTACGGAAAAATTTGACCGACATGGTAGTTCTCCTTGGTGGATGTCCGCCCGGCCGGGCCGGGACATTGGCGACGGAGTCCGTCGATGAGGAGAATGGCGCCTGAATGTTACAAACATGTGCCGAGCAAACGGCGAATGAAGGAATTTTCAGCTCACCGGAGCAAAGCGGCCACGGTCGCGCGAGAACGGCGGGTCGAGGCAGACCGGAGCAGATGAGCCTTTCCAAAGTTTGTCTACTCTAGTACGCCCCGACCTGAGGAAAAATGATTTTATCGATGATTTTGCGTCGCTTGCGTAGTGGAAGCAGCCAAGCTCAGGCTTCGACCAGCAGCACCTCGTCGCGGCCGTCGCGCTCGCGCAGCAGCACGTCCACGCGCTGAGCCGGAGCAGTCTCGATCTCGAGGCCTACGTAGTCGGCCTGGATGGGCAGCTCGCGCAGGCCCCGGTCTACCAGCACCAGCAACTGCACCCTGCCGGGCCTGCCGAAATCCACCAGGGCTTCCAGTGCGGCACGGATGGTCCGGCCGGTGTAGAGCACGTCGTCCACCAGCACCAGGGTTTTTCCCTCAACGGCAAAGGGAATATGCGTGCGGCCGACGGTGGGCTTGGCACCTTTCATGGTCCAGTCGTCGCGGTACAGAGTGATGTCCAGGGTGCCCAGGGGCAGGGTTTTGCCGGTTTCCTCCCGCAGCAGTTCCTGCAGCCGGCGGGCCAGGTCCACCCCCCGTCGCTGGATGCCGATCAGGGCCGGTTCAGCGCCCGCGCATTCTTTCAGTGCGCGGGCCAGGGTGTGCAGGGCGGCCTCCAGGGCCTGGGTATCAAGCAGGGTACGCGGTGCGGACATGGCAAAGCTCCGAGAGAAACGGCAAATGGTTGACAAACCCGCCCCGGCGGCACAATCTGGGGACGGTTCGGCCCTTGTCGCAACGGTCCCGAGTGTAACGTGTTTGCCTTCGGCAGGCAATGCGGGCCCGCGGCAAGGCCCGCGCGTGGATCCCAAGCATGGAGTATGTTCATGACCGATACCTCCGCCCGGCGGCATCACCTGGAAGAGAAGCTGCAGGCCCTGACCCGGTCCCCCCATTTGCCTCCGGCCCTCACGGCTCTGGTGGGCGCCATTTATCGCCTGCAGGAAGAGGCTGGGGAGACGCTTTCCTTTGAGCGCGAAGCCGCGGCCGTGCCCACGCCGCCTGAACGCGAGCGTTTGGCCGGAGCCGTTTTACTGGAGCGCTCGGCCTTTCCCTTTGATTTTGCCGTTGCCCGGCATTTGGCGGAAAAAATTTTTACCGTTCTGAAGAGAACCGCGCCGGAAATGCTTGCGGCCGAATCTTTGCAAGCCGTGCTTGAGGCCGGCAAGGTCGACTTTGCAGGCGCCTGCCGGGCGGTGATCAATGAGGATGCCGCCTATTTCACCCCCTTTGCCGAGACTTTCCCCGAAAGCCCCGGCCTGGCCCGTTTTACGGCCCAAAGTGCCCTCACGCCCCAGGCCGCGGCCGTGGCCCGAGCCCTGGCCCCGCGCCTTGACCCGGAGCGGGTCTGGCCCCACGGGCATTGCCCCATTTGCGGTTCCCTGCCGCTCATGGGCCGGCTGAAAGATCAGGAGGGCAAGCGTATGCACACTTGCTCCTTCTGTTCCTACGAGTTTCGCGCGCCGCGCCTGGCCTGCCCATTTTGCATGGACGAGAAGCCTTCGGGGGCGGAATACTATGCCTCCGAAGACGAACCGGGTTTTCAGATGGCCGTGTGCCGGGCCTGCAACACCTACTTCAAGCTGGCCGATTTCCGGCAGTTTGACCGCGATTTCATCGCCGTTTTGGACGACCCGGCCTCTCTGGGCATGGATCTGGCCGCCCGTCAGATGGGCCTTTCCCGCCCCACTCTCTCTGCTTGGGGGTTTTAGACGTGGAGATGCCCAAGCCCCGGTCCGCCGTTGTGGCCCGTTTCAAAAACGGCGCCTTCTCTCCCTTTGACGACGTGATCACGGTGGAAACCGCCGTGGCCCTGACCTGCGGGCTGATCGAACGCCCTGAAGGCGCGCCGTTGATCTCCCGCACCCTCTGGGCCTGGCCGCACGATGTCGCCCCTCTGGCCCTGGGCCACGTCCTTCTGGATCTGTTGCCCGACGAAAACTGCCTGCACCGCATCGCCAGGGTTCAGCAGGCCGGGGAGCTTTCCCTGCACGTCGAGGTCGGCGGTCCCCTGGCCGACCTGCCCCCCGAGCCCCCGGCCCGCTGGGACGGCGCAGCTCTGCTTGAGGCGGTCCGGGCCTTTATCGCGGCCGAAGGCCAGTGGGACGGCACCGGCTGCTTTCACCGCGCCGGGGTGCACGACCCGGCCTCGGGCAAACTGCTGCACCGGGCCGAGGATATCGGCCGGCACAACTGCCTGGATCGCCTGGCCGGCTGGAGCGTGTTGGAAAAAATGCCCCTCTCGGACAAGGCCCTGCTGGTCTCGGCCCGGATGACCGCGAGTCTCTGCGCCAAGGCGTTGCGCGCCGGTTTTCGGTTGATCGTCAGCCGTTCGGCCGTGACCACGGCCTCGGTGGAAATGTGCCGGCGCCATGACGCCACCTTGGTGGGCTTTGCCCGCACCGAAGAGAACCGGTTTTCCGTGTTCACGGATAATCCGGGCCGGCTCGGCACCTCCCTGGAGCGCCCGTGAACTCGGCACCCCTGGCGGGAGCGGTCCTGGCCGGCGGCTTAAGCTCCCGCCTTGGTCATGACAAGGCGCTGCTGCGTCTGCACGACGGCGGCAGTGCCGATCTGCTGTCGCGCACTTACAGCTTGTTGCGCCGTGTGGCCGACCCGGTGTTCGTGGTCGGCGGCCGGCGCGAGGGCTACCCCTGCGTGCCGGATCTTATGCCCGGACGAGGCCCCGTGGGGGGCATTGCCACGGCCCTGTCCCACGCCGCCGGGTGTGCCTGCCTGGTTCTTTCCTGCGACCTGCCCTTCATGACCCCGGGAGTGCTCGATCATTTGTTGAACGGGCGTGCGCGCCGACCTGCCGGCAGGCACGCCACCCTTTACCGCCAGGCTGAAACCGGGCATTCCGAATGCCTCGTGGCCGTTTATGAGCCCGAGGCCCTGCCCCATTTTCTTCATTGCCTCGAAAACCAACTGCTCAAGATCAGCCGCGTTGTGCCGCCTGAAGAACAGCACTTCATCGACTACCCGGCCGGCGATTCCCTGCCTTTCTTCAATATCAATTACCCCGCCGATCTCGAGGCGGCCCGCCGGATCATGTCCGCCCTCGGCCGGGAGTAAGCAAGATTGGGGGGGACGAAGCCCCTATTCCAGAAGCCGGGCGGCCAGAGCCAGAGCTGCGGCCACCGTGGCCTGGCGGATGTCGGCGCGCGAGCCGGGAAAGAGGTGGTGCTCGGCCAGGGTGCGCGGGCCGGAGGGGAAGGCGCGGACAGCGGCCAGGTGCGCGGTGCCCACGGGTTTTTCCGGGCTGCCGCCGTCTGGGCCGGCAACGCCGGAAACAGCCACGGCCAGGTCGACGCCGAGGCGCTCCAGGGCGTTTTCGGCCATGCTGCGGACAACAGCTTCGCTGACGGCGCCGTGTTTGGCCAGGAGCACGGCGGGCACGCCGAGCAGACGCTCTTTCAGGGCGTTGGAGTAGACCACCAGGCCGCCGGCAAACCAGCGGGAACTGCCGGCGATTTCGGTGCAGGCCCCGGCAATCAGGCCGCCGGTGCATGATTCCGCCGTGCCCAAAAGCAGACCGGCGGCCATAAGTTTTTCCGAGAGCGGGCCGATAAGCCCTGAGACGGTTGCCGGGATGGGGTGCGTCATGTCGGTGTCCGCCTTGCCGTAGGCGTGTCTTGCGGGTATAAGGGAAGTCTATGAAACACAGACGATTGTCCCGGGAAAAATGCCTTTTCGTGCTTTTGCCGCTTATTCTCGCAGCCCTGGTGCCTCTGGCCGCGGCCGCGGCCGAGCAGGGCCGCCTGCGGGTGGTTTACGGCTTTGACCGGGAGTTTCCGCCGTTTTCTTACGAGGAGGCCGGGGGCAAGGCCACGGGCTTCGAGGTGGAGCTGCTTTCGGCCGTATTTGCGGGCACCGGGGTTGAACTGAGCCTGCGGCCGCTGCAGTGGGACATGGTGCCCATCGAACTTTCGGCCGGGACCATCACCCTGACCTCGGGGATGATCCAGACCGAGCAGCGTTCACAGCTGTACTTGTTCTCCAAGCGGGCAACTTTTCCCCTACAGATACGCCTTTTCACCAAGATCTACAACCGTAGGCCCGGCGCCGCGATGATCCGGGGCCTGCCCACGGCCGTGGAGCAGGGCTCTTTCGCGCACCGGCTGCTGGAGGCCTTTGGCGGCATGAACATCAAGCCTTACAAAGGCCGGGCCGACGGCCTGCGGGCCCTGTACAACGACGAGGTGGCCGCCTATTGCGGCCCGGTGCAGAACACCTACTACTACATCAATAAGCTCAATTACGGAGCCATCACCACCGTGGGTACGCCCCTGGGCATCACCGAGCTGCGTTTCGCGGTCAACCGGGATCGCGGCGACATCCAGAAAATGGTGGACGAGGGCCTGGATCGGCTGGCGGCATCCGGCGAGTATGACCGCCTGTATCGTAAATGGTTTGTGCGCGAACTCTCGGATCAGGAGATCCGGGTCATGCGCGAATCGGCCGTCAAGGCGGCCATCCCGTCCTATGTGCCGTATGGCGGCAACGGTTCGGGCGCAGCCGTGCTGACCGCCTCCGGCAGGGTCTACACCGGCACGCAGGTGGACAACGCCGATCCGGCCCTGACCCTGTCGGCCGTGCGCGTGGCCCTGGCCTCGGCCGTGAGCGCCGGGGAGTTTGAGATCCGCGCGGTCGTGCTGGCGGCTCCGGACGGTACCCTGCTGACGCCCGGCCCGGAGGACATGCAAAGCCTGTACGAATTCGGGCGCGGTATTCTGGTATTGGCCGGGGCCGACCAGGCGCAGCCGACGACCAAAATGGTCGCCGAACTACTGCCCAACCCGGTGGTCCGGGAGGTGCGGGCGCCGACTGCGGAGTAGCGGTCGAGCGCGGTTTTGCAGAAGGCTCCCGGCGCATCGCGCCGGGAGCCTTGTTTTGCCTTCCTTCCTGTGGCAGACTCTTCCCAAAATCAAGGAGCTGCGACATGCTGCAACGCATCCGCATAATCCTCCTGTCGCTGTCGCTGCTCGGCTTCTGTCCGGGTGTCGGCGGCGCCGAGAGCGCCGCTCTTAACGCGCCAAGTGCCTCCGCTGCACCATCTTTCGAGACGGCCCTTCGAGAATTCGTCGGGCAGAACGACAAGTACATCGGCCGGCGTTTCAATCAGCGCTTCCCTTCCCTGTATGCCAAGCTGGTTTCGGTCTGCTGTCTGAAAGACGGCGGCAAGCGGGCTGAAGTCCGCTGGTGGCCCAGGCCGGGTGGGCAGGAGAACCTCTGCCGGGCCGTGTTCCTTTCCCGGCAGGGAAAGATTGTGGACGTGAAGCTTGAGGGTACGGGGTGCGCGCCATGAACAGAACGCTTTGCCTGTTGCTCGCTTTAAGCCTGTGCGCCTGCGCCTCGGGAGGGGCCAACCCCAACCTGGAGCGCGCCGCTACCCCGGCCGGCCTGGACACACGGCTGAATTTGCTCTTGGGCACGCCGGAAAACGAGGTGCCTGCCCGTCTGCGCCAAGTGCTGGAACTGGCCGGGCCTCTCGAACTGATGGATGCCGAATGTCTGCCGGACAAGAGCCGGGAGATCGAGTTTTATTGGGAGCACCGCTATGAGGTGCCCGTGGCCCAACAGCGCCCTTTCCCCTCCTGGTGGGGCTCCATCTGGGGCTACTACGCCTTTGTCGGTGTGGGCTATACCCCCACGGCCTACCCCTCGCCGCCGCCGGTGAAGCCCTGCACCATCCGGGTCACTGCCAAGGGCGGCAAGATAGTCTCTTACCGCTACCAGGGCGAAGGCTGTGACCGTTTTCCGCCGGGACGGTCACTGCCGTTTCTTGACGCACAGCCGCACGGCGATGCCGAGCTTTTCCTTTCCTGCCCATAAGCCTAACCCTCATCATCCCAGCGCCGGGTAATCCCATGATTGCGCAGCAGGGTATACAGGCGCTGGCGCGAAACATTGGCCGCTTTGGCCGCTTTGGGGATGTTTCCATTGGCCCAGCCGAGCAGATCGAGCAGATAGCGGCGCCTGTGTTCCATAAGGGTTTGTTCCTGGAAGTCACGCCAGCTCTGGGGCGCGGTATTTCCTGTTCGCGTGATGATCGGGAAGGAAGTGGCGGGGGGGGGGGGGGGGGGGGGGGGGGGGGGGGCGCAGGGGGGGGGGGGGGGGGGGGGGGGGGGGGGGCCAGCGCCCCCCCCGCCCCCCCCCCCCCCCCCCCCCCCCCCCCCCCCACGCCCA
>JAVBLS010000010.1:0-23961 GCA_031553235.1 Desulfovibrio sp.
CTCAACCATCCCGGGCAAATTCATTTTTAGCGGGGTGATATCCCCCCTGGGTGGGGGGTGTGCGGGGGCCCCGCCCCCCCCCCAAAACGACACCTATTTGCCGCGCAGGTCGGTGACGCGGCCGGCTTTGCCTTCGAAGCGCTTGAGGGATTTGGGCTCAACGAGCCGGACTTTGGCGGTGACGCCGAGGTAGTCTTTGATGGCTTTTTGCAGGCGGTGTTCGCGCTTCTGGATGTGGCGGATTTCGTCGGACACGAACATGTCTTCGGAGAATTCGACGCGGATCTCCAGGTGGTCGAGGCTGTCGACGCGGTTGATCTCGATTTCGTAGTGCGGGGCCACGCCTTCCATGTCGACGAGGATGGATTCGATCTGTTGCGGAAAGACGTTGACGCCGCGGATGATCAGCATGTCGTCGCTGCGGCCCATGACCCGCCCCATGCGCACGTGGGTACGGCCGCAGGCGCAGGGAGTGTAGTCGAGGCTGGTGATGTCGCGGGTGCGGTAGCGGATCAGCGGCACGGCCTCTTTGGTCAGGGTGGTCAGGATCAGTTCACCCACTTCGCCGGGCGCCAAGGTGTCGCCGGTGACCGGGTCAATGATCTCGGGCAGAAAATGGTCTTCAAAGATGTGCATGCCGCACTTGGCCTCGCAGCATTCCTGGGCGATGCCGGGGCCCATGACCTCGGAGAGACCGTAGATGTTCACGGCGGTGATGCCGAGTTTGCGCTCGATTTCGGCGCGCATCTCTTCGCTCCAGGGCTCGGCCCCAAACACGCCGACGCGCAGGGGCAGCTCGCGCAGGTCGATGCCCAGTTCCTTGGCCGCTTCCTGCAGATACAGGGAGTAGGACGGGGTGCAGGTCATGGCCGTGGCCCCGAAGTCGCGCAGCAATTCCGCCTGCCGTTTGGTGCCGCCGCCTGAAACAGGAATGACCGTGGCGCCCAAGGCTTCGGCCCCGTAATGCACGCCCAGGCCGCCGGTAAACAGCCCGTAGCCATAGGCGTTGTGGATAAAGTCGCGGCGGTCGATGCCGGCCGCGGCCAGGCTGCGGGCCATGACTTCGGACCAGTGTTCCAGGTCGCGCCGGGTGTAGCCGACCACCGTGGCCTTGCCGGTGGTGCCGGAAGAGGCGTGCAGGCGCACAATGGTGTCTTTGGGCACGGCAAACAGGCCGTAGGGATAGTTGTCGCGCAGATCCTGCTTGGCCGTGAAGGGCAGGCGGGCCAAGTCGGCCAGGGTTTTGACGTCGGCCGGGCTCACCCCGGCCTCGTCAAAGGCTTTGCGATAGTGGGAAACAGAGGCATAGACCCGCTCGCAGCGGTCTTTGAGCCGGCGCAGCTGCAAGGCCTCCAGGTCTTCTCTGGGCAGGGTTTCTTTCTCGATATTGAAAATCATCCGGGCGACCTCCGGGCGCGACAAAATTTGAACAATAAGGCGAAGTTTTGCCCGATTCCACCGGCCCGGTCAATAGCACCGGCCCGCTGCAAGGTAGGGCGGGCAGGGCGCGAAACGCGACTTGCCCGTGCCCGGCCTGGATGCTAAGCACAGCAAAGGCGATGAACCGCCCCACGGACATACATCACAGGAGCAAATCATGAGCGAAATTCGCATCGTGGCGGAATTGGACCTCAAGCCCGGTTGCCGGGATGACCTCATCCCGATCTTGCGGGCCCTGGTCGAAGGCAGCCGGGCCGAAGCCGGCAATAAAGCTTACAACCTGACCGAAGATCTGGAAAAACCCGGGCACTTCTTCGTGGTCGAAACCTGGGCTTCGGCCAAGGCCATTGAAGAACACAACGCCACCCCGCATTTTCAGGCCTTTGTCCGGGCCATTGACGGCAAATCGGAAAAACTCGCGATCACCAAGCTCAAAAACCTCTTTTAGAGCATTTCACACTTGAAATGCTCGCAAGGATTTGTCGGCAAATCCTTGCTGCCAAATAGGCGTAGGCGGGCTTTGCCCGCCGTTAAGCGACTATCTGAAGCGTAAACTGCTTTAGAGCCGGCTCCAAACAGCGTCTTTTGCCCCCTGGACGGAGCACCCCTGCCCTCGCCTTTTTTTCCACGGCGGTAAAAGCCTTGCACCGCAGGGAATGGGCAAGGTTTGCCGTCAGACAAGCAACGCTCCTGAATTTCATTGGGGGCTGACCTCACGGTCTGCCCCCAATGAAATTCAGGCTCAGGCGCAGTATGGCGGAAAAAGATGATTTTGCCCTGCCGCCTCGAACATCTCCCGGCCACACGCCGGCCCTCCAGCTTACAACGCCACCAACTCCACATCCGCCGGGGCAATCTCCCGGCCAAGAAAAAAGCTCCCCACCTTGGCAAAGCGTTCCGGGGCATCGGTGGTCAAAAACCCCAACGCCCCGGCCGCGCCCCCCGGCGCGCGCAAACAGCGCTCGTCCAAGACCCGCTCCACGGCGACGGCCGTAGTCTCGGCCGAATCCACCAGCACCGCCTCCCGCCCCAGGGCCTTGCCGATGGCCCCGGCCATGGGCGGAAAGTGTGTGCAGGCTAAAACCACGGTGTCGGGGAAATCTTCGGCCGGCCCCCGCAGCAACGGCTCCAGATAGCGAACGGCCGCGCCCTCCACAATGGGCCCATCCACCCAGCCCTCTTCTGCCAGGGCAACAAAAAGCGAACAGGCAATGCCCATGACCCGCGCCCTGGGCATGCGGGCGGCAATGGCCCGGTCATAGGCCCGGTTGCGGATGGTCGATTCTGTGGCCAGCACCAGAATGGAGCCGTTGCGCGTGGCCCGGCAGGCGGCCTCGGCCCCGGGATCGACCACGCCGACCAGCGGAATGTCGGGATGGGCCAGAGCCAGGGCGGGCAGAGCCGCAGCCGTGGCCGTATTGCAGGCCGTGACCAGTAGCTTGACCCGGCGCTCCACCAGCTTGCCCACGGCTTGTAAGGAGTAACGGTTGACCGTGTCGGAACTCTTGGTGCCATAGGGCAACCGGGCGGTGTCGCCAAGGTAGATGAACGATTCGTTCGGCAGCCGGCGGGCCATGGCGCACAGCACGGTCAGCCCGCCCACACCGGAATCGAAAACTCCGATGGGCAGGCGGTTGCAGCCGGCCGGCCTCATGCCTCGCCCTCCAGAAGGGTATAGCTTGCGGCCGTAAGCGGCGCGGTCAGGGCGTGGAGCACGCGTTCAAGAAACACGCCGTCGCGGTGCGGCAGGTCATGGCCGAAAGCGGCCCGGATGGCCAGGGTGACGAACTGCACGGCCCGGTCCATGGCCAGGGGCAGGCTGTCACCCTGCAGCAGGGCGGCCGTGAGCACGCTGGTAAAGGTGTCGCCCGTGCCGGGGTAATAGGCGGGCAGGTAGCGGCATTCCACCTTCCAGAAGCGGTCGCGGCTCTTGTGGTGGGCGGCGGTGTAGCCGTTCTGGCCTGCCCCGGCCGGAATGCCGGTGATCACGGCCGCCTCCGGGCCGAGGCCGGTAAGCCGGCGCAACCAGTCGCGCAGCTTGGCCGGGTCCAGCCCCTCGCGTTCGGCCTCGGCCGGGTAGGGCTCCTGCAGCAACAGGGCGGCTTCGGTCAGGTTGGGGGTGATGCAGCCGGCCCGGGTCACGAGAAAGCGCATGGCCTCGACCATCTCCGGGGTCATGGTCGGGTCGAGCTTGCCGTTGTCGCCCAACACCGGGTCGACCACGGCCAAGCCGTCCGGGGCCAGGCAGTTGTCGAGGCAGCGGACCACCGTGTCCACTTGCCGGGGCGAGCCGAGAAAACCGCTGTAGACCGCGTCGAAACGCAGGTTCATTGAAATCCAGTGGTCCAGGAAGTCGTTCATGGCGTCGGAAAGATCCACGAAGCGAAAATCCTCAAATCCGCTGGTGTGGGTGGAAAGCACGGCTGTGGGCAGGGGGCAGACCTGAATGCCCATGGCCGAAAAAACCGGGATGACCACGGTCAGGGACGTGCGCCCGAAACCGGAAAGATCGTGCACGGCGGCAATGCGTGGAATACTGCGTTGCATCGGGAACACCTTGAGCAGTTTTATTAAAAAGCCGGTTCATCATGAACCAAAACCCCGCCGATTGCAAAAAGGTTGCGGGGCCGAGGAGAGAAGGGGCAAAGCCCCGACCGGCTTCACCAAGTCATAATGGCCGTGACCAGAAAAGGCACCAGCAGGGTCAGACACATACCGGAAAACACCGCGGCAATGGCCGCGCGCTCGCCGGAAAAACGGGCTATGACCGGCAGCACGGTATCCATGGCTGCGGCGCCGCCGGCGGCCGGCGTCGCCAGGGTGCCGAAAAAGCGGACCAGCAGCGGCGCGCAGATGATCGCCATGAGCTCGCGCATGATGTTGGCCAAAAGCGCCACCGCGCCCAGGGCCGGATGCCCCAGGTTCTCGATGAGCAGGCTGGACAGGCTGTAATAGCCAAAGCCGCAGCCAACGGCCAGAGCCTCGCGCGGGCCGACGTCCGGCAAAATCAGGGAGGCGGCCAGGGAGCCGAGCACGGTGCCGAGCACGATCAGCAGGGGCACGGCCAGAATCTTCACATACATCTCGCGGATCACCGCGAAGGCCTGCAGTTTCGCGCCCAGGCCCACGCCCACGCAGGCAATCAGCAGGCGCAGGACATAGGTGCCGAGACGCGGGGAAAAAAGAAAGTCCGGCGACAGGGAGAAGCGGGCCAGAACAAGCCCAAGCAGAAAAAAGCCCAGAATGCGCAAAGTGCCCATGATGGGCGCGGGGCCGGAGCTTTGGGCCGCGGCAACGTTGCGCGGGGCCGGGTCAAAGGTGCTCTGCAGCAGGCGCAGGGTCGCGATGCTGCCGGCCACGGAACACACGGCCACACCCAGGGCTGTGCCGCCGAGCACGGGCAGACGGGCGAAGAGCGCGTCGTCGTTGCCAAGGTTGGCGCCCAAGATGAAAAGCAGGGCCGGCACGGCCAGGGAGGCCAGGCCGTCGGCCGCGCGCAAGGCGCCGGTTTGCCGGCGCAGGACAAAGCCCGCGGCCATACCAAGCAGAAGCAGCAAAACAATGAAAAGCAGATCGGGCACGGAGAGCTCTCAGGAAGACGAAAACCGGTCCGCTCTGCGGGCAAAGCGGACCAGACACTGTGGCGGCAAAAGCTGAAATGGCAATTAACTTCTTTCTTGCTGCCTGTCAAAACAAAAGAAGGCGCGACTCGCTCCAGTATGGACTCCTACCGAAAAGAGTCCATGCCGGCATAGAGCGCCGGCGACCCGCCGGTATGCAGAAAAAGCACGTTGGCGCCGTGGGGGAAGCGACCCGTGCGAACATACTCCATGAGCCCGGCCATGGCCTTGCCGGAATATACCGGGTCCAGCAGGATGGCTTCGGTCCGGGCCAACAGGCGTACAGCCTCGACCATGCCCGGCGTGGGCACGGAATAGCCCGGCCCCAGGTAGGCGTCGTCACAAATCACCTTTGACGACGGAATCTTCCGCTCCAGGCCGAGCAGCTCGCCGGCTTTCCGGGCCAGATCACGCACAATGGATTCCTGTTTGGCTTTACCGCGCAGCACGTTCATGCCGATCACCGGAAGGCTGGAGCCGCCCAGTCCGGCAACCAACCCGGCCTGGGTGCCGGCGCTGCCCGTGGGCGTGATCAGACTGTACACGTCCAGGCCCAGGCGGAAGAGTTGCTCCAGGCATTCCTGCGCGCAGGCCGCATAGCCCAGGGCGCCGAGGGGTGTGGAGCCGCCCAGGGGGATGATGTAGGGCTTCTTGCCCTTGGCACGCAGTTCTTCGGCCAGCTTGTCCATCTCCTTCCGGGGGGAGGCGCCGAAAGGCGCCACATGGATGCCCGCGCCCAGGAGTTCGAACAGAAAGTTGTTGCCGGAAGCGTCGAACCGGTAGCTGCCCTGGACGATTTCGCTGAGCACCAGGTGACACTCCAACCCTTCCTTCGCCGCCCAGGACGCGGTCAGACGGCAGTGGTTCGACTGGATGGAGCCGCAGGTGATCAGCGTGTCCGCGCCCTGGGCCATGGCCTCGGCAATGCAGAAATCCAGCTTGCGGGTCTTGTTGCCGCCGGCGCAGCCGGGCAGCAGGTCGTCGCGCTTGATCCAGATGTTGACCTTGCCGCCCAGAGCCCTGGAAAACCGGGGCAGAAATTCGATGGGCGTGGGAGTCCGCACATAGCCGCGGCGGGGAAACTTGGCAAAATTCATAAGTGCCTCGAAGATGAGCATGTTGCGCGCAGTCCCGCCGGCCGGGCCCGGCCACAGGGCGGCGCGTCGATTGAAAGGCTGGGGACCATAAGCGCTTGAATGCGGCCCCGGGGCAGGCTTGGCAGAGCGGCAGAGTGCCGGTTGAAAGTGTCGCCCTGCCGCTATGCCCATGACCAAAGGCTAGAAAATTATCTGGGCTAGCTCAAACGTTAAATACTCTAGCGGAACAGCCCCTTCACTCCATACGGCATACTCCGCCAATACTGCGGCGGCGCCGCGACCGTGGCGCCCAGTTGCACGGCGGCATGCCAGGGCCAACGCGGGTTGTAGAGCATGGCCCGGCCCAGAGCGATCATGTCGGCCTGCTCGGTTTTCACAATGGTTTCCGCCTGCAGGGGCTCGGTGATCAGGCCCACGGCAATGGTGGGGATGCCGGTGTGACGTTTGATCCGGGCGGCGAAATCCACCTGGTAGGCAGGCCCGACGCCGGGACGCTGGTCCGGCGACAGGCCGCCGCCGGAGACGTGGGCATAGGCGCAGCCGCGTTTGCGCAATTCGCGCACAAAGGCCACGGAATCATCGATCTCCCAGCCGCCCGCCACCCAATCCGCGCCGGAAAGGCGCAGACCCACGGGCTTTTCCTTGGGGAAAGCCTTACGCACGGCAGAGAAGACCTCCAGAGGCAGACGCATGCGCCCGGCTGTATCTCCGCCGTAGATATCCTTGCGCTTGTTGCTGATGGGAGAAAGAAACTCGTGCAGCAGATAGCCGTGAGCCGCATGCACCTCCACCGCGTCAAAGCCGCAGCGGGCGGCCCGGCGGGCGGCCTCGGCAAAAGCCGCGATCAGCTTTCCGATGCCCGCTTCGTCCAGGACCTCGGGTGTGGGGGAATCTGCGTCATAGGCCAGAGCCGAGGGCGCCTGGGGAATCCAGCCGCCCTTGGCGAGCGGCACGGGCTTGCCGCCTTCGGGCTCCCAAGGACGATATTGCGAAGCCTTACGCCCGGCGTGAGCCAGTTGCAGCACCAGAGGCGTGGCGAAATACTTGCGCACCCCGCGCACCACCCGGGCCAGCGCGGCCTCGCAGGCGTCGGACCACAGGCCCAGGTCGTCGGGTGAAATGCGTCCTTCGGGCAAAACGGCTGTGGCCTCCACAACGACCATGCCCGCACCCGAGGCCGCAAGACTGCCGTAGTGCATCAGATGCCAGTCGTCGGCCTGGCCGTCTTTGGCGGAATACTGGCACATGGGCGGCACCACGATGCGGTTGGCCAGTTCCAGATTATCGAGAGAAATAGGGGTAAACAGCAGACTGCTCATGGCGAAGTCCTTGAGGCGATGCCCCGGTTACGGCTGTTGAAATGAACAACCGAAATATAACCCGGAAGGCGTCGATTGCTCAAGAGACCCCATAACGGCAAAGACCAGGGAAACCGCCGTCGCGGTTCGCTCCCGACGCCCAAAGTTCTTTTGCTCCGGACCGGGACAGCCTGCAAGTATTCTTTCCGGCAGCCTCCGGATTCTAGCCGTGTTTCCAGGCCTGCGCAGTCCACCCCGCCACCGCCACAACTTCTTGCAGCCGGGGGAAGCGATGCAGCCAGCCGGGCCGGGCCGGCACCGGAACATATTCTCCCCGCAGCAGACGCAGGCGCAGGGACTTGGCCGTGGCCGCATGCCCCGAAGCTTCGAAGGCGTCGCAGAGAATCTCCATACGTCGGCTGGGGGAGTTGGAAAAGGCGCAGGCCCTGGCGATGATCGCGTGCAGCGGCTCGCCGCTTTCCTGCGCGGCCTCCAAAAAACTGCAGCAGGCCTGGCGGTGCCGGCCCTGATCCATGAGGGTCGAAGCCTCTTCGGCAAACAGGCCGCGCGTACCCTTGGGTAGGTGGGGCAAAAGGGCGGCCAGCCCGGCGTCGTCGTTGCGCCGGAGGTAGCCGGCCGCGGCCCGGACCACCCAGCGATGGGCCTCTTCGGGATTATCCTGCCTGCGCTCAAGGCGGGCCATGCCCAGGCAGGCCTCGGGCAGGTCTTCGATGCGCTGCAGGGCGGCGGCAAAGGCCTTGGCGGCCTGCGCCGTTCGCCCGGCCTCCAGGTGCCTGTGTCCGGCCTGCACCAGATCGCCGGTGGTCATCGGCCGCTCAAGCTTGGCCGCGGCCTTTCTGGACTTGTCCCCGCCGGCCGGGGCGGACAGGGAACGACGCAGAGGCGAGAGAGCCCGCTGCAGGGCGGCGGCCAGATCATTCGGGGAATAGGGGCGCTCCAGCAGCTTCGCCCCGGCGGCTTCCAGAGGAGCGGCCCGCGAAGCCTCGCCGGTAGGGATCAGCACGGGGAAGCGGGCCAGGGTTGCTGCGCCGGCCAGCCTGCGCAGCAACCGCTCGGCCGTGTCGTCCCGGCTGCGGTGCGGGCAGATCAGCAACTCAAAGGGGCGATCTGCGGGGGCCTCGGCCAGCACGGCCGGTACCTGTTCCGGGTCGGCGCACAGGGCAAAGGACGTCACGCCCAGACCGCGCAGAGCGGCCATGTCGGCGGAAACGGAAGATTCCGAATCTGTGACAAAGAGAACCCGCGTGGGCAAAAGGGCGGAAGCAGTGGGTGCAAGCATGGAGGTCGCTCTCTTTTCATCTATCTTTCGAGCAATTTCACAATGAAATTGCCCGTGAAACCATGGCACCGGCGAACTCCTGAACGAGCCCGCAAGCGGACGGCGGGACACCCTGGTTTCGACATGGAACCGCAGTAATCCTTCGATTGCCCCGGCGCGGACAGACAAAACCGCTGCGGTGTGTCAACTCAGCGATGAAAAGAAATGATCTTAGCTTTTCGCGCCTCGACCGGCGGCGGCTCATAGACGCCGGTATCGGTCGAGCCGTCGGCAAGGGCCGTGGCCATAAACGCCGGCTGCTCCTCGTGTACATGGAAGCCCCGCCGACAATACGAACAGCGACGGTCCTCCGGCTCGCCGGAAAGACGCATAAGCAGGCCGTCACGGTTGTAGCAGTCCGGGCAGAACGGTCCCTGGCGGATGGAGCCGGTGACCAGCCAGTAGAACCGGCCGTCAAAGATCAGGTTGCGGGCGAGATAAAGGACATCCTCATATTCCTGCAACTGCATCTTGTAGGCGAGGTTTTCGTCGCAGAGAGCCACGTAACGGCGCTGTAAGGCCGACAGTTCCTCTCTGGCCTCGGTTTCCCGACCCTTAAGAAATAGATCGAGAACAGACTTGAATCGATAATATTCAAGCATGACAACTCTCTCCCTGAGTATCTCGACGGCCTTCCCTGGCCGTCTGCTGTCATTCTTTTCGGCAGGAGCGCGGAAGACTTTATGGTGATTTTCACTTGAGCCGACGACTGAGACAAATCAAAACCACCCGCATAGCGGGTGGTTTGCTCCGGCCCTGTAAGGGCCTGTTACCGCTCCGCGCCTGAAAGACGCGAGCATACAGTCATTTTTGCGCATTGTCCGTAGACTTTGTGACACCTTACGCGACTCGCCATAGCAGAAAAGGCCAAGTCCCGCAAGGTTTTGTGAACCTTGCGGGACTTGTTTGGATTTCTTGATGGTGCCGAAGGGGAGACTCGAACTCCCACGTCCTTGCGAACACCAGACCCTGAACCTGGCGTGTCTACCAATTCCACCACTTCGGCGCGAGAGGAGTGTTTACCTCCGCTCGGGGGATTTGGCAAGCACTTTTTTAGCGGCCGAGAATTTTTTTACCGGCCCGACAGGCGAGTGATTTCTCCCGGCGATACGGGGCTTTCCCCCAGACGGCGCGATGCTCCCGCTCACTTTTGCTTTCCCCTTGCCCAGGGACCGGGCTTTGCGTAGAGTGCCCGCCATGCGCATCCTCACCGACATAAGCGATCTGCCCTTTGACCCAGCCGGCGGCTCGGCGGTCACCATCGGCAACTTCGACGGCGTCCATCTGGGCCACCAGCGGCTTATCGCCCGGGCCGCCCAGACCGCCGATACGCTGGGCCTGTCCTCCGTGGTCATCACCTTTGAACCCCACCCGTTGCGCGTGCTTTTGGGCGACAACGGCCCCTGCCTGCTCATGCCGCCCCGGCGCAAGCTGGCCCTGCTGGCCGCCCAGGGCGTGGACGTGGTCCTGGCCCTGCCCTTCAACCGGGCCACGGCCGAGACCTCGCCCGAGGAATTCGTCCGCCGCGTGCTGGTCGAAGGCCTGGGCGTGCGCCGGCTGATCGCGGGCTATGACTATGCCTTTGGCAAAGGCCGGCGCGGCAACGCCGCCCTGTTGTCCAAGCTCGGGCGCGAGTACGGCTTTGCCGTTGAAGAACTGGGCCCGGTGGAAGTGGACGGCGCCGTGGTCAGCTCCACCCGCATTCGGGCGGAGATTGCCGCCGGGCAGGTGGAACGCGCGGCCCGGCTGCTGGGCCGGCCGCACAGCGTGGAAGGCGTGGTGGCCCACGGCAACAAGCGCGGCGGCAAGCTGCTGGGCTTTCCCACGGCCAACCTGCACATCGGCGAAGATCTGCTCTTGCCCGCCTGCGGAGTGTATGCCGTGCGCGTCGAGCTCTGCAAAGAAGGCGACGCTTCGCCGCAGGTGTTCAACGGCGCGGCCAACGTCGGTCGCAACCCCACCTTCCCCGGCGCCGGGGTGCGCGTGGAAACCCATATTTTCGACTTTGACCGGTCCATATACGATGCTTTTCTGCGGGTGAACTTCATTGTCCGCCTGCGCGAAGAGCGCGCCTTTGCCGGGCCCGAACCGCTCAAGGCCCAGATCCGCCTGGACGTCGAGGCGGCCCGGGCCGTTCTGGAAAAGCTGCCCCGCCTCCCGTATGGAGATTGCCCATGATTCGTCGTTTGCTGCTCCTGTGCTGCCTGTTTCCCGCCCTGCTCCTGTGGGCCGGGCAGGCCACGGCCGCTTCCGGCCCGCTTTCGGCCGTGACCGATGCCCAGGCGGCCGTCGACGCGGCCGACCGCGACGCCTTCAACACCGCCGTGGATGTGGACTCCGTGCTGCAAAAAGGCCTGACTGAAGGTGTGGATCTGCTTTGCGCCAGGGCGGCCAGGGGTGAAACAGCCAATCTCCCGCCCGTGCTTGCCCTGGCCATGGCAAGCGCCGCCCAGGACTGCAAGCCGGACAACCCGCAACTGGTCGTGCTGCGCGCCCTGCTGTTGACCGAAAGCAAAAACTTCGTAGGCGCCGGCGTGGGCGGCGGCTACTTTGCCGGCAAGCCCAACGGCCGGGTCCAGCCCAACGCCCTACAGTCCCAGTTGCTGCAAAAAATGTCTTCGGCCCGCAAGGAGCTTGTGCCCGGCCGGGTACTGGCGCAGCAGGGCGACACGGCGGAAGTTTCCGCCACCCTGCACGACGCCGAGGCCGGAACCTTCCCCCTGCGTCTCAAGGTGGAACGCAAAAACACCACCTGGCGCATCGTCGAGGTGCTCAATGTACGCGACCTGGTTGACGGCGCTTTGGCCAAGCATCACTAGGAATCGGCCGCCGGCCCTTTTCACGCCCCCCCTTCTGCTTTTTGCCCTACTGCCGGCCCTATTGTTTTTGTCAGGCACGGCCGTCCGGGCGGCCATGCCGCCCATGCCCGCCGCAGAGGGCTACGCGGCCGACGCGGCTGCCGATTCGGGTTTTGAGGCGCCTCCGCTCGTCTTTGACCCGGCCAAGCCTCTGGTTCTTCTCTCCGGCGCGCCGGAAAGCGATCAACTTTCGCAAATCGTCCGGCTCATCGGCCGGGGCCTGACCCCGCCGGCCGAGGTACGCCCGACGCCCGGCCTGACCGGGGCCTACGCCCTGCGCGACGCCGCCGCCGACCCGGGGCTCACGGCCGCCCTTGCTCTGCCGGCCTTCATCCTCATGGCCGACGCCCCGTCTTTTCCTTACCAATCCGGCGACGTGACCGCCCTGTTCCTGGCAGGCCACGTGCCCGCGGCCCTCTGGGTGCCGCAAGACTCGCCCTTTGTCTCTTTGCCGGACTTTCTGGCCGCTGCCCGGCAGGGCGAGGGCCAGGTGATCTGCGCCGGACCGGGCCGGTATTCCGCCGCGCACCTGGCCTTGGTGATCTGCAACCGCGAGGCCGGGGTTCTGACCCTGTTCCTTCCCGTGCTCGGCACGGCCGAAGCCTGCGCGGCCGCGACCCAAGGCCGGGTGCAGGCCGTCTGGGCCTATGCCCTGGCCCCGGAAACCCTGCCGGGCTTCCGGGCCCTGGCCGTGGCCTCCGAATCCCGCGTTCCGGCCCTGCCGGACACCCCAACCTTCAGCGAATATGACCTGCGGGTGATCCTGAAAGCCGAACTTGGTTTTGCCGCAGCGCCCCGGGCGGCCGGCCGGGAGCCCAAAGCCCGTTCCCTGCGCCTGGGACTGGAAAACCCGGCAACGGCTGAAGAACTGCGTCGCCTGGGTTTTGTCCCTTCGCCTCTGGAAGGAAAAGATCTGGAGCGCTATTTGGAGCGGGAAAGCATCCGGCTGCGGGATATGGCCGGGGAATACCCCCGCCTGAAGGACTGATGCGGAAGTGCCTGCGCCGACGGCAACCGGCGCGACACGGACGGGGCGCGGCCGCCCCGGGTCACAGCGCGCCGCGGGCTCGAACCTTTTCAAAGACGGATGCCTTCAGCCCGGGGAGATCTGAGGCCGGCCCTTGAGAGGGGGAGGAGCCGCGCGGCGCGGGGAGGGCGAGCCCGCCCGGCGGGGGGCCTGCCGGAATCATGCGGACTCGTAAAAAGTCTAATGATTTCAGAAAGAGATATCCATGATAAGCACAACCGACAGGCATGATTATCAATCTCCCGATAAAGACCTCGCGCCCGCGGTCTGGAACTTTCCCTTTTGTTCGCCCGGCGATTGTGCTAAACAGGCCCCGACGTCAGGCCGCGCTGTGCGCCCGAGACGTTGTTTCCTCCTCCCCCGGAGCGGAGTATGCCCGGATTGTACAAGATCGGCGAAGCCGCCGCCCTGCTCAATTTGAAGACGTATGTTCTGCGCTTCTGGGAGACGGAATTCCCCCAGGTCATCCCTCTGCGCACCGAGACCGGCCGCCGGGTCTATACCGAAGAACACCTTGCCCTTCTGGAACGCATCCGCTTTTTGCTCCACGAACGCGGTCTAACCATCGACGGCGCCCGGCGCATCCTGCGCGAAGAGGCGGCCAAGAACACGCCCCACCCTCTGCCGGCCGCCCTGCGCCGGGTCGAAGGCCAAAACCCGGCCCAGGAGCCTGTGGACCCCGCTCTGTTCGAGTCGCCCAATCCGCCCCTGACCGACGAAGAACGGCACTTTTTGGAGGACGACGCGGCCGTGCTCTTTTCCAGTGCCGTGGAGCCGGCCTGCGACGAGCGCCCGGACGCCGAGTTTCTGCGCGGCATCCGCTCCGAGCTGGAGCAGGTGGCGGATCTTTTGGCGGGGCGCGCCCCGCACGGAGGCCCTTCCGGATGATTCTCTCCCCTTCCCTGCTCTCGGCCGATTTCGGCAATCTGGAAGCGGAACTCGCCGCCCTGGCCGAAGCGGGCCTCGACTGGGTCCACTGGGACGTTATGGACGGCGCTTTCGTGCCCAACATCACCTTTGGCCCGCCGGTCATCGCCGCCCTGCGCAAAAAAAGTCTCCTGTTTTTTGACGTGCACCTGATGATCCGCTTCCCGGAGCGTCACCTGGAAGCCTTTGCCAAGGCCGGAGCCGACCTCCTGGTGGTCCACGTCGAGGCCGTCGGCCACCTGGACCGCTGCCTGCGCGAAATCCGCTCCCTGGGCATGGCCGCAGGGGTCTCCCTCAACCCGGCCACGCCCCTGTGCGTTCTGGAAAACGTCCTGGATCTTCTGGATCTGGTCCTGATTATGAGCGTCAACCCCGGCTTCGGCGGGCAGAGCTTCATCCCGCAGAGCCTGAAAAAAATCGAACGCCTGGCGGCCATGCTGCTGAAAGCTGAAAACCCGGCCCTGATCGAGGTGGACGGCGGCGTCGACCCCAACAATACCAAGGCTCTGACCAAGGCCGGCGCGGACGTGCTGGTTTCCGGCTCAGCCTTTTTTCAACATCCCCCTTACGCCGAGCGGGCCCGGGCCTTTGCCGAACAGGCCGCGCCCCCCCGCCGGACCCCACCCGCCCGGATGCTTGCCGGCCGGCGGCGACAGCAATAGGAGACTGCATGCCCACCCGTAAAGATTTGGCCGGCGCAATACGTGTTCTGGCCATGGACGCCGTGGAAAAGGCCAAGTCCGGCCATCCCGGCGCACCCCTCGGCATGGCCGACATGGCCGAGGTGCTCTGGAACGATTTCCTCAAGCACAACCCGGCCAACCCCCGCTGGGTCGACCGCGACCGCTTTGTGCTTTCCAACGGCCATGCCTCCATGCTTCTGTATGCCGTGCTGCATCTTTCCGGCTATGATCTTTCCCTGGACGATCTCAAGGCCTTCCGCCAACTGCACTCGAAAACGCCCGGCCACCCGGAATACGGCCTGACCCCCGGGGTGGAAACCACCACCGGGCCCCTGGGCCAGGGCATTGCCGCGGCCGTGGGCATGGCCCTGGCCGAGCGCCTGCTGGCCGAGGAGTTCAACCGTGACGGCTTTGCCGTGGTCGATCACTTCACCTATGTCTTTCTCGGCGACGGCTGCCTGATGGAAGGCATCTCGCACGAAGCCTGCTCCCTGGCCGGCACCCTGGGTCTGGGCAAGCTCATCGCCCTGTGGGACGACAACGGCATTTCCATCGACGGCCCCACGGCCGGCTGGTTTGCCGAAGACGTGCCCGGCCGCTTCAAGGCTTACGGCTGGCAGGTGATCACCGACGTGGACGGACATGACCCGGCGGCGGTGAAAAAAGCCCTGCAAAAGGCCCGCAAGACCCTGAACAAACCCAGCCTGATCTGCTGCCGCACGGTCATCGGCCAGGGCGCCCCGACCAAGGCGGGCAGCGCCAAATGCCACGGCTCGCCCCTGGGCGAGGAAGAGGTGCGCACGGCCAAAAAGCTGCTCGGGTTCAAGGGTGAGCCCTTTGAAATGTCCGCCGAAGTCCGCGCCGCCTGGGATGCCCGCAAAAAGGGCCTGGCGGCCGAAAAGAAATGGGAAAAGCTCTTTAGCGCCTATGCCGCTGCCCATCCCGGCCTGGCCGAGGAGTTCGTCCGGCGCACGGTCGGCGAGTTGCCCGCCGGCTGGGAAGCGTTGCTGCGCGCCCACGCGGCCGGCCTGCAAAAGGTCGGCGGCAGCCAGGCAAGCCGCATTTCCTCCAAAGAGACCCTCGACGTGCTGGCCCCGGCCCTGCCGGAGCTTTTCGGCGGTTCGGCCGACCTCACCGGCTCGGTGGGCACCCTGTGGAACGGGGCCAAAGCCCTGGGTCCGGGCGATTTCTACGGCCGCTATCTGCACTACGGGGTGCGCGAGTTCGCCATGGGCGCAATCATGAACGGCCTGGCCGGGCATGGCGGCTTCGTTCCCTACGGCGGCACCTTTCTGATCTTCTCCGACTATGCCAAAAATGCCATCCGCCTGGCCGCCCTGATGAAGCAGCGGGTGATCTGGGTGCTGACCCATGACTCAATCATGGTGGGCGAAGACGGCCCCACCCACCAGCCCGTGGAACAACTGGCCGCGCTCCGCCTGACCCCCAACGTGCACGTCTGGCGGCCCTGCGACGCCGTGGAAACGGCCACGGCCTGGGGTGCGGCCCTGGCCCGCAAAGACGGTCCCACCTGTCTGGTTCTGACCCGCCAGAATATCCCGACTCAACCGCGCGATGCGGCCCAGGTCGCGGACATCGCCCGGGGCGGCTACATCTTGCGCGACTCCAAGGGCACGCCCGACGTCATCCTCATCGCCACCGGCTCCGAAGTGTCCCTGGCCGTGGCCGCGGCCGAAGCTCTGGAAAAGAAGGGCGTCAAGCCCCGGGTGGTTTCCATGCCCTGCGCCGGAGTCTTTGACGCCCAGGATCGCGAATGGCGCGAGCACGTCCTGCCTCACGCCGTGCGGGCCCGGGTGGCCGTGGAAGCGGCCGCGGCGGGCTGGTGGCGTCGCTATGTGGGCCTGGACGGCGCCGTGGTCGGCATGACCACCTTTGGCGAGTCGGCCCCGGGCAAGGCCGTGTACGAATACTTCGGCTTCACCGTGGAAAACGTGCTCGCAACGGTGAAAAACGTCTGCACCGTCTGCAGGGGCTAGCGTGGCGGCGGCACCCGTCCCGGTCTTTCATAACGGAAAAGGCGAAGTGCGGGCCACGGGCCTGGGCTTCGCCCGTTCCCTGGCCTGGGTGGCCCTGATCCTGGTGCTGACCCTGTCCACGGGCCTTTCCGTGTACATCGGCTCGCAGGCCAAAAAGACCCTGATGCGCAAGCAGCAGGAGTTTGCCGCCCTGCTGGCGGAAAACCTGAATCACCAAATTTACCGCCGTTTCACCCTGCCCACGCTGATCGGCTTCGGCCGCATCGCCCTGCGCCAGTCTGTCCAGTACGAGCGCCTGGACCAGGTGGTCCAGAGCACCATTCACGGCCTGGACGTCAAACGGCTGCGCATCTTCGGGCACGACCACACGGTCACCTACTCCACCGACAGGGACGAGGCCGGCCGCGAAGATCTGTCCACGCCCATGGTCGACGAGGCGGCCAAGGCCGATGACCCGATCTTTCAGGAAGAGACGCAGATGCCCTACTGGAAAGCCTTCTTCCTCTTCGACCTGCCGGACGAAACCTTTCGCCTGCGCACCACCTTTCCCCTGCGCATCGAAAACCGCCTGAGCTCCTCCGAACCCGAGGGCCCGGTTATGGGCGTGCTTGAGTTCACCCAGGACACCACGCCGGACATCAAACGCTCCATCCGCTTCCAGCAGGTCATCTTTGTGGCCACCCTGTTCTCCTCCTGCCTGTTCCTGGCCCTGCTGCTCTTTCTGATCCGTCGGGCCGAGCGGGCCGTGGCCGCCCGCATGGCCGAGGAGCAACGCCTGACCCGCGAGTTGCACCAGAGCGAAAAGCTGGCCGGCATGGGCCGGGTGGTCGCGGGCATTGCCCACGAAATCCGCAACCCTCTCGGGATCATCCGCTCCAGCTCGGAGTTGCTGCTCAAGCGCGACGCCGGGCAGGACGCCCTGACCGGGCGCATCCTTCAGGCCATCAACGACGAGGCCTGCCGGCTCTCGCGCACCGTGGGCGACTTTCTCGACTACGCCCGGCCCCTGAATATCCGGCGCGAACCCGTGGACCTGAGCGCGGTGCTCACCGAGGTGCTGGCCTTTTTCAGCCAGAATCTGCACGAACGCGATATCAACGTGCTGTGCTCCGGCCTGACGCACGAGCCGCTGATGGTTGCCGGCGACAAGGACATGCTCTATCGGGCCTTCTTCAACATTGTGGGCAACGCGACCCAGGCCGTGGGCCGTTCGGGGACCATCGCCGTCGACCTGCAGCGCAAGGCCGGTCGGGTCACGGCCGTGGTTCACGACAGCGGGCCGGGCATTCCCGCCGACATGCTGGACAAGATCCTCGACCCCTTCGTGACCACCAAGGACGACGGTACGGGCCTGGGCCTGCCCATTGTGGCCAATATCATCACCGGCCACGGCGGCAGCCTGAGCCTGGACAATGCCGAGGAGGGCGGAGCCAGGGCGCGCGTCGAGTTGCCGGCAGCTTAACTCCAACTGCCGACGGCGCTTGGATCAGAGCCGGCAGCGCCCGCCGGCTCTTGGTCGCTATACCGCCCTTGCCGGCAGAGCATATTGCGTTTACTTTGACAGATACATCAGCAGCAACGGGATGAATCATGAGCGGCGATCAGACCCATATCCTCCTTATCGATGACGAAAAGAACTACCTGCTCGTCCTGGAAGCCCTGCTCCTTGACGCGGGCTATAAAGTCACGGCCCTGAGCGACCCGGAAAGCGCCCTGGCCTTTCTGGACGAGTCCGAGGTGGACGTGGTCATCACCGACATGAAGATGCCCAAGCTCAGCGGGCGTGAGGTGCTGGCCCACATCAAGCGCGACTATCCGCACATTCCCGCGCTGATCATGACCGCCTTCGGGACCATCGAAAGCGCCGTAGACGTCATGAAGATGGGCGCCTTTGATTACATCACCAAGCCCTTTTCCAACGACGAGTTGCTGCTTTCCCTGCAGAACGCGGCCGAGTTCGCCAAGGTGCAGCGGCGCTACCGACTGCTGCACGAGAGCCTGGAAGAGCGCTACAGCGTGCACAAGATCATCGGCCGCAGCAAGGGTATCCGTACCGTGCTCGAACTGGTGGATCGGGCCGCGCCGACCAAAAGCAACGTGCTCATTTCCGGCGAGTCGGGCACGGGCAAAGAGCTGGTGGCCCGGGCCATCCACTTTGCCTCGCCGCGCAAGGACGGACCCTTCATCAGCGTCAACTGCATGGCCCTGAACCCCTCGCTGCTGGAGAGCGAATTGTTCGGCCACGAGAAAGGCTCCTTCACCGGGGCCGTGGCCATGCGCCGGGGCCGCTTTGAGTTGGCCGACGGCGGCACCCTGTTTCTGGACGAAATCGGCGAACTTTCCCACGACATGCAGGTCAAGCTGCTGCGCGTGCTCCAGGAGCGCAAGTTCGAGCGCGTGGGCGGCAGCGCCGAAATCGAGGTGGACATTCGGGTGGTCACGGCCACCAACAAGGATCTGCCCACCGAGGTGGAAAAAAATCACTTCCGCGAAGACCTGTTTTATCGCCTGAATGTGGTGCACATCCATTTGCCCCCTCTGCGCGAACGCCGTGAGGATATCCCCCTGCTCACGGCCCACTTCGCCGAGAAGTACTCCGAAGAAAACGGCCTGCCGCGCAAAACCATCGCGCCCGAAGCCCTGGACTACCTCTCGGGCTACGAGTGGCCGGGCAACATCCGGCAGTTGGAAAACGTGGTAGAACGCTGCATGGTCATGGCCGCCGGCAACACCATCGAGGCCGGCGACCTGCCCCCGGAAATCCGCGACGAAGACACCCAGTTGAAAAACGCCCTGGACATGCTGCCCGTCGAGTTGAATCTGGCAGATACCCTGGATCGCCTGGAAGCGGCCCTGATTCGCCGCGCCTTGGCCCGGGCCGAGTTCGTGCAGGTCAAGGCGGCCGAACTGCTGGGCATCTCCAAAAGTTTGCTGCAGTATAAGCTGCGCAAATACGGGATCACCGGACATTAGAGCAATTTCAAAATGAAATTGCCCGTGCAACCATATTGCCGACAGACTTCTGAACGAGCCCGCAAGCGGACGTCCGCTTGCGCGGTCGTCAGAGCGAAGTAACTTTGCTCTGATTTTCGCCCGTTTCGAGCGGGCGCCACCGGGCTGCGGGCGGTCGCGGCCCAGCATCAGGGAGGAACGGCTCATGGGCAAGAAGAAACGCGCTCTGGAGTTCACCACCAGACTTACCCGCGAAGACGCCGCCGGGGTCATTGAGGCTCTGATTGAAGGCCTCAAGGAAGGCCGGCTGCGGGTGCAGAAAAGCGGCGAAACCCTTGAACTCGAAGTGCCCAGGGTCATCGACCTGGAGGTGGAGGCCGAGATCACCCCCGAACGGGCCGAGTTTGAAATTGAAGTCTCCTGGCGGCCCAACCGCGAGGAAAACCCCGATATCTCCGAATCCAAACCCGCCGGCGAAAAAAGCGGGAAAAACGGCGATATGAAAGAAGCGGCCAAAGCGGCGAAACGGGCCGCCAAGGAAGCTGAAAAAGCCCTGAAAGAATCGGCCGGGGCGGTCAAAAAAGCGTTCAAGGACAAGGCCGAGAAAGCCAGAAAGGCGGCCGAAGAAGCCGCCGAGACCGTGCGTAGCGCGGCCGAAAACGCTCTGCAAAGCGCCGAATCGGCCGCCCGTAGCGTGCTCGACAAGGTCAAGAAGCCCCCAAAAACCGACACGGCCGGGCAGTCTGCCGAGGCTCCGGCAACGGGCTCTTCGGAAGGGGGCCGAACCGGGCCGGACGCTCCGAAAAGCACGGCCAAAAAGCCCGCCGGAGCAAAGTCCGCAGCGAAAAAGCCTGCCGCCGAGAAACCTGTGACCGCAAAACCGGCAGCGCCAAAGTCCGCCGCCCAAAAATCCGCCGTCAAGAAGCCCGCGGCCAAGAAAGCGGCGCCGACCAAAAACGGCGCCGCTTCGGGGGCAAAGCCGAGCGCGGCTCCAAAAATGGCCGAGCCCGAGCCCCAAAAAAGCGCGGGAAAAACGCCCGACACAACCAAACCCTGACGCTTCAGCGGGAAGACCGCCCTTCCCGCCGAAACCCGCCATGACGCACGCACCCCACCCGCCGCGCGGCCGGCTGGCCCCGAGCCCCAGCGGCTATATTCACCTGGGCAACGCATATGCGTTTTTGCTGGCCTGGCTGGCCGTGCGCTCGGCCGGCGGCAGCTTGGTCTTGCGCCTGGAAGACATCGACCCGGCCCGCTGCCGGCCGGAATACGCCGCCGGCTTGATCAAGGATCTGGAATGGCTCGGCCTAGACTGGGATGAGGGCCCGGGCGCGGACGGCCCGGTCGGGCCCTATACCCAGAGTCTGCGTCTGGAGCGCTATGCCGCGGCCCTTGAGGATCTGCGCCGACGCGGCCTGACCTACCCATGCTTCTGCACCCGCGGAGAACTGCGCCTGTTGGCCTCGGCCCCGCACGTGGGCGACGAGGGCGTGCCCTACCCCGGCACCTGCCGCGGCATGGGCGCCACAAAACAACAGGCCCGCATGGCCTCGGGCAGGCAGGCCTCAAACCGGCTGGACGTGGCCGCCTCCTTGGAAACCCTGGGCGGCGGAGCGGCAAGCCTGCGCTTTACCGACCTGCTGCGCGGCCCCATTGTGGCCTCGCCGGCCGATTGCGGCGGCGACTTTGCCCTGCGGCGTTCGGACGGCGTGTTCGCCTACCAATTGGCCACGGCCTACGACGACGCGGCCATGCGCATCACCCAGGTGGCCCGCGGCCAGGACCTGCTGCCGAGCACGCCCCGGCAGGTGCTGCTGCTGCGTCTGTTCGGTGCCAATCCACCAAATTATCTGCATTTTCCCCTAGTGCTGGATCACCAGGGCGAACGCCTGGCCAAGCGGCACCGCCCCCTAGAAATTCTCCGGTTGCGCCGGAACGGAGTCTCTGCCCGAGCCGTTACCGGGCTTCTCGGCAGGCTGGCCGGCCTGCTGCCCGAAGCCGCGCCCTGCGCACCGGACGATCTGCTGCCCTTGTTCAAAATCCGCAATCTGGCCGACATTCGGCCGGTGATACCGGAAAATATTGTAGAACTTTTGCGGGCGATCTCCTGAGGAAACCGCCCGCGCATCGCGTTGCTTCTTTAAGGCAAACGCCCCGGCGTGCTCCTGCTTTGGATCCGCCGGCTTTTTTGCCTACGGCTTCGGCGTACAACAGCCGCTCTTACCGCCCGCGCAACGGTGTCGGCCGTGCTGTTCCGGGCGCGGGAAGGCGTCGCCGTGTTCGTGGTGCCCGCCGCAGTCATGATGTTTGCCGGCGCAGTCGTGGTGTCCGCAGCCGCCGTCGCAGCCGGCACCTCGGCCATGGCCGCAGCCCTCGGCCCCGATCCCGGCTTCCATGCCGGCAATGAGTTTGCCCAGCAGACCGGAAAGGTTCTGCTGCTCTTCTTGGCTGAGCCCGGCCAGCAGGGCCTCGGCCCGATTGCGGCGCGCTTCCTCGACCTTGCGGGCCTTTTCCAGACCCTGGTCGGTGATGACCACGTCGCTCTGCCGGCGGTCGCGCTCGTTTTGCCGGCGCTCCACCAGGCCGCCGGCCTCCAGTTTGTCCAGCACCTCCGAAAGAGAGGGCCGCTGGATGCCGAGCATGTCGGCCAGTTCACCTTGGCCGAGGCCGCCTTTTTCCTTGAGCAGGGCAATGACCCGCCCCTGGCCGCGCAGGCCGTGCCGGCCGCCTTCACCGTGCGGGCCGCGGCCGCGGTGGAACAGGTTGGCGCAATGATGCAGTTGAAAAATCAAAATTTCCTGGGTAGATGGGTTCATGATCTGTGTCCTCTTGCGATACAAAATGGCTTTCATTAGGCACCTAAATAAAGCCATTTAGGGCTTCTTCAATCTGGAGTCAAGAATTTATTAGGCACCTACTGATTTTTCTCCGCCCCCTCAGCCCGGCAGTATTTGGACAAAAGACTCATTTGACGGCCGCTTCCAGGCGCAGACTTTTTCCGTCGCGCTGTACCTCCAGAATCAGAGGCTTGCCCGGCTCACGGGCCATTGCGCCCGCGTGCGCGTCTTCGAGCGAATGCACCGGCCGGCCGGCCACGGAAACCAGTCTGTCGCCCGGCCTGACCCCGGCCGCAACGGCTGGAGAATCCGGCATCACCGCCCGCACACGCACCACGCCGCTTTCCTCTTCCAGCGAAAGCCCCAGCCTGCCGTTGCGCGGCGGACTGAGGTAATAAAAGTCCGCGCCCTCAAGGTCGGCGGTATTTTGGCTCGGCGCGGGCGAGATCAGCAGAATGCGCGCCCCGGGGTCCAGCTGGACGATTCGCTCGGCAATGCCTGTGCCTCCGCGCACGTGCCCGTCGCCGGCCAGAACAATCACCGGCCGGCCATGCTCTCGGCGCAGGCGCACGGCCTGCTCCGCCATGCCCGTGTCCCAGATGGACTGCACCAGAATGAAGCGCTCGACCGTGGGCCGGGGGTTTCCCGGCTCCGGCTTGCGGCGCATGGCCTCGTGCATCTTGAAGATTTTGGCCAACTCCTCGCGTCGGGCCTGCGCCGGGAAGATCACCGGATCGGGCAAAGCGGCCCGAGCAGCCGGGCTTAAGCCTTCCGTCCCTTTTTCCCGCAAGGCTTCGAGCACTTCCCTGGGCACGTTCAGGCCGCGCACCGGAATCTTTTCTTCGGCCAGGGCCGCGAAGATCGGCCGATACAGGGCAAAGTCATAACCCCAGTTCGCTTCCCAGCCCAGGGCCTCGGACAGGGCATCGATCGAGATCTCCCCCTTGCCGAAGCGCTCCAGCACCGTTTTTTTATCCACGGCGACCATTTCCAGTCCCACGGCCGGACGCATGGGGGCCAGGGCCCGGATCAGCCGGGCCTGGACCTGATGGTGCAGGGGGTTGTCGTGGACTTCACCCACCAGAATATAGTCCTCGGCCATGGCCCGGCGGGTCAGGGCGGCATCGGCCACGGCCGAGCCGTTGGGCAGCATCAGATCGCCGGGTTCGGCCGCGTTCGAGAGCGGGCCGTGGGCGGCACAGCCGGGCAGCGCCGCCAGAATTGCCAGAACGGCCGGCAGAAGCAGAAACAACGCGCGGGGCATGGCACCTCCTTAGGTCGAGCCGAACATAGCGCGCGAGCGGCACGAGGATCAAGGGCGGGGCGCGGCATGGTCATGCCGCAGCTTGCTCAGTCGAGCCGGGCACTTGGTATGATCAGTGAACCACTTGCATTTCTTGCAGCCCTGGCAGGCATTTACCGGCTCGCCGTTCAGGACGTGGGCCGCGAAATGCGGGTCCGCCAGCATGGCTCTGCCGATGCCGGCCATGTCGGCGTAGCCGTTTGCTATGAGCAGATGGGCCTGCTCTGCCGTGCGAATTTCATAAAGTCCGCTAACCGGTATGCCCACCGCCTGCTTGACGGCATAGGCGGAATAGGTCACCGTGCTGAAATGAAAGTCTTCCAGCACAACGGTTTTAGGCAACTCCATGCCGAATGAAATGTTCAGCAGGTTTATGCCGGAGGCTTTCCGCCGCCGCAGCGAGTACCCCGCAGGATGCGGGCCGAGCGGCATCGAAACAATCATCTAGAGCATTTCAACTTTCAAATTGTCTAAAATTTGTTTAAACTTTGAGCATGAAAACAGCAAGTTCTGAAATACGCGCAATTGCGGTCAAGGCCTATGCCGCTGGCATTTCACGACAACAAATCGCTGATATTGTGGG
>JAVBLS010000075.1:0-22016 GCA_031553235.1 Desulfovibrio sp.
CCCACAATATCAGCGATTTGTTGTCGTGAAATGCCAGCGGCATAGGCCTTGACCGCAATTGCGCGTATTTCAGAACTTGCTGTTTTCATGCTCAAAGTTTAAACAAATTTTAGACAATTTGAAAGTTGAAATGCTCTAGATCACCCGCTTCCAGCTTGCGGATAGGCGCGAAGGGGGTACTCACCCAAGCACCCCCGGCTCAGTCAGCAGCTTGCGCAGTTGCGGCTTATCCTGAACGGGTCGATCCAGTGCGGCCTGAAACTGTTCCCATTGTTCGTCGGTCAGCGAGAACAGGCGTTGCTCCGCCAGGGTTTCATGGGCCATTGCGATGCCCGCATCCAAAAGAAATTCACTGACGTTTTTATGGCTGGCCTTGGCAGCTTCCTGAAGCAGCGCCTTCACCTGCCCGCTGGCGCGGACATCAATCCGCTCTGTCTTGGCTTGTTGTACGAAGGTCATAGTCTTTTCTCTTTTGCGCACATCATAATGTCAGGACGATGTCCTGACAAGAGGGTTTTTTGAATTTATACCGGCGAGCGTTCAGTTAAACCTATTCTTCCGGATAACGAATTGCCCCAGGACGAAATAGCCCGCAGCATGGAAGAGACCTTGGAACGTATGCTGGCCCCGGTTGTCAGTTCCATCGGCAGGATCGAAATATTAAAGCGACAGGAATACCTGACGCCGGAGGAGGTGGAGGCCGTTTACGGTTTGAAGGCCACTACCTTGGCTAACAAGCGGTTTTCATAAGCCCCAGGTTTTGCGTGGGGACTCACAAAATTTGACTTGGCGTCCGAATTTGACGACCTATCTCATTCCCGCAAGGACGGAAAAATCTGGAGGGTCTGAGCGGCCTGCGCTGGCCTGGGGATCCGTGCCCTCCACCCCACACAAACCGCACTTCAGCGCCTCGGTGCCGCTGTGCGGGTCAAAGTGCGCGTGCCCGAAGAGCAGGTTGGCGTTGCTCCTGAAGCAGCTGTGCTCCGGGCCGGGTTCTTCGGCAAACCACCAGGCGTGCTCGACGTGGACCACATCGGGCTGCAGGCTCTCGTCGTGGCGCAGATAGAAGCGCTGGGCCCCGTGGGGCGTGCGCGCGACCACGGACTGCCCGTCGGCCAGGCCGAGAGCCCGGGCTGCTTCCGGGTGCATCTCAGCCAGGCTTGGGGTGGAGCTTGCGCAGTTCGGGAATGTTGCGGCCTTCGCTGTGGAAAAGGGCTTGACCTTGCAACCGATCATCAGAATGAAGGGGAAGCGGCCGGCCAGATCCGGGGTCGAGACCGGTGAAAGCGGCGATTCCACACACTCGGGCAGGGGCGCGAGGCTGAGGTGCTCCATGACCGAACTGTAAAGCTTCACCTTGCCGCCGGGGGTGGGAAAGCCCTCGGTTTCGTGCTTGCGGTGGCGCATCTCGCCCAGGGTGATACCCTTTGATGATCTTGCGCCGGGCATTGGCCGGGTCGGCCCGGCGGAGGGACAGGCCGTTTTTTCCATAAACAACCGTCAGGCGGCAAGATGAGCCTCCCGGCCGCTTGTTGTTCGGGGGGTTCTCCCATATGGTCCCAAGAAAATTCGCAAGGAGCGTTTCATGGCGCGAGGCCGGCCCGGCAGGGGTGAGGTGACGGCTGCGGCAACATGTATTGCGGCCAGCACGGGAGGTGACGCGTGCGCGTGTTTCTGATCGGGGCGCGCGCGGCCGGCAAGACCTCGGCCGGCCGGGCCGCGGCCAAGGCCCTGGGCCTGGGCTTTGTGGACGCCGACCGACATCTCCGCGCCACCCTCGGGCGCAACGTGGCCGAGATTGTTGCCGAAGAAGGCTGGCCCGGGTTTCGCCGGCGCGAGGCCGAGAACCTGCGGGCCATTGCCCGGGCCGACAACCGGGTGATCTCCACCGGCGGCGGCGTGGTTCTGGACCCAACCAACCGGGAGTTCATGCGCTCTTGCGGCCTGGTGCTCTATCTGCGCGCCCCGGCCGAGGTTCTGGCCGAACGCCTGGCCGTTGAGCCCAAGGACGGGCAGCGCCCCAGCCTGACCGGTAAATCCATTGGCGAAGAAATGGCCGAGATTCTGGAACAGCGCCACCCCCTCTACCTGCAGACCGCCCACCAGTGCCTCGACGCCGCTGCGGACTTCAAACAAGTCGTGGACCGAATCGTCGCGGCCGTTCAGGCGGCGGGCTGCGTTGAGGGGGCGTGAACCGGGAGGCTCCCGCCCCCTCAAGTCTCAACCGCGCCGGGAGCCGTGCCTGGAGCCGCGCAGAGCGGCGAAGAGCTGTCGGCGGTTCATGGGCGTGGCGGCTTCGGCCACGGCGTGCTCATAGAACTGTTTGGGGTCGTGCTGGAAGAGGTAGATGACCCTGACGCTGTCCGGGTCGCCCAGGACGGCGTTGGGGAACTCTTTTTTGACCTCTTCCAGGCGGTCCTGGGCCATTTTGAGCATTTCGTCCTCGTCGCCGAAGTTCATGGTGCCGGTGGGGCAGGCGGTGACGCAGGCGGGTTTCAGGCCGTTGGTGATTCGATCAAAACACATGTCGCACTTGTTCGCACCCATGCCGTCGGGGCCGATGCGCGGAATGTCGTAAGGGCAGGCGCCCTGGATATCTTTGATGTCCTGGCCGCCGATTTTCATGATCGCCGGGGTCATGTGCACAGCGCCTGTGGCGTCGTCCTGCAGGATGGCCTGGTCGTCGATGGAGTCGGCCTGGGCCTTGCAAGGAGCCCCGTAGCAGTGCCGGCACTGTTCCGGAAAGAACAGCCACTGTACTTTGCCGGCTTTTTCGACCTCGGTGAAGCGCACCAGGCGGATGGTGTTGAAGGAAAGATCCGGCGGGTTCTGGTGCGAGCCGGTGTTGCGGGTTTCTTCGCCGGGCAGGTTCTTCCATTGCTTGCAGGCCACCTGGCAGCCTCGGCAGGCCGTACAGCGGGTGAGGTCCACAAAGATGCTTTTACCCATGACTCACCCCCTGGGCCTTTTTGACGTTGACCATAAAGGTCTTGGTTTCAGGAATGCCGGTGTTCGGATCGCCGACGGAGGGGGTCAGCAGGTTGGCCGCATCGCCCCGATCCTTTGGCACCAGCCAGCCGTAATGCCAGGGAATGCCCACCATATGCACTTCTTTGCCCTGAACCTTCAGAGGCTTCAAGCGCGGGGTGACGATGGCCACAGCCTTGAGGCTGCCGCGCCGGCTGGAAAGATTGACCATCTCGCCGTTCTTGATTTGCAGCTTCTTGGCCAGCACCGGGTTGATCTCGCAGAAGATCTCCGGCTCGGCTTCGAGCAGCCAGGCCTGCCGGCGGGTCATCAGACCGGTCTGCCAGTGCTCGGCCACGCGGTAGGTGCTGCAGATATAGGGGTATTTGGGGTCGTCCACGGAGAAGGTCTCACCCTTGAAGGGGATGACCGTGGGGTTGGTGCGCTGTTTGGAGAAGGGGTTGTCCTTGAGGGGCGATTCCATAGGTTCGTAGTGCTCGGGGAAGGGACCGTCGGCCCGGCCGGGGCCGTAGAGGGCGCCAAAGCCGTGCACCTGCATGATGAAGGGGTGCTTGGTGCCGGGGTCGCCGCCGCCGTCGACCACATCGCCCACCCAGTTGCCGTCCTTCCACTGGATCACCGCCTTGGCCGGGTTCCAGGGCCTACCGGTCTTATCGACGCCGGCCCGGTTGTACAGGATGCGTCGGTTCATGGGCCAGCACCAGGTCCAGTTGGGGTAGAGGCCGACGGCGGCCTGTTCTGCCGTCTGGGTCTTGTCGCGGCGCTGCAGCAGGTTTTTGCCTTCGCCGGGGTACGAGGCGCACATGACCCAGTTGCCGGACATGGTCGAGCCGTCGGCCTGGAGCAGGGCGAAACTCGGCACCTGTTGGCCGGCCTTGTATTCCGTGTCGCCGATTTTCACGTCTTTGAGAAAACGGCCGTTGAGCAGCTTGGCCACCTTGTCGGCGTCGTATTCGCCGTGCGTTTCCCAGTCTTCGATGTTCAGCGTGAGCACCGGCTCGGGGTAGACCGCCTTGGGGTCGGCTTTGTACAGAGCGCGGATTTCCTTGGCCAGTTCGAGCATGATGTCGCCGTCGGGCTTGGTCTGGCCGTGGGGCATGGGGCCGCGCCAGCGCCATTGGGCCCAGCGGCCGGAGTTGACCACCGAGCCGGCCTTTTCAATGGAGGCGGCGCAGGGCAGGAAAAAGACCTCGGTTGTGATCTTTTTCGGGTCCATGCCCGGGCCTTTCCAGAAAGAACCGGTCTCGTTGTCGTAGAGGTTGACGTTGACCAGCCACTCAAGCTTGCCCAAGGCTTCGCGGTTCTTCTGGGCGTTGGCCCCGGAACAGGCCGGGTTCATGCCCCAGGCGAACAGCCCCTCAAAGGCGCCGGCGTGCATGCGGTTGAAGAGGCTGAGCCAGTAGTAGTGGGATGCCGGCTTGTCGGCGTCGAGCTTGGGCATCATGGCGTAGCCCGTCTCGATATCCTCGGTGGGATACATGGATTTGATCAAGCTGGCCGCATATTTTGGCTTGTTGCCCCACCAGTTGACGCTTTTGGGGTCTTTGGACACCGGGGTGGTGTTTTTGATGTAGTCGGCAAAGGTCGCCCAGGAGGAAATCGGCATATCCAGGTAGCCGGGCCAGTTGGTGGCCAGCAGGCCTTGGTCGGTGGAACCCTGCACGTTGGACTCGCCGCGTAGGGCGTTGACCCCGCCGCCGGCGATGCCGATGTTGCCGAGCAGCAGCTGGATCATCGACATGGCCCGGATGTTCTGCACGCCCACGGTATGCTGGGTCCAGCCCATGGCGTACATGACCGTGCCGGCCTTATCGGCCTTACCCGTGGCCGCGTAGGTCTCGTAGACCTTGAGCAGGGCGTCTTTGGGCGTGCCGGTGACCTCGACCACCTTGTCCGGGGTGTAGCGGGAATAGTGTTTGCGCAACAGGTTGATCACGCAGCGCGGGTCTTTGAGGCTCTCGTCGCGCCTGGGCACACCGTTTTCGTCCAGGGTGAAGGCCCAGGCTCTCTTGTCGTAGACCTGGGTTGTCGGGTCATAGCCGGAGAACAGGCCGTCCGAAAAGGCATACTTCTCGCCCACGATCAGCGAGGCGTTGGTGTAATGAAGCAGGTAATCCCTGAAATAGAGATCCTTCTCAAGGATGTAGTTGATCATCCCGCCGAGAAAGGCGATGTCCGAGCCCGAGCGCAACGGGGCGTAGAAATCGGCCTTGCTGGAGGTTCTGGTAAAGCGGGGGTCGACATGCAAAATCGTCGCGCCCCGGTCTCTGGCCCGTAGCACCCATTTGAAGGAAATGGGATGGTTTTCAGCTGGGTTGGAGCCCATAATCAACACACAGTCACTGTTGGCGATATCGCCCCAGTGGTTGGTCATCGCGCCGCGTCCGAACGACTCTGCCAGAGCCGGTACAGTGGGGCTGTGTCAGATCCGCGCCTGGTGCTCGATATTCACCAGGCCGAGGGAGCGTTGGAATGCCTGGTAGGTCCAGCATTCCTCGTTGTCGAGGGCGGCCGAGCCGAGCGAAACCATGGCTTCCGTGCGGTTGACCACCTCGCCCTTGTCGTTCTTCAGCGTAAATGTTTTGTCGCGGGTGGTTTTGACTCGCTTGGCGATTTCTTTGAGCGCCCAGTCCCATTCCACCTCTTTCCAATCCGTGGCCCCAGGGGCCCGGTATAGAGGCTTTTCCGGCCGGGCCTTGTTCTCGCCCATCTGGCGGATGGCCGAGCCCTTGGCGCACAAGGCGCCTTCGTTGACCGGGTGGTCCGGGTCGCCTTCGACGTTCACCGACCGACCTTTGCCTTCGTCGGCTGTGTACACGAGCAGACCGCAGCCTACGGCACAGTAACAGCAAACCGAGGTGGTCACCTTGGTTTTTACCAGCTTGGGAATCTCGGCCAAGGCCACCGAGGGCGAGAAGGTCAGCCCCAACCCACCGAAGGCGGGCAAGGTCGCGGCCAATGCCGACAGTTTGAGAAAGTCTCTTCGTGATACCGCCATAAGGCCTCCTTTTACAGCAGTGCGGCCCGAAGCCGCGGTAAGACCCGGCAACCGGAATCGATGGTATAGGATTTGTGTATTCTTACGAGCTTCATTTTTTTTGTAAATATGTCGCGCTCGACATAATTTGGGTCACATGGTGCGCGGAAAATCACGCAGGCCGCACACATACAGGGTTTTTCGGCATTGGTGACGAAGTTCACAATACATGCCTGAATTTATTTTCTGGATTGTATGCACTGGGCACGATAAAATCTTCTCAATGTATATAGTCTTTTATTGCAATGAATCGGAAAGTATCAGTCTGGGGACGCGCCCAGGGACTGTCTCCAAATAACGGATTTTGCTTCAAGGGCAAGGAAAGTGGCCCTTTTTGCGACGGAAGTGTGCTCTCTCGGTACTCGACGGAACAAAAAGGGCCGTTTGGCGCAGCCATTGGGCAAAAGACGTATTTGGAAACGGTCCCTAAGCGGGTTTCCAGTCCTTCAGGCGGAGTTCAACCTGCGCTGCACCATTGTAGCGGTCGATGCGCGGAGTATAGGCCAGGCGAACGTGGGTGCCTTTGAGGGAGAGGGGAATTTCCGTCGGCCGGCGCCAGGCTTTTGCGTGCAGCACCGGGCCGCCGCTCTCGGCCTGCACCTCGATGCGGCAGAAGCCGGGGTGCCGGCGCACGGCCTTGACCAATACCGGGGGCGAGGCAAAGATCGGCTCCGGGTTGCCGTTGCCGAAGGGCTGGAGTAGCTCCAGTTCTTTCAGAAAGGTGAAGTCCGAGGCTTTGAGCAGAGAAAGCTCGCCGTCGATGCGGCATTCCGGTTCTTCCGGGGCTGCGCCGATGCCCTGTAGGGCCAGTTCGGCAAAACGCTCGCGAAACGAATGCAGGTTGTCCGGCTCCATGCTCAGGCCCGCGGCCTGCCGGTGCCCGCCAAAGCCCAGCAGCAGGTCTTCCGAGGCGGCAAAAGCGGCGTGCAGGTCAAAGCCGGGCACGCTGCGGCCCGAGCCCTTGAGGTATGGCCCGACCCGGCTGATCACCACCGTGGGCCGGTGCAGGGCTTCAACCATGCGCGAGGCCACGATGCCGATGATTCCGGGGTGCCAGTCTTCGCCGTAGAGCACCAGCCCGGTCCGGCCGGCTTCGGCCTGCTCCCGGCCCTGTTCCAGGGCTTTGGCCAGAATCAGATCCTCTTCGGCCCGGCGCTCGGCATTGAGCCGGCTCAACTCGCCGGCCAGTTGCGCGGCCGTGGCCCGGTCGTCGGTGAGCAGCAATTCCAGGGCCAGCTCGGTCGAGCCGAGGCGTCCGGCCGCGTTCAGGCGCGGGGCCAGGTTGAAGACCACCTGCCCGGCGCCGAGCGCGGCCGTGGGCGCGTGGTTGCAGGCGCTTTTCAGGGCGGCCACGCCCACGCGGGCGCCCTCGGCGATCTTCAGCAGCCCATTTTTGACCAGAATACGGTTTTGTCCGCCCAGATCGACCACATCGGCCAGGGTGCCCAGGGCCACGAGATCGAGAAAATCGCGCATGTCCAGACGGATGCCGTCGCGCTTGGCCAGTTCGGCGTTGACGGCCGCGGCCAGAAAAAAGGCCACGCCCACGCCGGCCAGGGCCGGGCAGGGGCAGGGTGCGGAGCGCGGGTTGATCACGGCGTCGGCCGGCGGCGCTATGGGGCCGGGCAGGTGGTGGTCGGTGACGATCACCCGCATGCCCAGCTCTTTGGCCCGGGCCACGGCTTCGACGTCGGTGGCGCCGGAATCGACGGTGATCAGAAAGTTCACGCCCTCTCCGGCCAGGTTTTCCAGGGCCGGGATGTTCAGGCCGTAGCCCTCGTGCAGGCGGTGGGGAATGTAGGTGCGGCAGGCGATGCCGCGCCTGCGGAAAAAGTCCTTAAGCAGAACCGTGGAGGTGATCCCATCCACGTCATAGTCGCCCCAGACGCAGGGGGTGCGGCCTTCGGCCAGGGCCTCGACCGCGACGCGACCGGCCTGTTCAAGGCCGGGCCACTCGGCCGGAGGCGCCAGACCGGCCAGGCGGGGATTCAGGAAGCCGGCCAGGGTTTCGGCATCCTGCATGCCGCGCCGGTAGAGCAGGACGGCCAGATCGGGGGAAATCTCCAGACGTTCGGCCAGGGTTTCCAGGCCGTCCGGGGGAGTAAGGGTGGGGGCGAAAGTCCAGCGCATTGCGAGAGGAGTGTACAAGGAAAAGCGTTTTGGGGAAAGCCCGAAAACGGCGGCGCCGCGCGGCGGTGGATCGACGGTGTGATGGCGCGTCCGGCCTTGTTCCACGGCTTGTCGCGCGAGATCGACGGCACGAGGGCCAGGCCTTGTCCCACTACCGGCGGATCGGCGGCACGGGGAGTCCGCCGCTGTCTCATAACCGGCGGTACGGGAGGCCCGGCCGGCGGTGCCGGGCAAGGATCTCCGCTCCAAGATGATTTTTCTTGTGCATATTGCCAAAAGCGGGTATGTAAACAGAAACTGTACAGAATCGTTTTGCATATGTATGCAAACGGCTTGTGCAAAACTTTTCAAACGAGGATTTTTGTGAGCAAGTCTATTTACGTGGGCAACCTGCCCTGGTCGGCGACGGAAGATCAAGTTCGTAATCTTTTTTCTCAATACGGTACTGTTAATTCCGTCAATCTGGTGTCTGATCGTGAAACGGGCCGCGCCCGTGGTTTTGGCTTTGTGGAAATGGCCGACGCCGATGCCGCCGGCGCCATCCAGGCGCTGAACGGCACGAACATGGACGGGCGCAGCCTGAAAGTGAACGAAGCCCAGCCCAAAGCCCCCCGCCAGCCGCGCTACTAAACATCTTTACCGGCATCATTGCGAAAGCCCCGGTCCTGCCGGGGCTTTCGCAATGATGCCGGTCGGTGCCGCTTCCTGTGGGCGAGGCCTTACGGCGTTTAAGGAAGGGGACGAAAAAAATTCGGACGGCGGCATTCTTCCTTCAGAATTTCTCCCGGCTTTTGCGGCCTGCCGCAAGAGCCGGGAGAAGTCGGCGAATAATTCCCGGCACCGCCCTGAACACTCACGAGGCTGACACACAACCCTGCAGCCTGCTCCGTCCAAATCACTCCGGCAATCTCGCCAGCACATCCAGGCAGGACTCCTCCGTGGCCCGGGCGCAAGCCTCGGCCAGGGCCGCAGCATTGGCCCGGGGCGGCAGCAGCCGCACCACCTCCTCGGGCAACCTCCCGCGTTCCGTCAGCCCCAGATGGGCCAAGCGGTTGGCCGCGGCCAGCACCCCGGACTCAACGGCAAACGATGGCGCCAGATGCGGGCTGTGATGCCAGTTGATCGAATCGGTCAAGAGCAGGGGCAGCTTCCAGAAGTGCAGCACCTGCGCGCCGACCAGGGCATGATCCATGCCCCAGTAAGCGTCCTCCGCGGTCGCCATGTCGGTGCCGTCCATGGCGGCCCGCTCGGCCACGGCGCGCCAGATCTCGGGCCGGCGTCCGGCCAGGAAGACCTTGCCGATGTCGTGCAGAATGCCGGCCGCATAGGCTTCGTCCGGATCCAGGGCAAGAGCGACGCCCGAGCGGCGCAGGCCGGTCGCCAGCGCCTTGGCGTAGACGGCCGTGAGCAGTTGATGGCGCCACAGCTCCATGCCGTTGAAGCCCGGCGGCAGCTTGGCACCTTTAAGGGCCGAGGCGGCGCCGATCATGATCACCAGGGAACGCACCTCGTTAAAGCCGAGCACGGCCACGGCCCGGTTGATCGAGGTGATGCGCGACTGCAGGGCATAGAGCGCGGAGTTGGCCACGGAAAGGATGCGGGCCGCGAGTTTCTGGCTGCGTTCGATGAGCACGGTCAATTGTTCCGTCGAGGTGGTGGACCCCTCGCGGGTGGCTGAGAACAGCAGGGGGATCAGCGTGGGCTCATAGGGCAGGCGCGGCGGATCTTCGGCCAGATTTTCCAGAAATTGTCGGGCTCCGGCCAGGCGTTCGGCTGAGCTCATGGTTACCTCCCTGTCGGGACCTTGCCCTGTTCCGTGGCCTGCCTGATGCGTAGCAGCATGGCGGCGACTTCTTCCTTTCTGTTGCCCGGCACAAGTTCTTTGGAGATCATCCAGGTCAGGAATTTGACCGAGGCCTCCAGGGTGGGGCTGAGCTGCAGGGATTTGAGCAGATAGGTCAGGGCCTGGTCATGGTTGCCCTTTTCCAGGTGGGCCCGGGCCATGTTGTGCAGCAGGTTTTCGTCCTCGCCGCTCAGTTCAAGGGCGCGGCCGTAATAGACCACGGCCTGATCGAGCATCTTGTTCTTGCGCAGATTGATGCCGAATTCGTTGAACAGGTGCTTGTGTTCGCTCTCAAAGGCGGTATCGAGCTTGACCAGGCGCTCGAAGATGTTGTCGGCCTTGGCGCCTTCGCCCCGTTCCAGGTAGGTGATGCCCAGGCCGAAGTTGGCCCGGATATTTTCCTCATCGACCTTGAGCGCCTTGCCGTACTCCATTTCGGCGCTGAAAAATTCTTTGTTGCCGCGATGACGGTCGGCCAGGGCAATGGTCTTGTTCAGTTCCCGTATCCGGGGGAACACGTTGGAAATGTAAACTTCGGGCTCCGGGGCAAAGGAGGCGAGAAATTCGTCTTTGGGCACCCTGCGTTTGGGGCCAGACGGTATGTAGTTGGTGTTCAGGGGCTGCACTTCAATGCTGCCGTCGGGGAGTTCGGTACAAAACCAGAAGGCTTTCTGGATGGTCTTGCGGGTTGTGGTGCCCGTGCCGACCTTGCGGATTTCCTGTAAGGAAAAGACCCCGGTAATGCCGTCGCGTTTTTCTTGCTGATCGCTCATGGCCGTACACCTGCCGGGTTGTGCTGGGTCAAGGTTGATGGAGCCCGCGTAACGCCGTCAACGGCAGCGCGGGCGGGCCTGCAAGGCTTCAAGCACGCGCAACGCCGCTGCTCTGGGGTCGGCGTTGCGCACAATGGGCCTGCCCATGACCAGAAAGTCCGCTCCGGCCTCGGCCGCCCGCACCGGGTCGACCACCCGGGCCTGATCGTCGCTTGCCGCGCCTTTCAGCCTGATGCCGGGGCAGAGGCAGAGAAATTCTCTACCGCAGGCTGTCTTGACCGCTGCGGCTTCGCACCCGGAGCAGACCACGCCGTCCAGGCCCCACGCTTTGGCCGACTCGGCCCGGCGCAGCACCTCGGCCGTGAGATCCCGTCCGGCCCCGGGGGCTTGCGAAGTAAGCACGGTGATGCCCATGAGCAAGGGGTCTTCGGCCCCGGCCGCGCATACGGCTTCCACGGCCCGGCGGATCATTTCCTCGCCGCCGTCCAGGTGCAGGCTGATCATGGCCGCGCCCAGGCCGGCGACGCTACGCACCGCCCCGGCCACGGTGTTGGGGATGTCGTGGAACTTGAGATCCAGAAAGACCGGAAAATCCCGGCGGATCTCGCGCACCACGGCGGGCCCTTCGGCCGTGAACAACTCAAGGCCGATTTTCATCCAGACCGGCAGTCCACGGAACAGGCGGGCCGTGTCCATGGCCGAGGCGGCGTCGGGCAGATCCAGGGCCACGACCAGACGCGGGTCCATCAATTTCTCCAGCCGGCCAGGATGTCGTCAAGCATCCCGCTGTTGCAGCCGGGCGCGAGACCGGCCGCGATGTAAGCGGCGCGCAGTTCTTGCCGGGCATTCTCCAGGTTGTCGTTGACGATCCACTGGTCGAACCACTGGGCCTGGGCCAGTTCCACCCCGGCGTCGGCCATGCGTCTGTCAATGCTTTCTTCGCTTTCCGTGCCCCGGCCGCGCAGCCGGCGCTCCAGCTCGGCCCGCGAGGGCGGCAGAATGAAGATCAGCCGCGCCCCGGGAATGCTGCGGCGAATCTGGGCCGCGCCCTGGACGTCGATGTCGAAGAGCAGATCGCGGCCGTTGGCCAGCAGAGCGCGGGCAACCTCAAGGGGGGTGCCGTAAAGGTTGCCGTGGACCTCGGCCCACTCGGCGAAAAAGCCCGCGTCCCGGCGGGCCTTGAATTCCTCCACGGAAATGAAGTGGTAGTCCCGGCCGTTTTTCTCACCGGGCCTGGGAACGCGGGTGGTACAGGAAATGGAATAGGCGAAACGCGGAAATTCCGCGGTCAGGCGCTTGACCAGGGTGGTCTTGCCTGTGCCCGAGGGAGCGCAAATGACCAGGGCGATGCCGGAACGGCGGCGCGTCATGCTTCTTCCTCCTGCAAGCGTTGGCGCATAGTTTCCGCCTGTACGGCGGAGAGGATCACGTGGTTGGAATCGGTAATCACCAAGGAGCGCGTCTTGCGCCCCTGGGTGGCGTCGATGAGCTTGCCGGCCCCCTTGGCATCTTCGCGCAGTCGGCGCATGGGTGAAGATGCCGGGTTGACCACGGCCACCACCCGCGCGGCCACGACAAAGTTGCCGAAGCCGAGGTTCAACAGTCTGCGGCCCTGCATGGGCTCTCCCTTACGTATCGTCTCGAGAATATCGCAAGGCACTATGCCATACGACCATACAACAGAAAGCGGCGTTATTCCAGATTCTGAACCTGTTCGCGGCATTTTTCCAGTTCGTTTTTCAAGTCCACCACCAGGCGCGAGACCTGCACGTCCTGAATCTTGTTGCCGCAGGTGGCCACCTCGCGGAAACATTCCTGCATGGTGAAATCGAGCTTGCGGCCGGCATCGCGTTCCAGTTCGAGCAGTTCGCGCAGGCGATCCAGGTGGGCCGCCAGCCGGGTGAGTTCTTCGCTCACGTCCAACTTGTCGGCCAGCAGAGTGATTTCTTGCAGAAAACGGCCCCCGTCAAGCTCCGTGCCTTGCCCGTCGAGCACTTCTTCCAGGCGGGCGCGCACCACGGCGAAGCGCTCTTCCTTGATCTCAGGGGCGCGCTCGGCAATGCGGGCCAGCCACTCTTCCATACGCAGGATGCGGGTAAGCAGGTCTTTGGCAAGGGCCGAGCCTTCGCGCGCGCGCGATTCGTTCCAGTCTTCCAGGGCGGCGGCCAGGCCCTGCTCCAGACGGGCGCCGAGTTCTTCGTCGGCGTCCTGAGCGCCTTCGTCCCAGAGAAAGGAAATACCGAGCAGGCGGGTATAGTCCGGGGTAAAGTCGTCGCCGCGTTCGGCGGCGAAAGTTGAAACCTTTTCCAGCATGGCCTCGGCCAGATCGAAATTGAACGTGGCGCCCTGCTCCCCGGCGCGTTCTTCCAGGCGCAGAGAAATTTCCACCCGCCCCCGATGGGTCGAGGTTTTGGCCAGACGTTCCAGGGCGGCCTCAAAGGGCCGCGCCCGCAGGGGCAGCTTCCAGCGGATCTCCAGATGCCGGCCGTTGACGCTACGGATCTCCCAGACCTGGGTGAGATCGGTGTCCTCAAGAAAACAGCGGCCGAAACCGGTCATGCTGCGCAACATGTCGCCTCCCGGCGGGAAGTTCATTTTTTTATATAAAAACTTATCGCAAAAGCATACGTTATTCCAGGCCGACAAGCAATCGGCCTGGCCGAGATGGAGCAGACGTTTTTGGGCTGCCCAGTGAATTCCAACAAATTATTTTCAGTCTGCAAGAAAAAGGGCGTGATACACCGGAAGCCGATGGCCGGCTTGGCGCCAAATTCGGCCAAAGGGTGAAGCTCGATGCGGCCGAGAGCAAGGAGCCGGCCGTCTCGCCGCGGGAAGATTCGGCCGGAGCAGGGCCGGCAGACCCGCCTTCAGCCCGACGGGCAAGGACCGCCGGTGAAGGGAAGTGGTTTCGTGAACCAGCAAAAAACCCCCCATCCGGGGGGCTTTTCACTGCCTAGAATTTCTGCATCACCCAGGCCACGCGGCCGAGGACGTGCTGTTCATAGTCCTCCAGCGGAATGAGCATTTCCGGGTGGGAGGTGTTTTCGGAGCGCAGGATCAGCTTTTCGCCCTGGGCGTCCACAAAGGCGCGCTTCAGCACCATGCCTTCGTAGGGCATGCGCACCCCGTACAGCTCGCCCGAGGCCACGTGCTTACGGGCTGTGTCGATGCCGACAAAGGCGTCTTTGTGAATATACGGCTCCATGCTGGTGCCGTCGACCCGGTAGACCTGGATTCCCGGTCCGGAATAGGAGAGCGGGATGCTCAACCGACCGACCGGCGCATTATCGCCGTTGTCCGGCAAATTGGCGGAATATACCGCCACAGTGAGATTTTTGGCGTCCTGACCACCGTAGCGGCCGGGCTCCTCGCAGACCATGCCCGCCGGCGCGTCGGCGGGCACGTAACCCTGTTCCGTCCGCAGGTACATGGGGCCGCTATTCTTTTTTAACCAGTCCGGATTGAGTCCGAACTGCTCAAACAGTTTCATGTACCAGTCGGACGGCACCGAGTTGCGACGTTTGGCATCGGAGATGCTCGACTGCCGAATGTCCAGCACTTCGGCCAGTTCCACCTGTGTGCGGGTATTGGTGGCGGCCTTGATGCGCTCAAAAATTTCGTCAAAATTGACCACAATGTGCTCCTCTGTTTACATCGGCCCAAAGCTGTATTGGCCCGAACGTCTCTGCGGGCGGCATCCCACTATGCGGCGATCCCCCCGGGTCGCAGATAGAGGGTAAGAATTATTCTTGACCAGACAAGTCCACTATATGTATTTTCTCGAAATATCAAGCTAAAAATACCATGGCGAGGATTATTGTAGAAATTTTAGCAGGGGATCTTCGGAAGAAAGGATGATTCTGGAGTGCTCCTTAAAGGCTTTGCGATAGATTTCAAGACTTTTGGAGAACTCATAGAAGTCCGGATCGGCGCTGATGGCGGATGCAAGAATTTCCAGGGCTTCGGCGTCGGCCTGACCCCGAATGACGGTACTGTTGCGTTGGGCTCCGGCCACAATGGAGTCGCGGTCCAGTTCGGCCTGAGAGCGGATGCGCCGGCTGTCCGATTCCCCTTCGGCACGGTACTGATTGGCCATTTTGATTCTGTCCGCGCGCATACGGGCGAAAATGGCCTCCCGGTTGGGCAGGTCGGCCCGCTTGATGCGCACGTCCTTGATTTCCACCCCCAAAGGCTCGGCGTCGCGCCGGGATTCATCCAGCACCGAGCGCATGATCGCCTGGCGCTTGGTGTCGACGATTTCGGGTAAAGTGGCCTTGGCCAGGGCGGCGCGCAGTTTGGTGTTGACGATGCTGCTCAAGATTTCTTCGGCCTTGCGTTCGGTGCGCAGGGTGTGCACGTAACGCCGAGGGTCGGAGATGCGCCAGCTCACATAGTTGTCCACCACCAACTCTTTCTGGTCCAGGGAGAAGGTACGGGCCGTGGGCGTGTTGAAGGTGTACAGGCGGGTGTCGAAAAGGATGATACTTTGCAGAAAGGGCACTTTGGCATGCAGGCCCGGGCCGCGAATCTGATCTTCGGGTTCACCCAGCCAGAGCACGATGCCGGTCTGGTATTCCTTGACCTCGAAAAAAACCTGGGTGGCCAGCAGCAAGATTACGGCCACGCCCACCACCGCGGAGAACAGCGCCTTCATCGCGGGCCCCCTCTGGCATCGGCCGGCTTGGCCGGTGCCGTTGTCGGCGCGGGCGTGTTGCCCAATTGCAGCAACGGCAAAAGGGAACCCTTGACGTCTTTGCTGATGATCGTCTTTTCCAGACCGGGTGAGGAGAAGATCTCGTCCATGGCTTCCAAATACATGCGCGTTCTGATGATGGCCGGGTTTTTACGGTACTGCTCGTCCAGGGCGGTGAAGCGCTCGGCCTCGCCCTTGGCGCTTTGCAGCCGGCGGATGCGGTAGGCCATGGCGTCGTTGATCAGGCTCTGGGCCGTGCCCACGGCCACGGGCACGATGGAGTTGCGGTAGGCCATGGCGTCGCTGCGGATTTTGGCCATTTCCTCGCGGGCGCCGGCATAGGCGGCAAAGGCGTCGCGTACCTCGGTGGGCGCGGCGACGTCCAGAAGCTGCACGTCGCGGATGCGGATGCCGTTGCCGTATTCATCCATGATCGCCTGCAGGGCGTCTTTGGCCTTTTGCTGCAAATCGCCGCGCTGTTCGGTGAAAATGGCCTCGATGTTGGCCGCGCCCACCACTTCGCGCATGGCCGCCTCAGCCGCGGCCGAGACCACTTCGTCGGGCGAACGCATGCCGAAGAGGTAGCGTTCAATGTCTTTGATCTCGTACTGAACCCGGAATTGAATGTGGATGATGTTTTCATCGCCCGTGAACATGTTCGAGGGCTCTTCGCCCGCCTGGGCGGCTTCGGCCGCCCGGCCGACGGTCAGGGTGCGCACCTGCTCGGTGTTGACCACCAGATGCGTGGCGATGGGGTAGGGCAGGTGGTAGTGCGGCCCGGCCTTGACCGTGCGCTCCAGCTTGCCGAAGACCAGAATCACGCCCTCTTCGCCCGGATTGACGATGAAAAAACCCGAGGCCAGCCAGAGAACGGTCAGACCGAGAAAGACCAGGCCAAAAAGCAGACCGCCGCCGGTGTTCGGCACAAATCGGCCAAACCTCGGCCCCTCGGGGAGAAACGGCTGCGGGTCGTCCTCATGGGGAACGGGCTTATTGCCCCGCCTCTGCCTTTTCTCCTGTAGTTTGTCCCAGTCCCAATTCATAGTCCCTTCTTTTACTTCACAAACCTACAAGCGGTCAAGCAGAACAGCCGGAGGGCCGCCAGCCGGAACTGCTCATGTGTTGTCCGACTTCGTATTTATCTATATATATAAATTTATAAAACGCTCCAAAGAAAATGTACCTATATATGTCGTAAAAGACATCACTGTTGTCCGCTTGTCCCCGTCGCGTGTCTACCATTATGAAGCCGTTGCGGGCCTCAGGTTATTTTTTTAAGGTCACAGTGAACGATGCAATGCCGGCCAAGGAGCGGCCATGATTTTTCGCAGACCCCCCAAGCGCCGGCCGGAGTTGCTGCGCGCGGAAAGCCCTTCAATGCGACTGCTGCGCTGGGCCGTGATCGGCCTGCTTTTGGGCGGGGCCGCTTGGGGCTTTTGGGAAAACAACAACCGTCGCATGGCTATGTTGGCTCGGCCGCCTGTCGCGGCCGAGGCGCCGTTGCGCCTTTCACCGCAACAGGCCGAAGCCCTGGAGCGTTATGCGGCCCGCTTTGAACGTGAATACGGCTTGCCTCTGGTGCTCGAGGTGCGCTCCGAGCCGCCGTCGCCGGCGGTTCTCGACGCCCTGGCCGGCAAGTTCACCCCCACGGACAAGCCCCGCCGGGTGGTGCTGGTGATCTGCCCGCGCGCGCGCGCGGTCTTTTTTCTGGCCCCGGCCGCGATTCTCTGGGCGCTGGATGAAGACGCTCAGGCCCTTGCCGGCCCGCTCTTTGTCCCGTATTTTGCCTCCGGCGACTGGCTGGCCGGGCTGGAAGAGGCCCTGAACCGCATGTCCCGGCGCCTGGACGCCGCAGCACCTTTTCATTTGGAACATCCATGACCACACCGGCCTCGGTTATCATGCATACGGACGGCTCCTGCCTCGGCAACCCCGGCCCCGGGGGCTGGGCGGCCCTGCTTACCTCGGGCCGCCACACCCGCCGGCTTTTCGGCGGCTTTGCCGAGACCACCAACAACCGTATGGAGATCTACGCCGCGATCATGGGGTTGGAAGCCCTGACCCGGCCCTGCCAAGTGGACCTGCATACCGACTCACGCTATTTGCGCGACGCCGTCGAAAAAGGCTGGCTGACCTCCTGGCAAAAGCGCGGCTGGAAAAAGGCCGACGGCAAGCCCGCCATGAACCGCGACCTCTGGGAGCGCCTGCTGCCCCTGCTTGCGCGCCACCAGGTGCGCTTCCACTGGGTGCGCGGCCATGCCGGCCATCCGGAAAACGAAGAGGTCGACCGCCTGGCCCGCGCCGAGGCTGCCCGCTCCGGCCTTCCCCAAGATCTCGGCTACGCCGCCGCCTCCTGATGGACAGCCGCGTTCTGCTCCACGAACTGGTGCTGCCCTTGCTCCGGCTCATCGCCATAAGCGGCGTGGGCCTGTTCATTGCCGTGCTGCTGGAAAGCCTGCACTGGACCCGTTTCATCGCCCGCCTGGTCACGCCCCTGGTGCGCATGGGCCGTCTGCGCGAAATCGCCGGGGCCTCCTTCGCCCTGGCCTTTTTCTCTCCGGCGGCCTCCAACTCCCTGCTGGCCGACGGCTATGCCGAGGGCAAACTGTCCCGGCGCGAGTTGATTCTGGCCAACCTGTTCAACAGTTCCCCCACCTTTCTCGTGCATCTGCCCACGATGTTTTCCGTGGCCTACGCTTTTCTCGGCCGGGCCGCCTTTACTTACGTGGGGCTGACCTTTGCCGCGGCCCTTCTGCGCACCTTCGGCACGGCCCTGGCCGGCCGTCTGCTCTTGCCCCCCCTGCCCCCGGCCGGCTCGGCCCCCGGACTGCCGCAGGAACCCCCGCGCACGCTCAAAAACTTGGCCGCGAAAGTCTGGCGGCGTTTCCGCAAGCGTCTGTTCAGACTCACGCTCTTCACCGTGCCGGCCTATTGCCTGTTTTTCTGGCTCCATCGAGCCGGCCTTTTTGAAGCGGCCGAGCATTTCATGGCCGCCCACATGGATCTTTTGCCCTTCCTGCGGCCCCAGGCCGTGAGCATCGTGGTCCTGTACCTGGCCGCCGAAAGCGGCGCCGCCCTCGGCGCAGCGGCCTCCCTGACCGCCTCCGGCGCCCTGACCGGCCCCGAGATCATCATGGCCCTGCTGGTAGGCAACATTATCTCCTCCCCGGTGCGGGTCATCCGGCACCAGTTTCCCTCCTATGCCGGGTTCTTCGGCCCCACCCAGGCCGCCGTTCTGGTCACCGCCAACCAGATCTGCCGCGCCGTCTCCCTGATTCTTGCTGCAACTTTTTGGTACTATTGGGCTTTTTAAGAAAAACCTTGCAGGAGAGTTGGGGCTGCCGCCCAAGCCCCGCCGGGGGGGATTGGGGGACGGCGTCCCCCAATCTTTCCCCAAAGACTTTTCTTATAAAAAGACGTATAATGGCGGGAAGATGACTGGAGGTTTGGGATGAAACCGTGGAAAGGAATTATTCTGGCAGGCGGTTCGGGCACCCGGCTGCATCCGTTGACCATCAGCGTGAGCAAACAGTTGATGCCGATTTACGACAAGCCGATGGTCTATCATCCGCTATCGGTGTTGATGCTGGCGGGCATTCGGGAGATCTGCGTGATCTCGACGCCGCGTGATCTGCCCCTGTTCCGCAACCTGCTGGGCAACGGCAGGCAGTGGGGCTGTGATTTCGCCTATGTGGAGCAGTCGTCGCCGGACGGCATTGCCCAGGCCTTTCTGCTCGGCAAAGAGTTCCTGAACGGCTCGCCGGTATGCCTGATTTTGGGGGACAACATTTTTTTCGGCCACGGCTTTGAAAACCATTTGCGGCGGGCCATGCGCAACCGGCAGGGCGGCACGGTTTTCGCCTACCACGTGCGCGACCCGGAACGCTACGGCGTGGTAGAGTTCGACAAGGAGCGCCGGGTGCTGGGCGTAGAGGAAAAACCCAGGGAGCCCAAGTCCAACTATGCGGTCACGGGCCTGTATTTTTATGAACCGGGCGTTGTGGAAAAAGCCGCGGCCCTGAAGCCCTCGCCTCGCGGCGAGTTGGAGATCACCGATCTGAACAATCTCTATCTGCGGGAAGGGCGGCTGGCCGTGGAACTGCTCGGCCGGGGCATTGCCTGGCTGGATACCGGTACCCATGATTCCTTGCTGGCAGCCGGCTCGTTCGTCCAGGCGGTGGAAACCCGGCAGGGACTGAAGGTGGCCTGTCCGGAAGAGATCGCCTGGCGCAAGGGCTTCATCACCCGGGATGAGATGCTCAAGCTGGCCGCGCCCTTAGCCAAAACCGGCTACGGGCAGTATCTGATGTCGTTGGCGGAGTGAAGGCGTGCGCCGGCGGTTGCCGTTCTGGGCGCTGGAGCCGGTCTTTTTTCTGGGGCTTGTGCCGCTTCTGGCCATGAGCGACCCGATGCACGCCCTGCGCCGCTTGCTGCTGTTTGCGGGCTGCGCCTATGCTTTGTTTCGTCTGCGCGGCAAGGTGACCTGGCGGCGCGTTTTCGCCCGGCCTTCACCGGCCATGCTGCGTGGGGCGCTGGTGCGCGGCGCTCTGGCCGCGATCTTGATCCTGGCCTTCGTGGTCCTGTGTGACCCGGAGCACCTCCTTGACCTGCCGCGCAGGCGCCCGGGCCTGTGGCTGCTGATTTTTTGCCTCTACCCGCTGCTTTCCGCCCTGCCGCAGGAAATCATCTACCGACTCTATGTGTTCGAGGCCTTTGCCCCGTTGCGGGCAAGCCCGTGGGCCGCCTACGCGTTCAGCGTCGCGACCTTTGCCTGGGTGCACGTGATCTATGCCGGTTGGTTCGCCGTGGCCGCCTCCGGCCTGGCCGGGCTGTTTCTGGCCGGGGTCTATGTTCGCAGACGCAATGAGCCGGGCCTGCTCTGGGGCCTGGTGCTGGAACACTCCATTTATGGCCTGGCCGTGTTTACTCTGGGGTTGGGCCGCTGGTTCTTCATATCACGCTGAGGGCGTCTGCAGCCTCGGGCAAGTTCGCTACACTCCTCGGCGGCAACAAGCGATCAAATCACAAGATGCTCATTGACACTGGGATACGTTGTTATATGTTTTCAGATAATCCCCCGCGGGAGGAGCCGTCCGATTACGCGGGCGGCCGCCCGCCGCCCAGCTTCGGCCCAATTTCAGGAGCGGAACATGCGACATATACTACGCCGATGCATGCTGCTTTTCCTGGTTGTTTTTCTGGCCTCGCCGACGGCTTTTGCCGCCGAAGCCCCGGCCTCCGCGCCGACGCCCTGGCCCACGGCAACCTGAACTCGGACAAACACCAGGTCGTGCACACCTCTTCCGGTTCAAGCGGCAAGCAGGCCATCGTGATCCAGCCGGCCGAACCGACTCTTTATAAAAGTCCCGAAGAAGCGGCCCAGGCCTTGATCCAGGCCGCCAAGGCCCAGAATACGGCGGCTTTGGAGAAGGTTCTCGGCCCGCAGGCCAAAGACCTGATCAATTCCGGCGACACAGCCGCCGACAAGGAGGACCGGGCCGCTTTTGTGGCCGCCTGGGAGAAAAAGCACAGCCTGAAGACCCAGGCCGACGGCCGTGTCTCGCTGGTCCTCGGGGAGAGGGAACTGACCTTCCCCGTGCCCCTGGTCAAAGACGCCTTGGGCAAGTGGCGCTTTGACGGCGTGGCCGGGATGGAGGAACTCATGGATCGGCGCATCGGCCGCAACGAGCTTTCGGCCATGCAGGTCTGCCGGGCCATCGGCGATGCCGAACGTGACTACTATAACCTGAACCTCGAAGGCTCGAAGATAAAGCACTTTGCCCGGAAAATCGTCAGTTCGCCCGGCAAGCGCGACGGTCTATACTGGCAGAGCGCCGCGGATGAGCAGCCCAGCCCCCTGGGCAAACTCGCTGCCGAAGCGACCGACGACGGCTACAACAACGGCACGGGTTCCTATCACGGTTACCGCTACCGCATCCTCACCGGCCAAGGCAAGAGCGCCCCGGGCGGAGCCTACGATTACGTGGCCGACAACCTGATGTTCGGCGGCTTCGCGGTTTTGGCCTATCCGGAAAAGTACGGCGTTTCCGGGGTGATGAGCTTTATGCTCGGGCATGACGGCACGCTGTACGAGAGCAACCTGGGCAAGGGCACCGCCGCCCGGGCGGCGGAAATTATCCGCTTCGATCCGGAGCAGTCGTGGCAGAAGGTTGTCGACGATACTGAATAGAAACGGTTTACGGTTGTGACCGTCGATGGTCGCGGCACTCCGTCTTTTCGGGAAGGACGGAGTGCTGTTTTTTCGCGCCGGCAACGGGCCGGGCGGAGTCGGTCTGACCGGTCGGCTACGTAAAATCATATTATTGATATCCGCATTTTTCACTAAACATTTTCTAGAAACTCTGGTATGTCATGAGACATGAAAACGCTCAGCAAGACCAGTCAAGATGCACGCGAGTTCAGGCGACTTCGGGCCGTGGAGCTTTGAACAGGGCTGGCGATCTATTCGCATAGCGGAGGCTTTGGGAGTGACTCGCGGGGCCGTGAGCCAGTGGCTGAAACTCTATCGGAAAAAGGGCATCGAAGCTCTTC
>JAVBLS010000073.1:0-37638 GCA_031553235.1 Desulfovibrio sp.
AGGAAATAGCCCAACTGCGCAAACGCCTGCTGCTGGGCTCCGACATTATTTTCGCCAGCGCCGCCATGCAGGAGCTGCTGGCGAAAATCAAAAAAATCGCGCCCGTGGACAGCGCCGTGCTGATCACCGGCGAATCCGGCACGGGCAAGGAAGTGGCGGCCAAAACCATCCACGCCAACAGTTTGCGCAAGGATGCCCCCTTTGTTCCGGTATGCGTGCCCGCCCTGCCCGAAAACCTGCTGGAAGCGGAGCTTTTCGGCTATACGGAAGGCGCGTTTACCGGAGCGGTCAAGGGCGGCAAAAAAGGCCTGTTTGAAGCCGCCCAGGGCGGCACCCTGTTTCTGGACGAAATCGGCGATGCGCCCGTGTTCATTCAGGGCAAACTTTTGCGCGTGCTCCAGGAACGTGAGGCCGTGCGCGTGGGCGGCACCAAGCCGATCAAGCTGGACGTGCGGATCATCTCGGCCACCAACCGGCCCCTAAAGGACATGATGCTTGACGGCCGTTTTCGCGAAGATCTCTATTATCGCCTGAACGTGGTTTCCATCGAGCTGCCGGCCCTGCGCGAACGGCGCGAAGACATCCCCCTGCTGCTCAACCACTTCAACTCCGTATTCTCCCAGAAAAACCACAAGCCCGTGCGCTCCATCAGCGCGGCCGCCATGAAGGCCCTGTTGGCCTACCACTGGCCGGGGAATATCCGCGAGCTGATGAACGTGATTGAGCACATGGTGGTCACGGCCGCCGGTCGGGCCCTGAACCGCGAAGACATCCCCAACTACCTGATCCTGGGCATGGAAGAAAAACAGGGAGCCACGCACGCCTACCCCCTGGAGCTCGGCGCGGCCGTGCGCGCCCTGGAAAAGGAAAATATCGGCATAGCCCTGCGCCAGGCCAAGGGCAACAAATCCAAGGCCGCAGCCCTGCTGAAAATTCCCCGCTCGACTCTGTACTACAAGGCCGAGGAATACGGCATAGATTTAGGGAAATGAAAAGCCCCGGCCGTAGCCGGGGCGGATCTTGAAGCAACGGAAAAGCTCGGCCGAACGGCCGGCTATTCCACGCTTTCCCAAACCCCCATGTCCTTCTTCTTGATCCAAGGGTCGGTCGCGGCCCGGAAAGCAGCCAGATATTCGGTCCTGGCGTGCACCTCTTCCGCAGCGGCGCGATTTTTATAGGCTTCGTGGAAATAGAACGTGTTCGGATCGTCCGGGCTTTGGAAAATCCGAAAGTCCAGACAGCCCTCCTCCCTGCTCTCGCTGTTGTGGGCGTGGGTCAAAGACAGCTTGGCGAATTCCTCCCGATGGGCGGGGTCGACTTTAAAAACAACGCTGATGGCGAACATGGCCGAACCTCCCGGCTACCAGGTGTTGGTGTGGATTTTCCCGGCCTCGTAACGGCTCAGGCTTCTGGCCTCCACGGCCGGCCGCCCCACCACCACCGCGCCCAGCGGCATGATCTGCTCCGGCAGCCTGCACAGCTCCCGGAAACCCTTGATCCGTTCCTCCACCGGGTAGACCCCGGTCCAGACCGTGCCCAGGCCCAGGGCCGTGGCCGCCAGCAGCATGTTCTGCAGCGCGGCCGAGCAGTCTTGGGTCCAGTAGCCCGGGTATTTTTCCTTCTGCAGGTTGCCGCAGACCAAAACAGTCAGCGGGGCGCCGGCAGCCATGGAGGCGTATTGGTTGATGGCCGGAATACGCTCCAGCAGGGCCTTGTCGGTGATCAGCACGAACTCCCAGGGCCGGGCGTTGCCCGCGCTCGGGGCAATCATGGCCGCGTCCAGCAGGATGCGGATCTCCTCGTCCGTGACCGGCTCGTCCGTAAAACGACGGATGCTGCGTCGGGTGTGAATACAGGTCAATGCGTCCATAATGGCTCTCCTTGGCGTGACAATATGCCGACACATACCCCCGGCCCCGCCCGGCCGCAAGTCTCCGACGCGCGGTTGTCGGGGCAAAATACTTTATTCAAGACGCGCTTGCTCCCGATATCGACCGGAAGAGCGCGCTCGGCGCCATGATTTTTTGACAAGCGGGCAGCGTTGGGTTATGAATACTGTTTTTCCACCGCCAACCGGGAACAATCATGACCGCCTTGCAGACCATCAAGGGTTTCGCGGATCTTTTCGAGCCGGAGAGCACCCTGTTCACCCGCATGGAAGACGCGGCCCGCCGCGTGTTTGGAGCCTATGGATATAAGGAATTGCGTACTCCAATCCTGGAGTTCACGGAATTGTTCGCCCGATCCATCGGCACGGAAACCGACGTGGTCCAGAAGGAAATGTACACCTTCCCGGACCGCAAGGGGCGCTCGCTGACTATGCGGCCCGAGGCCACGGCCGGGATCGTGCGGGCTTATATCGAAAGCGGCCTGCACGGCCGGGAAAACGTGAGCAAGCTCTTCAGCTTTGGCCCCATGTTTCGCTACGAGCGGCCGCAAAAGGGCCGGATGCGCCAGTTCCACCAGCTCGACTGCGAATGCCTGGGCGCGCACGAGCCCCAGGCCGACACCGAAGTGGTGCTCATGCTCATGGCCTTTTTGCGTGAACTGGGTCTGAAGGATCTGGCCGTGGACCTGAACTCTCTGGGCTGCCGCGAGTGCAGACCGGCCTACAAAGAAACCCTCACGGCCTTTCTTTCTTCACTGGACACGGGGCAATTCTGCGAAGACTGCCGGCGCCGGCTTTCCACCAACCCCCTACGGGTGCTGGATTGCAAGGTACCCGGCTGCAAGGCCATGACCGAGAACGCTCCGCGCATTCTTGACCACGTCTGCGGCGACTGCAAAGAGCACTTCGATACTGTGGTCCGGCTGCTGGACACGCAGGGCGTACCCTACACGCTCAACCCCCGCCTGGTGCGCGGCCTGGACTATTACGTACGCACCACCTTCGAGGTGGTTTCCACCAGCATCGGAGCCCAAGGCTCCGTGGCCGGCGGCGGTCGCTACGACGGGCTCATCGCCCAGCTCGGCGGACCGGAGGTGCCGGCCATCGGCTTTGCCTGCGGCATGGAACGCCTGGCCCTGCTCCTGGCTCAGCAAGAGCACGGCAACGAGGCCCGGCCGGACTTCTATATCGCCTGCCTGGACGAACGCGCCCCGGATGTCGCCGTGGTCGCGGCCGAAGCCCTGCGCGCCAATGGCCTGGTTGGAGAAATATCCTTCACCGCCAAGGGCCTCAAAGGCCAGATGCGCCGGGCCTCGACCCTGGGCGCGCGTTACTGCCTGTTGCTCGGCGAAAACGAGTTGAACACGCAGACCGTGGCCGTCAAAAATATGGACGGTGGCGGCCAGGTGAGCATTCCTCTGGCCACCCTCGGCGACTGGGCCGAAATCCGCCACGCGGACAAGGAACAGGCTCACCGGCCCGGCGCCGGTCCGGCGATTTAAGTATCCAGCATATTTTTCTTTTTAAGGACAGCACCATGAGCCAAGAAACCCAATGCCGGGACATCCAAGAAGATCACAAGCGCTTTGTGGAGCCCTTGGGCGATTTCAACCGCACCCACACCTGCGGCGAGCTGACCACCGCCGACCTGAAAAAAGAGGTCCGCCTCTGCGGTTGGGTGCAGTTCCGTCGTGACCACGGCGGCCTGATTTTTGTGGACCTGCGCGACCGGGCCGGTCTGAGCCAGATCGTCTTCATCCCCGAGGTCGCGCCCGAGGCCCACGAAAAGGCCCACATCCTGCGTTCGGAATATGTTCTGGCCCTGGAAGGCTACGTGCGCGCCCGGCCCGAGGGCATGGCCAACCCGAACATGGTCACCGGCGGCATTGAGGTCGTGGTGCGCTCCTGGAGGCTCTTGAACACCTCCAAGACCCCGCCCTTCCTGATCGAGGACCGCCTTGACCCGGGCGAGAACCTGCGCCTGGAGCACCGCTATCTGGACTTGCGCCGGCCGCGCATGAACAGCGCCCTGATCATGCGCCACAAGATCACCCAAAGCGTGCGCCGCTATCTGGACGAAGGCGGCTTCATCGAGGTCGAAACGCCCATTTTGACCAAATCCACACCCGAGGGCGCGCGCGACTTTCTGGTTCCGAGCCGGGTCAACCAGGGCGAGTTCTACGCCCTGCCGCAAAGTCCGCAGATCTTCAAGCAGTTGCTCATGGTGGCCGGCCTGGAGCGCTACTTCCAGATCGCCCGCTGCTTCCGCGACGAAGACCTGCGCGCCGACCGCCAGCCCGAGTTCACCCAGATCGACATCGAAATGAGCTTTGTCAATGAAGATATGGTCATGCATATGGCCGAAGGCCTCATGGCCCGAGTGCTCAGAGACGTGTTCGGCAAGGATCTTGTCTTGCCCTTCCCGCGCATGACCTATGACGAAGCCATGCGCTCCTACGGCGTGGACAAGCCCGACACCCGCTTTGACCTGCGCCTGCAGGAAGTCACCGACATCGTCAAGGGCTCGGACTTCCGCCTCTTTGCCACGGCCCCGCTGGTCAAGGCCATGCGCGTGCCCGGCGGCGAGACCCTTTCGCGCAAGGAAATCGACGAATTCACCGAGTATGTGAAGATCTTCGGCGCCCAGGGGCTGGCCTGGATCAAAATCCGCCCGGACGAGTGGCAGTCGCCCATCGCCAAGTTCCTGTCCGAAACGGAGCGCGCCGGGCTCAAAGAAGCCCTCGGCCTTGAAGTGGGCGACATCGTCTTTTTCCAGGCCGGCGCGCCCGAGATGGTCAACGCCGCCCTGGGCAACCTGCGCGTGCGCCTGGGCGAGCACCTGGGGCTGATTCCCGAAGACCTGCACAATTTTCTCTGGGTCACGGACTTCCCGCTCTTTGAGTACGACCAGGAAGAAAAACGCTGGGTGGCCTGCCACCACCCCTTCACCCAGGCCCAGGGCGACCCCGAAGCCATGGTCGCCGACCCGGCCTCGGCCCGGGCTCGGGCCTATGACATGGTGCTCAACGGCACCGAAGTGGGCGGCGGCTCCATTCGCATCCACAACGCGGCCATGCAGCGCAGCATGTTCGCCGCCCTCGGCTTCAGCCCCGAAGAAGCCGAAAGCCAGTTCGGCTTTCTCATGCAGGCCCTGGAACAGGGCGCGCCGCCCCACGGCGGCATCGCCTTCGGCCTGGACCGCTTTGTCATGCTCCTGCTCGGCCTGGGCTCCATCCGCGACGTCATCGCCTTCCCCAAAACCCAGAAGGCCGGCTGCCTGCTGACCAGGGCCCCCGCGCCCGTCTCCGCCAAGCAGCTCCGCGAGTTGGGCTTGGCCTTGCGCGAAAAGCCCGGAGAATAGGCTCGACATTCGGGTCTTTTTGCCCTCCTGCGGCCCGCGTTATTGTGGGGAAGGGCTTTGTTCCGCCGGGATGTATCATCGGCAGGCCGAGTTCCGCAGTTCTGTTTGCGTCAAACGGCTTTTTCCTTCGGGTCGAATACCGCAAGAGTATACTCCCCTCGTGAAAAAGCCGTTTTCTTTGCCGGAGAACAAAAATCCTCCGAATATCGAGCCTATCCGACGCATCGCGTATGCGCAACGCGCGCAAAAACCGAAAATTCTCGTTCAGCACCCGGAATAAAATCCTTGGGGAAGGGCCGCCCATTCCTGCGTGCTTACTTTTTTTTCTTCTTGTCCAGCCACATCATGGTCAGTCCGGCCAGACAGCCGGCGGCCATGCCGAAGCCCACGGCCATGAACATGTTTTCGCTGATGCCGAAGATGGCCGCGAACGCGCCCAACGATCCCCCGATAAGAATGCCTCGTGCGATCCGGCCGGCTCCCATATGCGCTCCTTGATGGTGTGCGGACGGGCGCTTGGCCCCGGCTCCGCCATTGACTTTCTCAAAGGATCTGCCCATAGCATATAACTCCCAACCGCGCAAAAATTCCCCTACCCCCGATCCCAACCCCCAACCCAACCACGGCGAGTTCTGCCATGAAAAAAGCCCTTTGCCTGCCGCTTCTTGCGGCGGCCCTGATCTGCCTGACCGGCATGGGTTCCAAGCCCGGCGCCCCGGAAGACGTGACCAAAAACATTTCCATTTCCATATCCGACCAAGATCTGCGCGACCTGCACCGGCCGCTGACCGTGGTTTTCTCGGCCGACATGGTCGCCCCGGACGCGGTGAGCAAAGAAGCGACCGACTCTGCGGCCATGCCCTTTACCTTGAGCCCGGCCGTGGAAGGACGGGGGTACTGGTCCTCGGCCAACTCCTTCACCTTTGAGCCGACAAAGGGTTATGCGGCCGGCACCCGCTATTACGTGGTTTTCAAGAACGGCCTCAAGGATTTAACCGGCAAACCGGTGCACTGGTACCACTCCTTTGCCGTGCGCTCCAACAGCCTGACGAATTTCCGGGCGGGGGCCTTGGATCGGGCCACGAACAAGCTGGAAATTTTCCTGGTCTTTGAATATCCGGTGACCGCGGCCCAGGTGAAGGAACACCTGAAAGTCACGGATGCCGCGAGCGGCGAAGCTCTGGCTCTGGAACTCCCCGAGGAGGGCAAGAACAACACCTGGAACATCCCGGTCAACCTTGGCAAGTACCGCCCGGCCTTGAGCGTGCGCCTCGGCACCGACGGACCGAACGATGCCGCGCCCCTGGGCTTCAAATACGAGGCTTCGGCCACGGTGCGCATTCCCGACCCGACCAAGACCGCGGACGAACAGGCCAAAGTCACGGCCGACGACAAGTCCGGCCCCTCGGACATCAGCATTCGCTATGGCTACAGCTACGAAAACGAGCAGGGTGAAATTCTCGGCTCGGTCTACTTAAGCCGCTCCCCGGCCGACCAGGACATAAGCGAGTTCATCCGGGTGGAGCCCAAAACCGACTACACCCTGGGCGGCGAGCGCCTGCAGTTCACCAGCCTGACCCCGGGCGAAAGCCTGCGCGTCACCCTGCTGCCCGGTCTGGTGGACGCCATGGGCCGAGTGCTGCGTGAAGAGCGCTCCTACGTGCTCTCCGTGGACAACCGCAACCCGCGCGCCACCTTTGCCGACGCGGGCTCGCTGCTCACCCCGGCCCACGGCGGCCGTATTTCCGTGACCCACACCAACGTGGACAAGGTGGTGCTTACTCTGCGCCGGGTCTACGACAACAACCTGCCCCTGCTCGGCTTCGACTTCGATCTGGGCGGCTTCGACCCGGCCCGCAAGGTCGTGGTCAAGGAGGTCAAGGTCTCCGGCTCTCCCAACGAGGTGGTGCGGCGTTCCGTCGACCCGGCCGCTCTGGCCGGCGGCGAGCGCGGCGTCTACCTGCTGCGCCTGGATGGCTACGTGGAAGAGAAGAACGGTTCGGAAACTTACACCTACAACGCCTCTTCCACCGAGCGCCTGGTGATCGTTTCGGACATCGGGCTCACGGCCCGGGTCTTTCCCTCGGGCGTCACGGTGTTCGCCGCCGGGCTGTCCACGGGCAAGCCCATGGCCGGAACCGACGTCAGGGTCTATTCCTCTTCCAACCAACTGCTCTGCCAGGGTACGACCGACGACAACGGCCTGTTTGTCTTCAACCGGGAAAAGCCCTGGGAAGAAGACCTGCAGCCCGGCGTGGTCACATCCCTGCGCGACAACGACATCACCTTCCTGCCCCTGCGCGACGCCTCCGCCCTGGCCCTGGCCGGTGAAGGCAGCCGCGACTACCTGAACGACGGCTGCGAGGCTTTTGTCTACACCCCGCGTGGGGTTTTCCGCCCCGGCGAGATCGTGGACCTCAAGGCCTTTGTGCGCGATGCCGGCCATGCCGCGCCCAAGCCTTTCCCGGTGCTTTTCGCCGTCACCTCGTCCCGCGGCCTGGAAGCGGCACGGGGTTCGGTGGAACTCTCGGAATTCGGCGGCGCCGACTTCCGCTTCGAGCTGCCCCACACCGCGCCCACAGGCGTATACACCGCAACGGTCTTTGTGCCGGGCAAGGAAAAGCAACCCCTGGGCACGGCAACCTTCCAGGTGGAAGATTTTGTTCCGCCGCGTCTGGAAGTGGCCGTTGCCCCGGAAAAGACCGTGCTTATCGGCAACGAGGCCGTGGGCGTGGAGCTTTCCGGCCGCTACCTGTTCGGCGCGCCCGGCGCCGGCTTAAGCTACGAACTGGGCTGGAAGATCACCCCGACGGTCTTTGTGCCCAAAGGCTATGACGGCTGGACCTTCACCGACGCGACCAAGGCCTTTGACGCCCAGACCTCGCTCAAGTACATGACCGGCTCTCTGGACGAAGAAGGCAAAACCCGCCTGGACTTCAAAGCCCCGGCCGACTGGCTGCCGCCCTCCATACTCAAGGTGCTGCTCATTGCCGGGGTGCAGGAAGACGGCGGCCGCTGGACCACCCGCACCGAAAATCTGACCTACTTCCCCCAGCCCTACATGCTCGGCCTCAAGTTGCCCAAGGGTGACATGGACCCCGGCTCGCCCGTCAAGGTCCAGGCCGCAGCCCTGACCCCGGCGGAAACCCCGGCCGACCCCGGCCCTCTGACCGTGGAACTGTTCGAGCTGCGCGGCTACTGGAGCACGGTGCAGCGCGACGGCCGCACCACCTATGTCTGGAACGAGCGTAAAGAGCGCCGGGCCCGTTTTGAAACCACGGTTGCCGACGGCCGGGGCGAGTTCACCATTACCCCGCCCTCCTACGGCAGCTATCTGGTGCGTCTGATGAGCGCCGACGGCAAGGTCTCGGCGGCGCAACGCATCAACGTCTGGGGCAGCTACGGCACCCCGCCGGCCGAATACGGCGCCGGCCGCCTCGACCAGGTGGAACTGACCTTTGACAAACCGGGCTATCTGCCGGGCGAGACCGCCAAGATCTCGATCAAGGCGCCCTTTGCCGGCACCCTGCTCCTGGGTGTCGAGCGCTCGCGCCAGCTTTCCAGCAAAGTGCTGCCCATGAAGACGCCCACGGTCCAGGTGGAAATTCCCGTGACCGAAGAGATGTCTCCCAACGTCACGGTCACGGCCTGGGTATACCGGCCGGTCGAAAAGGACGAGAAAAACTGGTTTGCCCACCGGGCCTTCGGCTCCGGCGCCCTGCGTATGTCCACCGAGGCCCGCACCCTGAAGGTCCAGGCCGGGCTGCCCGAACGCGCCGCGCCCTCGCAACCGGTGCGCATTCCCTTTAAGGTGGCCGACGCCTCCGGCGCGCCGGTACGCGGCGAGTTTTCCGTGGCCCTGATCGACGAGGGCATCCTTTCTCTGACTACCTTTGCCACGCCCGATCCCAAGAGCTTCTTCATGGCCCTACGCCGGGCCGTGGGCGCGAGCTTTGACGCCTACGACCGCCTGGTCCGGCCCGAAGGCCGGGCCACGGCCCCGCTGCTCCCCGGCGGCGACGGCTCGGCCGACTACCAGGGCAGTCTCGGCACCCAGCAGGTTTTCCTGGTATCGTACCTGCCCAAGGTGGTCACGGCCGCCGACGGCACGGCCGAAGCGATCTTTGACCTGCCGGAATACTCCGGCAAAGGCCGGCTGATGATTGTCGGCGCTTCCGCCAAGGCCTTCGCCTCCCAGGCCGATCCCCTGCGCATCGCCCGCGATGTCACCGTGGAAGTGACCGCGCCCCGGGCCGTTGCCCCCGGCGATCGCTTCGGGATCCCCCTGGATGTCTTCAGTACCCCCGGCGCCATTGCCGGCCAGGCCCAGCTCAGCGTCAAGGCCGAAGGACCGGTGAGCCTCTCCGGCGACCTGACCACCTCGGTGACCCTGGGTGAGGGCAAGCCGCGCAAGCTGATTGTCACCGGCGTGGCCGGCAAAGAGGCCGGCGTGGCCGCCGTGCTGGTTTCCGTGACCGTGCCCGGGCGCGAAGACGCCAACTTCAGCCGCCGGGTGGAAATGGTGGTGCGCCCGCCCTTCCCGCGCACCTCGGCCGTGGTCTCGACCCTGCTCAAGGAAGGCGAGGAGAAGGAAGTCGGCGCGCCCGGCGCCTGGCTCAAAGGCTCGTTCGCCACGGCCCTGAGCTTGGACGCCACCCCGGTGCTGAGCATTTTGCCCGCCCTGGAGTTCTTGCGCGAATATCCCTACGGCTGCCTGGAGCAGACCACCTCGCGCACCTGGCCCTACCTGAAGCTCGACACTCTGCAGCAGGCCCTGGCCCGCGACGGTTCGAGCAAAGGCATTGACGCGAACACCCGGCTTGCCCTGGCCGACGCCGTGCGCCGCATCTGCTCCATGCAGACGGCTTCGGGCGGTTTTTCCATGTGGCCCGGCGGTTCGCAGCCCCGGCCCTGGCTCAGCGTCAATGCCGCCTATATCCTGGTCGAGGCCAAGTCTCGGGTGCAGGTGAGCCCGCAGGCCCTGGATCGGGCCCTGGGCTACCTGGTATACCTCCTGGGCGCGCCCGTCCAGGTCTTTGATTCCCAGGCCGAGGCCTATTCCACCAAGGCCTATGCCGCCTTTGTCCTGACCCGGGCCGGCAAGACGCCTTTGAGCCGCCTGCAGACCCTGAGCGACCACACCGCCGCCATGTGTCCCTCCGGCCGGATCTTCCTGGCTGCGGCCAAGTCCTTGGCGGCCGGCAACTCCAAGGCCCTGGAAGCCCTGACGGCCAAAGACCTGGCCGGCAACAGCAACGCCGACCCGTGGAACGTCTCCCTGGAAAGCCCCCTGCGCAACACCGCCCTGGAGCTTCTGGCCTGGAGCATGGTCAACCCCGCGCACAGCCATACCCTCGAAACCGCCGCCCGTCTGGCCGATCAGATCAACGGCAGACGCTGGTTCACCACCCAGGAGGCCGGCATGGCTTCTCTGGCCGTGGGCACCTTCCTGGAAAAGACCGGTGCCGACCAGCGCTTCGTTGCCGCCGTGCAGGTCAACGCGGCCGCTCCGGTCAGCGTGGACAAGCGGCGCGTCTTTGGCGCGGCCGATCTGCCCGCCCAGGCCGACGGCTCCCCGGCCAAGGTGCTGATCCGGGCCGAAAAAGGCACGGCCTATTGCATCTACAGCGTGCGCGGCGTACCCACAGAAGAACCCAAGCGCCCGGCCGACTCCACCGGCCTGTCCGTGCAGCGTGAGTGGAAAGACCCCGAAGGCAATGTCCTGGATCTTTCCAAGCCCCTGGTCCTCAAGCAGGGCAACCGGGTCATCGTCACCCTGACCGTCGCGGCCTCCGCCCCCACCCCGGACGTGGTCCTCTCGGACCTCACCCCCGGCGGCATGGAAGTGGAAAACCCGCGTCTGGAGAGCGCCGGCAAGGATGTGCCCGAAGATGAGGCAGCCGCTGAGGAAACTGGGACCGACGGCGAAAGCGAAGCCACAAGCGACTCCGCCGTCCCGACCGGCTCCGACATCTACCTCGACCTGCGCGAAGACCGCGTGCTCGTGTTCTTTGACCGCGTCCAGGGCACCCGCACCTACTCCTACTCCATGCGGGCCGTGAACAAAGGCACCTTCACCCTGCCGCCCACCGCTGTGGAAGGCATGTACAACCCGGAGCGCAACGATATCGCCCCCTCCGGCCAACTGGTTATTGAATAGTTTGAGGGGGTTCCACCCCCTCAAACTCCCCCGGCAGGAGATGATTTCCCCCGGCGGGGTTTGGGGCGGAACCCCAACACAACACAGGTTATCATGATTTTCTCCCGTATTCTTGGCCGAAGATGGGTCCGGTGGTGCTTGGCCGGCTTTGCGGCCGTACTGCTTGTTTGCGGCCTGGGGTTTGCGGGCTTGTGGATCTGGGTGCCGGATCCTACGAGCGCGGTGCTGTCGCGACCGGTGTCGCCGGTGCTGGTGGATGCCGACGGCCGGGTGATCAACGTGCGGCTGTCGTCCAGGGGCGAGTGGTGTATCCCGGTGCCGCTGGAAAAGATGGGCAAATGGTTGCCCAAGGTGCTGGTGGCCGTGGAGGACAAGCGCTTCTACGAGCACGGCGGAGTCGACTTTCTGGCCCTGGGCCGGGCGACATATCTGAACCTGCGGCACGGCCGGGTGGTTTCCGGAGCTTCGACCATCAGCAGCCAACTGGTACGCCTGAGCAGGCCAAGGGAGCGCACCTTCGGAACCAAGATCCTGGAGTTCGTGGGCGCCTGGCAGCTGGAGCGCAGCCTGAGCAAGGACGAGCTCCTGGAGCAATACCTGAACCAGGCCCCGTTCGGCGGCCCCATCCGGGGGGTGGAAGCGGCGGCCCGGCTCTATTTCGGCAAGCGGGCCGAGGAGCTCTCGCTGGGCGAATCGGCCCTGCTGGTGGGCCTGCTCAAGGGCCCCACCGCCTACAGACCGGACAGAAACCCCAAGGCCGCGCAGCAGCGCCGCCGGCAGATCATCGCCAAGGTGGCCGAGCAGACCGGCTTTCCGCCGGATCTGACCGACCTGGCCCTCAAGGAGCCCTTACCGGACTTCAAGCCGGTGATGCCTGCCGAGGCCCGGCACTTCGCCGACCTGGCCTTTTTGAGCCTGGGCTGGAAGCCCGGCGCGACCGTGCGCCCGGAAGGTCCGGCCGGCCCGGACCCCACGGGCCTGGGCGGGGTGGTCAAAAGCACCCTGAACCCGGAGGCCCAGGAACTGCTGGAGCGCACCCTGCGTGAGCAACTGGCCGGGGCCGCGCCCGAGACCACCGCGGCCGGAATTGTGGTGGACAACCGCAACGCCGCGATCATCGCCTATGTGGGCAACGCCCGCTTTGACCCGGCCGCCGGCCGGGAATGGGTGGACTGCGCCCTGGCCCCGCGCTCGCCCGGCTCGACCTTGAAGCCGTTTATTTATCTGGCGGCCATGGAAAAAGGCCTGATCATCCCGGCCTCGCTCCTGGCCGACACGCCCATCCGCCTGGGCGGCGACGCGCCGCGCAATTTCGACCGCCGGCGGCGCGGCCCGGTCTCGGTCCACACGGCCCTGGCCGAATCCCTGAACATTCCGGCCGTGCGCGTGCAGCGCATGCTCGGCCTGCGCCCGGCCCTGGGGGCCTTGCGCCGGGCCGGCTTCGCCCACCTGAGCCGGGACGACGAAGCCTACGGCGAGTCCCTGGTCCTGGGCGCGGGTGAGGTCACCCTGTTGGAACTGGCCCGGGCCTATACCGCCCTGGCCAATCTCGGCCTGGACCGGCCTCTGGTCTTGACCGCGCCGGGCACGCCGGCAGCCGTCATGCCCGTGCCCGGCTCCCGGCCGCCGGCCGGTCTGGCCGGTTCGGCCCAACTCGCGGCTGGCAACCCCGGCCTGCAACTGCACTCGCGGGCCGCCTCCTTCCTCATTGCCGAGATCCTCAAGGATCCCGGCAGGCTGCCCTTCATTGAACAGTTGACCCAGGCCCGCAGCGGCGCGCCCGTGGCCTTCAAGACCGGCACTTCTTACGGCCTGCGCGACGCCTGGACCGCCGCCTACACCCCCCGGCATACCGTGGTGCTCTGGTTCGGCAAGGCCGCCGGCGGGCCGGACAACGCCCTGCTCGGCCTTTCCCTGGCCGCGCCCGGCGCGGTGCGCATTGCCCGCGGCCTTGAGGCCGGCATCGACCCGGCCACGGGCTGGTATCCCCGGCCCGAAGGCGTAAGCACCGCCCCGGTCTGCGCCCTTTCGGGCCTGCCGCCCTCGCCTTTCTGCCCCATTGTGCGCCAGGCCTATGTCATTGATTCTGTGCGCCGTACCCAGCCCTGCCCCATGCACACCATCCGCGACGGCCGCCTGGTGACCCTCTGGCCGCCGGAACTCGAAGATTTCCAAAAATCCCGCCAGGCCGAAGAAGACCTGAGCCGGCCGGCTTTCATCGTCTCGCCCCTGGCCGGGGCAGAATACCTGCTGCCGCCGGGCGTACGGGCCGAGCCCCTGCCGCTCAAGGCAGACGGCGTGGCCTACCCGGTGCACTGGTACATAGATGGCCGGCACCTGGGCAGGCAGGACGACCCGGACGAGATGCTGTATTGTCCGCCCACACCGGGGCGGCATCGTATCTCCCTGCTGGATGCCGAGGATCGCACCGCCAGCGTGGATATCGGCATCATAGATCTGCTGGAGCGGATTCGGGAGTCTGAAGCGCCGTTGCTGGAGTGACCCTACTTCCTGTGCTTGTCCTTATAGTCGACCCAGAGCATCAGCACCATGACGACCATGACGATCAGGAACATGGCCAGGGCTTCCCACCGGCTGCCTTCCTTATAGGCGCCATAGGCAAACATCAGGGCGCCGCCGCACAGGGCGACCAGAACTCCCTTGCGCATGGCCTGCCTCCTTGCCGCGTGTGCGGCCGTTATCTCTCGTTGCGCCTCGCCGTTGGTCCCGCCGATTTGTCCGGGCGACGGGCGGAGCGTCAGCTGCAGCCCGCGATGCGTACGGTAGCCAACCCACCCTGGGCCGTTTCCCGATATTTGGGGCTCATTTCCTTGCCCGTCAAGAGCATGGCCTCAATGACCTTGTCCAGCGAGACCAGGGGCGAAGACTGGCGCTCCATGGCCATGCGGGCCGCGTTGACGGCCTTGACCGCATTCATGGCGTTGCGCTCGATGCAGGGAATCTGCACCTGTCCGCCCACGGGGTCGCAGGTCAGCCCGAGGTTGTGCTCCATGGCGATCTCGGCGGCTGTGCAGACCTGCTCAGGGCTTGCCCCGAACAGGTCGGCCAGGCCGGCGGCGGCCATGGAGGCGGCCACGCCCACCTCGCCCTGGCAGCCCACCTCGGCCCCGGAAATGGAGGCATTGGTCCGGAACAGGGTGCCGACGGCTCCGGCGGCCGAAAAATAGCGCAGCAGCACCTGGTCGGTCACCGGCGTGATGCACTGATCGTAGAACAGGAGCACGGCCGGCACAATGCCGCAAGCTCCGTTGGTCGGCGCCGTGACCACCCGGCCGCCGGCCGCGTTTTCTTCGGCCACGGCCATGGCGTACATGTCCAGAAGATCCATTATGCGCAGAGGGTTGGCTTCTTTGGGCGCCATCCCGCCGGTGAGCCGGCGGTACAGGGCCGGAGCCCGCCGGGCCACGCGCATGGGGCCGGGCAGCAGGCCTTCGGCGTTCAGTCCGCGCTCGGCCGAAGCCCGCATGACATCCCAGACCCGACGCAGCTTGACCAGAATGGCCTCGCGCGAGAGCCGGCTCATCTCGTTTTCCAGCACCAGGCGCGACAGGGACCAACCGCTCTCGCGGCACTGCCGCAACAGGCCCTCGGCATCGGTGTAAGGCAAAGGAAATTCCATATCCTCGCAACGGGCTTGGCCGAAGGTTTCCGGCTCTTCAACCACCCCACCGCCGACGGAATAATAGGTTTTAGCAAGAATCTCCCGGCCGCCGGCCAGCGCCGTGATGCGCATGCCGTTCTCATGCAGGGGCAGAAGGTTCTGATGAAAGATCATGTCCAGGTCCGGGTGGAACCGGACCTCCGGTCCGTTGCCCAGGGGCAGGCGGCGGCGCTCCCGCACCTCGGCCAGGAAGACCGGGATGGCGTCCACATCCACGGTTTCCGGATCTTTGCCGGCCAGACCGAGGATCACGGCCGAGTCGGTCTGGTGGCCCTTGCCGGTCAGAGACAAGGAGCCATATAAATCCACCCGGATGTGGTCGGCTTGGGTGGACAGGCCGGCCCGCTCCAGGGCGGCCAGGAACATTCCCCCGGCCCGCATGGGCCCGAGGGTGTGGGAACTGGAAGGCCCCAGGCCCACGTTGAACATGGAAAAAATGCTGATCATCCTGCCCCCCGGGTTGGCTGTTTGGTCATCCGGCAGAAGTGCGGCAATTCTCCGCCGGCGTCAAGCCCTGCCCGGCAAAGGGCAGATCCCGGTCCAGGCCTTTGGACAAAACAAGCTGATGGGTCTCCAGGATGCCCGCATGCAGGCAGGCCGCGGCGGTCTGCAGGTAGAGGCCCCACATGCGCACGAACTTCTCGTCGAACTTGGCCCGCATCTTGGCCTGCGCTTCCGGGGCGGAGAAATTGTCATACCAGGCGTCGACGGTCTTGGCATAATGCGGTCGCAGGTTTTCGACGTGCTGCACATGCAGCCCGTGCTCCGCGGACAGGGCGACGATTTCGCGCAGAGACGGAATGTGCCCGCCGGGAAAGATGTACTTCTCGGTCCAGTCGTTGCTGCGGCCTTCCTTGAGCTTGGTCAGGGTCTGCAACAGACAGAGACCGCCGGGCTTAAGCAGGCGCGCGACCGTCGCGAACCAGCGCGACATGTTGCGCCGGCCCACGTGCTCGAACGTATCCAGGCTGAGAATGCGGTCAAAGGGCTGCCTGTCGCCGAGATCCCGCCGGCCCTGCAGGCGGATTTCCACCAGACCGGGCGCGCGCTTGGCCGCACGACCGGCCGCCTCGGCGCGCTGCCGCTCGCTTAAGGCAATGCCCAGCACTCGACAGCCGCATTGCTCGGCCGCGCGCACGGCAGTCTCGCCCCAACCACAACCGAGGTGCAGCAGGTGCAGGTCCGGCGACAGGCGCAGCTTGCGCAGGCAGAGGTCGATCTTTTGTTCCTGGGCCTGGGCAAGCGTGTCTTGGGGATGCCTGAAATAGGCACAGGAATAGTTCAGGCCGGGGTCGAGCCAGAGAGAATAGAAATCGTCGCCAAGATCATAGTGCCGCCGAATACTTTTACGCTGCCGGGAGCACCCGCCGGGCAGGGCGCGACGTAGGCCCGCCGTGAACCGACTCGCCCGGCGCGCCGGCAGTCTTTTCTCCACCTCAGCCATGACCCGCACGGCCTCGGCCCAGTCGCCCGCCAGTTCCCAGTCGCCGCGCATATAGGCCTCGCCCAGGCCAAGGTGCAGTCCGGCCCCTTCAAGGCCGACCTCGCGACGAAAGATCAGGGAAAAAGCCGGCACCCCCTGGCCGCAGGTCATGGTGTCGCCGTCGGGAAAGCATACATTGAAGGTGCAGGCGGCAATTTTTCCCTGCAGCCGTTGGAAGGTGTCTTTGAGCATAAAAACCTTGTTCACGCGATGCAAAGGCGGGGGGTCGGGGGTCTAGAGCAGTTTACGCTTCAAATAGTCGTTTAACGGCGGGCAAAGCCCGCCTACTCCTATTTGGCGGCAAGGATTTGCCGACAAATCCTTGCGAGCATTTCAAGGGTGAAATGCTCTAGCGGCCGCTCTCGGGAGCCTGGCGGACGATGACGACGTCTCTCTGCAGCAGGATCATGGCTCCCGGATCGATAATTTCCATCTCGAAGGTTTTGCCTCCGGTGCTGCGCAAGGTTACCCGTCCATTGACCACCTGCAGGGATTGCAGGGGAATTTCCAAGACTTTCTTGGTTTTGCCGGCATCGGCCCAGGCTCGGTAAACCTTGCCGGGCACGTCGAATTCCAGGCGGGTGTCCGGATCTTTGGCTGCCAGGTCGGCCGCTTTGTCGCCAAAGAGATCACGGGTGCGCTCAACGTCGGCCTTCCACAGGCCGCGCAGAAAGTCCGTGGTATAGTCGGCCTTTGCGGGCACAGGCGGGAGCAGGGGGGCCGAACCACGGGGCGGCAGGGGCACGCGCCCGGCCTTGAGCGGCGGCCGGGGAATCTCTTCGGCCGCATGGGCGGTCAATGCCGCGCAGAAAAGCAGCAAAAGCGAAACGAGCACAAGTTTGCGCATGGCGGTCCCTCCGGGTAAACAACAGTCGGTTGGTGTAAAGATAGCCGATCAAGACGACGGGCGCCCTGATTTTTCCACAACGCCAGCCACGCCCCCCAGTCGGGCACAGGGAACCGGCAGGTTTTGAGGGAGTAAAAGAATCCCACAGGCTCAGATCGTGGAGGGAAGGGAGGCCCCATGATAAAAAAGGGCCCCCTCGCGTCTTTGTGATTTAAGCTCTAACCCTTCAGGCCTTCGGCAAAGCGCTCCTTAAGGGAAGCCAGCTTGATCTTGGCATCGGCCAGTTCGGCCACACGGGCCTTGTCGCGCTCAACCACTTCGGCCGGGGCGCGTGAAACATAGTTCTTGTTACCCAGCTTGCCGGCGATCATGGCGTATTCTTTATCGATCTTGGCCAGTTCTTTTTCCAGGCGGGCGGTTTCGGCGGCAAAATCCACGGCGCCGGAAAGGGGCACGATAATCTCGTTGCCGCAGGCCACCTGCGAGGCGGCCACCCGAGGCGCTTCAGCCGCGCCGTCGATGGTCAGCTTGTCCAGGCGGGCCAGGACCAGGAGCATCTCGCGTTGCGATTCCAGAACCCCGGCCGCTTCTGCATCCACCGGGCGGACAATTGCGGTCAGTTTCAGGGACGGCGCGATATTCAACTCGGCCCGAATGGTCCGCACGGCCGAGATGGTTTCCTGAACCATTTCCATGCGGCCGGCGTCGTCCGGTCTACTGCACCCCGGCCGAGCGGCCGGAAAAGGCTGCACGGCGATGTCCGGGCACTCTTCATGCCCGGGCATGGCCTGCCAGACCTCGGCGCTGATAAAGGGCACCAGGGGATGGAGCAGCAGCAGGATTTCGCGCAGGGTGGTCCAGAGCGCGAAGCGGGCGGTTTTTTGCCGCTCGCCCCCGGCTTGCATGTCCGGCTTGATCAACTCAAGATACCAGTCGCAGAACTGATTCCAGACGAACTTGTACAAGGTCTGGGCCGCGTCGTTGAAGCGGTACTCGGCCAGGGCGGCCTTTTGCTCGGCCTTGAGCTCTTCCAGACGATGCAAAATCCAACGGTGGTGCAGACCTTCCACCTTATCAAGATCCACAGTATCGGGCGCGCCCTCCAGGTTCATCAGGGCGAAACGCGAGGCGTTCCAGATCTTGTTCATGAAGTGGCGGTAACCCTCAATGCGCTCTTCCGAAAGCTTGATGTCCCGGCCCATGGCCGCGAAAGCGGCCAGGGTGAAACGCAGGGAATCGGTGCCATAGGTCTCGATCATCTCCAGGGGGTTGATCACGTTGCCCGTCGACTTGGACATCTTCTTGCCCGTGGCGTCGCGCACCAAGGCATGGATGTAGACGTGCCTGAAAGGCGCTTCACCCATGAAGTGCAGGCCCATCATCATCATCCGGGCCACCCAAAAGAACAGGATGTCGAAGCCCGTGACCAGCACGGCCGTGGGGTACCAGCGCTTGAGCTCCGGGGTTTCGTCCGGCCAGCCCAGAGTGGAAAAGGGCCAGAGGGCCGAAGAGAACCAGGTGTCGAGCACGTCCTCTTCCTGTGAAAGTCGGCTGGAGCCGCAGTTGGCGCAGGTGTCCGGGGCTTCCTCGGCCACGACCAGGGTGTTGCACGAGTCGCAGGTCCAGGCAGGAATGCGGTGGCCCCACCAGAGCTGCCTGCTGATGCACCAATCGCGGATGTTGTCCATCCAGTTGTAATAGGTTTTCAGCCAGGATTCCGGGTAGATCTGCGTTTTTTCCGGCATGGCCGCGCGGGCCTTTTCGGCCAGGGTCTTCACGGCCACAAACCACTGCACCGAGACGTGCGGGTCGATAATTTCCTTGCAGCGGTAGCAGTGGCCCACGCTGTTCTCGTAATCTTCGACCTTGACCAGAAAGCCCAGGGCCTCCAGTTCGTCGGCCACGGCCTTGCGGGCCTCTTCACGACGCAGGCCGGCGAATTTACCGGCCAGTTCGTTCATCCGGCCCTCGTCGTCCATGACGCTTATGAACTCAAGGTTGTGCTTGTGGCCCAGGTGCCAGTCGTTGGGGTCGTGGGAAGGCGTGACCTTCAGGGCGCCGGTGCCGAATTCGCGGTCCACGTAGTTGTCTGTGATCACCGGAATGAGCCGGTCCACCAGGGGCAGACAGACCTTTTTGCCCACAAAGGCAGTGTAGCGCTCGTCCTCGGGGTGCACACACACGGCCGTGTCGCCGAGAATGGTTTCCGGCCGGGTGGTGGCGATGACCAGTTCGCCCGAACCGTCTTCCAAGGGATAACGGATATGCCAGAGGTGGGTCTTCTGCGGGGCGTGCTCGACCTCGTCGTCGGCCAGAGCCGTATGGCAACGGGCGCACCAGTTGACGATATAGCGGCCTTTATAGATCAGCCCTTCGTGGTAGAGTTGCACGAAAACCCGGCGCACGGCCCGGGAAAGGCCCTCGTCCAGGGTAAAGCGCTCGCGGGTCCAGTCCACCGAGGCGCCCAGGGCCTTGATCTGTCGGCGAATGTTTTCACCATATTCTTCTTTCCATTGCCAGACGCGGTCCACAAAGGCCTCGCGCCCGAGATCGTGCCGGCCTTTGCCCTCTTCCTTGAGCCGGCGCTCCACCACGTTCTGGGTGGCGATGCCCGCGTGGTCTTCGCCCGGCACCCAGAGCACGTTCTTGCCGATCTGCCGGGCGTGCCGGCAGAGGATATCCTGCAGGGTAATGTTCAGGGCGTGGCCGATGTGCAGATTGCCCGTGACGTTGGGCGGCGGGATGACAATGGCGTAGGGGGCGCCTGCGTTTTCCGGGCGCGGGGTGAAGGTCTTGTTTGCTTCCCAGAAGGCCCGCCGGGCCTCTTCCACCTCTTTGGGCTCGTAACCCTTGGACAGTTCTTTGCCGCTCAGCTCACTCATGCTTTTCTCCCGTCGGCCGAATCTCGATGTCCCGGCAGTGCCCCTGGGGGGGCGGATACGGGACGGCGGACAATTGTATAGAGCGACGTGGGAAAGTCAACCAAAGCCCTGGGCTCCCTCCGGCCGCGCCCGGCCCATCCCGGGAGCAAGCCAAGCTCAAAGATCGTTCTGTTCCGGCTTCAGGTAGGCATAGGCATAGCGCTCGGGCACACCGGAGGCGAGAAAGAGTTCATAGACATCCGAATCGATATGGTTGCGCCGCCTGAAGCCTTCCATGATCTCCAGGCTCTCGCGCAGGGTCTTGCTCTCTTTGTAGGGCCTGTCGCTTGCGGTCAGCGCCTCGAAGATATCGGCCACAGCCATCATCCGGGCGCACCAACTCATGCCTTCACGCCGTAGCCCCCTGGGGTAGCCCTTGCCGTCCATGGTCTCGTGGTGCGCGCCGGCAATTTCCGGCACGTTGCGCAAATGCTTGGGCAGGGGCATGGCTTCAAGCATGATGATGGTCCGGGTGATGTGATCGTTGATTTTGTAGCGTTCCTCCTCGGTCAGTGTACCGCTGCGGATGCGCAGATTGTACAGTTCGCCTCGATTATACAGGGCCTCGGGCGGATTGACCGTGAAACCCCAGGGGTTGTCGGCGGGCAAGATGTCTTTTGCGCCCCTGGGAATGATGTGTTCGACATTGTCCATGAGCAACGGCTCCCGCACGGGCAGGGGCTGCGGCGGCGCGGCATCCATGCGCGCGCGTTCGTCGCGCGAAATGCCCAGGCGCTTGTCCAGGGTCCGCACCCAGGTGCGCCCGGCGATGCGCTCCAGACGCTCCAGATCGGCAGCCTGCATGCGCTCGGCCCCTGCGTTGCAGGCAGCCACAAAGGCGAAATCCTCATCCAGCTCGCGCAGATTTTCCGCCAGCCGACGCGTTTCCTCCTTTTGGTCGGCCCCGGCGGCCACAGCGCGCAGCATGGCGATTTCCGCATCGCGCTTGAGCACCTCGAAGCGGGTGCGAATTTCGTGAATACGGTCGTGCAGGGTCTCCAGCTTGGTGGCCTTGTCCATGACGTATTCCGGCGTGGTCACCTTGCCGCAGTCGTGCAGCCAGCCGGCCAGCCGGGCCTCTTCCCAGCCGTTCGCATCCAGGCTGAAATCCTTGAACGGCCCGGCATTGGCCGTGCAGGCCGCTTCCAGGATCATCTGGAAAATGATCGGCACCCGCTCGCAATGCCCTCCGGTATAGGGTGATTTGGCGTCAATGGCCCCGGCGAGAATTCGGATCAGCGAGTCTCGCAGCGCGCTCTGGGCCTTAAGCAGATTTTGGTTCTCCAGGGCGGTGGCTATGGTGGAGGCGAAGCTCTCGACGAAGGCCACTTCGGCGCTCCGGAACCCCTGGCCGCCCGCCCTGACGGTCTTGAACAGGCTGAGTACCCCCAGGCGCTCGCCCATACGGTCGCGTAGCGGCAGGCCGACCATGTCCACGCAGAGCACTTGCGGATCGACAAAAGCGGGCGATAATGTGAAGTTACGGCTACGGGGGTCCGAACGGGTGACGGTGTCGCGCACCACCCTGTTCTCGTCCACGGCGCGATAGGATACCTGCGCGGTGCCGCGCCTCATGAGCCCACCCCCGATGGGCCGAATAAGTTCACTCCCATCGCGTCCCCAACAAAGAACGCCGGCCGTAAAATGCTCTTTTTCCTCGTCCAGCGCAGCCACCAGACAGCCGTCGGCCATGACCAGGGAGACGGTTTCCCGGGCCATGGTTTCCAGAAGCTGATCGAAGTTCCGCTCGGAACTGATGGCCAGGTTGATGGTCAGAATTTTGCGGATCTTTTCCTGAATGTAACGCATGCTTCCGGCCAGGGCCTGGATTTCCGGCAGAGCTGAATCCACGGCCTTGTCCTCAAGAACAAAATCCTGCAGGTTGCCCGCACTCGCGGCCAGGTTGCGCAAAGGGCGGCTGATGCGCCGCGCCGTCAGCCAGATCAGCGGGGCGCAAACGGCGAGGATGCCGAAAATCCCCAGAAGGGCATGACGCAGAAAGGCCATGCCTTCAGCCCGCAACTCATCGTCGGGGATGGCCAGGATCATAACTTCGCCCACCGCTCCTTTGAAGCGGAACTCTTCTATGGAAACCTGCCAGTCGCGTTCCCCGTCGCTGAAGTCCAGTCCACGCCCCTGGATCCCGTACTGATAGGCCCGCAGGCCACGCTGCATGACCAACGCCAGATCCTCCCGGGTACGCAGGTATGGGCCACTCTCTCCATTTTGCGGATGGAGCAAGCCCTGGGAGTGCGCCAAGAGGGTGCCGTCCGGCCGGAACAAGGCCAGGCGCGAGTCGGGGGTGGGCAACTCCCGCGCCAAAGCGGCGGAAAGCTGCGGCAGGAGAATCTCCACGCCCACAACGCCACTGCCGTCGGAGAATCTCTGGGCAAAAACCATAATCGGCTGTTCCACACTGTGGGGAATACGCGGCGAGGACTCAGCCATTTTGGTCGAGGTCATGGCACTCTGAAACCAGGGGGTCTTGCGGGGGTCGAAATCGGCGATCTCCCCGGCATTTTCCCGGTGAAGCAGGCGTAAGTCGGCGGAATAAAAGAGACGCTCACCGGCAAACGATGCATGGGTGCCCATAACGCTGAACACCACAAAAGCACTCCCCTTCGGGGGAGTGAAAACGGTGCCCCCATTTGGGACCAAACGGCGAACCAGAAAATAATCACCATTGGTGTAGGAAGCATTAATACCGCCTATAATCGGATGATTTTCCAAAACGCTGGTCAGAAGAGGCAGGGCGTCCAGCCGTGCCGCAAGCGTATGGCAGTTCTGCAACATGCCGTGGGCCATGGCGTCGACAAGGGGCTGTATTGGCCGACGCAAGGTGTGGAGAATGTGGCTTTTGACCCTGCCGGTCAGGCTGTCGGCCTGCTTTCCGACGGCCGCAGTGGTATCTTTGACCATCATGCGGTAGCCGGTGAGCGCCAGGAATAGCCCGGTAATCAGGATAAAGAAGAAAAACAGCGCTCCCAAACGCTCGTGAAGTCCCATTCGCCACCGAGATCTGCTTTTTGTCGCCTCGGCCATGCCGTCCTCCTTGGTCGGACACCGTCGCGTATTAGATATCGTTTTTCTTTCATCTACTACACGAAAAGTTATTGAGATATGATAAGTCCGAGTTATCCTTCAGAGGCCGGCCCTTGACCCAGGCCGGCCTCTGCCGCTACCATATCGATTCACGGAGGCCGCAGATGCGCATCATCGTGGGAATTACCGGGGCCAGCGGGGCCCTGTATGGGCTGGAACTGTTGCGGTCCTTGCGCAGGCACGGCCCGCACGAGGTCCATGCGTCCATCAGCCGTAGCGGGCTGACCGTGCTGCGCCACGAGTGCGGCGTGGACGAAGAGGACCTCCGCCCCATGGTCACGGCCCTACACGCCAACGACAATCTGGCCGCGCCCATTGCCGGCGGTTCGTTCCGTTGCGAGGCCATGGTCGTGGCCCCGTGCAGCATGAACACCCTGGCAGCCGTGGCCTGCGGCCTGGCCGACAACCTGATTCGCCGGGCCGCCGACGTGATGATCAAGGAACGCCGGCCGCTGATCCTGCTGGTTCGTGAGACCCCCTTGAGCGCCGTGCACCTGGAAAACATGCTCAAGCTGGCCCGGCTGGGGGTGGAGATCATGCCCGCCTGCCCGGGCTTTTATCATCGGCCGCGCAGCCTCGAAGACCTCACGGCCATGATGGTCGGCCGGGTCATGGACCGACTGGGTCTGGAAAATTCCCTGTTCCGCCATTGGGAGGGCTTGCCCTCCGAGGGCGTTTTTACCCCCGAACCCTGCTGAGCCCGCCATGCCGCATCGCCACATGCACGGAATTCTTTTCGACCACGCCCGGGCCGGGCGCATCGGTCTTCCCGAGGCGGTGTTCTGCGACGGCAAAGATGCCGAGGCCCTGCGCGCCCTTTTGGAGGAGCGCCGACACGACCGCGACAATCCCACGCTCTTTACCCGCCTTCCGGCCGAGCGCTTCTTTCCCCTGCCCGCCGACCTGCGCGCCGCCTACGACTACCACCCGCTGTCCGGCACGGCCCGCAACGGCACGCTGCCCGCCCGACCCAAGGGCCGCGCGGCCGTGGTCTCGGCCGGCACGGCCGATGGCCGGACCGCCTGGGAAGCGTCCCGCACCCTCGAATATCTGGGCATCACCCACCAGGTGTATGAAGACAACGGCGTGGCCGGGCTGTGGCGCCTGACCTCCAACCTGGACGAACTGAACCGCTTTGATGCGCTCATCGTCGTGGCCGGTCTGGACGCGGCCCTGGCTTCGGTCATGGGGGGACTCACCGGCCGGCCGGTGTTTGCCGTGCCCACCTCGGTGGGTTACGGCGCGGCCAGGGGCGGCGAAACCGCCCTGGCAAGCATGCTGGTCAGCTGCGCCCCCGGCGTGGCCGTCCTGAACATCGACAACGGCTACGGCGCGGCCTGTGCCGCGGCCCGCGTGATTAACCTTCTCAACTCCCAGGCGACCGCATGAGCGAAACGCACCGGCACTACCAGGCGCATTCCCACGACCAGCCGCACTCTCACGAGCAGCACGACGGGCCGCAACCCCAGGCCGAAGATGCCGTCTATGGCCCCGAGCCGCGCCTGCATGCCCGCCCCGCGGATACGCCCAAGCTGCTGACCGTGCGCCCGGCCGGAGGGCTCTCCGGCGACATGTTCCTGGCCGGCCTGGCCGCCCTGGCCGAACTGTCCCCGGAAGAACTTGACGCCCTCACGGCCGAACTCGGCGTTCCGGCCCTGCGCGGGGCCGCCCGCCTGACGGCCCGCTTCCGCTCCGGCATTGCCGGTGTCGGCTGCCGCGTGCTTCTGCCCCACGAGCACGAGCATCGTACCCTCGACGACATTCTCGACCTGATTGCGGCCTCGGGCCTGCCTGACGACGCCAAAACCCTCTCGTCCAGAGCTTTTCGTATCCTGGCCGAGGCCGGGGTCCACGGCATTGTGCCCGAAGCGGTCGCCTTTCACGAAGTCGGCGCTCTGGACAGTATTCTGGACATCTGCCTGACCTGTCGGCTCTTTGCCCTGCTGCGCCCGGACCGTCTTATCTGCGCCCCTCTGCCCCTGGGCGACGGGGTGGTGCGTTGCGCCCACGGACTGCTGCCCGCGCCCGCGCCCGCCGTGCTCCGCATGCTCTCCGGCATTCCCGTGCGCGGTTTTTCCGGATACGGCGAAACCGTCACCCCCACAGCCCTCTGCCTGCTCCTGGCTCTGGGCGCCGAATTCGGCCCCTGGCCGGAAATGATCGTGGAAAAAAACTGCATTGCCTACGGCACAAAAACTTTTCCCAACGCGCCCAACGGCGCCGTCTGGGCCATCGGCCGGCCGGCCCTTTAGAGCATTTCAAGTGTGAAATGCTCTAAAGGAAGGCGAGCTCCGGGCGGCGCGAAGTGTATTGCTGCATACATGAGCTACGCACGGGACGAGCCTGACGCGGGCAGCGGGCAAAAAGACCATGGATCAGCGTCGGACTTCACGGGGAGCTCTGCGCAGCGCCGACGCGGGTTTGGGGGCTTTTTCGCTTTCCAGGGGCAGGCTGATGGAATCCACCCGGTCGAGCAGGCTTGCCGGGGTGGCAATGTTGGGCAGCTCCGCACCGGGGCGCAGGGTGGTGATTACGGCCTTGCCGATGACCGCCCGACCGTTCACGGGGCCGTCCGGGCCCTCGGTGTTCACGCGCAGACCCCAGAGGTTGTGGAGCACGACCGGCTTGCCCTCAAATTCACCGAGATACAAGCCGATGTGGCCGGGCATACGGATAAGGGAGAGAAAGGGCCGGCCTTCGGCCAGAATGCGGGCTTCTTTTTCTTCCGGAGTCAGGTCGGCCAGACCGATCTGGGGGCCGACCTTGGCCTGGGAGGAGGAGTTGCGCGGCAGGCGGATGCCGAAGGCCATGAACAGATCCCTGGTCAGAGCCGAACAGTCGCGGTTCTCAAACAAGCCACCCCAACCGTAGGGTTGGCCGAGCATCTCGTTGCCCAGGCGGGCGATGTTTGCCGGCGTGGCGGGCAAGGGCCAGGGAGCGGCGGCGGCGGCTGGAAGATTGGCCTCAGACCAGTGGGCTCGGCCGTCTTCACCGCGCACGGGAAAGGCCACGGCCAAACCGCCGGTGGAATTTTTGCCCAGCAGGGGCAAGAGCGTGCCGATGTGTCCGACCACGGCGCCGGGCCGGCCCGTGACCCGATCCACGGGCCCGCCATGGGGCTGCAAGACCACCCTGTCACGGGTCAGAGCGGCCAGGGGCAGATTGCGCATCCGGTTCATAAAGGCTTCGTCGGTCACGGCAACGTCCTCGACAGGCACCCAGCCGGCGGAAAAGTCGGTTTCGGCCAGCACCCACTGCCCGTCGGCGGAAACGTGGCAGATGTATACCGGGCTGCCCACCCACAGGGCCGAATGCTGGAAGTAGTCAAAGGGGAATCCCTCGCCGGCCGCGTCCGGGTTCAGGAACAAGGGGGTATGCGTGGGCATGGCCCGCAGGGCGGTGTTGCGCACGGTGATCCCGGGCTCCCTGCGCAGAGGATAGGCCCCGGGCTGGGCCAGGGCGCGCAGCCTGGCCCATTCTTCAGGCGGGAAGGGACGCAGGTTTTCGGCATAGCCGTTGGTCGGCTTGAGGTTGAAATCCGCAGCCAGGGCTTTCTGCACCCATTTGGCCGGGACGCGCTCCTCCCAGGGCTTGAACAGCCTGGTCCTGGCCTTTTCCACGGCCAGGGACTGTTCCTCGGCCGTGAGCAGGGGCTTGTTCAGCCCGGCTTTTTGGGCAAAGGGCGTCAGATCTTGGGGAATACGCACCAGATCTCGACACAACCGGGCGTCTGTGGCCTTGGCATCCGGATAGCGGGGGCCGAAGCCCGCCGTCTTGGGGCCGCAGGCGAACAATGCCAGGCAAACCGGCAGGAAAAGGGCCAGCCGGATCGCCCGGAACGCCGGACGGGCGGGTCTCATCGCGTCCCCCGCCCCGGATCAAGAGGTTTGTCGGCCGGGCCGGACACCGTAACCTTGTGGTCGATGGTCGCGCTCTGACCGGGCTGCAGGTCCATGCTCCAGCGATAAACCTTGCGGTTGCCCTGCATGGGGTCGGTGTACACGGTTTCGGGCTTGGGCTTGGAATCCACGACCACGTTGATGGCCGCATCGGCCACATCCGGGGCCGGGTCTTCCACCTGCACGGCCACGGGATATGGACGGGCGTTTTTCAGGTTGATCTCCCAATGCCAGACCTCGGTGTTCTCTTTGTTCAAGAAACCCTGGGTGCCCGCCTCACGCTGCAGATCGCGCATGGTCACGGTGATACGCGGGTCCTGGCCCAGGAATACCCGGCCCTTATCGCCGTTGAAGGCAAAGGGGCCTTCGCCCATGAGCAGGCCGTCCACGAAGAAGCGGGCCCGGCCCGGCGGCAGTTCCTGGGGTTCTTTGGCGGTGATCTCGGCGGTCAGGAAGCCGAGGCGCTCCACGGCCGGGCGCAGGGTATAGAAGTAGCGGGCCGCGTGGGTTTCTTTGTCCACCCGGAACTCAACCTCCCGGCCGCTTTCCAGTCTGCGCGGGCCGAGATCCCAGAGCCGGAAGGTGCTGCGGTCTTCAGCCACGGGCACCGGTACGGGCCGGGCCAAACTCAGGTTTTCGCCGTCCAGGGCAATCTGGGCCGCGTTGGGCGCGGCGGCCGGTTCGGCCATTTCCTTCATGCGCATGTCCGCGCGGCCGGCAAAGGCTGCGACGGGCCGGGCAAAGCCCACCCGCCAGGGAGCCGGCGGGTAAGGGCCAAGCACCTGGTTTTTGCGCAGGGTGGAGGCAAAGATGCGCACGTCTTTCCAGTCCTGCCCGGAGTGCTGGGCCAGGCCGGCCTCTTGCACGATGGTCAGGCGCTTGTCCTTGGGCTCGGCCAGAATACGGTAGCTGGTCGTCATGGAGGCCGGCACCCGGTAGGTGTAGCGCACCTCGACCGAACCGCTGCCTTCCTCGACCGGCAGCAAGGTCCTGAGATCGGCGTGTTTCTCGTCAAAGTCGGCCAGGGCCTTTTCCGCCTTGGCCACTTTAATCTGCCGGTCTTCCAGCAGCCGGCCGGTTTCTTCCAGGTCGGCGCGCAGCTTGGGCAGGCGCTCGGCCATGAGGTCGTCCAACTTGCCGAGATCTTCGGCCGTGTCGCCCTTTTCCGGCGGGGTGCGCTCGTTCCAGAGCTTCAGGCGCAGTTCGTCCGCGGCCTGCTCGCCCTGCAGGCGGTCCAGTTCGCGCCGGGCGTCCAGCAAACCTTGCAACAGGGCCTTGCGGGCCGGATCGATTTCTTCGTCCGGCAGGAGGGTCAAGGGGATCTGGTTGTCAGGGTCGTCGCCCCGAAACCACAGGCCCGGCCCCACGGGCTCGCCGGCCACAAGGGCGGAAAAGCCCTCGGAGGAGGCGTTGCCGGGCAGGTGCAGCAAAATACCCCGGCGGCCGGCCACGTCCGTGGGGGCGAGGCGCTCAACCGCGGTGACTTCGGCCATGTCCGGATAAAAAAGCACGGATTCCGGCTTGGCCGGAGCAGCGGCGGCCCAGGCGGCCGGCGCGGCGCAGAACAACAGCAGGCAGGAGAGAAGCAGCTTTTTCATGGGCGGGTCTCCTGGAAAGGGTTAGAGGCTGGATGTGGTGGTGGCCGCAAGGCCACGGATGCGCTCGATTAGCGCAGTGGTGGAAAACCCGGGCAACAGGGGCAGGGAGTGGACCGTGCCGCCGCCGGCCTCGACGATCTCCCGGCCGACAATGCGATCCGGGTTCCAGTCGCCGCCTTTGACCAGCACATGCGGCCGCACCGTTCGGATCAGCTCCAGGGGGGTGTCCTCAGCGAACGAGACGACAAAATCGACGGACTTCAGGTGCGCGGCCGTGAAGGCCCGCACTTCGAGAGGGTTCACCGGCCGGTCTGCGCCCTTGCCCAGGCGGCGCACCGAGGCGTCGGAGTTCAGGCCGAGGATCAGCATATCGCCCAGGGCCTTGGCCCGGGCCAGCAGATCCACATGGCCGGGGTGCAGGATGTCGTAGCAGCCGTTGGTGAAGACCAGACGTTTGCCGGCCGCGCGCAGAGGCTCCAGGGCACGCAGCAGGGCCGGAAGCCCCAGAACCTTGGGGTGGGGCGGGCACTGCATGATCAGGCCTCGCAGGCGGGCTCCAGGGCCGCGTTGTGGCCGAGCACGACCAGTTCTATCCAGTCCAGGGCGAAGTCCAGGCGGGCTTCGGGGTCGTCGAGTACGCGGGCCTGCCGGACCTCGGCCTCGGGGGTCAGGGGCCGGATCTGGTCCAGAAGGTTGGTGGCCCGGATCAGGTCGGCAAAACGATCCTGCTGATAGAGGCAGAGCAGGGCCATGGTGGCCAGCCGGCCGGAAAGCAGGGCGCCGTCGGCTTTTTCTTTATAGCGGACCAAAAGCAGCATATAGCGGTCGTTGGCCTGGTGGTAGGGAACAAGGCCCTGGTCCGAGAGCCAGGTGGCGGTGGTGAAGGAGGCATGTTGCTCAAACCCCCGGCAATGCTCCTCGCGTACCAGAAAATACTGTTCACGCAGTCGGCCTGCGCCGTCGGGCCGGCAGGCCCGACCCAGGGGGTAGGTGCGGCAGGCCGAAGGGCGATCCGGATAAACGGAACAGCCCTGCTTGGCGACAAAAGGGCAGGGCTTGCCCGGGATGTCTTCCATGAGCAGGCGCAGGCGGGGAAATCCGGTGTCTTCGGACGGGCCGGCCTCGATGAATTCCTCGAAAAACTGGTCGCTGCTCATGTTCAGGTTGCGGGTCAGGCGCAACACATCATAGGGCGTGAGCGGCAGGTTGAGTTCGGCGCAGCAGGCGTTGAAGCAGGGCACCTGCGGCCCACAGGAGAAAAAAAACTGCTCGCCGGGCACGATTTCAGGCAGTGCGGCAAGAAAGGCTTCTGTAGAATCGGAGGTAGGAGAGGGACAAGTCATTGGCGGTCGGCCTCCTTGCGCCTGCCATGGGATGTGGTCGGCCTGCGCAAAAGCGTTGCCGCCGGCCGAAAAAATCAAAGTTTTTTGGTCGAGGGCGAGGGGGTGCGGGGGAGGCCTCTTTTTTTCAAAAAAGGGGCCTCCCCCGCACCCACCCGTTCTCTCCCTTAGAAACCGATCTTTTCCCGCACGCCGGCCATGGTTGCACAGGCCACGGCGCGGGCTTTTTCATTGCCGGCTTCGAGCACTTCGCGCACCCGGCCGGGGTTGGCGTCGAGCAGGGCGCGGCGCTCCTGCAGCGGCGCCAGGAAGCGTTCCAGGCTCTTGAGCAGAATATTTTTACAGTCCACGCAACCCAGAGCGGCGGAGGTGCAGCCGGTGCGGATTTCCGCCTGGACGTCTTCGTCGGTCATGAGCACGTGGTAGGGGAAGAGGTTGCAGCGTTCCGGGTCGCCCGGGTCGGCACGGCGCAAGCGGGCCCGGTCGGTGAGCATGCCCTTGATTTTGGGCGTGATGGCGTCCATGCCCTCGCGCAACTGAATGGTATTGTTGTAACTCTTGGACATCTTGCGCCCGTCCAGGCCGGGGAGCTTGGGCGTGGGCGTGAGGTGGGCCTCCGGCTCGGGGAAAAAATCGCCGTAGAGGTGGTTGAAGCGCCGGACGATCTCGCGGGAAAGCTCCAGGTGCGGCACCTGATCCTGGCCCACGGGCACCCAGCGGGGCTTGTACATGACGATATCCGAGGTCATAAGCACCGGGTAGCCAAGGAATCCGTAAGTTGACAGATCCTTATCGGTAATTTGCTGTTGTTGTTCCTTGTAGGTGGGACAACGTTCCAACCAGGAGACCGGGGTGACCATGGAGAGGACCAGATGCAGTTCGGCGGTTTCTTTGATCGCCGACTGCTGGAAGATCACGCACTTTTCCGGATCAAGGCCGGCCACCAGCCAGTCTTTGACCATCTCGGGCACGAATTCGCGAATCTTCAGCGGGTTCTCGTATTCGCTGGTCAGGGCGTGCCAGTCGGCCACGAAGAAAAAGGTCTCCATGGTTTTCTGCATCTCCACCCAGTTTTTGAGAACACCGAAATAATGCCCGATGTGCAGGGCTCCTGTGGGCCGCATGCCGGAAACGGCCCGACGCTGGGCCGTCTGTTGGGTCTGTGACATCTATACTCCCCGGGGTGAGGTTGAGGGTCAGAACGGGAAATACGGCCCGGCCAGCAGGCCGATGAGTTGGACCGAGGAACGCCGCAGCGGCCCGAGCACCATGCCCACCACGCCGGTGAACAGCAGGATCAGGACGATCAGCAGGCCATAGCGGGCCAGGCTTTCGTACTTTATGGCCAGATCTCTGGGCAGCAGACCGGCCAGCAGGTGGCTGCCGTCCAGGGGCGGCACGGGCAGCAGGTTGAACCAGGCCAGGCCGCAGTTGATCACCACGCCGTAGACGCACGAAGTGGCCACAAGCTGCGAGGTCTCGCTCACGGGCAGCAGGGTGACGGCCCGGAAAAGCAGGGCGCAGAGCACGGCCACGGCAATGTTAGCCAGGGGTCCGGCCACGGCCACGGTCATCATGCCTTCGCGGGGCTTTTTGAAATAGCGCGGGTTGACGGGCACGGGCTTGGCCCAGCCGAAGACAAAGCCGCCGGTCAGGCTGGTCAGGACAAAAACCAGGGTGCCCATGGGGTCCAGGTGCTTGATCGGGTTCAGGGTCAGCCGGCCGAGAAAGCGGGCCGTCGGGTCGCCCTGTTTATAGGCGGCCCAGCCGTGGGCCACCTCATGGCAGATGATCCCGAAAAAGGCCGGCACAAAGGCCAGCCCGAAGGTGATCAGATTTTCCGTAGTCAGGCGTTGGAACATGTGTGCATCAATCTCTTGCGGCAGAGGCCGCTTTACTCAGCACATCCTTGATGGTGTTTTTCAGGATGGAAAGATCCACGGATTTGACGCAATAGGCGTCGGCCGCGATGGATTTCAAGTCGTGCTGAAAACTGTCGTAGGCGGTGCTCAAAATCACCGGCAGGGTCGCGGTGTGGGCCCGGATGATTTGGAGCAGGTCCAGGCCGGAAACGTCGGCCAGCTTGATGTCCAGGACCACGAGGTCGGGTTTTTCCCGCTCAACGGCGTCCATTATGGGTTCCTGGCCGTTGGAAGTGCCTACGCGATAGCCGTCGGCCTGGAGCTCTTCCTGATACAGCATGCGGATGTGGGGTTCGTCGTCAACCACTAATATTTTGGCCGCCATACGCCACCTCCCGGTTTCGTGTCGCTTCGGTCCGGCGACTGCGCGCCGGCATCCGTAACTCAGCTAACCATACTCCGGCCTGTATGCAAGGGCAAGCGAAAAGCCGGCGGCTCTCAGGGGGAGGCCTCTTGACCACCGGGTAAGGCAGCTTTAAAAAATTACTTTGCCCCACCTAGCAGGTCTCGCGGTCCAATACCCGGTGGTTCACGGCCTCGGCCAGATGCGGCACGGCCAGATACGCCGCGCCTTCAAGATCGGCAATGGTTCGGGCAATGCGCAGAATGCGGGTGTAGGCCCGGGCCGACAGGCGCAGGCCTTCCACCGCCCGGCCGAGAAAATCATGGGCCGGCCGGTCGAGCTTGCAGTGCAGATCCAGGGCTTTACCGGAAAGCTCCGCATTACAGCGAAAGGGCATGCCCGCGTAACGCCCGGCCTGCACGGCCCGGGCGGCGGCCACGGCCCGGCGCATCTCGGTCGAAGACTTGCCCGGCCGCTCGGCCCTCAGGTCTTCGTAAGCAACGGCCGGAACCTCCACATGCAGATCGATGCGATCCAGCAGCGGCCCGGAGAGCCGGGCACGGTAGCGGCGCACTTCATCGGGCCGGCAGGTGCAGGCTTTTTTGCCGTCGCCCAGAAAACCGCAGGGGCAAGGGTTCATGGCCGCCACCAGCATGACTTCGGCCGGGTAGCGCAGCGACTGGGTCGCACGGGCAATATGCACCACGCCGTCTTCCAAGGGCTGGCGCAGCACTTCGAGGGTTTGCTTGCGGAACTCGAGGATCTCGTCGAGAAACAACACTCCCCGGTGGGCCAGAGAAATCTCGCCCGGTTTGGGATAGGCTCCGCCGCCGATGAGCCCGTATTCGGAAATGGTGTGGTGGGGGCTGCGGAAAGGTCGCTCGGCAATCAGTCCCAGGCCCGGCGGCAACAGCCCGGCCACACTGTAAATTGTTGTAACTTCCAGGGCTTCGCCAAAGGACAGAGGCGGCAGGACCGTGGCCATGCGCTGGGCCAGCATGGTCTTGCCGCTGCCCGGGGGCCCAAGAAAGAGCAGGTTGTGCCCGCCTGCGGCGGCGATTTCCACGGCCCGTTTGGCCTGCTCCTGGCCTTTGACGTCGGCGAAGTCGCGGGCAAAAGCCAGGAGCGTTCCGCCGTCCGGAGCTTCGGGAGGCACGGCCGGAGCAAGATCTTCGGCCTCGGCCAGAAAAGCGGCGGCCCGGCCAAGGGTATCCAGGCCATAGACGGGCAGCCCTTCCACCACGGCGGCTTCGGCCGCGTTTGCCGCGGGCACCAGCAGGCCTCGGCAGCCGAGCCGCGCGGCCATGACGGCCACGGGCAGCACCCCATGTACGGGCCGCAGTTCACCGGTAAGAGAAAGTTCGCCGCAGAGCACCCGGTCTTCGGCACAGTTCGACGGCAGAATGCCGGCCGCGCAGAGCAGACCCACGGCCAAAGGCAGGTCAAAGGCACTGCCGCCTTTTTTTCGGTCCGCCGGAGCCAGATTCACGGTGATCCTGGCCGGAGGCAGGGAAAAGCCGCAGCTTTTCAGGGCCGCGAAAACCCGGTCGCGCGATTCGCGCACCGCGCCCTCGGCCAAGCCTACCATGGTGAACGCGGGCATGCCGGTGCGCGAAAAATCCACCTCCAGCTCCACCCGGAAGGCATCCACGCCGTGTAAGGCGCCGCAGAGAACCCGTACGATCACGGCGGTCATCCTGGTTATGGTTTTCCCGCTCCGCCCCGATACGGAACACGGCAGAAAGAAAGTCGGGCGTCGCAGCCGGAGCAACCACCCGGCGACAACGTCCGGCAAGGCTCATAGCACAGCCTTCTCCTTCCGGCAAAGCGCCCCCACCCGCCGGAACTTCCGGCAGGCGGGGCGCCGGGCATGCTTTAGAGCAGTTTACGCTTTAAATAGTCGCTTAACGGCGGGCAAAGCCCGCATACTCCTATTTGGCGGCAAGAATTTACCGACAAATCCTTGCAAGCATTTCAAGAGTGAAATGCTCTAGCTGTTGCGCAGGCGCTCGATGATCGTCCGCAATTCCTGGGCGGTTTGCGAAAGATCCTGCACGGCCGCCGAAGCCTGGGTCATACCGTCGGTGGTTTCGGAAACAATGCGACTGACATCCGTGAGGGCGTGGTTGATCTCCTCCGAGGTGGCGCTCTGCTCTTCGGCCGCCGTGGCGATGGAAGCCACGACCGACGAGTTTGCCGCCGCCAGGTCGACGATTTCTTTCAGAGCCCGGCCCGAAGCATTGGCCAGATTCGTGGCCTCGTTGATGTTCCTGACCGCGTTGGTCACTTCGTTGATATTGGTACGCGCGGAGTTCTGGATGGCCTGGATGTTGGTGCCCACCTCATGGGTGGCGCTCATGGTCTTTTCGGCCAGCTTGCGCACTTCGTCGGCCACCACGGCAAAACCGCGCCCGGCTTCGCCGGCCCGGGCCGCTTCAATGGCCGCGTTCAAGGCGAGCAGGTTGGTCTGATCGGCAATATCGGAAATGACGTTCATCACCCCGCCGATGCTCTCGGCCTGTCGGCCCAGTTCCTTCATATTGTCCTGCAGGCCCAGAGCCACGCTGTTGACGTCGTTGATGGACCTGACCACCTTGTTGACCAGATCTGCGCCGCCATCGGCCTTACGTCGGGTTTCATCGCTCTGTTCCGAGGCGTTGCCGGCGTTCCGGGCCACCTCAAGCACCGTGGCGTTCATCTCGTTCATGGCTGCGGCCGTCGATTCCACACGGTCGCGCTGCATCTCGGCCCCACGGCTGACCTGTTCCACCTGAGCGGAAAGCTCTTCTGAGGCGGCGGCCACACGATCGGCATTTTCCAGGGCCTGCTTGGCCACGGCCACGATGGCCCGCTCGGTGTCCTTGATTTGGGTCAGATCTACGATAAACTGGAGGACCGAAGCCGGCTTGCCTTGGGAGTCCTTCATGGGAATGGCGGTGTAGCGTATGTCCATGCGCCGGCCCCTGGGATGAGCCACGGTTTCACCGCTGCGGATTTCACCGCTCCGGACCGCGCCCGCCAGGCCGCAGGCATCGGTGCCGTAGTCCTCGCGGGAAAACATCTCGCCGCAGGTTTTGTCGTGGTAGTCGGTCCCGGCGACATCCTGGGCCGACCGGTTGAGGAAGGTGGCTTTCAAGTCCTTGTTCAGCATGATCATGGGCGAAGGAATGTTGTTGAAGATCATGCCCATGCGTCTGAGGATGTGGTTGGTGCCCTCAAGCAGCGAGGCGAACCCGCCGGAAAACTTGGAAGCGTCGCCCTGTACGTCGAGATGGCCCTGCTCGATACGCTGTTCCACCCGCTCGTATTCGGCGGCCATTTGGTTCAAGGTGGCGGGAATTTCCAGGATGGAGCGGATCATCGTCCCGATTTCACCGCCTTCACGCACGCTGAGCGTGGCGTTGAAGTTGCCGCGCGAGACCTCGCCGGCAAAACCGGACACCCGACCGAGCACCCGTACTACGCCGACGATAATCCAGACCGCGAACAACAGGCCAAGCAGCAGGCCGCCAAGCCCGACGGAAAGCATGAGCGCCTGCGCCCCGTCGTTTCTCTCGCGCGTGACCGCGCCCAAGGCGTCCATGCGTTGTTGCGCGCCGGTCGTGTATTCGTCAAAAAATTTGGAAACTGCGACGGCCGTGTCGTTCATCTGCTTTTTGGCCTGAGAGGCATTGCGGATGGCTTCGTCCAGTTCCTTAAAGGTTGCCTGATAGGTTGCAAAGCTCTGCACCAGGTTTTCATAAGCACGGCGGGTGGTGTCTTTGACGATGGCGGCATCCATCCGGGGCAGCAGGGCGGCAAATTCCTGCAACCGCTTGACGGCCTTTTCCGCGTCCGCCGGCTTGTACGAGACGCCGTACACGCGCACGGAAACGCGAAACTCCACATAGGCGCTGTAAGCCTCGTCGACCAATGCCAACACCACGGAGTTGTTGGCTTCTCTGGCCGCATCGTTGATGCCTGAAAGCCTGTCGTTGATCTGCATGCCGGCGGGCACAAGCTTTTCCCGCGTCAGGGTGTCGGCGCGCAGCAGCCTCTTCTCCACCTCGCCGGTCAACCCGGACATGTCTATGAGCCGGGCAATCTGGTTGTCCAAGGCGGTGCGACGCGTGGCATCCATCTCAATGTTACGGGCTTTCTTCACATAATCAATACTGCCGTTCAGCGCGGTGCGGGCCTGATCGTCCAACTCGGCGTCCAGGTTGAGCATGAAGTTGCCCATCTTGTCTTTGGCTTCACGCATCAGGGTATCGGCCGCATTGGCGCTGACCGCGCCGCGAGCCTCGAGCCGGTAGGAGTTGAAGCCGTCGGATGCGTCATTCAGCCGTAACCAGCCAAAAGCGGCCAGACCGGCCTGCAGCAGCACCATAAAGAGAAACCCGGAAATGATTTTGTATTTCGTGGTCATAGTCTTCTCCAAACATGGCGGTTGCGGTGTTGCCTGTAACCGAACGTCACCTCGCCGCGGCAACGTTACTTCTCGCAAAATATATTTTTAAATATTTATTATACTATTGTATGATTTATTAGATGTAAGTAAGATGTAGTATTTTATTATTTATATTACATATAATGTACAATATAATTTGCACTCAATATCAATCTATAGTTGGCTAATAAAGTAAGTTGAACAAAAATACAAGATGATCATGCTATTTTAGAACAAATTAATTTTGAAAAATTTGCTTTCTTCATAGGTGATAATGAGGCCGCTTTTCGGTATTATTTGCAAATTATCGACAATACATATTTATGGGTGGATTCAAAATGAAATCGTCCTGATGAGTCGTTACGTATTTTTCTTAGATGTGGGGACCGAGGGGAGCACGGCAGACACGGCAGACAAACCGCCTGTGCGGGTGGGCCGGGCCTACATGGCTGAGAAGGGGGAGAAAAGGAAGCAAAAAGGAAACAGGAGCGGCCGAAAAACAAAAAAACCCCCTGACGGGGGTCAGACTGCTGACAAAGTCCCCGTTTACGCGAACGGGGACTTTGCTTTTTATCTTCTCTATGTTATGCATAATCATGATAAAAAAGAAGCAACAACGCCAACTGAAGATGGAACTTGTCTGTATTGATGAGCTTGTTCCCG